>NZ_CAJYTV010000003.1:0-647895 GCF_913777885.1 uncultured Agrobacterium sp. | reverse complement strand
AACGGGCCACCTGCTTGCCCGGACGGCTTGGCCGTATGCGTTGGCTACGGCACGCGCCGCCCGGACAATCAGTCGATCCCGTTTGAACCAACAGAACTGTTTCTATTTAACAAGGAAACGCTCTAGCCGACACTCGCAAATGTATCCCGCCACGTAGCTGTCCAACATAAAAAAACAGGCCCCGAAAGTGGAGCCTGTCGCATTCGTCGATCTCATGAATGAAGCGTTACATGCCTTCCGGCCCACGGTTCATCGCCGCAATGCCGGTACGGCAAATCTCGATCAGCCCAAGCGGCTTGATGATCGAAACGAATTGATCGATCTTGGACGACTTGCCGGTGATCTCGAAAATGAAGTGATCGAGCGTCGCATCAACAACCTTGGCATGGAAGGCATCAGCAAGACGCAAGGTCTCGGCGCGATCTTCGCCGCGTCCTGCGACCTTGATAAGCGCCACTTCGCGCTCGATTGGACGCTCTTGCCCTGCCTGGCGTGCACGCACCGTCAGATCCACCACGCGATGAACCGGAACGATCCGCTCAAGCTGCGCCTTGATCTGCTCCAGCACACCAGGCGTGCCGCGCGTCACAATGGTGATGCGCGACAAGTGTGCCTCATGTTCTGTCTCAGAAACCGTCAGGCTCTCAATGTTGTAGCCACGGCCGGAAAACAGGCCGATGACACGGGCGAGAACGCCCGGCTCGTTATTGACCAGAACCGAGAGCGTGTGGTTTTCCACCATCGCCGTTTCGGTCTGGATGAAGTATGCGGAGCCGGTGGGCTGTAGGTGTGCGTTCATGTCTTTATCCTCTTCCCACGATTAGACGAGCTGGCGACCCTTGGCGTCGATGGCATTGGCAACTGCTTCGTCCGTTGCTTCATCCGGCAGCAGCATTTCATTATGTGCCTTACCGGACGGGATCATCGGGAAGCAATTGGCGAGATTGGCGACGCGGCAATCGAAAATGACGGGTCTTTTCACCGCGATCATTTCGGCGATCTTGTCGTCCAGTTCCTTGGGGTCGTCGCAATACATGCCCACTGCCCCATAGGCTTCTGCCAGTTTGACGAAGTCCGGCATGGCTTCGGTATAGGAGTTGGACAGACGGTTGCCGTGCAGCAACTGCTGCCACTGACGGACCATTCCCATATACTGGTTGTTCAGGATGAAGATCTTGACCGGCAGATTATACTGGATGGCGCATGACATTTCCTGAATGCACATCTGGATCGAGGCATCCCCGGCAACATCGATAACGAGCGCATCCGGATGGGCAACCTGAACGCCGATGGCAGCAGGGAAACCATAGCCCATGGTCCCCAGACCGCCCGAGGTCATCCAGCGGTTCGGTTTTTCGAAGCCGATGAACTGTGCCGCCCACATCTGGTGCTGACCAACTTCGGTGGTGATGTAGGTATCATGATCCCGGGTGGCCGCAGTCAGGCGCTCCAGCGCGTATTGCGGCATGATGACATCGTTGGAGTTCTTGTAGGCGAACGAGTTGCGCGCGCGCCAGCGGGCGATCTGGCTGTGCCACTCTTCGGTCTGCGCCTTTTCGGGCTTGGCAGGCAGCGCCCGCCATAGACGGACCATGTCTTCCAGAACATGCGCGACATCGCCGATGATCGGAACATCGACGCGAACGTTCTTGTTAATCGAAGAGGGATCGATATCGATGTGGATCTTCTTGGAATTGGGCGAAAACGCATTGAGACGACCGGTGATGCGGTCATCGAAACGCGCGCCGATGCAAACCATGACGTCGCAATCGTGCATGACCATATTGGCTTCGTAGGAGCCGTGCATGCCGAGCATGCCCAACCACTTGTCGCCGGACGCCGGGTAAGAACCGAGACCCATCAGCGTGGAGGTGATCGGAAAGCCTGTCAGTTCGACCAGTTCGCGCAACAGACGGGTGGCTTCCGGACCGGAATTGACCACGCCACCGCCCGTATAGAAAACAGGACGCCTGGCTTTCGACATCAGTTCGATCGCCGCCTTGATAGCGTTCAGATCTCCCTGAACCTTTGGCTTGTAGCTCTTTTGCTGAATGGCAGCGGATGGCGGCGTATAGGTACCGGTGGCGAACTGAATATCTTTCGGAACATCGACGACGACAGGACCGGGACGGCCCGTCTGCGCAATACGGAAGGCTTCATGAATGATGCCCGCCAACTCATTGACGTCCTTAACCAGCCAGTTGTGCTTGGTGCATGGGCGGGTAATGCCGACGGTGTCACATTCCTGGAAGGCATCGGAGCCGATCAGTGTGGTTGGAACCTGGCCGGAAATGCAGACCAGAGGGATGCTATCCATCAGCGCATCCTGCAACGGGGTAACAGCATTGGTCGCGCCTGGGCCGGAGGTGACGAGCATCACGCCGACCTTGCCGGTGGAGCGTGCGTAACCTTCTGCCGCGTGTCCCGCACCCTGTTCATGGCGAACCAGAATGTGCTGGATTTCCTCCTGCTGGAAAATCTCGTCGTAGATCGGAAGAACAGCGCCGCCCGGATAGCCGAAGATATGCTCGACACCGTTGTCCTTGAGCGCACGCAGCACGATCTCCGCGCCCGTCATGCGATTGCTGTTTTCCGTGTTGTCCTTATCCGTCATTGCCTGTTCCATCCCGATTTGGCTTTTGGATATCGCTGAGCGTGACCGCCCAAGTGGAGACATAAAAAAAGGCCCCTAGAGGAGCCTCGTTCAGCGCATGGGTGCTTTCGCCGGATGGTTACACCATCCTGCCCATGCGCCGTCCCACCACGATAAGTACGTTAAGATTTTTCATGGGGCGGAGTGTTAGCCAGAAATATGATGGGCGTCAACGCAAATTGCCGAAAAAATCACGAAGGCTTAACTTTATTGCCCGGAAGCGGGTCGATGCGAAACAAAGATGCGCGCCAATTACACCACTTGTTAAAGCCCATGACCTAAACATTTTTAGATAACAACAAAGCATCGACGACACCGACATCGGCCTTGCGGGGAAAAAACCGTGTTTAACGACGATCTACGAGCATCGGCAAAGGCAGGCGAACACGACCGCCGGGACGAACAGACAGCAGCCAGTCGCATGCTTGGCAGAGTGGTTTCCTGCAGCGGCTCGAAAGCGCGTATCTCCGTTACCATCACCAACGACGATCCGAATGTCGCGAAATTATGGTCGGTCGGACGGCTGATCTCCATCGATCTCGGCTCAACGCGGGTAACTGCCCTCACCTACGCCATGAATATCGATGGTTCTTCATGGTCGGACCACGACGCCAATACGCTGCTCGTGGACGTGGAACTGCTCGGCGAAATCTATTCCACGGAAGACGGCATCGAGCTCTTTTCGAGCGGCATTACCCGCTATCCCCATCTCGGCGCAGTCGCTCATCGCATCCGCGCCAGTGACCTCATGCGAATCTACGAAAACAGCGCCGCGGGCAGTTGTATCATCGGCAATCTTAGCCAGGATCAGAGCGTCGATGCGATGATCAACATTCCGCAATTGCTGTCGAAACATTTCGCCGTGCTCGGCTCCACCGGCGTGGGCAAGACGACGGCCGTGACCCTGCTCCTTAACAAGGCCATCGAGAAAGACTCGAAGCTCAGGGTACTGATTCTCGATCCCCATAATGAATTTGCCGCAGCCTTCCCGACAACCTCGGTGGTGATCGATACGGATACGCTCGATCTGCCCTTCTGGCTCATGAAACTCGAAGAGTTCGCCGAAGTGGTATTTCGCGGGCAAAAGCCGCCCGCCGAGGAGCTCGACATTCTGCGCGACCTCATCCCAGATGCCAAGCGCGCTTTCCGTGGCACGGACATGTCACATATTCGGCGCGCCTCGGAAAAATCGTCGCTGACCGCCGATACACCGGTTCCTTATCGCATTGCCGATCTTCTGGCGCTGATCGACGAGCGCCTCGGTCGTCTGGAGGGCAGAGACGAAAAGCCGGCTTTGCGCACCCTCAAGCTGCGCATCATGGCAGCCATCAACGATCCGCGCTACCACTTCATGTTCTCCAATAGCACCATCAACGATACGATCATCGAGACGGTCGCACATATCTTCCGTGTGCCGGGAGACGGCAAACCGATTTCGGTCTTTCAGCTTGCCGGAATTCCCTCCGAAGTGGTCAATTCCGTTGCGTCGGTTCTTTGCCGCATGGCCTTCGAACTAGCGCTTTGGAGCCAGGGATCGATCCATACGCTGGTCGTTTGCGAAGAAGCGCATCGTTATGTGCCATCCGATCCGGAGCTTGGCTTCTTCCCAACGCGCCAAGCCATTGCCCGCATCGCCAAGGAAGGCCGAAAATATGGCGTTTCGCTTGGCATTATCACGCAGCGACCGGGAGAGTTGGATCAGACGATCCTGTCGCAGTGTTCGACTGTCTTTGCCATGCGCCTTTCGAACGACAAGGACCAGGAGATCATCCGCTCTGCGATTTCCGGTTCTTCAAGCTCAACGATCAGCTTCCTCTCCTCTCTTGGCAACGGCGAAGCGATTGCCTTTGGCGAAGGGGTGAGCGTTCCGATGCGCATGCAATTTAAACGCCTGCCGCAGCATATGTTGCCGAAGGCGGGCAGCGTTACCGCCGCCATCCATGACGACACGCCGGACAATGTCGATCTCCGCTCCATCGTCAAGCGCATGCGCTCGGTATCCGGCCCGGACATTTCCGGCTTCCGGCAGAGCTACGACGCAACGGTTGCCAAGGAGATGAGCGAGACCGACATGGATGACTGGGCTTACGACCGCCCCGGCGAGGTTGGTAACGGCTTCGAACCCTACCGCCCTCACATGCTTCCGCGTGGTAATCCAACTGCAACGCCAAAGCCTCCTCAGCAGCAGCCCGCCTCCATATCGAGCACGGAGCGCAATGCTCCGGTCGATCACGATACGATGCGGCCATTTTTCACCAGCGAAACACGCTCCTCCATTCGCGAAACCTTGCTGAAGAAGCCCTTAGGGAGCCTCTACAGGAAAGACTGAGGCACAACCGGCTCACGTAAGCACACGCTGCCAATCATCGTCCATCTGATTGCGAAACCACGTCATCTGCCGTTTGGCATATTGACGGGTCGCAGCCGCAGCCTTCTCGATCACCTCGCCTTCGCTCATCCGACCCGCCAGAAACTCGGCAATCTGCGAGACGCCTATCGCCTTCATTGCCGTGGAATCCTGTGGCAAATCGAGAGCCAGAAGCGCTTGGACTTCTTCAACGGCACCGCTCTCCATCATATGGGCGAAACGTCGATTGATGCGATCATGCAGGACGTGGCGCTCTGGCAAAACCACCATCTTGCGGGCACGAGCCGGATCGATGATCACAGGCCCCGTGGCGGATTGATAGGTCTTGATCGACTGGCCCGTCGCTTCCAGAACCTCGAGCGCTCGCACAGTCCGCTGGCCGTCGGTCGGCATCAGCGCTTGTGCCACGTCGGGGTCTCGGGCTTGGAGTTCGGCATGGAGTGCCACGGAACCCTCTTCGATCAGACGCTGCCTGTACCGTTCCCGAACATCGGACGCGATCGCAGGCATGTCCGAGAGACCGCCCGTCAGCGCTTTGAAATAAAGTCCAGTTCCGCCGACGATCACGGGCAGCAGCCCCTTCGCCTTGAGTTGAGAAAGAAGAGTGCCGATCTCCCGCAGCCATTCGCCCGTAGAATATAGCGTCTTGGCCGATACATGCCCGTAGAGGAGATGGGGGATGCCGCCCATCTCGTCCGCCGATGGTCGGGCCGTCAGCACCTGCAACGTGTCATAGACCTGCATGCTGTCGGCATTGATGACGACGCCGCCATGCTGCTTGGCCAAACGAAGCGCAAGGGCGGACTTGCCGCTTGCGGTCGGGCCGGTTATCAGGATCGCATCGAATTGTTCATCAAGGTTTTTCATCATGGCTTTCGTTGCCACGCTTATCGCCAATCCGTCAAATCCTGTTCTCAGCCCAGCGCTTGGAGAAACGGCGGCGCAGGCCGTTGGAGCATCCGGCCTTTACTGGCTGGCAGACGGTGTTGCCTGCGATATGGTGCTGCCGGAAGGCGCCGATACTGACGCTGCCCGCACGACGCTGTCCGCCACGATCGCCGGGCTACCCATCGACATTGTCATTCAGGATCAGGATACACGCCGCAAGAAGATCCTGATTGCCGATATGGATTCCACCATGATCGGGCAGGAATGCATCGATGAGCTGGCCGCCGAAGTGGGTTTGAAGGACAAGGTGTCGGCCATTACCGCACGTGCCATGAATGGCGAAATCGCCTTCGAGCCTGCACTGCGTGAGCGCGTGGCGCTATTGAAAGGCCTGCCTGTTTCCGTCATCGGTGAGGTCATTGAAAAGCGTATCACGCTGACCCCCGGCGGTAAGGAACTGGTGGCGACGATGAAGGCCAAGGGCTACTACACAGCTCTCGTATCCGGCGGCTTTACCGTCTTTACCGCACGCGTTGCGGATATGATCGGCTTCCAGGAGAGCCGGGCCAACATCCTTGGCGAGCAGGACGGACAGTTGGACGGAACGGTCGCCGAACCCATTCTCGGAAAGCAGGCCAAAGTCGATGCGCTGATCGACATTGCGAACACGCTTGGTATTTCGCCTGAGGATGCATTGGCCGTTGGCGATGGCGCAAACGATCTCGGCATGCTGCACCTTGCCGGCAGCGGCGTTGCCCTGCACGCCAAACCCGCCGTGGCAGCGGAAGCGAAAATTCGCATCGATCACGGCGATCTCACCGCCCTCCTCTATCTTCAAGGTTATCGCAAGTCGGATTTCGTCACCGCATGATCATCCACGGTACACCACGCCTTATTCTGCGCGCCTGGAAGGAAAGCGACCGCGCCCTTTTCCGCGAGATCAACGCCGATCCGGTCGTCATGGAGTTCTTTGCCGTGCGCCGCAGCGACGAAGAATCCGACGCCATGATGGACAGGATCAACGCCGTCATCCACACCACCGGCTTTGGCTTCTACGCCATGGAAAATCGAGAGACTGGCGAACCCATGGGCTTTTGCGGCGTCGCCCCGGTGACAATCGATAACGTCTTCACCCCAGGCACGATGGAAATCGGCTGGCGGCTGGCGACCAGGTACTGGGGCAAGGGCTACGTGACGGAGGCGGCAAAGGCGCTTCTCTCGATGGCTTTCGACGAAAAGCGCCTTTCCGAGATCGTTTCCTTCGCCGTCTACAACAATCATCGCTCCACCGCTGTCATGAAGCGGATCGGATTGAAGCGCGACGCGGCACGCGATTTCAATCACCCACGCGTGCCGGAAGAGACACATCCGCACCTTCGCCCTCACGTCACCTACGCGCTGACGCTGGAGGAATGGCGGGCGCGATAACATCGCATCCTGCTGCCCCACATCTTCACTTCACCGCGGCATTGCCTCCATCGGCATAGAGGGCCGATCCGGCCACGAAGCTTGCCATCGGACTTGCGAGGAAGAGCGCTGCCTGCGCCAATTCCTCAGGGCTAGCGATGCGCTTCATAGCATGAAGACTGGCGGCCCATTCTTTTTGTGCGTCGTCTCCAGCCATCGCCGTATCCACACCGCCCGGCAGCAGGGCATTGGCGCGAATGCCTTTCACCGCATAGTCGGCGGTCAGACCTTTCACCAGTCCCATGAGGGCAGCCTTCGCCGCGCCATAGGCAGCCATTCCAGGCAGACCGGCGCTCGTGCCGACAAAGCTGGAGGTGAAAACAATTGCTCCGCCGCCACGCGCCAGCATGGATGGCACCTGGGATTGCGCACCGAGAAAGGCCGAGGTCAGATTGGCGTTCAATGTGTGATGCCATTCTTCGAGCGAGAGTTCGGCGAGCGGCTTGATCGCGCCGACAGCGCCCGCATTGTTGACGGCAATATCGAGACCGCCGAACCGATCCGCCGCCGCCCGAACCAATCGCTCATGCGTCTGCGCAAGACCGGCATCGCCGACCACCGCATGCACCCGGCCGCCCAGATTCGCTATTGTCTCGGCAACCTCATTCAGCGCCCGCTCGCCACGCGCATTGATGACGACCGCAGCACCCTCTGCGGCAAAGAGCAGCGCGGTCGCCCGGCCAATACCGGATGATGCGCCAGTGATAATTGCGACCTTATTATTTAGAAGTGTCATAGGCTTTGGCCTCCATTTCATGAAGGCCAAGGCTTAGAGAGCAGCTTCATTAACAGCCACCCGTTTCATGCGTTTGCGCTAGTGCAGACCAAAGACGTGTAGCAGTTCCTCCCGCTGGCGAACAAAGGCTGGCGAACTCCGGTCACGCGGGCGCGGAAGATCGACATCGATCAGCCGGGGTGCGGCGCCCTTTTCCCGTGGGAGGATCAGGATACGATCGGCCAGATAAAGCGCCTCTTCCAGATCATGAGTAACGAGAACCGTGGTGACGTCTTCTTCGCGCCATATGCGTGCAAGCTCCTGCTGCATGCCAATCTTGGTCATCGCATCCAACGCGCCGAGTGGTTCATCCAGCAACAGGATTTCCGGCTGGACGGCCAGAGCCCGGGCAATGCCCACGCGTTGGGCCATGCCACCGGAGAGCTGTCGCGGATAGGCATCCTCGAACTGCTGTAAGCCGACGAGGTTTATGTAACGGCGTGCACGGCTGCGCGCCTCTTCCCGGCTCAAACCTTGCGTTTCGAGCCCGAAGGCGACATTGTCAAGCACAGTCAACCAAGGCAGAAGCCGCGGCTCCTGAAAAATCACCGCCCGCTCCCGACCGACACCGCGCACGGCGTTTCCATCGATCAGGACGTCACCGCGATCTGCCTCTTCAAGCCCCGCCAGAACCCGCAGGAGGGTCGTCTTGCCGGAACCGCTGGCCCCAACGATAGCGAGGCTTTCGCCGGATCCGATGGTGAGGTTCAGGTCTTTCAGCACCTGAAACGGCTTACCATTCAACTGGTAGGATTTGGAGAGATGGCGGATCGCCACCTCTCCCCGCAAAGACGCTACTGCACTCATCACATCACCTCAATTGCTGGCGGTTGCGGTTTCAGGCGAGTAGAGGATTTTCTCCGCTGCGAGTTGGCCCGGCTGAACCTTGCCCTCGCGGGTCAGAACATCGATCCAGAACTGTAGGTCACGATCGACGGCCTTGCCGCCAGGCCGCACGCCGTAGCCGAGGAAGTACTGCGCCAATTCTGGGTTCTCGCCACGCTCTTCGAGCGCCTTGGCCAGAATTTTCTTGGTTTCCTCCGGATGCTCACGAGCGTAATCGAGTGCCCGCTGAGACTGCTCGACAAATGTCTTAGCCGCTTCCGGATGCGCCGTGATGAAATCGCGACGCAAGACTACGAAGCCGCCAGCAATATCGCCGAGAACATCGGTGTCATCGAAGACAGGACGAATGCCGCCATTCTTCTTGGCGAGGCCTTCGAATGTCGTCTGCCAGTAACCGAAGGCTGCGACATCCACTTGGCTGGAACGAAGCACCTGCTCCAGTTGCGGTCCCGGCACGACAACCGGCCTTGCGGCATCGGCCGGCAGGCCTTGCGAATGCAGCGCCTCGCGGATGGTGTAATCCAGATGCGCACCGAGCGTGTTGACCGCAATCGTCTTGCCGGCAATATCCTTGATCGTCTTGATCGGGCTGTCGTCCAGAACATAAAACACCGACTGGACCTGATCGTTGATGCCGTTCGAAGGATAGGCGGCAACGAAGTCATTTCCGCCGGCAATCGAGTTCAGCACGGCAGACGTCGCGGCACTTCCGATTTCGACGTCACCGGAGGCCAGCGCAAAGAGCGAGGCCGGGCCACCTTGGGCATAACCGACATTTTCAAAGCTGACGCCAGTTCCTTTAAAATAGCCGAGTTTTTCAGCAAGCTCATGCGCGGCAAGACCGCCCTGACTTGCGAGGTAGCGAAGCTTGATCTCTTCCGCCGAAGCGATTGTGGTAAAGCTGAGGAGAAAGGCTGCCGAAAGCAGCAGCTTGCGGGAATGGAAGGTCATGGTTTTATCCTTTGAATTTGAAGAATGAGGGATCGATGCGGGATCAATGGGACGGCGCAGACCAGCGGCAAAGCTTGCGCTGGAGCAACACGAGCCCGGCATTGGCCGCGAGCCCGAGAAGCGCCAGAAGCAGGATCGACGCATACATCAGAGGAATCTGGAAATTGTACTGGGCGTTCATCACCTGAAAGCCGACGCCCTTATTGGCGCCGATCATCTCGGCGGCGATGAGCAGCAGAAGCGCGGTGGTGGCAGAAAGGCGAAGGCCGACAAAAATGGCCGGGACGGAAGCAGGCAGTATCACACGCCGGAAGATCGCGATCGACCCGGCCCCATAGGTCCGGGCCATTTCCACGAGCTTGCGATCCACTTCCTTCACTCCGCCGATGGTAGATAGCAGGATCGGGAAGAGCGTCGCCCAGAAGATGACGAAGACCTTGGATGCTTCACCGAGGCCCAGCATCAGAATAAAGACCGGATAGAGCGCCAGCGCCGATGTCTGGCGGAAAAACTGCAGCAGCGGATCGAGAGCGCGTTCCACAGCAGCCACCTGCCCCATGAAAAGGCCGAGCGGAATGCCTATGACAACCGCGGCTGCAAATGCGATGCCGGACCTCTGCAGGCTGATGGCGATGTCATCGATCAACGCCCCGCCGACAATGCCTTTCCAGAGAGCGGCGACGATAACGTCGAGCCGTGGAAAGACCGCAGGGTTGATCCACCCCTGCGCGCTTGATATTTGCCAAGCCGCCAAAAAGCCGAGCACCAGCGCATAGCGGGACAAAAACGGCCTGCCATAGCGGTTGATCACCTGGATGGCGAGTGGCGCACGTTTCTCGCCACGATAGTCCAGCAAAGCCGGATGGGTGGATTTTACCTCGTCGTAAGACATGATCGCACCTCACTCCGCCGCCTGGACAACCGGTTGCTGAACCGACCAGCGATTGACCGGGTATGGAAGACCAAGATTCTGGCGAAGCGTGGTGCCTTCATAATGCGTGCGGAACAGGCCGCGCCGCTGAAGTTCGGGGATAACGAGATCGACAAAGTCGTCGAGCGCTGTGGGAAGCCACGGAGGCAGGATGTTGAAGCCGTCTGCCGCCTCGTTCTCGAACCACTCCTGCAGCGTATCGACGATTGTCTCCGGTGTGCCGACGATGGTGTAATGACCACGGGCCGAGGCGACCCACTGATAGAGTTGCCGGATGGTGAAATTGTTCTCGTCGGCGATCTGGCGCAGCAGTGCCTGTCGGCTCTTCATGCCCTCCGTCGGCGGCGCCACGGGTAGCGGCCCATCGAGATCGTAGCCCTTAAGATCCAGCGTACCCCCTGTCAGACCATTCAAGAGGCCGACGCCATCCTCTTCAAGGATGAGCGAGGTCAGCTTCTCATACTTTTCCTGGGCTTCCGCCTGGGTTCTGCCGACAAAGGGCGATACGCCCGGCATAACAAGAATATGGTTCGGATCGCGACCCAGACGGCGAGCGCGGGTCTTAATGTCGCGGTAAAATTCCTGCGCCGTCTCAAGATGCTGGTGAGCAGTGAAGATCACCTCTGCCGTTGCCGCTGCCAGATCGCGGCCGTCCTCCGACTGTCCAGCCTGCACGATAACGGGATGGCCCTGCGGCGAGCGCGGCACGTTGAGCGGACCACGCACTTGGAAATGCTCACCACGATGATTGGTCTCATGCAGCTTGGTCTTGTCGTAGAACACACCGCTTTCCACCTCGCGGACAAAGGCGTCATCCTCGAAGCTGTCCCACAGCTTCTTGACAACATCCACGTGCTCGGCGGCGCGCTTGTAGCGGCTGGCATGGGGCAGTTGTGTATCCAGATTGAAGTTCTGCGCGGCAGAATCACCGGTTGTCGTCACAACGTTCCATCCTGCCCGACCGCCGGAAATGAGATCCAGCGAGGCGAATTTGCGCGCCGTCAGATACGGCTCCTCATAGGTCGTGGATGATGTGGCGATGAAGCCGAGATTCTTGGTGAAGGGTGCGAGCGCCGAGAACAGCGTCGTCGGCTCGAAACCGGCAACCCTGGCATTTCCACCCTCGCGCGCCCCTCCGAAGCCGACCGCCAGATTGTCTGCCAGAAAATAGGCGTCGAACAATCCGCGTTCGGCAGTTTGTGCCAGTTGCTTGTGAAACTCGAAGCTCACCGCGCCATCCACGGGCTGATCGGGATGACGCCATGATGCGATGTGCTGTCCACCGCCGGGCAGGAATGCGCCCAGTCTGATCTTGCGTGTCATTGGTTCCTCGCTTTGGAGCTCTGCCATGTCTGCCATCAGGCAGGACAACGGCCCGTTTAGCCGCGACACCCGTTCACCACGTGCCGTCTGAGAAGAAACCTACATTGTCTATTATTTTTATATAGAAAGAAGATTGCTCGATTGCTGATGCTGAGCAAAAAGATTTCTGTGGTTGGGCGCAGAGACAGAACAGCAGCAAATATGTTCCGAAACAGGAAACGGCGCGTGTTTTGCACAGGAGGAGTTACACCTGACGAAATCGCACATCGTCCTCATCTCGGACTAGCCATCCCGCCAGCAAAAAGCCGCCCGTTGGAAACGGACGGCTTTGATGATGTGTTCGCAAATAGCAGATGGCTAAAAAACGAAGCAGACTATTCCAGCGGTATTGCCACGAAACGCAGATTGCCCTGCGCATCGGCAATCATCATATGCGCATTCTTCCGTCCGGCAGACTTGAGGCCATTGACGCGTACAAGCACATCGCCTGGCACCTCCATGAAATCCTGCCCGACTTCAACGATCACGTCGCCAGCCTTGACGCCTTTTTGCTCGGCAACCGAGCCCTGCGCAACGCTCGCCACATAAACGCCTTCGACGCTTTCTGCGATGCCCTTTTCCGTTTTCAACTCATCCGTCAACGTCACGAGGTCCATGCCAAGCACGGTCTGCGATGCTTCACGCGTATCCGGCGCCTGCTGCTCCGTTTCGGCGCCATCCTTGTCTTCGGGGGCGGTCATTTCACCGCCCTCACCATCTTCGGGCGTAGCGTCATCGCTGCTAGCACCCGGTTGCTGGTCTTCGGCATTGTCCTGCAACTGGCCAAGCTTGACCTTGACCTTTTCTTCCTTGCCATCGCGAAGCACGACGACATCGACTTCCTTGCCGACAGGGCTTTCCGCCACGATCCGTGGCAGGTCACGCATTTCCAGAATAGGCTTGCCATCGAAGTTCAAGACGACGTCGCCCGACTTGATAGGCCCATTCTCCACCGGGCCTCCCTTTACCACGCCGGAAATGAGCGCACCCTTCGCGCTATCCATTCCAAGACTGGAAGCGATATCGTCGGTCACTGGTTGAACGCGCACGCCAAGCCAGCCGCGACGGGTTTCGCCGAACTCGATCAACTGCTGCACGATGTTCTGCGCAAGTTCGGTGGGGACGGCAAAACCGATACCGATCGAGCCGCCGCTCGGCGAAATGATTGCCGTGTTGATACCGATCACCTCGCCCTTCATATTGAAAAGCGGCCCCCCGGAGTTGCCCTTGTTGATAGCAGCATCGGTTTGGATGAAGTTGTCATAGGGTCCGGCATTGATGTTACGGCCGCGGGCTGAAACCACACCCACCGTCAGCGACCCGCCGAGGCCGAAGGGATTACCGATCGCCATGACCCAGTCGCCGATACGCATCGTCCGCGAGTCGCCGAACTTGACCGCCTTGAGGGATGTCTTCGGCTCCACCTTCAGAACCGAAAGGTCCGTCTTGGTATCGGTGCCGACAAGCTTTGCCTTCAGTTTGTTGCCGTTCGGGAAGATGACCTCGATATCGTCGGCACCTTCGATAACGTGATTGTTGGTGACGATGTAACCCGCCGGATCGATGACGAAGCCGGAGCCAAGCGAGTTGACCTTCTCGCCGCCGTCGGGCTTCTGGTTATCAAAATAGTCCTTGAAGAACTCCTGGAAAGGTGACCCGTCTGGGATACGCGGCGGCGTTGGACCCTTGCCCTCGGCCTTGACGCTCTGCGAGGTGGAGATGTTCACCACTGCATCCAGAAGCGGCGCAGCCAGATCCGCAACAGAGGCTGGCCCATTGGTCTGCGCCATCGCACCCACCGGCATGGCAACACCACCGGAAAGAAGGGCAAAGGCTGCCAGACCGGCAACGCTGCTGCGGAAGGGCGAAAATCGGGTTACGGGCATCAAGCGTCCTCGCATCTGCAAATAGTAGCCTCAAGCTTTAGGAACCAAGCATAAGGCGGAATGATGAAGTGTGAAAAACCTTTTCGTGAAGAGCGCGCGAATCTTGGCCGACCTTCCACTGCAAATTCATACGTAGCGGAAAACTGTGGCTGTCGCACGTTTTACAAGAAGGACGGGCCGCGATGTACCGGTACAATCCTAGAGGCCTCAAGAAGGATAACCCCGGAGGTAGAAATAATTCTATTTCATGAAGTAAGCAAACACACCCCACAAAAAAAGAAAAACAAAGAATAATAAAAATGAAGCAAAAAACAGAAACAACATCAAAAACAGGATGTTCTCTAAGAAAGACCTGTCACTCCATCCTCTGATCATCCTAAGCCAAATGTAGACGACAATATCTTCAAGATCCATCCCGATCTCTATCGCTTGAAAAGATGAGGGCACTCCAACAGCCGTTTCAGTTGCCCTCACAATTAAGCTTTAAAAATGACCTCACATAGCTTCATAAGAAAAGGCCGCTCAAGGCGGCCTTTTCAATCTTATCAATCCAACAATCAGTTCGCCGGCGCCGGCGTCGGCGCAGTGCCGGGCGCTGCTGGAGCAGCGGAAGCCGCACCCTGGGGCTGCGTACCGTTGATGTTGTTGAAGTAGCGGAAGAAGGTTGAATCTGGCGAAAGAACCAGAGTCGTCCCGCTGCCGTTCAGCGAGTTGGCGTAAGCCGTCATCGAGCGGTAGAACTCGAAGAAAGCAGGATCACGTTGGAAGGCCTCACCGAAGATGCGGTTGCGTTCCGCGTCGCCTTCACCGCGCAGCACTTCAGATTGGCGCTGAGCGTCGGATTCCAACTCGACGACCTGACGATCGGCGATAGCACGACGGCGCTGGCCTTCTTCGTTACCGCGGGCACGGATCAGTTCGGCTTCTGCAAGACGTTCGGACTTCATGCGATCGAAGGTCTGCTGCGAGACTTCCTGCGTCAGGTCTGTGCGGCGAATACGAACGTCCACGATGCTGATCCCGAGAGATTCGGCATCAGGACGCAGATCGTCACGTACTTCCTGCATCATCGAAGCGCGGGCGTCCGATAGAGCGGATTCGAAACCACGCAGACCGTAGACGCGGCGAAGCGATGCATCGAGACGAGTGCGCAGACGCGATTCCGCCGAGAGCTGATCGCCCGAAACCGTTTCACGGAAGCGACGCGCATCGGTGATGCGATAGACCACGAAGGCATCGACTTCATAGAATTTGCCGCCCGAGACCTGAACACGGATATTATCGTGGTCGAAGCGCAATGCGCGGTTTTCGATATACTGAACGCGATCGGCATCCATGAAGGCGAATGGCAGCTTGAAGTAGAGACCCGGCTGCGTCTTCACGTCCTGGATCTGACCGAACCGGACGACGATCGCCTGCTGTCTCTCATTCACCACGAAAACCGAAGAGTAGACGAGGAAGAACAGGACGGCGAGGCCGACGAGAATTGCCGTAAGACGATTGCTCATATCAGTTGCCTCCCTGCTGCGCTGCGCCGCTATTGCCGCGCATCATTTCGTTCAGAGGCAGATATGGCACCACTCCCTGCTTTTCATCGATGATGATCTTGTTGGAGCCCTTCAGAACGCGCTCCATCGTTTCGATGAACATACGCTCGCGCGTTACTTCCGGTGCCGTGCGATACTGATCGTAGATCGAGACGAAGCGTTGCGCTTCACCCTGCGCTTCGTTCACGACACGGCTCTTGTAAGCGTTGGCCTCTTCGACGATCTGAGCTGCCTGACCGCGTGCCGCACCGAGCTTCTGGTTGGCATACTGATTGGCTTCTTGAACGAAGCGATCCTCATCCTGTTCCGCGCGCTGCACTTCATCGAAGGCGTCAGCGACTTCGCGCGGCGGTGCCGCATCTTCGATCGCAACCGCGTTGATGGAAATGCCGGCACCGTAGCTGTCCATCGTGCCTTGGATGATGTTGCGAACATCGGCAGCGATCGCCTGGCGATTGTCACGGAAGATGTCTTGCGCCGGACGACGGCCAACAACTTCGCGCATGGCACTTTCGGAAACCTGCTGAAGTGTTTCAGCTGGCGTGTCGACGTTGAAGAGATAGGATTTGGGATCGGAAACCGTGTAAAGCACCGAGAACTGGACGTTGACGATGTTCTGGTCACCGGTCAGCATCACGCCGGTGGCAGCAGAAGACGAAGTAGCGCGTGCGCCGATATTCTGCTGCTGCTCGGTCACCTTGACGATCTCGACAGTCTCGATCGGCCAGAAGTGGTAGTGCAGACCCGGCATGGAAACTTCATTCTTTGGCTTGCCGAAACGCAGCTCCACACCGCGCTCATCCGGTTGAACCGTATAGACGGACTGAATGCCGATGAAGGCGAGGATTACGAGGGCGATGATGGCGACGACGCCACCATTGAAGCCTCCCGGAAGCATGTGCTTGAAACGATCCTGACTGCGCCGGATGATCTCTTCCAGATCGGGCGGGCCACCATTACCGTTGCCGCCGCCTCCACCACCGCGTGGACGGTTTGGCCCTGATCCCCAAGGTCCACCCTGGTTATTTCCTCCACCGCCGCCGCTATTACCGCCGCCGCCCCAAGGGCCGCCGCCATTCTGATTGCTCCAGGGCATTCATACCTCTTTGTTATAAAAACTTTCCCGCTCCCTCTCCAACGCGCTTTCGCGATGCCGGCGGGAATATCGTCCTCGTTATAAGAAGGCGACGCGTCTGTTTCAACGCAGGGGCGGTAACTTAATACCAGACAGGTCCAAATAGTTCACTTTGCCGCACCGCGCCGCCGATAGGTTGAAAAACGCACGGCATAATCGTCCTTTTCCCCGGCTGACAGGGCAATTTCATCGGTTTTTTCAAAAACGCTCAAATCAATTTCCGGAAAAAACGTATCGCCTTCCAGTTCAGCGTCTACATGGGTGACGGAAAGTTGATCGGCGAAGGGCATGGCCTGACGATAAATCTCGCCCCCACCGGCAACATAAACAGCGTCCACACCGAGTTCTCGGGCCTTGGCTCGTGCCAAAGACAAGCCATCCTCGAGCGAAGAGACGACCTCGACGCCATCCGGCTTGTAGTCGCGATTACGGCTGATGATGATATGCGGACGCCCCGGCAAGGGGCGCTCGCCGACGGAGAGAAAAGTCTTGCGGCCCATGATCATCGGCTTGCCCATGGTCTCAGCCTTGAAGCGCTTCAGATCGGACGACAGCTTCCAAGGCATATCCAGCTCGCGCCCAATGACGTTGTTTCTGGACACTGCGGCAATCAGAACGATGCGGGGTTCACTCATACCGCAATCGGTGCCTTGATGCTTGAATCGGCTTCGTAGTTCTCCAACGTAAAGTCTTCGAACTTAAAGGAAAACAGATCCCGCACTTCCGGATTGATCCGCATGGTCGGCAGCGGCTTCGGCGTGCGCGTCATCTGCAGTTCGGCCTGCTCGAAGTGGTTCGCATAGATATGCGCGTCACCCAACGTGTGGACGAAATCCCCAGGCTTCAAGCCGGTAACCTGCGCCACCATGAGCGTCAACAAGGCGTAAGAAGCGATGTTGAAGGGCACTCCGAGAAAAATATCGGCGGAGCGTTGGTAAAGCTGGCAGGAGAGTTTGCCATCCGAAACATAGAACTGGAACAGGCAGTGGCAGGGCGGAAGCGCCATTTCGTCGACCAGCGCAGGGTTCCAGGCCGAAACGATATGCCGACGCGAATTGGGGTTGGTCTTCAGGCCCTCGATCAAAAGCTGAATCTGGTCGATGTGACGACCATCCGGTGCGGGCCATGAGCGCCACTGCGCCCCGTATACAGGACCCAGATCGCCCTTTTCATCGGCCCACTCGTCCCAGATGGTAACACCGTTTTCCTTGAGATAAGCGATGTTCGTATCGCCCTTCAGAAACCACAGCAACTCATGGATGATCGAGCGTAGATGCAGCTTCTTGGTGGTCAGCACCGGAAAGCCTTCGGAGAGATCGAAACGCATCTGATAGCCGAAGACGGAACGCGTGCCCGTCCCGGTACGATCGCCGCGATCGCTTCCCGTTTCCATCACATGCTTGAGAAGATCGAGATATTGCTTCATGTCGCTCCGCCACCGAGTCTCTATGGGTTTGTTATATCTCTTCCCGGCAGCGGAACCAATCGACTGAGGAATTAAATCCCCAACAGCTTTATACGTCAGACGGTCTCAAGCTTGTCCAGATGCTTGGCCACAAGGTAATAGAAGGTCACGCGCGATTTGCTGCGGTCGGCCGCCATCTCCTTCGCGGTCGCGGCAATCGCGGCGTCAGCGTCAGCGCCATCCACACCGAGCTTCTTGGCGCACCATCCACTCTTCACTCTCGCAAGCTCCTGCGGGTCAGATGACGACACCAGCGCCGAGTCGCGATTGCGAAGCGCGATACCCAAATATTTGACGATCTTGTTCACCACGGCTTCATCGGCATTGGGATCGTATGTCTTCACATCTGCAAGATAGTCCGTCATGTCCTTATCCTCCATGTTGAGCGGCCGGATCGTATCTACGTCCGCTTCAAGAAGAACATGTTCCAACCCCGCAACCGCGTCAAGAATCTCATGCAACCCAACGTGGTTCATTCCTTTATCGAAATGTCACAAGGCCTCTTTTCTAACAGCGAAGAAATGCCTATATGACCTCTGCCGGATGCAAATCCGGCTATGGCGATAAACGGTCGATGGAATAAACCTATTGGACCCGGGGGCGGTACCCGGCGCCTCCACCAAAAACCGGCGGCTTCTTGTGATAAGGCCGGCTTTTGATGGGGGCGAAATAGGATCGACAAGGGCGTAAAGATCGAACTTTTGCTCGGCATGATACCGCCGTTATCGGGTCACAAGTGTAGTTGCAAATGACAACAACGCTAAGGAATACGCTCTCGCTGCCTAATGGCGGTGCGGGAATTCCGCTCTAAGTCCTTACGGTTAGCCCCGTAAGGCGGGGTTCGGAGGTACCTGGCAACAGAAACCTCCACCTTCTCTCCTCTTTTGAAATTCGTTATAGGGTGCGTCTGACTCGCTTTCAGCCTTACGTCACTGCGCGTATATTTGCCGCGGTTGATGAGTAGAACATGCTGGAAGCGGCAAAGGCTTTTTCATTGCTGCGCATTAAGACATTGCGTATACTTAGGTAAAAGACGTTCGAATAAGGAAAGACAGGACCGTATGGGGCAGGATCATATCCGTTACGACATTCTCGCACAGGATGCCCTTCGCGGCGTTATCCGCAAGGTTCTGAGCGAGGTTGCGGCCACCGGCCGGTTGCCGGGCGATCACCACTTCTTCATCACCTTCCTGACCGGCGCTCCGGGCGTTCGCATTTCGCAACACCTCAAAGCGAAATATGCCGAACAGATGACAATCGTCATCCAGCACCAGTTCTGGGATCTGAAGGTCACCGAGACCCTTTTCGAGATTGGCCTGTCTTTCTCCGACACGCCTGAAAAGCTGGTGATCCCTTTCAACGCAATTCGCGGCTTCTACGATCCGTCGGTCAACTTCGAACTCGAATTCGACGTGCCGATGGCGGAAGAGGAAGAGGTTCAGGAAGCAGAGATCACCGCATACCCGGTTCCTGCAGAGGGCAAGCCGCAAGTATCGGAAGAAAAGAAGGTAGATGAGGAGAAGAAGGCCGGTTCGGTCGTCTCGCTCGATGCATTCCGTAAAAACAAGTAAAGTGTTAGGCGGCCGCATAAGCGCCGTAAGCAATACCGTCATCACTGGGAGCACTGCATGACCGGCGACGTCGTCAACCTTCGCCAGTTTCGCAAGCAGAAGACACGCTCCGAAAAGGAAAAACAGGCGGAGCAAAACCGCCTGTCATTTGGCCGAACAAAAGCCGAAAAGTCCCTGACTGACGCCCTGAAGAGCAAGGCGGATCGTCAGTTCGATCAGGGCAAGCTTGAGAAAAACGACGGCGACGCCGAGTAGAACTTTTTCGTTTCTTTGACAACGAAAGCCTCTAGCGGAAGCGGCTGACCTGAAAGATCGCGACACGCCTTCAAGGCAGAGCCCGGTACCACGGTCTCATCTTGCGCTCCCCCATCTTCATATTTGAGCGCACCGCCAACCGCCGGTTAAAAACTGCATCCGTCCTCCATTCACTCTGTCGATGCGCCAGTCGGACCACCGCCCAGCTCTCGCTGGCTTTCCGATCGCTGTGTCGATATCGGGCAGAGCGGCACTAGAGCGTCATCCTTATGCGACGCACAAAGAACGCTGTATCTTCTTTAATCTGCGCATTGTGCTGTCCCGAAATCGGTTACGATTTTTGGGCCTATGCCAAAGCGCGCCAAAAGCCGTGGAACCCACACCGGATAGCGGCGTTATCGAACGCAAGCTCCTATACATTTCATGGACTTGCAGGCAGACAGTGAATCAGATTGCAATCCTCTTGAACCAGTTTGGAAAGCAGCGACCTTGATACGCAAGCACTCCACGACTCTTCATGGTCACCGCACCAGCATTTCTCTGGAAGATGCATTCTGGGAAGAGTTGCGTGCCATTGCAGAAAAACGAAAAATGAGCTTTGCGGCGCTGCTGGCTGAGATCGACGATAACAGATCGGAAAGCAGCAATCTGTCGTCGGCTCTGCGGGTCTACGTCCTGACTTGGCTCAAAGCCCAGCCATAGCACAACCCGATCGAGGTCGAAGCACCCTGCGATCTCCGATCCTGCTGACATGCGGAGCGCCATTCCCGCAAACATGTTTCTCGTCACCACAACCTGCGCGCCATGCAAGCCGAGATCAGGGCGGAGAGTCTTTCGGTGGATCGGAAAATTGCCTGATCACGTCCTGCGTCGGCGGAACCGTCAGGGTCGGCGCGGACTGCTGGTCTTGCTGTTGACGCTGCAAGCGCTCCTGCTGTTCTTTCTCCGCCTGCAGACGCTCCTGTGCCATGTTGCGCAGGCGTTCTTCCTCCGCCTTCCTGGCTCTGTCCTCTGCCTGCGCACGCTCCTTTGCCGCCTCTCGTTCTGCGGCCTGGAAGCGATACAGCGCAACCTCGCGTCTCAGACGCTGCTTTTCCAGAACGCTTGCCTGTAGCGCCTCGACGCGCCGTCTTTCCTTTTCGAAAGCGCGAAGAGACAGGTAGCCGGTAAGCCCGGACACATCGGTCGTCAAAGCAGGCTGCGCGAGAGGACCGACATAGTTGAGGCGAATGGACGGCGAAGCACCGGCGAGCTCTTCGATGCCCGGCTTATAATCGAGCGCGACGCCACCGGTCAGCGTTTCGTCCGCCAGATTGAGAGAAAGCTCGCCTGTCATGGACAGCTTGTCGGTGGACGCCGTCACATTTTGCATGCGCAGACTGCCATCGGAGATGGTGAACGGCATCGAAATCTGCCCGAGCGGAATGTCTCCCTGCCATAACTGCTGATCGACCAGCGGGCGAACCTTTGCCGCATCAATGTCGCCCTGAAGCCCGGACGCTGCCTGAAGCCAAGGCTGGAAGGCATTCGGGTTGAGGCCGCGCAAGACGAGATCGTCTGTACGAATCTCGCCAGAACCACTGGCCGCGGTCAACAATTCACGCACACTCTTGCCCGTGGCTTCCGCTGTCAGATCGGCAGCAAAGCGCCCGGTCACCACAGGACCATTTGCATTCCTCCAAACGATGCTTTCGGGATTGGCACCGGCAATGGAAAGCTTGGTGCGAAAAATAGCTGCACCCTCCCCTGTCGCCATGGCGACGTTGCCGGAAACCTTGCCGCCCATCCAGTCGCCGGACATATTATCGAGCGACAACGTGCCGTTGGCGTGGGTCAGATTAAATGAAGAGCCCGATACCGTGCCGAAAGGTCCTGCAGCGAACTTCGCCGCCTTGACCGCCAACGCCGCCTCCACTTTCGGAAACGCGGGAAGTGCGACCGGCTTGGCATTCAGGCCGCCATTTTCCGGATCGATAACCGGCCCGTACATTGCGTCACCCAGCCAGTCCATATCGACGCTGGCAAGTGAGATATCGCCCATCAATCTGTAGGGGGCTGCTCTTGATATCGCGACATTGCCGGAGAAAGCGTTACCGCCTGCCTGACCGGCCAGATTTGTGAAATTCGCCTTGTCCTTGTCGACCGCAAGCTTGGCATTGAGCTTGGTCGACATGCCGCCGCCCAGTTGCGGCAGCCCCACGGCATTCATGATGAGATAGGGTTCGATATCGGCGCTTTCGAGCGCCACATCGGCACTGCCTTCGCCGAAGCTTCCAGGCGCCAGCGAGAAGCTGCCTGCGGCGGTGAAGTGCGTACGCTCGGTTGAAAAGCGGAAATCGGTCTGCATTGCAGCGCCGAGGCTTCCGTTGAGCTTAACCGATAGCAGGCCTTCGCCATCGGCATCGAAGGGCAGCGGATCGAGCCCCGCTTGGCCGAACAGAATGGCAGTCGACTGGTTCTTGAGGACCGCTTCGAGCGTCAGGGCAGTATCGTCGGTAATGGAGAAGAAATCGGGCAGCTTGGCAACCGCTGAGAGCCGGCTGCCATTGATGGTGCCGGAAACGGCAGCGTTTGCGCCGCCACTATTGCTATCGACGGACAGATCGACCGTGACGTCGGAATTGGCGTACCAGGCAGCACTTCTGACCAGACGATCCAGCAAAGGATGGTGCGGGAGCTTGCGTGCAACGAGTTCAAGAACCGGCTGCGCATCGGCGGCGCGCAGATTGACCGTGCCCTTGCCACCATATTTGAGCAGCGAGCCCTTCAGCTCACCCTTGGCGTGAACCTCGGCACCGGCAATATCACCTGCCGTCATCGTCTCGAGCGAGAGAACGCCCTCTGATACCGTGAAGGCGGTCTCCACCTTATTGGCGGTCACGCCCGCCATATTGAAACGATCAGCCTTGAACTTCGCAGTGATGCGATGATCGAAGACCGACGAGCCGTTCTGATCGCCAAGCACCAGGCTTCCAAGGGCCTTCAAGGCGTCCAGATCGATCTCGTCACCGGCCAGATCGATATCGATGCTCGATCCTTTGTCCATCGCCTGGCGTAAAAGACTACCGCGCAAAGACGCCTGACCAATGGCGAGCTCGAGGTTGTCGAAGCGCTGCGCCTTGGTGGTCAGCGACACCTTGGATGAGAACCCGGCGGCATTAAGTTGGCGGATTGCCGGATCGACACTACCCGTCAACCAGTTCGCAAGTCCGGAAGGCTGGTTGGAGGCGACAAGTAGATCGCCGTTGAAAGCAGGCCCGCCTGTCAGCGTCAGCGAACCCTTTGCCTCGAACTGGGTGCGGCCCGGAAGCACGGCAACGGCATTGACCACCTGCCAACCCGATCCGTCCGGTCGAACATCGAGGCGGATATCGCGGATCGTGGTGTCGTCGGAAACCAGCGCGGGCAGACTGATGCTTGCTTTGCCCGGCACCTGCGGCACCGGAATGCGCGCAATCAGATCCGCAAATGCCTCGATCCGCTGGCGCACCGACACGGTCGGAACCCGCGATGTCTTGCCACTGGAAGACGCTGGCGCTGGCGTGAAACGATTGAAGTCGATCTGCTGACCGTCGGCAGTCAGCAGAAACTCAGGCGCCGCCCCGGTATCCAGCGTTGCCTCGCCGGTGACGATATAGGGATTATCGGTGGCCCCCAGTTCCATACGGTAGCTTGGAACCCGCAAACGTCCGTTTGTCAGCTCGAAGCTGCCGCGTGTGCGCGGCGCAGAAAAGATCGATTGATCCTGCTTTTGCTGCTTATCGTCGCGCCTAAAATTGAAGGCGAAGGAACCGCTATAGACTGGACGACCAGCCGTCGCGCCGATACCGCCATCGAGATCGATTTCGACCGGATACTCATCCGGCTGCAGCCGCAAACGAAGTCCCATCCGACCGACCGTCGGATCGGGCTCGCCGCTTGTGAGCGAAAACGAACCGGCGTGCCCGTCGATAGCTGCACGCCCATCCGCACGCCAGGGTCCAGCAAGAGACTTCGCTGACATGGCGGCGTTCAGCCCGGTGATGGTGCGGTTGCGCCCGGATTGCTCGTCGATGAACTCGATCTGCCCGTCTTCGATATTGACGCTTTCCAGCACCACTGTACGGGCTGGGATCTCGGCGCGACCTCCACGCATCCAGTCCAGCGTTCCATCCTTCAGCAGACGAATTTTCGCTTTCGGCTCTTCGATGCGCATATCGAAGATACGTGCTTCCCCGGAAAGAAACGGCGCAAGCTCGGCATCCATGGAAAAGCGCGCCACCTGAATGAGCGGCGAGCCATCGGCATCGGTGCCTGCCCGTACATCGTGCAAAGTCACGGATGGAAACGGCAGAAGCCGGGCCTCGACTGGTCCGTGGACCACGACCTTCTTGCCCAAGATGCGGCTTGCCTGATCTTCGAAGTCGCGACGGAAGTCCGTCCAATCGATAAAATACGGAATCAAAAGCGCCGCAAAAAGCGCCACGACCAGCAGTCCGCCCAGAAAAACCAGTATGCGTCCGAGCACGACCCGTCGTCTCCCATAATCACCGCTGAAAACTAGCGTTTTTTCGCCTCAGGGCAAGCATCAATTGGTTGATGGTTCTAACCAGTTCAAAGCCGGAAAAGCTTGCCCGGATTAAAAATATTGTCCGGATCAAGCGACCGCTTGATGGTGCGCATTATATCGAGCGCGGCACCAGCCTCTTCCTCGAGAAAGCTCATCTTCCCCTGTCCTACCCCGTGTTCACCGGTGCAGGTGCCATCCATCGAAAGTGCACGGCGGTTGAGACGTGCGACGAAAGCTTCGGTCTTTACCACGCTCTCCGGATCTTTTCCGTCAAAAAGCACGAGAACATGGAAGTTCCCATCTCCTGCATGACCGACGATCGGCGCCAACATATCATTTTCCCTGATATCGCGCTGCGTTTCCACAACGCAATCGGCAAGGCGGGAAATGGGCACGCAGACATCGGTGGAAAGTCCATCGAGATGTGGTGCGAGCGCGCGGGATGCCCAATAGGCATCATGGCGCGCTTTCCACAGCGCGTTGCGCTGCTGCGCGTCGCCCGTCCACTTGAAATCTGTGCTGCCGAACTCGCCAACGATTTCGGCAAATTGCTGCGATTGCAAAGCGGTCGTTTCTTCCGTGCCATGAAACTCGACGAAGAGCGTCGGCTTCTCCTCATAGCCAAGACCGGAATAGGCATTGCAGGCGCGGATCTGTACCTCGTCCAGAAGCTCGATCCGGGCCACTGGAATCCCCATCTGGATCGTCATGATCACCGCGTCGCAGGCGGCCTTGATTGTCTCGAAGCTGCAGACACCTCCGGCAATTTTTTCGGGAATTCCCTGCAAACGAAGAGTAACAGAGGTAAGGACTCCGAGCGTTCCTTCGGCGCCGACGAAAAGCCGCGTCAGATCATAACCGGCGGACGATTTACGCGCACGCCTGCCAGTGCGGATTTCCTCACCCTTGGCGGTGACAGCGGTCACAGCCAGAACATTATCCTTCATCGTCCCGTAACGCACCGCATTGGTTCCGGATGCACGGGTGGATGCCATGCCTCCGATGGAAGCGTTCGCGCCGGGATCGATCGGGAAGAACAGACCCGTATCGCGCAGATACGTATTCAATTGCTCGCGGTTGACGCCCGGCTCGACGGTTACGTCAAGATCCTCGGCGTTCAACTCTATGATGCGGTTCATCCGGCTGAAATCGATGGAGATGCCGCCCGAGGGCGCATTGACTTGACCCTCCAACGATGAGCCCGTACCGAAAGGGATGACCGGGACCTTATGCTCCGCACAGGCCTTGACCACCGCCTTCACATCATCTGCACTTTCGACGAAGGCCACGCCATCGGGAAGCTGGGTCGTCAGGTACGTCGTGGTGTGGGAATGCTGCTCGCGAAAGGATTGGCCCGTCTGGAATTTATCGCCGAGATCGTGCTTCAGCACGGTTAGAACAGCGGCAATTCCAGCCTCGTTTCGCGTTCCCGATACGACATCTTTCAAAGCCATGACATGCTCCACCACACTGCAAATTTCGACCCGCGCCGCGCGCGGGTCATGGTGTGGTATGTGACAAGGCTTTCACTTTGTCCAGCGCAGGCTTTACCTTGCTTCAGTGTTGGACTCCAAATTATTCCGCCGCGAGAAGCGGTTTGTCTTCTTCCAAAGCGCGACGACGAATGGCCGTATCCAACTCGCGGTGAAGACGGATTTCCTCATCGGCCTGCGGCTTGGCGAAGCGCGCAATCAGCAGGTAGGAAACCGGCGTAATGTAGAGCGTCACCAGCGTCGCGAAACCGAGACCGCCGACAATCACCCAGCCAAGCGCGATACGGGCCTCAGCACCCGCACCCTGCGCCAACACAAGCGGCACGCCGCCGAGAATGGTGGCGATCATTGTCATCATCACCGGGCGCAAACGGATGCTGCAGGACTTCTCAATGGCTTCACGCACACTCGCCCCCTGGTCACGCAGATGGTTGGCGAACTCCACGATCAGAATGCCGTTCTTCGCCATGACGCCGACAAGAAGCACCAAACCAATCTGACTGTAGACATTGAGGCTCGATCCGGTGACCAACAGCGCGATGACGGCGCAGGCCAGGCCGAGCGGGACCGTCGTCATGATGATGAGTGAGCTCAGTATGCTTTCGAATTGCGCTGCCAACACCAGGAAAATGATCGCAATGGCAAAACCGAAGGTCAGCAGCATGCCGCTGGAATTTTCCTGCAATGTCGCGGCCTCACCAAGCGGCATTAAACGCGCGCCGGATGGCATGATCTGGCCGGCAAGCTCGTTGACCTTCGCGACCGCCTCGCCAAGGGAAACACCCTCGCGCAGGTTGGCGGAAAATCCGACCGACGGCAGTTGCTGTTCGCGATTCAACTGCGGCGCCACCGCATTTTCCTTCATCGTCGCGATAACCGACATCGGCACGATCTTTCCGTCATCGGTCTTGAGGAAGACATTCTCAAGATCAGTCGGGTCGTTGATCGGTCGCGTTGAGGCCAGCAGGCGTACCGGTATAGCATCACCATTCACGAACACGTCGACAATGGAGCGGCCTTCGAGCAGAGACTGCATTGCACGGGAAAGCCCGGTGATATCGATACCGAGATCGGATGCCCGCTCACGATCGATGGACACCGAAAGCTGAGCCTGGTTCGGCTCGTTGTCAAAACGCGGCGTATCGAACATACCGGTTTCTTCCATGGACAACAGCAACTTCTGCGTCGCTTCTGTCAGCGCCGGATAGTTGGATCCTACCATCGCCATGCTCAACCCGTTGCCAGCACCGCGAATGCGCAAGCTGTTCGGTTGCTGCGCCGTACCGCGCAGAGCGGGCACTTTTTGCGCAGCCGCGTTGATGTCTTGAGCAATCTGGTTCTGAGTTCGATCGCGATCTGCCCACGGCGCCAGCGTCAGCACCATGAAGCCGGAATTTGTCGCTCCGTTCATGCCGGTAATCGAGTAGATATTGCGGATCTCCCCGCTTTCGCGAAGCGGCGCAAGATTTTCCTCGATACGCTGCAGCTGGTCTCGCGTATATTCAAGACTTACACCTTGCGGTGCCGTAACGCGCATGAAGATCGAAGAGCGATCTTCGCGCGGCGTCAACTCGTTCTGCACCATGCCGAAAGCGATCCAGGACACGCCAGCGAAGGCAAGCGATACGACAATGACGATCAGCGGATTGTTCAGACAGCTCGAAAGCGTCTTTTTGTAGGTACTGGCAAACACGTTGCCGAACCAGGCAAGCGGTCCGGTCTGATACTCGATGGTCTTTTTCAGCATCCGGGAGGCGAGCATCGGGCAAAGCGTCAACGCCACGATGGAGGATAGGCCGACCGCGAAGGCGAGCACGAAGCCGAACTCGCGGAATAGGCCACCCAACTGGCCGGGCAGGAAGGATAGCGGAATGAAGACCGCAGCAAGCGTTGCCGTCGTGGCAAGAACCGCGAAGAACACCTCCTGCGTACCGAGAACGGCTGCCGCCCGCGGCCCCATGCCTTCGGCACGGCGGCGCACAATATTTTCAAGCACCACGATGGCGTCGTCCACCACAAGACCCGTCGCCAGAACGATGGCGAGCAGCGTCAGGATGTTGATGGAGAAACCGACCATATAGATCGCAACCAGCGTACCGATCAACGCGACCGGCATGGTGATCGCCGGAATGAGCGTGGCGCGCCAATCCCTGAGGAAAAGATAGAGAACGACGACAACGATCAGCGCGGACAGGCCCAGCGCCAGTTCCACCTCGTGAAGCGCGCCTTCGATAAAGACCGCATCGTCACTGGTGACGACAATTCTGGTGCCCGCTGGCAAGTTCGGCGTCATTGCTTCGACTGCCGCCTTCACGCCGCTCGAAATATTCAGAGTGTTGGACTGCGCCTGACGAATAACGCCAAGCCCTACCCCTTGCACTCCGTTGGAGCGTAATGACGTGTTCTCGTCATCCGCGCCAAGCTGAACGCTGGCCACATCGCGTAGGCGGACCTTGTCCTTGATCAGAAGGTTCTCGAATTCTGCGGGCGTTGTCAGATTGGCGGTCGCACGAACCACGATGTCCTGCGTCGAGCTCTTCAAAGATCCGGCAGGAACGTCGAGCGCGGCGGTTGCCAGCGCATTCGACACATCCGTCACCGTCAGCCCGCGACTGGCGAGCGCGGCCTGATCGAGATCGACCCGGAAGACCTTTTCCTGATCGCCATAAAGTTCCACATCGGCTACGCCATCCACGGCAGCCAGACGATCGACGATCTCATCGTCCACGAGCTTCGTCAGGTCTTCCATGCTTAGTGTCGAGGAAGTGACGGCCAGACGCATGATCGGCTGGCTGTCGGAATCGGCCTTGATGATCTGCGGCTCATCGGCATCCTCGGGCATCTGATTGGTGACGCGCCCTATTGCGTCGCGCACGTCATTCGCCGCAACGGCAAGATCGATATCGTCACCGAATTCCAAGGTCACGCGGCTGGTCCCGAATTGGGAAGCAGAGGAAATGGATTTCACACCGCTGACGCGAGCGACCGCGCCTTCGATGGTCTGCGTCACCTCCTGATCGATCGTCTGCGGCGAGGCGCCGTCATAGGTCGTGCGCACGGAGATGACCGGGCGATCCACATCCGGCAATTCGCGCACCTCCACGCCTACAAGCGCCGCAAGGCCAGCAACGACGATAAGCGTATTGATAACGGCAGCAAGGATAGGCCGACGGACGAAGAGCGCGGTGAATGTCAGCTTCGAATCCTGGCCTGCGGGCGGCGTCTGTCCGGTCGATGCAGCACTCATCGGCTTGCCACCTCCGCTGCATTCGCAGCGTCCGCACGGCGCACAGCCCCACCTTCGCGCACCCGCTGAAGGCCTTCCGTTACAATAACATCGTCGGGTGTGAGATCGGCCTTCACCAGCACCGCATCCGGATTGCGTTGAACCACCTGCACCCGCACCTTGTTGGACTTGTTATCGTTCACACGCCAGACATACGATCCATCCGCGTCCCATTGCACGGCCAGCGGATCGACTGATGGATAGTTTTCTCCCTCAAACCGCATCGTCACGCTGAACGACATGCCGGCGCGCAATTCGTCCCTTGCATTGTCGAAAACCGCACGCACCCGCACGGTCCGGCTTGCTTCGTCCACGCGATTGTCAACCGCCTCGACCTTGCCCGTGAACGTTTCACCCGGACGCGAAACCGAGGTCGCCTCCACCGGCATGCCCACCTTGATCGTGGTCGCGAACCGCTCTGGTGCCCAGAAATTGACGAGAATTTTCGAGCGGTCGTCGATGCTGACAACGCTTGTCTGCGTCGTGGCATTATCGCCGACATTGATAGCGACGATGCCTGCGATTCCCTCGATGGGTGCGACGATGTTGCGTCGCTTGAGATTAAGCTCGGCGGTGCTGACGGCAAGCTTGGCGGACTCCTCGGCAATCTGCGCATCGAGAACATCGAGGCGCGCCACAGACCGGAGATTTCGGTAGGATGAGGATTTCTCGACCGCGCTCCTGAGAGCGACCTGCGCTTTATCGCGCTCGATCAACTGCTCGTCATCATCGAGCCGGGCCAGAACGTCGCCCTTCTTAACCTTCTGGCCAGAGGACACCAGGATTTCCGAAACCAGGCCGGAAGCCTGAGGTGTCACGATGACGGTCTGGATGGCTTCGCCGTTGCCGATAGCATTCAGGCGGTCGTTCACGTTGGCGGTTTTCACCGGAGCAGTCACGACAAGCGTCGCATTGCTGCGCCCGCCGCCCCTCTGCCCTGACGGTTTCGACGCAGAATCCGCGGCTGTCGGTGCAACTGGAATTTCTGCCGTGACGATGCCCGCTCTTGCCAAAAGGTCGCGCCCGGTGGACGAATTGAAGGCCCACAAAAAGAAGCCGGCTCCGACGACCGCCAGACTGACACCAACCTGCTTCCAAACCCGCATTCAATTCTCCGTGTAATTTAAACGCAAACGCAGTCGCACCATGGTGCCGACGCGCAAATGATTTATCGCAGTATCTTTGCAGCCGCTTAACAACGCAACGGATGATTCCGTTTCTTACTGAATTGTAATTCTCGATTATTTGACGACATTCAGTCTGAAATCGAGCAACTAGCAGTATCAGGAGTTGTAATGCTGATCGGAAAACCTGAAGAAACGCATCTGATTGGCAGCACAAACGCACCTGTAACGCAGGCGCCTCTGCCTTGGATTGGACGCGATCGCAGTTGATGCGGGAATAAAAGCAGAACGATGTTCTAGCGTTTACATACCGAATCACTACATTGGGCCGCATGAGTAACAGTTTCGACGATATGCCGTTCTTCGAGGAAGAACCAAACGAGCCGCGCCGCCCGGCACCTGCCGCGCCGGCTGCTGGCGGTCTGGGAATTGCTGCCCGCGCTATGGCTGCACGCGATCAGGCACGTTCCGCACCCGATTATCTCTCAGGCCTCAATCCGGAACAGCGGGATGCCGTGGAGACATTGGACGGACCTGTGCTGGTTCTTGCAGGAGCGGGCACCGGCAAGACCCGCGTGCTGACCACGCGTATTGCCCATATTCTGGCAACCAACCGCGCCTATCCAAGTCAGATCCTCGCCGTGACCTTTACCAACAAGGCCGCCCGCGAAATGAAGGAGCGTATTGGCGTTCTCGTCGGCGGCGCGGTAGAAGGCATGCCGTGGCTCGGCACCTTCCACTCCATTGGCGTGAAACTGCTGCGTCGTCACGCAGAGCTGGTCGGACTGAAATCGGACTTTACCATCCTCGATACGGATGACGTGGTGCGGCTCATCAAGCAGCTCATCCAGGCAGAAGGTCTGGATGACAAACGCTGGCCCGCCAAGCAGTTTGCCGGTATGATCGACAACTGGAAGAACAAGGGCCTGACACCACCGGACATTCCGGAAGGCGACAGTCGCGCTTTCGCCAACGGAAAGGGTCGAGACCTATACACCGCCTATCAGGCGCGTCTGAAGACTCTGAACGCCTGTGACTTCGGCGATCTTCTTCTGCACCCGATCACCATCTTCCGCCGCCATGGCGATATTCTGAAAGACTACCACCAGCGCTTTCGCTACATTCTGGTGGACGAGTATCAGGACACCAACACCGCTCAATATATGTGGCTCCGGCTATTGGCACAGCGCGCCAAAGGAGAGCCTCAGAACGTGTGTTGCGTCGGCGACGACGACCAGTCCATCTACGGCTGGCGCGGCGCGGAGGTGGACAACATCCTGCGCTTCGACAAGGATTTTCCCGGCGCCAGGGTCATCAAGCTGGAGCGCAATTATCGCTCCACCGAGCATATTCTCGGCGCCGCCGGCCATCTGATCGCTCATAATGAAGGCCGCCTCGGCAAGACGCTCTTTACCGATCGTGTCGATCCGAACGACGAGAAGGTCGTGGTCCATGCGGCCTGGGACTCGGAAGAAGAAGCACGCGCCGTTGGCGAAGAGATCGAGGCGTTACAGCGCAATACCAAGCACAATCTGAACGACATGGCGATATTGGTCCGCGCCTCGTTCCAGATGCGTGAGTTCGAAGATCGCTTCGTAACCCTCGGCTTGAATTACCGGGTCATCGGCGGCCCCCGATTCTACGAGCGCATGGAAATCCGCGACGCAATGGCCTACTTCCGTCTCGTCTGCCAACCGGCGGACGATCTGGCCTTCGAGCGTATCGTCAACACCCCAAAGCGCGGTCTGGGTGACACGACCGTTCGCACGCTGCACGACTACGCCCGCGCCCGTGATATTCCCATGCTGGCGGCTGCCGCTGATATTATCGAGACCGATGAGTTGAAGCCCAAGGCACGTAAGGCGCTCTTCGATGTGGTTCAGGATTTCCGCCGCTGGCAAGGTCTTCTTGAAAACACCGAGCACACGGTTCTGGCGGAACAGATCCTCGATGAGAGCGGCTATACGGCCATGTGGCAGGCAGACAAGACAGCGGAAGCGCCTGGACGTCTTGAAAACCTTAAGGAACTTATCCGCTCGATGGAATCCTTCGAGAGCATGCGTGGCTTTCTTGAGCACGTAGCGCTCGTCATGGATGCCGAACAAAACGAGGACCTCGACGCCGTCTCGATCATGACGCTGCACTCTGCCAAAGGTCTCGAATTCGAAACGGTCTTCCTGCCGGGATGGGAAGAAGGCCTGTTTCCGCATCAGCGTTCTTTGGATGAAGGTGGACGTTCCGGCCTGGAAGAAGAGCGGCGACTTGCCTATGTGGGCATTACCCGCGCCAAGCGACGCTGCCACATCTGGTTCGTCTCCAACCGCCGCATTCATGGCCTTTGGCAATCAACCCTGCCCTCCCGCTTCCTGGACGAACTGCCCCCATCGCATGTCGAGGTCACGGCATCGGAGAGCAATTATGGCGGCTATGGTGGCCGCGGCGGCTACGGCCAGTCGCGTTTTGACAAGGCAGACCCGTTTACCAACAACTACTCAACTCCGGGTTGGAAGCGGGCGCAGGCCAATCGCTCCGATGCCACACGCGACAATTGGGGGTCCCGCTCTGGCCATGCGGTGGAGCGGATTGGTTACGGTGAAAGCGGCCCGCGTACCCGCACGATTGAAGGCGAGCTGGTGGCAAAGTCAGTCGCAGATGTCCCTTCGAAATTTGCTGTCGGAGATCGTGTCTTCCACATCAAGTTCGGCAATGGCAACGTCGCGACCGTCGAGGGTAACAAACTGACAATCGATTTTGACCGTGCCGGCCAAAAACGTGTGCTAGACGGCTTCGTGGAAAAGGCCTGACGTCAAATATTCAGGTCGTAATTCTCCGGATCGTCATGATCCGCTACTTCCTCTGCGAGTGATTCTAGGTAATAACAATTGTCATTACCTAGTAATTTCCTCTGAGGATAAATTGCATTTATTCGAAAAACCTAAAAAAATACTTGCTGTTTATCTCATCAACATGGCGGATGCGCATGAGCGCAGGTTGGGCATGTCTGAAAGACTGAGTGCGATCGGCCTGACTGCCGAACGCATCGAGGCGGTCGATGGCAGGGCGTTGACCTTCCCCATTCCGCAGTTCAGTGGAATCTCTTACAAGCTGCTCCATGGCCGCCGCACTTGCCCGCCGGAAGTCGGCTGCTATCTTAGCCACGTAGAGTGCGCCCGCAGACTTTTACGCAGTGGGGCGGACTTTGCTCTCATCCTCGAAGACGACGTCATTTTCCACGACGACTTTCTGGAGGCTGTCGAAGCCGCCGTCGAGAAGAGCGGATCCTGGGATATACTGCGATTGTCGACGGTCAATTCGGGCCGAAAATATCCGTTTCAAAAGCTCACAGCTCAAAGAGCGCTCGCCATCGCCATGACCCGCGAAAAGGGCGCTGGCGCATATGTCATCAATCGTCGAGCGGCCCAATGGATTTCGACCGATCTCGTGCCGATGAGACTTGCATATGACATCGCGTTCGACACCGAATATCTTGCCGGGCTGAAAGCTGCGTTTATCTACCCGGTCTGCGCCACCCAACATGCCGATGCCCGGAGCCAGATCCAGGATAACGTCCGCAGCTATCGACTGCCGGGCTGGCGTTATCTCACCGTGCTTCCCTATCGCGCCTATTTGGAAATAGCGCGGTTCCTGTGCCGCGGCTTCAGGCTGCTACAGGTTAAAACAATTGGCTTCTTTTCGCGTAGTGTGGCCCAGCGACCCGTTCAGCCCGTGATGCTTCCAGCGGAACAGCGCACGTCTTAAGCCGTCGTCTCACCTGGCGTAAAACCGATCAGGTAAACGGCGGCAATGATGACGGCCAGAACGAAGATGGAGATGACGAAGACAGTCATCCGGTTCAGTGGTTTGCGTGTGGTTTTCTTCATGCGCAGACAACCGATCTGTGCGGATTTTGTTCCGGCTTTACGTCATAACCACACAGGATCGAGCCGATGAATGCATTTCATTTTGCTTTCGGCCCGTGAAGCTCTAAAGCGAAGCATCTGAAGGATCAGTTCGAAGAGACGAAGATTCCCATGACGCCGACACGTTCCAACCCGCTTCACCTGGCCGCAGCCTTTGCCAGTGGCGGTCTCTTGACCCTGATGGTGCATTTCAACGGAATGCTTGCCCATTATGGCAACGCTCTCTTTTCATCCTGGACGGCGCATGCCACGGGCACTGTTGCCGCCATCATTATGATGGCCTTGCTTTACCGGAAACGGGCACCAGGACAGGCGACAAAGCCCAAGGCTCCATTGTGGGCCTATCTCGGGGGAATGATCGGCGCGGTGCTTGTGATGTTGACCTCCACGGCGGTAAACTCGCCGCTCGCCCTCTCCGGCACCATCGCGCTCGGATTGGCGGGACAGGTCATTTTCAGCCTCGCGGCGGATTTCTGGGGTTTGTTTGGTCTGCCAAAACGACGTCCGCAAGGCCAAGACATTCTGGTAATCGCCCTGATCCTCGGCGGCAGCGCTCTTATCATTCTCATAGGAAGAGCGACATGATCGTCTGGATCGCCATGGCTTTCGTCGGGGGCGTCTTCGTGTCGCTCAGCCGCCAGATCAACGGGCGTCTCAGCCTGTCCACTTCACCGCTCACCGCATCCTTCTGGAATCACTTTGTCGGACTTGCGGTTCTGACTTTGCTGGGGCTTTTTATTGGTGGCCTGTTCCCTGAAGGCGCGACTGAAGCGCCGTGGTACGCTTTCATCGGCGGTCCGATCGGCGTGGTCTTCATCGCCTCGGGAAGTTGGCTCATCGCGCGCATCGGCGCGGTCAACACCGCGCTTCTCGTCATCAGCGGCCAGATGGTATCCGGCGTGGCGCTGGATTTCCTGAGCGACCAGCCGCCGAAAATCTGGGCGACGGCACTCGGTGTGCTCCTCATCCTCGCCGGCATGGTGCTGACGCAACGGCGACGCTGAAGCGATTTCATAAAGCACGGTCCGCGCGAAAGAGTTCGGCGGATACACGACCGAAAATGCAGAAAACGGGTTAAAGCAGGTCTGGTAAAATCAAGTTCATCGGACCTGCTTTGAAGCGTGAGGCGCGGAGCCCTAAAATCCGCGATCGGTTTTAGCTCTTGCCGAACAGGCTACCGAACAAGGTTTTGCCACCGCTCTTTCCACCGCTGCTGGCAGCCATGGCAGATGGACGTCCATTCAACTTCGGCACGACGATCAGGCGCTTGACTTCTCCGCGTTTGAAAGCCGCGAGAAATTTCGGATATTCCTTGAAGACGACGCAGCCATTCGATTCACCACGCTTCGCCAGCATGTAGGTATGCGCCAGAAGACCGTTGCGGCCATGTGGGTTCACGCCGTTTTCCGGTGTAAGGCGAATCGCCTCGACACCATGGAAAAGCGATTCACGCATCGTCAGACGGTAACTGGAAGGCGGTGTCGCGCCGCGCATCTTCACGTGAACGAAATCGGGATTGTCGCGCATCTTGCCGATGCCCGAATGGGCCTCAAGCTTCTCGCCGCTGGGGAGATGCACAACACCTGCGGAGATATCATATATAGCCGTTCCATTGCCACGGTCCGGCCACGGAACAGCGTCCATTTTCGTTTCGCGCATCGGATTGTCTGGCTTGGCAAAGGCCACCATCGTGGACGTTGCAGGCTGCTGCACCGGCGGTCTGACGGGTGTTGGGATGGTGGCAGGCGTAGCGACTGTCTTTTCGGCGACCGGTGGAAGGTCAGGTCGCGGCATCGGCTCTACTTCGATTGCCTTGGCAATCTCGGGGCGGAAACTTGGCAGTGGAACCGTCTCTGGCAGAAGGTCGATTTCGTCTTCCGCCGCTGGTTGCGGACGTCCAAGCGCCGCAGCGAATGCCGGATGTTCCTTCTCTGTCGGCGTTTCCAGCATGGCGGTTTCAGGGCCGCGTCCAAGCGCCGAATCGACGATAGCCGAAGGGCGAAGCGCCGCAAGCTCCTTCACTGTCGCTTGCCCTTGAGCATCGATGGCGGCGGCACCGAAACGCGCGGCAAAAAGCTTGGCGGTGAGGTGATGCTCCGCTGCAAGGCGAGTCATTTTCTGGTGACTTTCAGCGCTGGCCGAAAGCCTGGAAAATTTGTGAACGTGGATAGTCGGCTGAGCGGCATCGGACGGATCGCTTGAGGGACGATCCAGACGCGCAACCAGCGTTTTCTCAAAACCGCGCGCACCATGCGAGGCCTGCGCCATCCCGTGCAGGGAGGCAAAAGCCGCGATTGCGCAGACGCTGGCAAGAACTCCGCCGCCCATAAGGGCAGAGAAGCCACCGCTGGAAAGAGCGGCACGTTTTTTGGCTGGGGACGCGCCGCGCACGGGGCGACCCTGATAGGTCACGACTGATGACGCCATGATACTCGTTACTCGAACCGTTTACGCAAAACCGGCCTATGGCCAGCGACTTGGTGTTGGCTTCGAATGCAAGGAGCGAATCGCACCAACTTCGAAGTGAACAGGTCCGAAGCATGCCGAATTATGGTAACCAAAGTCTTTACGAGTCCCCTGAAAACGCTGTCCCTGAAGCGTGAGCTGTGGTCATGCAGGTAAGATTCGATGTTCGCGCCGGTTTTTTCGGACGTCGAAACCAAAGAGCAAGGCTGTCAGCGCCGCACAAACCGGCTTTGTCTGGATCCCCTCTTCTAGAGAAGCCAGTATCTTTTGACTTAGCCGAAAATGGGGCGATAGCGGCGGCACCGGCTTTCATTTTACTTGAAAGCCTTTAAGCTCGACCTGCTCCGACACGTTCAGGGAAGACACATGAAAGCGCTATTACTGATCGACATCCAGAACGGTTTTTGCCCGGGTGGAAATCTTCCCGTTGTCGATGGAGACAAAGTCGTACCTATCGCCAATGCTCTGATCGAGAATGGCGGCTACGACCTGATCGTCGCCTCCCAGGATTGGCATCCGGCCAACCACGGCAGCTTTGCATCTCAGCATCCGGGAACGCAGCCCTTCGAGATGGGTGAGCTGTCAGGCAAAGCGCAAGTCATGTGGCCAGACCATTGCGTGCAGGGAACCACCGATGCGGAGTTTCATCCCGATCTCAATATTCAGGCCTTCGATTTCATCCAGCAAAAGGGCGAGAACCCTGCCGTCGACAGCTATTCCGCCTTTCGCGATAACGATAAGTGGGCAACCACCGGCCTTGCGGACTATCTTGGCCGCCAGGGTGTGACCGTTCTCGATATTTGCGGCCTTGCAACCGATTACTGCGTCAGTTTCTCGGCGCTAGATGCGCGCGACATGCTTCCGGGTGTTAAGGTGCGCTTCATTGAGGACGCGAGCCGAGGCATCGATCCGGAGGGCATCAAGGCCGCCATTGCAGCCATGCGTGCCAAGGGTGTAGCGGTCGTCAATAGCACCGATATTCTGATGGCCTGAGCCGTCAGCGGCCATGCAAGGGCTGCTCCAGCACATCGATGTCAGAGGCGGCATCGTCCATGCGGCGCAAGATCACAGCTTGCGCGTCCCTTAAACCCTGATTGTAGAACTGAGGGCCGATTACCTGCGCAAGGTGGTCCACCAGCATTTCGCTTTGCAACCCGCTGATATCCACGTCGAGTTCGCTGACCAGATAGTCCCGAACGAGCTTGGTCATTGCTGCTTTCTGCTGTTTATCGACTTTGAGTTCCACAATGATGATCTCCTACAGCATTGGGCTTTGTGCGTCTAAAAAGACGGGACCGCGCTCCAAGCCAAGTCAGCTTAATTTCAGCTTCAAATAAATCAATCGAGCCATTCCGTATTTTTGTTTGTGCTGGTGTCGCCAAGGCTGTAGGTCAACAGCTATTCAATGTTCTCCGGTGCAGGACCGGCTCCCCATGACCCAGTCACCTTTCAGGTCAGGCATCCGCCTTGGCCTTCCCGTCGCTCTTGCCGTCTTGCCCTTCGGCGCGCTGTTTGGCGCCGTCGCGATCGACAATGGCCTAACCATTTATGAAGCAACGCTGATGAGCGGCATCATCTACGCAGGCGCCAGCCAACTCGTCGGCATCGAGCTTTTCAATCAAAACTTGCCCGCTTGGCTCGTGGTCCTGTCGATCTTCGCCGTCAATTTTCGGCACGTACTCTATTCGGCCGCCATGGTTCGCATCGTTCCGGAGTGGTCCTTCGCCCGCAAGGCGATAGGCTTTTTCTTTCTCGTCGACCCGCAATTTGCCGAATCCGTCCGGCAGAAGGAAATACACGGGCAAGTGCGTTATGCCCTCTATATGGGCTACGCCTTAGTGGTCTATGTGCTGTGGATGATCTCGACGGTCGTCGGTGCATCGCTTGGCAATCTTGTCGGCGATCCGAAGGCGCTCGGCTTCGATGTGCTGCTACCCATCTATTTCATGGGCATGGTTCTCGGTTTCCGTAAGCGCGACAGCTTCTACCCCGTCATGCTGGCAAGTGCGGTCGGCGCGATCGCGTCCTTCCACTTCGTCGGCTCGCCATGGCATGTGAGCATCGGCGCGATGACCGGCATCATCATCGCCGTTATTCTGCCGCCTGCCAAAACCAAAAATGCGGACAGTGAGGTGCAAACGTCATGAGCGAGTTTTTCCATCTTCAGACGCTGATCATCATCTTTGCCGGCGCTGTCGCGACCTATCTCACCCGCGTTGGCGGCTACGTGTTGATGACGCGGCTGAAATCCATCCCACCCCGCGTGGAGGCCGGACTAAACGCCGTGCCTGTCGCGGTTCTGACCACGCTTGTGGCGCCGGCCTTCTTCGAGGGCGGCTATGACGTGAAACTCGGCATGATCGTGGCCCTGATCGTCGGTTTACGCTTTCCCGGACTGATCATGCTGTTTGCTGGCTGGGCATTGGTCGTGGCGTTGCGGCATTTTCAGCTCGCGTGAGCTAAAAATGCCGCCAAAAGCGTGACGTTACAAAGCCTCGGTCGCAGCCGTCAGCCACTGCTTGACGCTCTCATCGCTGATCAACGGCAGCAGCTTTTCCCGCGTCTTGGCGTGATAGTCGTTCAGCCAATTGCGCTCGTCCTCCGTCAGCAAAGAAACAACGATTAGCCTGCGGTCGATCGGACACCACGTCAGCGTTTCGAAGGAAAGCATGGGCTGGTCGCCACCTTCGATCGATTGCGCCTCCCGCACATAGATCAGGTTTTCGATACGAATGCCGAAGGCACCAGGTCTGTAGTAGCCGGGCTCGTTGGAGAGGATCATACCGGGCAGCAGTTCCTGCTGAGATACGCGCGAGATGCGCTGCGGACCCTCATGCACCGACAGGTAGGAGCCGACGCCATGGCCCGTGCCGTGGCCGTAATCGGCGCCTGCCTTCCACAATGCAATGCGCGCCAGCGGATCGAGATCGCAACCGCGCGTGCCTTTCGGAAACTTCGCGTCACTGATGGCAATAACGCCCTTCAACACCAGGGTAAAGAAGCGCTTCTGCTCCTCAGGCACAGAGCCGATGGCGACAGTGCGGGTGATATCCGTCGTGCCGTTTATATATTGCGCGCCGGAATCGACCAGGAACATCTCGCCATTCTGCAGAGTGCGATCCGTGTCGGTGGTCACGCGGTAATGAATGATTGCGGCATTCGGGCCGGAACCGGAAATCGTATCGAAGGAAATATCTTTGAGCGGGTTCTGCATCGCCTGCCCAAGCTTGGCACGTGTCTGCTCCAGCATCTTCACCGCTTGGATTTCCGTCACAGTGCCGGGCTGCTGGGCATCGAGCCAGGCCAGATACTCGACCATAGCCGCACCGTCCTGAATATGGGCAGCGGTGGAACCGGCAAGCTCTGCCTCGTTCTTGCAGGCCCGTGGCAGCTTCACCGGATCCGTGGCCTCTACGACCGAGCCTCCCGTATCCTTGATGATCCGCGTCAGCGCCACCGGCACCACATCAGCGTCAACCAAGATCGTCGCGCCTTTCTCCGCAAGGCTGCGAAGCATCGGCTTGATCTCTCCCGGCGTCTGAAGTTCACCGAGGTCGCGAAGATAGTCTTTGACCTCGTCATTCGTTTTTCGCTCATCCAGGAACAGATCAGCCTTGCCGTCCGCATGGATAATGGCGCGGGCAAGCGGATGCGGCGTGTGCGGAACGTCGTTGCCGCGAATATTGAATATCCAGGCAATCGAAGACGGATCGGTGACCAGAACTGCATCTGCCTTCCGGCCTTTAGCCTCAGCCGCAACCGCCCCGATCTTGTCGCGCGCGGGGGTACCGGTAAAAGCATCCGGCTGAATCGTCACCGGCTCGAGAGGCTCCGCTGGACGCCCTTCCCACAATGGATCGAGCGGATTGGCAGCAAGCAGGACCACCGAGCCCCCCTTCTCCTCCAGCGCTTTTTCAAGACGCGACAACTCGGCGCTCGTGTGAAGCCACGGATCGATGCCTAGGCGAAATCCCGCGGACGCATTGTCGGCAAGCCATCGTGCGGGAGGCGCACCAACAAGGTCGCCGCCCGTGAAGACCGATGGATCGACCTGCGCCACAAGCTGCGTCGTGTAACGACCATCGACGAATACGATAGCCTCGGATCGCGTCACCAGCACCACGCCGGCAGATCCGGTAAAGCCGCTGAGCCACGCCATCCGCTCGGCGCATTCGGGAACATATTCACCCTGATACTCGTCAGCACGGGGAATAAGAAAACCATCAATTCCGAGCGTATCGAATGTCGCGCGTAGCGCCTCCACGCGAGCTTTGCCGAATTGTGGAGCGGATTTGTTGTCGAAGGACTGAAACATGGAATGCTTTCTAAATCGTCAGTGTGGCCGAGCATATCCCGGCAGCGTCTTGAACGTCCAGACCTAAGCACAGGCGCTTTTGAATGCAGCCGATCCGCACAAACTGTAGGCAACTAGCAAGATTTTCGACGCCGAGATGGATGAGCGTTGCAAAAATTGCATAGCAAGGATGCCGAAGCGTCTATGGCCTGCAACGCCGGTATGGCTTAAGGTCCAAAGCATCGAAAGGGCGACAAAACGCCCGTGAACAAGGATGTCTACAATGTCGAAGTCGATCTTTCGCACAGCATTCGAGCGCGTCGTTGAGGCCCGCCAGCGTCAGGCCGATCGCCATGTCAGCAGCGCAATGCTCAATCTCGACGCGACCACGATCGCCGCTTTCGGCACCACACGTGAAGAGCTTCGTCGTAAGGCAAAATCCACTTACGTATTTTGATCATCAATCGGGTCTTCTCCTCCCAAGCCCGATTTGAAAAGAATACGTTTATCCGCTTGAGCCTCTCCTCCCAAGGTTCGCGGATTCGGTCAGAAGGACCGATTGAAAAGGCGGCGCGCGAGCGTCGCCTTTTTCAGTGTCTCAGAAGGCATCCCGGCGAAGATGGATCGTGACCCAGCCATTGCGCCAGATCGTGCGTATATGGCTGAGCTTCATGCCATTATAAGCAGACAGGACCTTCCAGCGCTGGGTGCTCAAGATACCGGACAGGATGACCGTGCCGCCGGGCGCCAGATGCGCAACGAGCTGCGGTGCCATCTTGATCAAAGGACGCGCCAAGATATTGGCGATAATCAGATCGAACGGCCCATGCCGGCGAAAGGAGTCCGAATGGAACCCGGGCGCGGTCTCGAAAGATATTCCGGAGACGATGCCGTTCAGCCGCGCATTTTCCTTCGCGACCCGGATCGCGATCGGATCGATGTCCGTGGCCAGCACAGGAACTTTACGCATTTTCGCGGCAGCGATTGCCAGCACTCCGCTTCCCGTTCCCAGATCGAGCGCATTGCGGATGGTACGGGCGCGTAGCACATCCTCGATCATTTCTAGGCAACCTGCCGTGGTGCCGTGGTGTCCGGTCCCGAACGCCTGCCCCGCCTCGATCTCGATGGCCAAATCGTTTGGTCGAACCTTGTCGCGATCATGCGACCCGTGAACGAGGAAGCGCCCTGCTCTCACCGGCTTCAGCCCTTCTAGCGATTTGGCGATCCAGTCGACATCGGGAATGACTTCGCGCTCGATGACGAGGTGCGGAAAGGACGCCTGTAGCAAGGACGCAAAGCGCTCCGCGATCTCTTCTTCCTGCTCGCGCAGCATATAGATCGACGCTTCCCAGATATCGCGCTTCTCATCCACTTCGGTGGTCGCAATCGCAATATCTTCCTCGCCGAAAACCTCAGACATCACGTCGAGCACATCGCCTGCCTGAACTTCGGTTGTGGTGACATAGAGACGGATTTCGCTCACGGCTGACGCTTTCTCAAAACCTGGCTGGTTGACGCGTCAGCCTTTGCCACAAAACACACACCAATCCAATGGAGCGAAGCGAGTTTCTTGCGCGGCCCGCTTAGGATTTGACGAGATTTTGCAGCTTCTGGACGGCGATATCCGGATTTTCGCCGTAGGCAATCGTCCCGGCAAACGAGCCATCGGGCCGAAGCAGGATCACTGAGGCGGTATGATCCATCGTATAATCGCCATTCGGCTCCTTCTCATCGACCGGCACCTTCTTGGCGTAGATGCGATAGCCTTTCAGCGTTTCAGCAATCTTGTCCGGAGCCCCGGTAATACCGGTAATGCGCTTTGAGACATTGGAAATATATTGGTTCATCACCTCGGGCGTGTCCCGCTCGGGATCTACGGAGACGAAATAGGCTTGCAGCTTGTCGCCTGTCGGGTCCACCTTTTCCATCCAGCCATTCAACTCGAACAGCGTTGTCGGGCAAACCTCGGGGCAATGCGTAAAACCAAAAAACAACGCTGTCGGCTTGCCCTGAAAAGCCTTTTCGGTAATCGGCTGGCCGTTCTGAGCGACCAGCTGGAACGGAACGCCATAGGCTTCCTCCACCATCTGTTCGCGACTCTTGGTCAATTCAACAGTCAACCAGCCCATGACGCCCAAAAGAACGACCACGGCACCCCAGAGCGCAAGACGGATCGATTTCATGCTTTTTCCTCACCATGCCACACGCAATGTCCGAGAGTATGGTGCGGATGATCGCGAACCGCTCTCGATTGGCGCCAAGCGCCCTAAACCGCTTGATAACCAAGCCTTCGACATTGCGCAAATCAACATCGGCTTGAAAGTCAAACCGCGCTGTTTTGTCCCAGTACCATGAAAGAAAGGAAATGAGCGTAGAGGCCCGTCAAAAACACCAGGCAATGCCGTTTTGTACCGAAGCGATGAAGATGTCCGTGCCGTGCCGCAGCCAGCCGTCGAAGGTTGCCACTGACACATAAAGAAATGCTGCTGTTGCAGCAGCGCCAAGAAGCAACTTTCCGGTGTTGGACGATAATCCGCTCATCGCCAAACAATACTGCAATATCCTTGCCAGGCAAAGTGCAAAGCTCGGTAACAAGAGGTTTGAATGTATTCGTTAGTGAAAGTTTAAACGATTCTTGCCATCATGTTCGCCAGCGGTCCGCGTAAGCGCACGACATGATGTCACCGGGTTCAACTGGACACCGCATTCATCTTCCCAAACAAGCGGCCCGCCAGAGAGCCGCCAGGACAAGCAACGACCATGTCGAACGCCATCAAACAATCCGGCGCATACCTCGAAATCGTTTCCTTCCATCTCGGCGATCAGGAATTCTGCATCGACATCATGGCGATCCGCGAAATTCGCGGTTGGGCGCCAGTCACGCCGATGCCCCACACCCCGCCTTACGTTCTCGGCCTCATAAACCTTCGTGGCGCAGTTATCCCGGTTATCGACATGGCTTGCCGCCTTGGCATGAAGATGACCGAACCGTCCGAACGCTCCGCAATTATCGTCACCGATATTGGCGGCAAACTGGTCGGCCTTCTGGTCGAACAGGTATCCGATATGATGACCATCCGCTCGGAAGACCTCCAGCCTGCCCCGGAAATCATTCCTGAAGAGCAGCGCAATTTCTGCCGCGGCATCGTGGCGCTGGAAAAGAGTATGGTCTGCTTCCTCAACCTCGACACGGTCATCGCCGACGAACTGTCGCGCGAAGCTGCCTAACGACCGGTCTTGACGAATTTCATAAAACGGCGGGCCTTCGGGTCCGCCGTTTTTCGTTGAGTGCGAACAGTCCGCGCACGTCCCAAGTCTTAAGGCTTACCGTTCTTCCATGTGACCGTCTGCCCATAGAGTGGCACGGTCGAGATCGCCATCTTAGCCGAGCCATCGGTAAGCTCGCGGGTGTGGACCAGATAGATCAGGGCGTCATTGGCCTTATCGTAAATCCGGTTGACGACCATTTTCTTCCACACGAGCGACATGCCCTGACGGAAAACTTCCTCCCCACCCTTGGAAAGATCGATATCGTCAACTTCGACCGGCCCGGTCTGGCTGCACGAAATGGCGTTATTGGAAGGGTCTTCGAACCAGTTGCCGTTTTTTAGCCGGTCGATCACGCCGCGGTCGAAATAGGTAATGTGGCAAGTAACACCCTTTACCTTGGGATCGGCAATGGCCTCCACAACGATATCGTTGCCGGTCCAGTCCACGCCGACCTTGCCCACCACCTGCGCCAGTGCGCCGAGCGGAGCAAGCACAAGCCCCGCCACCAGAATTGCCCGAAACTTCTTTGAAACCATCGCCTTTACCTCCATGTCTGCAACAACAGATAGGGTGGCGCGCGACGGTGACAAGCCGTTGGATTATCGTTTTCTCATGGTGCAGGGCTCGTAGCCCAAAGCGTGCAAACGCCCTGCAACCATGCCGATCTTTGCTGGAATGTCGCGCACATGCTGAACTGCGAGGGACTTCGCCGCCGCAAGAGCCGCAGAGGCGCAGACAACGGCGTCTTCTGCCGCATTATGGTGGACGAACCGAAGCTGCAGATGATGCGCGATAATGTTGAGCTTGTGTGACGGTAGCGACGGCCAGACGCGCTGCGCCATCTTCACGCTACAGAAATAAGAAAGCGACGGATAACTCTGCCGATATTTGTCGAAGCTGGCGCGCATGACGCTGAAATCGAAAGCCGCATTATGCGCGATCATCGTCGCATCGCGAAACTCGTCGACAAACTCTTCCATCACCTCGGGAAACTCCGGAGCATCCTCCACATCTGCTGGACGAATGCCGTGGACGGCAATATTGAAGGGCGAAAAGCGCATGTCTTTCGGCCGGATCAGCCGTTCTTCTACCCGCGTGATTGCGCCGTCCTCGATCCAGGCGAGCCCAACCGAGCAAGCGCTACCACGCTCTTCATTGGCGGTTTCGAAATCGATTGCGATTGTTTTCAAGAGGTGATTCCCCGTATATCGCAAACGGCATAGAACAAAATGGCCCGAAAATGAACCACCGGGCAAGAAACGAGTGGGAACCACAGCCGCCCCAGCTTAAAGCCCCAATACCGCGACGGGGATGATCGAGGTGAGCGTACATAGCCGCATGAATTCGACGGAATGGGCAATGCTCGTCACCCTGTCCATCCTTTGGGGCGGCTCCTTCTCCTTTGTGGGCATAGCGGTCAGAGAACTGCCGCCGATCACCATCGTCACGCTGCGGGTGTTTATTGCGGCGCTCGCGCTGCTCACGGTGTGTCGGGTGCTCGGCTACAGCCTGCCGCGAAAGCCGGAGGTTCTCCGCGCCTTCCTCGTGATGGGGCTGCTGAACAACATCATACCCTTTTCGCTGATCGTCTGGGGCCAGACGCATATTGCAAGCGGCGTCGCCTCCATCCTCAATGCCACGACACCGCTCTTTACCGTGCTTGTGGCCCATATGCTGACCACAGATGAAAAACTCAGCGCCAACAAGCTGGCAGGCGTCATCATCGGCTTTGCAGGCGTCGCAACCTTGATCGGCCCCGCTGCACTCAGCGGTGAGAGATCGAGCTTATTGGGTCAACTTGCCATTCTGGGAGCCGCGGTATCCTATTCCTTCGCTAGCGTTTTCGGACGGCGTTTCAAGATCATAGGCGTCGCCCACTGGTCACGGCCACCGGCCAGATTTCCGCCTCGAGCCTGTTGCTTCTTCCGCTTGCCATGGTCATCGACCGGCCATGGACGCTCGCCATTCCGAGTGGCGAGACATGGGCGGCGCTGTTTGGCATCGCGCTCCTCTCTACCGCACTTGCCTATCTGATCTTCTTCCGCATTCTCTCCTCAGCAGGGGCGACCAATCTTGCGCTCGTCACCTTCCTCATTCCTGTCAGCGCCATCCTGCTCGGATCGCTGGCGCTCGGAGAACAGCTTGCAGCGAAGCATTTCATCGGCATGGCGATGATTGCCGCTGGCCTCGTTGCCATCGATGGACGGCTGTTGCGGCGCAAGTCTCTGAAGGCGTCTTGACAGGGCTGGCCTGTGACCTCATCCTTCCGTCATGATCGCAAAGACCAACACAGTGATGCTTTCCACGGGTACCACCGGCGCGCCGGTGGACGGTGGAGCCCTGTGTCGAGCATTGGCGCGATAGGTCGCGCGATCTTTACACCAGAGCCCTGCCGAAGCAGCAGGGCAAGAGGATGCACCTGCTCTTCCAACCAAAAGGAAACAGCATGTCGCCGTCCCAGGAACCATCTCCCGCCGATTTTTCATTCGACGACGTCACCATCCGCGGCATACGCCCTGACGATGCCGAAGCGTTGGCACAGGTGCTGAACATGCCGGGCGTGCGCCACGGCACGCTGCGCCAGCCCTTCCAGAGCGTCGCTCACACCCGCCAATATATCGAATCGCTGACGCACGCCGATATCGTTATCGTCGCAGAATGGCATGGAATGCTACTCGGAAACGCTGGCCTGCACGCCCAACGTGGCCGTCGAAGACACGCGGCATCGCTCGGGCTCGGCATCCATGATGACTTCACGGGCAAGGGGCTCGGAACGCTCTTCATCAAGACTTTGCTGGACGCTGCCGATAACTGGCATGACTTGAAACGGATCGAGCTCAACGTCTTCACCGACAACGCGCCCGCTATCCGGCTGTATGAAAAGTTCGGCTTCGAGAAAGAAGGCACGATGCGCCAATACGCCTTCCGAGCCGGCGCATATGCCGATTGTTACTTGATGGCGCGGCTGCGGTAGTTCAATTGGAGCAATCTCCAGCATTGGCTGGAGATTGCGACTTACAATATCTTACCTTGAGAACTTACACTCTTCTGTGATCGCGTATCGCAAATCTGAGAGTTGACCGAAAAGTCGCCGACGCGCCTGGCCCCATAGAAAAAAAATGTATGAATGTTGATATTAAAACCCATTATGATCCTCAGATCATTGTTGTTACACAAGCTCTCTGAAATACGATTTTCCCAGCCTTCCTCAGGAACCTGATTGGCGATATAACGAATACTCAATGTTTTATCATAATATTCGGCACGAACTCTCAAATTCAATCCATTGATTTCCTTTACTCCATCAATGGATCTGGCGACCTGCTTCATATTACTATCCAGCTTCGACGCCCACTGATCGCAAGAGGCTGCGTCAAGGCTCAGCTCAGCCAATACCGTTCCGTCATTGGAAAGATACTTTTGATTGATCGTCGCGCCAGCATCTATCAAGATTCCCGATTTTCCCTCGCATAAATCATTGATCAGGGAATCGCGCCATATTTCCGAGAACCGATAATCCTTATCCGCGACTTCAAAAGTATAATTGACTGTCAACTCATCAACATCCACATGTTTGCTCGTGAAGACAGCACTATAATCCTTTGAGTTGGACAACTCCTGCGTGATGAGCGTAGCATAAGAAGCCATGTTGCCGCTACGAAGCTCATAAAAGACAATCTTCTTCTGCAATTCGGGATCGATATCCGTCTGGGATATTTCAGCCTGCTTTTCGGCTAGCAACCGCACCACATGACCTGACAGCATCAGCATTACGGCGACGCTGACGACTGCGATCTTCCCGGCCCTTCTGAAGAAGCCCGTTTTGTCAGCGTTTTCCTGCGAGGGCGCGAACAGCATGACCAAGTTGAGGATGGGGATAAGTCCATATGCCCACTTGTCGGAGGAGCCATAAGCGTCCCTGCTTCGCGCTGCGGAAAAAATCCCCATTAAAATGCCGATCGGAACCAATACCCCATAAAGCGCGAGCGTCAGTTGCGTCAGATATCCGCCCTTGATTGCGTCAAATACTGCGACAATGGAGGCAGATCGTATCCCCAAAACGAGCACAGCGATGCCAACGATGAAGGCGTAAAGCGGGCGCCTGAGCTTGAAGTCGAATTTGAAGACCGTTGCGCTTAAAGCAGCAGACCCGAACAGAATCGCCCAGGAAAAAAGCACGTCCTGCAGTTCATTCAAGGTCAGAAGTCTATAAGAAAATATGTCCATTTGCGCCCCTAGAACGCCGTGCTTCTTATGAAACGCACAAAGGACGCCCTATCTTCTTTAATCCACGCATCGGCCCGATGCTGTAGCCCCTGAGATCTGTGACACATACAGATGGGTTGCACAATTTGGAATTGATGCTTAACTCAGCAACCGAAATTTAAGGGTGTAGAGCAAAAGCATCAAGAGTGTCTGTTCGGCATACCTTCTTCATCAGCCCTTGCCATCTTGGAGATGATCTTTCATCGATTCGCGAATAATCCCGCGCGACCATTCGCTCAGCCTCTCGTCTCGTCCGCACTCCGCTCGCCTTAGTAGGCTGCTAATCAGTGATTGTAGCGGGACATGCGAAACGACCCTGCAGTCACCCCCCGATCAAAGCCAGCCATTCATCCTCATCCATGGTCTGCACACCAAGCTCGCGTGCCTTATCCAACTTCGATCCTGCACCGGGACCTGCCACGACGATATCGGTCTTCTTCGACACCGATCCCGCCACCTTGGCGCCGAGGCTTTCGGCCCGCGCCTTGGCCTCATCGCGGGTGAATTTCTCCAGCGACCCGGTAAAGACTATCGTCTTGCCAGCCACCGGGCTTCCCTCCGTCGTGGGTTTCTCCGCCTCCTTCGGGCGCAGTTCCTTTATCAGCCGGTCGATGACATCGAGATTGCGCGGCTCCTTGTAGAACTCCACAATGGCGCGTGCCACGACCTCGCCGATACCATCGATCGTGTTGAGCTCGCTCCATGCATCACCGGAGATATCCGCAGCATCCTTCATTGATTCTTCGAAATGTGCGTAAGTACCGTAATTTCGGGCCAAAAGCTTTGCGGTGGTTTCCCCGACATGGCGAATGCCCAAGGCAAAGATCAACCGGTGCAGATCGATCTCGCGCCTGGCATCAATGGCATCGAAAAGCTTCTTCACGCTGACCTTGCCAAAGCCATCGATATTCTCAAGCTTGGTCAGTGCGCTTTTGTCCTGCCGCTCCTTCAGCGTAAAGATATCCGCAGCAGTCTTGATCGACAGCGCCGGATCGTCACTCTCGAAGAAAAACTCGATCTGCTTGGTGCCAAGCCCCTCGATATCGAAGGCATTTCGCGAGACAAAATGCTTCAGATGCTCCACTGCCTGCGCCCGGCAGACGAAACCGCCCGTGCAACGCGTCACCGAATCGAGCTTGCCAGTCTTTTCATTGCGCTCACGCACCGCGTGGCTGCCACAAACCGGGCACTTCTTCGGAAACTCATAGGGCTTCAGACCGTCGGGGCGACGTTCCAGCACGACATCGAGGACCTGCGGAATGACATCGCCTGCCCGCTGAACGATGACGGTGTCGCCAATGCGGATATCGTGCTCCTGTGGGCGGATGCGCTCACCGTTATTGCCGATGCCATCGATGTAATCAGCATTGTGCAATGTCGCATTCGTCACCACCACGCCGCCGACGGTGATCGGCGTCAGCCGCGCCACTGGCGTCAGCGCACCTGTGCGTCCCACCTGAATGTCGATCGCCTCCACCGTTGTGAAAGCCTGCTCAGCGGGAAACTTATGCGCTGTCGCCCAGCGAGGGCTCCGGGAGCGAAACCCGAGGCGCTCTTGCAGATCGAGCTCATCGACCTTGTAGACCACGCCATCGATGTCATAATCGAGATCCGGTCTGGCAATGCCGATTTCATGATAATGCTCAAGCAGTTGCGCGGCAGAGGTGAATCTCTTCATCAAGGGGTTGACGGGAAAGCCCCACTTGCGAAACGTCTCAACGATGCCGTGCTGTGTGTCGGCAATACGGGTCGGCTGGCCACCATTCGAAACCTCACCCAACGCATAAGCGAAAAATCTCAGCTTGCGCCGGGCCGTCACAGTCGGATCGAGCTGGCGTAGCGAACCGGACGCGGTGTTGCGCGGATTGACATAGGTCTGCTTGCCCTCGGCCTCCATCTGCGCGTTCAGAGCCAGGAAGTCGCTTTTGGCCATGTAGACCTCACCGCGCACCTCTACGACGTCCGGCGCCCCAGCGGGCAACTCGTTAGGAACTTCTTTGATCGTCCTGATATTGGCAGTAACGTTTTCGCCCGTCGTTCCGTCACCGCGAGTGGCCGCCGTCGTCAGTCTTCCACGCTCATAGCGAATGGACATGGAAAGTCCGTCGATTTTAGGCTCGGCCGTGAAAGCGATGGAATCATCCGGCAGACGGCCGAGGAAACGGTAAACCGAAGCCACGAAATCCGTAACATCTTCCTCGGAAAAGGTATTGTCGAGCGAAAGCATCGGGCGCGCGTGAACGATGGGCGCAAAGGTTGGCAGGGGCGTAAAGCCCACCTTCTTTGACGGACTATCGGCCCGCACCAATGCAGGAAATGCCGCCTCAATCGCGTCGTTGCGCCGTTTCAGCGCGTCATATTCTGCGTCTGAAATCTCCGGCTGATCCTTGCCGTGATAGAGCGCATCGTGCCGCGCCAGTTCTGCTGCGAGAAAAGCGAGCTCTGAAGACGCTTCAAGCTCGGTCAGGTTTTCGACAGGTGTCTGGTAGTTCGACATGGCGGCCTCATTGGGGAAATCTGCCAGTGCTTTTAGAGCATGTCGTGCGAAAGTGTGAAACGGTTTTGCGATAACGCCATGCCACAACGAATATCTGAATAGACGCGAATCTGAAAGATAGCGCTTGTTCGGCTATCGAGGCGGACAAACCGGCCCCTTTTCATCGGCCCGGAATCGGCTACTCTGAACATCCGGATGATAAATCTGTTCCGGAGCTGACCAATGGACATGACGACTGTTCTTGCCTTCGCCGCTGCGTTCTTCGTCTTTGCAGCCAGTCCCGGCCCCGACAACATGACGATCGTCGCCCGAACCATCACCCATGGCGCGCTATCAGGGATTGCTTACGGGATAGGCACCGTCGCTGGTATCCTGATCTTTCTCACACTCGCCGCCTTCGGCCTGTCGCTGGTCGCGCAGGAGATGGGCGTCGTCATGACTGTTCTGCGCTATGGTGGCGCGGCCTATCTGATCTGGATGGGCGTGAAGATGTGGACGGCACCGGCCGTCGTGCCGGAGCTTCAGCCAGCGGGTGGAAGACAAGGGCTTCTTTCCATCCTCCTCACTGGCTTCGTACTCAATCTAGGCAATCCAAAAATGCCGCTGTTCTATGTGGCCCTCCTGCCCAATATCGTCGGCACGTCGCTGAACGTGGATCATTTGGCAGTACTTGCCGCCGTCATCCTGGGCGTGGAGGTCTTGGTGATCGGCGGACACGTGATGCTTGCGGTCCGGGCACGGAAGCTTCTACGATCCGAACGCATCGTGAAGCGTGTCAATCGCGTTGCAGGCAGCGTCATGATCGGCTCAGGCGTGGCTGTCGCCGCCAGCCGCTGACAAGGAGTGAAGCGACCATGGTCGTCAAAAGGATTGTCGCCAATATTGCCGCGCCGGATGTCAAAACCGCACAGGCGTTTTATCGCGATATCCTCGGCCTCGACCTCATAATGGACCACGGGTGGATCGCGACCTTCGCCGCACCGGCAATAGAAGCCAGGCCGCAGATCAGCATCGCAACCCAAGGCGGATCAGGCACGCCCGTCCCGGATCTCTCGATTGAAGTGGACAACCTTCAGGAGGTACTTCTACGGGTAACAGCCGCAGGCCTGGCGCTAGAATATGGGCCTGCCGATGAGCCTTGGGGGGTAACGCGTTTCTACGTAAGAGATCCCTTTGGGCGATTGATCAATATTTTGTCTCACCAAGACGACAGTTAAGCGTCCGACCGTACGCTTTCGAACACAGTTTATATCGCGCCTTCCACACGAATAGTTAACATCACCCAGCTAGGTTTCCGCAACAACCATGGAGAAAAGTTGGACATGTCGACAAATTGTGAAGGTTGCCGCGAGGGCAAGGGGGTCGATTTGCCATTCTCGATGGCATTCCAGCCGATATTTGATGTCAACACCGGTTCGGTGTTTGCCAATGAGGCGCTGGTGCGTGGTCCGAATGGCGAGGGCGCTGGAACGATCCTGTCTCAGGTCGATGACAGCAACCGATATAGGTTCGATCAGCAATGTCGCATCAAGGCAATTGAGCTGGCAGCGCGCCTTTTCGACCCGACGGAAACCACCAAGCTCTCCATCAACTTCATGCCGAACGCCGTCTACGAGCCGCGCGCCTGCATCCGCCTGACGCTCGCAACCGCTATGAAGACCGGCTTCCCGCTGAACCGTATCATTTTCGAATTCACGGAAACGGAGAAGCTGGACTCTGTGCATGTGCTGAATATCTTGCGCACATACCGGGACATCGGGTTCATGACGGCGATCGATGATTTCGGTGCCGGCTATTCCGGGCTCGGTCTTCTCACCCATTTCCAGCCCGATATCGTCAAGCTCGACATGGACATGATCCGCGGGATCGACCGCGATCCGGTCAGACGCGTCATTGTTCGCAATACATTGAATATGCTGGCCGATCTGAATATCACACCTCTCTGTGAGGGTGTGGAAACCGCCGGTGAACTTTCGGTCCTTCGCGATCTCGGCGTTGTTCTGGTGCAGGGATACCTTCTGGCGAAACCCGCCTTCGAGTCGGTTGTCGTGCCAAGCACGGTCAAAGAACTGCTGGCGCCTGCCGCCTGACGGCAAAGATAACCGGCTCGGCAGGACCAACCCGAGCGTTTCCAGCAAGCTCGATCTTCTTGTTAAGGGAAACGCTTCAATCCTGCGCGGCCAGCAGCCGCGCAGCCGCCGCCCTGGCTTCGTCCGTCACAGAAGCACCGGCAAGCATACGGGCAATCTCTTCGGTGCGATGTTCGGGCTGCATGGTGGCAACGCGCGTGGCAATGCGCTCGGTCCCGTCGCCTGCCGGTCCCTTGGCGATCAACAGATGCGTGGAAGCGCGTGCTGCCACCTGCGGCGCATGGGTGACGGATAGAACCTGCACAGTCTTCGACAAGCGTTTCAAACGCTGACCGATGGCGTCCGCCACTGCGCCCCCTACTCCCGTATCGATTTCGTCGAACACCAGCGTCGGCGCAGATCCACGATCGGCAAGGGCAACTTTGAGCGCCAACAGGAAGCGTGAGAGCTCGCCGCCCGAAGCGACCTTCATGATCGGACCGGGTCGCGTGCCGGGGTTGGTCTGGACATGAAATTCCACAACGTCGATGCCGTCAGCCGTCGCCGAGGAGGAATCGCTCGTCACCTCTACGCTGAAGCGCGCCCGCTCCAGCTTTAGTGCCGGCAGTTCGGCCATGACGGCTTCGGAGAGCGCCGCCGCAGCATGACGCCTTTTCTCCGACAGCGATAATGCCGCCCGGTCGAAATCGGCCTTGACGACGCCAAGCTGCGCCTCGAGTTTCGCAAGCTTTTCTTCGCCCGCATCGAGATCGGCAAGATCCGTCACCATACGCTCGGCAAGGGCTGGAAGATCGGTCACGGGAACGGAATATTTGCGAGCCGCCGCACGAAGCGCAAACAAACGCTCTTCAACCCGCTCCAGCTCGCGTGGGTCGAATTCGGTCCGGCGAAGAGCTGCCTCCACCTCCATCTGCGCATTGGACAGATTGTCGAGCGCGGCGTCCAGCAGCTGCACCGTGTCTTCCAGCAGACCGGGCGCTTCATGGCTCTTGCGCTCAAGTCGCCGCATCATCGAGGCGATGATCGGCACGGGAGATGCGTTGCCGTTCAGGAACTCGCTCGCTTCGGCAATATCACCGGCAATACGTTCGGACTTCTGCATCACGGCCCGACGCTCGGCCAGTTCGTCCTCCTCACCATCGCGAGGAGACAGGGCTTCCAGCTCATCAACCGATGACCGTAAATAATCGGCCTCACGCGCCGCCGCCTCGACCTTGGCGCGATGCACCTTCAAGCCGCGCTCGGCATCTTTCCACGTACGGTACAGACCCTGCACCGAAACGACCTCGTCGACAAGACCGGCGAAAGCATCAAGAAGCGCACGATGCGCGTTGGTATCGACCAGCGCCCGATCGTCATGCTGACCGTGAATTTCAACGAGATGTTGTCCGAGCTGGCGCATCATCTGCACCGATACGGCCTGATCGTTGACATAGGCCTTGGTCCGCCCGTCCGCCGACTGCACACGCCGAAAGATCAGATCGCCGTCGTCGTCCAGACCGTTCTCACGCAACAGCAGCCGAGCGGGGTGATCCAATCCGACTTCGAACGTGGCCGTAACCTGACCTTTTTCCTCGCCGTGACGCACAAGGCCACCATCGCCGCGGCCGCCAAGAGCAAGCGACAAGCTGTCGAGAAGAATGGATTTACCAGCGCCGGTTTCACCGGTCAGCACGGAGAGACCGGCCTCGAACCCAAGGTCGAGCCGTTCGATCAGAACGATGTCGCGGATCGAAAGCTGGACCAGCATGGATGACGCCCTTGCCTTAGGCTCCGATCAGCTTCTTGCCGGCGCGCGAGATCCAGGATTCGCGATTTTCGCGCGGCTCCAGCCCCTGCCCCTTCAAGAGCTTGTAGGAATCGGCATACCACTGGCTGTCAGGGTAGTTATTGCCAAGCACGGCAGCAGCCGTCTGGGCTTCATCCACCAGTCCCATGGCGTAGTAAGCTTCGGTAAGACGCGCCAGCGCCTCTTCGATCTGGTTGGTGTTCTGGTACTGCTCCACGACGATGCGGAAGCGCGACACCGCGGCCAAATATTCCTTGCGCTCGAGGTAATAACGACCGACCTGCATTTCGCGACCGGCAAGCTGGTCACGCGCAAAGCGGATCTTGGCCTGCGCATCGGCTACATATTCGGAATCGGGATAATCGTTGACCACCTTGCTCATCGCCTCGATGGTGCGCTGGGCGGCGCGTTGGTCCTGCGTCACGTCGGCAATCTGCTTGGAGTAAGCAAGGCCGATCATGTACTGAACGTAGGCGGCGTCTTTGGCGCGCGGATACTGCTTGAGGAACCGCTGGCCAGAGGTGATCGCTGCTTCGTTCTTGTTCTGGCGGGTGGCAATAAAGGTGTTCATCACCAGAGCCTTCTGGCCCCACTCGGTGAAAGGATACTGCTTATCGATCGCTGTGAACTTGCGGCCCGCTTCGGTCATGTTGCCCTTGTTCATATTGGCAAGGGCCTGGCGATAGAGCACATCCGGCGGATCATTCTCAACGCCGAGTTTGGTGATGTCGATATCGGGATCGGACTGGCAGGCAGTGACCAGCGTTCCGGCGCCAAGCAGCATCAGCGACACGAGTCCGACCCGCATCGTTCCATTCATAGCACCAGAACCTACACGCTTCATTCGACAGTTCCCACTTCCCGCGTCAACACAGAGCTTTGGCTTCTTGCAGGCGTTTCTAGCCGTAAAAGCACCAGCAGGGCAACGCAATGATGACGCATTAACGCATTTTTATGGCAGGCAACCGCGCATGACGCGATAATCCCGATCTCCACCCGTGCAACTCCTATTAGAGGGTTTCCTTTTTAAATGGAAGCGTTCTGCTCGAGCAGATTTTCGCCGTCGCACAGGTGATCGATGGTGGACGTATTCGACATACGGTAGAGCCAATCACGCGTCGCGACCGAAAAACACCGGCACTACTAATCCCCTTGAACGAAGCACTTTTCTGATGGCTTGAAGTCTGCTTTGCAAGCTCTTCCGGTGGCGTAACCTGCAACGCTAACGGCACACTGTAATAAAGTGTCGGCAGCAAATAAAAAAAGGCTGCCTGGAGGAGCAGCCCTTAGTGAAGATCGAGTTTCTCGCAGAATTTACGCGGACCAGGGGGCAAATTCCGGCTGGTTGATGGCGACAAACTCACGTGCGCGAACGACCGGATGACGCGCGGCAGGCGCCTCGACGATCTCATACGCGGTCGGATCGCTGAGCAGTGCCTTCAGCGCATTGGCGTTGACCTTGTGGCCACCACGATAGGAGCGATAGCAACCGATGAACTGCGCACCTGCAAGTGCCAGATCGCCAACGGCATCAAGCGTCTTGTGACGGACGAATTCGTCCTTCGCGTAACGCAGGCCTTCCATATTGATGACCGTGTGGTCGTCGGAGATCACAACGGAATTTTCGAGCGACGAGCCGAGCGCGTAGCCGGCAGCCCACAGGCGCTCCACATCACGCATGAAGCCGAAGGTACGGGCGCGGGACAACTCGTTCTTGAATGTATCAGCCGTCAGGTCACCCTTCCAGGTCTGGCGACCGATAAGCGGCGTATCGAAATCGATTTCGACTTCGAAACGCGTGCCGTCATAGGGACGGAATTCCGCCCAGGAAGCGCCCGCATCAATACGAACAGGCTTGATCACGCGGATGTAGCGACGCTTCACACCGAGATTCTTGATACCAACCGACTCGATCGCTTCGATGAAAGGTGCGGAGCTACCATCCATGATCGGCACTTCCGGACCGTCGACTTCAACGATCAGGTTGTCGATGCCCATGGCGTAGATGCCAGCCATGACATGCTCGACGGTCGCAACCGACTGTGCCGGCGAACGGCCGATGACGGTGCAAAGATCGGTATTGCCGACATTGGCAGAAACGGCCTTCACATCGACCACGGTGCCGTTCTCCAGCGTGCGGCTGAAGACGATGCCCGTTCCGGCTTCCGCCGGCTGAAACGTCATGGAAGCCGGATTGCCCGAGTGAACGCCGATGCCCTTGAGCTGAACGGGGTTGGCGATGGTTGTCTGAAAACCGAGCAATCCGATGGTCATGCGTATTAAGCCTTTTCATGTGAACCAGCCGGCGATACCGCCTCGGTTCGAAGTCGAACGAGTGGAAATATTGCCTTCACAAAGACGTCATTTCCCAAACCCATGTTCTTACATACGCACAGTGCAGCGCCATAACAAATCACTGTTGATTTCGCATTGTTACAGACGCAAGCATTTGAAACAATTGATCTAAATTCGCCCTGACGAAGCGGATGAAACACGAATACCCGGGCCTTTCGAACCCGGGTATTCGCTAAACGTAGAATCGCCTGATCGGTTCACCGACCGGCAATCCGATCAGTTCGACTGACGGCGTAGGAAGGCCGGAATTTCGAGCTGATCGTCATCGTGATGGCTGGACGATGCCGGCATCTGGCGACCGTGATCATCCAGATTGCCCCGACGCGGTGCGTACATGCTGGCTTCCTGAGACAGCGGACGGCGTTGCTGCGGAGCAAGGCTCGGAGCATCCATCATGTCGGAAGGAACAGTATCTTCTTCATCGCGGCGACCGAGCGAATTTGTGATTCGCTTCAAGAGACCCATCGGGCCACGCTCTTCAGGCGCTGCATGAGCAACCTGTGCGCGGTGATCGATTTCAGCCTTCACGACCGGAGGGAAATCCTCGACCTTTGGCATGCGAACCGGCTCCGGCTGGCGTGCGACAGGAGCAGGTTCATGATAAACCTGAGCCTGCGGCTGTGCCATGCGCGGAGCCGGCGCTGCGACCTGCTCCGGAGCGTGGTATACAGGTGCCGGAGCAGCCTGAACCGGTGCTGCGGGGCGAGCAACGACCGGCGCTTCGGCCGGAGCAGATGCGAACAGCTTGCTCTGTGGGCGGAACTCGGCCTCTGCCTGTGCCTGGCGCAGCTGCTGTTCGGCAGCGGCCAGAGCAAGTTCGCGCTCCATATCGACTTCCGCAGCGCGGATGGTCTGAGCAATCGGATCTACGGTCTTTGGTGCCTGCGATACTGGGGCAGGCTGAACTGCGGCCGGTGCGGATGCAACGGCCGCGGAGGGACGGATAATGGGCTTTGCTGCGGCAGCTGCGGCTGCACGCATTTCAGCAATGTTCTGCTCCATCTGGCCCGGTACACGGTCGATGCCGGTGGCAACAACGGAAACGCGGATGAGGCCTTCGAGCGCTTCGTCGAAGGTCGCGCCGAGGATGATGTTGGCATCCGGATCGACTTCTTCGCGGATACGCGTTGCAGCTTCGTCGACTTCGAAGAGGGTCAGGTCGCGACCACCGGTGATGGAGATCAGGAGGCCCTGTGCGCCCTTCATCGAGGTTTCGTCGAGCAGCGGGTTGGCAATCGCCGCTTCCGCAGCCTGCATTGCGCGGCCTTCGCCGGAAGCCTCACCCGTACCCATCATTGCGCGGCCCATTTCGCGCATGACCGAGCGAACGTCGGCGAAGTCGAGGTTGATGAGACCTTCCTTCACCATCAGGTCGGTGATGCAAGCAACGCCCGAATAGAGAACCTGGTCAGCCATTGCGAAGGCATCGGCAAAGGTCGTCTTGTCATTGGCAATGCGGAAAAGGTTCTGGTTCGGAATGACGATCAGCGTATCGACCGACTTCTGCAGCTCTTCGATACCCTGTTCGGCCAGACGCATGCGGCGTCCACCTTCGAAATGGAACGGCTTGGTTACGACGCCGACCGTCAGGATGCCCTTGTTGCGGGCTGCCTGTGCAACGACCGGAGCCGCACCCGTGCCGGTGCCGCCGCCCATGCCGGCGGTGACGAAGCACATGTGAGTGCCGTTCAGGTGATCGATGATTTCATCGATGCACTCTTCGGCAGCAGCGCGGCCAACTTCCGGCTGCGAACCGGCGCCGAGGCCTTCGGTGACGTTCACGCCGAGCTGGATAACCCGGTCGGCCTTCGTCATCGTGAGCGCCTGTGCGTCCGTGTTGGCGACGACGAAATCGACGCCCTGCAGACCCGCCGTGATCATGTTGTTGACAGCGTTACCGCCACCGCCGCCAACACCGAAAACGGTGATGCGTGGCTTCAGCTCGGTGATATCCGGCTTTTGCAGCTGTATCGTCATTTTACCATTCCTTCTTTTGATGGCCGGCAACGCCCCGCTGGCCAATTTCTTCGATCTTCACTCATTCCTTTTCCGTGATACGCAGGAAAAGGATCAGAAACTTTCTTTCAGCCACTGCCCCACACGGGCGATCCGCCCGCTGCCCATTCCAAACGGCGAGAACATTCCGCTCTGCGCCGCATGAATTTCGATGTCCGCGATCTGCGGATAGATCATCAATCCGCAAGCCGTGGAAAAGGCCGGGCCCTTGGCCGCAACCGGTAGGCCCGCCACACCCATCGGACGACCGATGCGCACGTTGCGAGCCAGAATGCGACGCGCCGTTTCCGGCAGACCGGTGAGCTGGCTAGCGCCACCCGTCAGCACCACGCGCTTACCCACGATGGGGCTGAAACCGGACTTCTGGATCCGGTCACGAATGAGTTCCAGCGTCTCTTCGATACGAGCGCGGATAATACGGCTGACCAGCGCCTTAGAGACCTGCGATGGCTGATCGCGATCGTCCTCGCCGATCGGCGGAACGGCAATCATCTCGCGATCGTCCACGCCGCCATTGGCAAGCGACGAACCGTGAACCACCTTCAGACGCTCTGCGTCTTCGATACGCGTGGAGAGACCACGTGCAAGGTCGGTGGTGACGTGGTGGCCACCGAGGCCGATTGCATCGGTATGGACCAGACGGCCTTCGGCGAAAACCGAGATCGTCGTCGTGCCGCCGCCCATATCGATAGCAGCGCAGCCGAGTTCGACTTCATCATCCACCAATGCAGCCAGACCGCTGGCATAGGGAGTTGCAACAATGCCTTCGACCGAGAGGTGCGCACGGTTGATGCAAAGTTCTAGGTTCTTCAGCGCCGTGCGTTCAGCGGTAACGACGTGCATATCCACACCCAGTAGATCGCCATACATGGAGAGTGGGTCGCGAATGCCGCGCTCGCCATCCAGCGAATAGCCCGTCGGCAACGAATGCAGAATAGCACGGTCCTGGCGAAGCGACTGCTGGCTTGCAGCAATCAAAACCTTGCGCAGATCGCCCGATTCCACTTCCTGTCCACCGAGATCGATGGAGGCAGTGTAGATATCGCTCGCCAGACGGCCAGCCGAAACATTGACGATCAGGCTGTCGACGGTGAGGCCTGCCATGCGCTCGGCGGCATCGACCGCTAAGCGAATGACGCCTTCAAGCGCGTCGAGATCGGCGATCACGCCGGATTTCACGCCACGCGAACGCTGATGACCGATGCCGATCACGTCTACCTTATGCGTGCGACCGGGCAGAACTTCGCTCTCCTGGCGCGGCGTCAGACGGCCGATCATGCACACGACCTTGGTGGAGCCGATATCGAGAACCGAAACCACATGGCTGCGCTTGGACGACAATGGCTTCAGGCGCGGAAGACCGAACTGGGAAGAACCGAACAAGCTCATGTGTTCTTCTCCGCTTTCTTGAGGGCCTTACTACGCGCTTCGACGGCAGCCTGACGACGCTCTGCTGCACCGTCCGTCAACTGCACCGTGGTGCGGTCGGAAAGACGCAGATCAACGGCTGCGACGTCGCGCGAAAGAATTTTCTGCTCCATGTCGAGACGGGCCAGAAGCTGCAGCGCCTTCGGCACGTTCTCTTCCGGCAGCTTCACCACGATGCCATTGTCGAGGTGCAGATCCCAACGGCGACCGGCAACGCGAACATAGGCGCGAACGCGGTTGCGAATTTCCGGCCAGTCCGCAAGCTCATCGACAAAGCCTGCAGCACCGGTTTCGGCATCGCGGCCAACGAACAGCGGCAGACCTGCATATTTGTTGTCACGCAACGGCGCGATGACACTGCCGCTCTTTTCGATCAACGACAGCTCCGAGCCGTGCTGCCAGATACCAAAGGCCTGACGCTCCTTGAGGCGCACTTCGATCGTCTTCGGATAGACCTTGCGCACTTCCACATCGTCGACCCATGGAAGTTCGGTCAGTTTCTTGCGCGCAGCGTTGACGTCCAGCGCGATCAGCGAGGTTGCGCCATCAAGGCCGAGAAGCTGGAAGACTTCGATTTCCGATGTCTGAAGATTGCCGGATACCTTGACGTCTTCAACGGCAAAACCGGCAGCGGACGTTGTTGCTTGAGCAACAAGCTCCGTGTGGCCACCAAGCGACATGCCGTAAAGACCAACAGCGGAGAAAAATACGAGCGTCGATACCGTACCGGTATGGGCAGGAATATGAATGCGCCCCGTTGCAAGGCTCGCACAAAAGCGGAAGACACGGCGCAGCGGACGCGGAAGAACCAGCCGGTCATCCACACCTGCGGCTGCGTGCTGGTCACGCTTTCTAGCTGCCGATTTTTTGCCCTTTACCGCAAGCACGACGCATCCTCCACCATCCACCGGACAAGATCACCAAAGGAACGGCCCTGGTGAGCCGCCATCTCGGGCACGAGGGAGGTTGGCGTCATGCCCGGCTGAGTATTGATCTCCAGCCAGATAAGTTCGCCATCTTCTGAGAAACGGTCGTCGTAGCGAAAATCCGAACGGCTTACGCCACGGCAGCCAATCACCTGATGCGCCATGACCGCCAATGATTGGATTCTTTGGTAAATATTCGGTGAAATTTCTGCCGGGATGACATGCTTTGAGCCACCCTTGGCGTATTTTGCGTCGTAATCGTAGAAATTATGGCCGAGCGGCACGACTTCCGTCACGCCTAAAGCCTCGCCGTTCATCACGCCGCAGGTGAGTTCGCGGCCATGAACATAGCGTTCGACCATGACCGAATCACCATAACGCCAGTCGGTCGAGCCAAGCACCTGCGGAGGATGGGATTGATCTTCCGTGACGATGACAACTCCGAAGCTCGAACCCTCGCAAACAGGCTTGACGACATAAGGCGTCGCCATCGGATGGTCGGAGCCGATATCGAAACGGTTCATCAGCTTTTCGGCAGCAACAGGGATGCCAGCGGCAGCGGCAATCTTCTTGGACTGCGACTTGTTCATCGCCAGAGACGACGCCGCGACCCCGGAATGGGTATATGGAATTTCGAGATATTCCAGAACACCCTGGATCGTACCGTCTTCCCCAAAGGGACCATGCAAAGCGTTGAATGCGACGTCAGGGCGCAAGTCAGCAAGGACCGCAGCAACGTTGCGATCGACATCCACCCGCGTGACCTTATAGCCCTCACCTTCCAGCGCGGACGCGCAAGCCTCTCCCGACGAGAGGCTGACCGGCCGCTCCGAAGAAAACCCACCCATAAGAACAGCTACGTGCTTGCCGCTCATAAAAACCTCTGACACCTGAAATTCCAGACGAGGCACCGGAACCGGAATGGTTCGCGATTCTCTCGCCCGACCCGTACGAGACACTTAAACGTCATTAAGGTTAACGAAGCGTTTACTTTCCTTAACCGAAGCGGCCATTGGTGCGATTTTTGTTAAAGAATCACATGAGGCACGGATTCCTTCCTTGGAATCAGAGTGTTGCGGTCGATGCAAGATTCAGAATTTCAGCCGTATCAAATAAATCCATTGCGCGGAGTTCGAGCATCGGCATCAAAAGCAAGATCGATTCGTTAAGATCGCCCAATTGTCCCCAGGGATTTTAGAACCTTAAGGCACACGCGCTGAGCGGCAAAAAAGAGACCGCGCATTGAGCGCTCGTCACCTCGAAGTCCAAAAACACCTGAAATTCTCGTGATTTTTTACAGCTTATTGCGCTTTAGTCGTTCCAAAGGATCGAAAATTGCGTTAACGCAACGGCAGCCTCCTCCAAGGTCATAAGTCTTACTTAACAATGGAACCAATACCATGACTGACGCGATATCTCCTGTATCGCCGACAGCTGCCACGCCGAACGATGTAAAGACAAATTCGCCTGCACGAGTTCTCACTGCCAGCCTGGTCGGTACGACCATCGAATTCTTCGATTTCTACGTTTATGCGACCGCCGCCGTGCTCGTGTTTCCGACGCTGTTCTTCCCCAACAGCGATCCGATGACGGCTTTGCTTGCATCCTTCGCCACCTTCTCGATCGCCTTCTTTGCCCGTCCACTCGGCGCACTGGTGTTTGGTCACTACGGCGACCGCGTGGGCCGCAAGACGACGCTTGTCGCAGCCCTGCTGACGATGGGTATCTCTACTGTCGTGATCGGTCTTTTGCCGTCCTATGAAACAGCAGGCGTTTTCGCTCCTCTGCTGCTAGCCCTTTGCCGTTTCGGCCAGGGCTTTGGACTTGGTGGCGAATGGGGCGGCGCCGTTCTTCTGGCAACGGAAAATGCGCCTCCTGGCAAACGCAACTGGTACGCCATGTTCCCGCAGCTCGGCGCACCGGTTGGTCTCTTCCTCTCCTCGGGTATCTTCTGGCTGCTGCTGCACGTCATGTCGAATGAAGCGCTCATCTCGTGGGGCTGGCGTATTCCCTTCGTCGCCTCGACGCTGCTGATCGCGGTTGGTCTGTGGGTCCGTTTCTCCATTTCGGAAACGCCTGCGTTCCAGAAAGCAATCGACAAGCATGAGCGCGTTGCCGTTCCAGCCAAGGAAATCTTCACCAAGTACAAGCGCAGCCTGTTCCTCGGCACCTTTGTAGCGCTCGTCACGTTCGTGCTGTTCTACATCGCGACCGCCTGGCTGCTGTCCTACAACGTCAAGGTCCTGAAGATCCCCTTCCTCGACGCGCTGGAAATCCAGATCCTCAGTGCCGTCGTCTTCGGCATCTTCATCCCGCTGACGGGCATCGTCGGCGACAAGGTCGGTCGTCGCCTGTCGCTGATCGTCATCACGGTCTTGATCGCCGCCTTCTCCTTCCTGCTTCCGGTTCTTCTGGGCGGCGGCGAAACAGGTGTCGCAATCTTCGCGGCCTCGGCCATGGCGCTGATGGGCATGACCTACGCGCTGATCGGCGCGGCATTGGCTGCCCCCTTCCCCACCAGCGTGCGCTACACCGGCGCGTCGCTGACCTTCAACTTCGCAGGCATCGTCGGCGCCTCTCTCGCACCTTACATCGCGACGTGGCTGCAGACGAATTACGGCATGGCCGCCGTCGGCTATTATCTCGGCATCGCTGCCGTGATCACGCTGGTCTGCATCCTTGCCTCAGGCAAGGACGAAGTGTAAGCGATCCCGACAATGGCGGCGCACCATTCCCGATGCGCCGCTTGAAGCCTGAATCAAGCTAATAAAAAAGCCCGCGAAGTTTCTGACTTCGCGGGCTTTTTTATTAGCTTACTGAATGCGCTTATGCGCCGAGAAAGGGCTCGACTTCGCGGCCCGGCATGAAAAGGCCAAGGCGCTTTATTTCCCATTCCAGACGAATGCCGGATTTCTCGAACACGCGCTTGCGCACGGCTTCACCGAGATATTCGAGATCGTAGCCCGTCGCGTGGCCGGTATTGATCATGAAGTTGCAATGCAGAGACGACATCTGCGCGCCGCCGATCACCATGCCGCGACCACCCGCCTCATCGATCAACTCCCAGGCGGAGTGACCTTCCGGATTCTTGAAGGTCGAACCACCGGTCTGTTCGCGGATCGGCTGAACAGTCTCACGGTGATGACGCACAGCGTCCATATCGGCACGGATCTTTGCACGGTCTTCCGGATAACCCTCGAAAAGTGCGCCCGTGAAGATCAGATCTTTATCGGCACCTGAATGCCGGTAGCTATACTGCATATCGGCATTGGACAGCACATGGCTGTTGCCGTTGCGGTCCAAAGCATAGACTTCCACGACACGGTCTCGGGTTTCGCCACCATTGGCGCCGGCGTTCATGCGCAGCGCGCCGCCGATGGAGCCCGGAATACCATAGTAGAAGTGGAAGCCGCCTATGCCGTTATCCATCGCCATGGCTGCGATATGCTTGTCCGGGCAGATAGCACCCGCCTTGATACGATTTTCGCCAGCAAGCTCGACCTGACCAAAACCCTTGGCAGACAAACGCACGACGACGCCCGGAATGCCGCCGTCACGCACCAGCAGGTTGGAGCCAACGCCAACCACGGTCAGCGGAACATCCTCGGGCAGAAGCTTGAGGAAGGTGATGAGATCATCCGTGTCGTGGGGCTGGAACATCAGTTCCGCAAGACCACCGGCCCTGAACCACGTCACGCGGTCCATTGGCGAGTCCGGCGTCACACGTCCTCTTAGTTCCTTTACTCCGTCGCCGAGCCTTTCCAGCAACTTTACCCCATCCACCTGTCTCATGCAGACTTTCCTGAAATGCTATCCAATTCTGACGGCAGCGCCGCTGCCCACTGCGTAATATTACCAGCGCCCAAGAGAACCACGAAATCACCCGGATTCGCAATGGCTGCAACTGTCTTTGCCAGATCGTCGCGCGAGGCAAGATGACGGGCGTCGCGATGGCCTGCTGCCTTGATGGCAGAAACCAGCGTCTCGGAGTTGACACCTTCGATGGCATCTTCACCTGCTGCATAGACCGGAGCAAGAAGAATCGTGTCCGCATCGTTGAAGCAATGGGCGAAATCCTCAAACAAGCTCGACAGGCGCGTGAAGCGGTGCGGCTGATGGACGGCGATAATGCGACCTTTGCAGGCCTCGCGCGCAGCTTTCAACACGGCCTTGATTTCCACGGGGTGATGACCGTAATCGTCGAAAACCTGCACGCCGTTGGATTCACCCGTCAGCGTAAAGCGGCGTTTGACGCCGCCGAAAGAACCAAGCCCCTTCTTGATGTCCGCTTCCGAAATGCCGAGCCGGTTGGCGACTGCAATCGCAGCTGTAGCGTTCGAGACATTGTGACGGCCGGGCATCGGCAGCACGAGATCCTTGAAGGAAAATACCTTGCCCGTGCGGCGGCGACGGATTTCGACATCGAAGACAGACTTGGTACCATCGATACGAACATTGGAAAAGCGAACATCCGCCTGTGGGTTCTCACCATAGGTGATGACCTTGCGATCCTCGATCTTGCCGACCAGCGTCTGCACCTCTGGATGGTCGAGGCACATGACCCCGAACCCATAGAAAGGCACGTTTTCCACGAACTGGCGGAAGGCCTGACGCACGGCGTCGAAATTGCCGTAATGGTCGAGATGTTCCGGGTCGATATTGGTGACCACCGCAACATCTGCGGGCAGCTTCAGAAAGGTACCGTCGGATTCGTCGGCCTCGACCACCATCCATTCACCCTCGCCCATGCGGGCATTGGTGCCATAGGCGTTAATGATACCACCATTGATGACGGTCGGATCGAGATTGCCAGCTTCCAGCAGCGTCGCCACCATGGACGTCGTCGTGGTCTTGCCATGCGTACCGCCGATAGCAATCGCATTGCGGAAACGCATCAGCTCGGCCAGCATTTCCGCACGGCGAACGATGGGCAGATGTTTTTCGCGTGCGGAGACCAGTTCGGGGTTGTTCTTCTTGATGGCGGTCGAAACCACCACCACTTCCGCGTCGCCAAGGTTTTCAGCCTTGTGACCGACAAAAACCTCAATACCCTTCTCGCGCAGACGCTGCACATTGGCACTGTCTGCCTGATCGGAACCTTGAACGCGATGGCCAAGATTGTGCAGCACCTCGGCAATGCCGCTCATGCCGATGCCGCCAATTCCGATGAAATGGACAAGACCGATGGCTTTCGGCATCTTCATGGATGCACTCCTTCATTCTTCGATTTGAATTGCTGAACGCTTTCCCCGGCGGCAATCGCCTCCACGAGATCGGCGAGGCGCTTGGCCGCGTCCGGCTTGCCGGTGGCCTTGGCGGCAGCAGCCGTCTTCTCCAGTCGAGCCGGGTCGTTCATCGCGTCAGCCAAAAGCGCCGAGAGCGCATTCGGTGAGAGATCAGCCTGCTTGATGACGCTGGCACCGCCGGCGGCGGAAAGAGCCGCCGCATTGGCCGCCTGATCGTGATCGAGCGCATGCGGATAAGGAACGAGAACGGACGGCCGACCGATCACCGAAAGCTCCGAGACGGTCGAAGCGCCTGAGCGGCTGATCACCAGATCGGCTTGAGCAATACGCTTGGCCATATCGCCGAAGAATGGCGAGACATCCGCCCTCACACCAAGCTTCTTGTAGGATTCGACAACGCTGTCCTTATCCTCGACCCGCGCCTGCTGGGTCAGCGTGATGCGGCTGCGCAGATCATTAGGAAGGAGGCAGATGGCAGCAGGAACAGCTGCGGAGAAAAACTGCGCCCCCTGGCTTCCGCCAAAAACGACGAGATTGAACTGTTCGCCCGAATTGGATGGCGTGTAGGCAACATGCGCAGCAGACAGGACGGCTGGACGAACAGGGTTCCCCGTCATGACGATCTTGTCGCCATACTCGCCCTTGTTTTCCGGCAAAAAGCCGCCGGCGATCGCCTTAACCCGCTTTGCCAGCGCCTTGTTGGCGCGGCCCATGACCGCATTCTGTTCATGCAGCAGCGACGGTACGCCCATGCCGGTGGATGCCAAAAGCGGCGGAACCGTGGGATAACCACCGAAGCCGACAACGGCAACAGGCTTAAGTCGAGTCATCAGTTTGCGCGCAGAGCGAAGACCCGTCCAGAGCGTGGCCAGCGCCTTGATCACACGGATCGGGTTCTTCGAGCCAATCGTCGCTGATGGCACGACATGAATTTCCTCGGCGGGAAACTTGCCCGCATAGCGCTCGGCACGGCTGTCAGTCACCAAGTGCACGGAATAACCGCGTGCCTTTAACTCGTATGCCAACGCTTCTGCCGGAAAAACATGGCCGCCGGTTCCACCGGCGGCAAGCATAACAATACCCTTCGTCATAATTCTTTACTCCGCAGGAAGACCCGCGCCCACGCGGAAGAAGCTGCGCTCCTGTGCGCGCTTCTCGGGTCTGTGTCGTGTGAGTGCCAGCAGGAAACCGGCGGTCACGCAGATCGCCATCATCGAAGAACCACCATAGGAAATCAGCGGCAGCGTCATGCCCTTGGCTGGCATGAGTTCGAGATTGACGCCGATATTGATCATCGACTGGATGCCGATCTGTAGAACGAGGCCTGCAACCGCAAAACGGACGAAATCGTCCTTCTCCTTGAAGGCATGGCTGAGGCCACGCAGAACGATGAACGCGAAGATCGCAACCAACGCCATGCAGAAGACGATGCCGAATTCTTCCGCAGCCACGGAGAAGATGAAGTCGGTATGGCTGTCAGGAATGATTCGCTTAACGATGCCCTCGCCCGGGCCCTGGCCGAACCAGTCGCCGCGAATGATCGCCTCTCGCGCGGTATCCACCTGGAACGTGTCACCCTCGCCTGTCCAGAAGCGGTCAATACGACCGGCCACGTGCGGTAGCGTCAGATAGGCAGTGACGATGCCACCAACACCCAGACCACCGAGCATGATGATCCAAAACCACGGCACACCGGCCATGAAGAACATCCCACCCCAGACAACGGATGTCAGAATCGTCTGACCAAAGTCCGGCTGGGCGATCAAAAGCGCCGCGACAATGCCGAAAGTGATGATGGCGAAGAGGTTGCCTGGAATTTCGGGATGGCGCGCACGCTCGGCAAAAAGCCAGGCGCAAACGATGACAAAGGCTGGCTTCATGAATTCGGATGGCTGGATGGAAAAGCTGCCGATCGAAATCCAGCGGCGCGCACCCTTCACCTCGATGCCGAAGAACAGCGCGAAGATCATCATCAGGAGCGATACGATCAATAGCACGATAGCCACGCGGCGAACCTGCCGCGGCGAAAGAAAGGACAGACCGATCATGATCGCCAGCGACGGGACGATGAACATCGCCTGGCGCTCGACGAAGAAGAAGCTGTTGAGGCCGATGCGCTCTGCCACCGCCGGCGACGCGGCAAAGGACAGCATCAGACCAATGCCGATGAGAGCAATGAAGGCGGCCAGGAAGAAGCGGTCAATTGTCCAGAACCACTCCGCGACTGGACCACGGTCAGTACGGCTTACCATATCTTCAGTGCTCCTTTTGCACTTCCACCAGCATCGTCACACCATCGAGTGCAGCGACGTGCGAAACGAACGAATCACCCCGTATTTCAAAATTCTTATATTGATCGAAGCTTGCGCAAGCCGGAGATAGCATCACGACATTGCCGCTCTGACCATCTGCCGTGGCTTCGGCAGCCGCATGCGCGACCGCTTTGTCCAGCGTGCCTGAAATTTCATAAGGTACGGCTTCACCCAGCGTCGCGGCAAACTCGGCTGCCGCCTCGCCGATGAGATAGGCCTTGGCGATACGCGAGAACAATGGTGAAAGGCTGGCGATACCGCCTGCCTTCGGCAAACCGCCGGCAATCCAGTAGATGCGGTCATAGCTCGAAAGCGCGGGCGCAGATGCATCCGCATTGGTCGCCTTGCTATCATTGATGAAGGTGACGTTGCCACGCCGTCCGACGGGCTGCATGCGGTGCTTCAGACCGGGGAAGGACTTCAACCCCGACCTCACCTCGTCCTCGGAGACGCCGACTGCAATGCAAGCCGCAATGGCAGCGGCAGCGTTCTGAGCATTGTGGCTACCGCGAAGCGTCTGGATGCCGTCCAGATCGACAAGCAGAGACGACGTACCGCCCTCGGCTTTCATGATCCGGCTGCCTTCGGCGTAAAGCCCATTGGCCACCACACTGCGCTTCGAGATCCGGCTGACTTTCACGCCAGCGCGTTCGATACGATCGGCAATCAAGGTGCAATAGCTATCGTCGACTCCGACAATAGCCGCATCGCTTCCTGCAACGAGACGCTCTTTGACGTCGGCATAATGCTGCATCGTGCCGTGGCGATCGAGGTGATCGGGCGTCAGGTTGAGCAATATCCCGGCCGATGGGTTCAACGTCGGAGCGAGATCGATCTGATAGGAGGAGCATTCGACCACGTAGAACCGTTCAGCTTTCGGTGGATCGAGGCTGAGAACGGCTGTGCCGATATTGCCGCCAAGCTGCGTATCGCGGCCAGCGGATTTCAGAATATGGGCAATCAGGGCCGTGGTTGTGGATTTGCCATTGGTGCCGGTAATGGCAATGACGGGGCAATCCGGCGCATGCGCTCGGCGCTCTCGCACGAAGAGCTCGATATCACCGATCACGTCCACACCAGCAGCCTTGGCAAGATCGACCGACCAGTGTGGCTTCGGATGGGTCAGCGGCACGCCCGGCGCGAGAACGAAAGCGGCAAGCTTCGACCAATCGAGCGTGCGCAGATCGGCGGTCGCGATACCCTCACTCGCAGCCTTCGCGACGCTGTCCGGGTTGTCGTCGAAAGCAACGACATCGGCGCCGCCAGCAACCAGCGCTCTGGCGGTCGCAAGGCCCGAACCGCCGAGACCGAAGAGAGCAACCTTCTTATCCGCGAAAGATGTGACCGGGATCATCGCTTACCTCAGCTTCAGTGTAGCGAGACCGAGCATGGCAAGACCGACGGAGATGATCCAGAAGCGGATAACAACCTGGCTTTCCGTCCAGCCCTTCTTTTCAAAATGGTGGTGGATCGGCGCCATGAGAAAAACACGACGTCCAGTGCGCTTGAACCAGAACACCTGGATGATGACGGAGAGCGTTTCCATCACGAAGAGACCGCCGACGATGACCATGACGATCTCATGCTTGACGGCAACGGCAATCGAGCCAATCAGACCACCGAGTGCGAGCGAGCCAGTGTCGCCCATGAAGATCGCGGCAGGCGGCGCATTGAACCAGAGGAAGCCGAGACCGGCACCGATGACAGCGCCGACGATCACCGCAAGCTCACCCGTTCCCGGCACGAAGTTGATCTGCAGATAATTGGCGAAGATGGCATTGCCGACGAGATAGGAAATCACGCCGAAGGTCGCCGCAGCAATCATCACCGGCACGATGGCAAGACCATCGAGACCGTCCGTCAGGTTCACCGCGTTACCCGCCGCGACGATGACGAAGGCGCCGAAGAGAACGAAGAAGTAGCCAAGATTGATCACGAATTCCTTGAAGAACGGAAACGCGACCGAGCTTCCAAGTGTTCCGCCATGCGGGGCTGTGGCCAGCGCAATCTGCATCATGAAGAAGGTGGCAATCGCAGCGATAACGAATTCGATGCCAAGACGCGCCTTGCCCGAAAAGCCTTTGTCGCTCTGCTTGGTCACCTTCAGGTAGTCATCGTAAAAGCCGATCGCGCCGAAGCCAAGCGTCACAAGAAGAACCGCAACGACATAGACATTCGACAGATCGCCCCAAAGTAGCGATCCGCCGAGAATGCCGGCGAGGATCATCAAGCCGCCCATGGTCGGCGTGCCGGCCTTCTTGAAGTGCGTCTGCGGGCCGTCGGCACGGATTGGCTGACCCTTGCCCTGGCGAATGCGCAGCGAATTGATGATGGCCGGTCCGAACAGGAAAACGATGAGAGCGGAGGTGAAGAGCGCGGCACCTGCCCGGAACGTGATGTACCTAAACAGGTTGAAGATTTGAATTTTGTCCGACAGTTCAACGAGCCAGATCAGCATGTTTGCCCTTTCGAAAGGCGGTCGAAGCGGCGGGCGGGAGGATGACCAGCACCGCTTCGAGGTTCTTGTTTCCGTATCGAGCGCAAAAAGCCGAAAATTTCGGCCTTTCAGGCTTCCTAATTCTGGCGCTCCGTCTCGGGGAATGCCGGATACTTGTCAAGAAGAGCCGACACAATCTTGCCGAAACCGATGCCAAGTGACGATTTTATCATCACCACGTCGCCCGGCTGCACCCATTTCAGCACGAACTCCGCCAGTTCACCTGTTGTTGGAAACCAGGAGACATTGACGCTTTCCGGCAGCGCATCGCGCAGATACGCCATCGATTCTCCCGCAAGCCACACATGTTCGATACCGGCAGACAAGATCGGGCTCGACAGATCTTCATGGACCTCGGCGGCGAACTCGCCCATTTCCAGCATATCGCCGAGAACCACGATGCGCCGCCCATTCCCGTGCACCTCGGCCTGCGCCAGAAGCGCAATTGCCGCACGCATGGAAGCAGGGTTGGCATTATAGCTTTCGTCGATCAGCAGGAATGAGCCGTCACCGATGGAACGGCGATGCCGCTCTCCCCTGCCCTTGACCGGCTTCAGAGCGCCAAGCGCCTGGAATGCGCGGTCGAGATTGGCGCCCGTGACAGCCACGGCACCGAGCGCCGCCATGGCGTTTTCAGCGATGTGACGACCCGGAATAGCGATATTGAGCTCGCTCGTTTCGCCATTGATGATGGCCCAAATGGTCGATCCGTTCGGCGTGCTTTCGAAATCTGCCAGACGAAAATCGGCCTTGGCATGCTGGCCGAACGTTAGAATATGTTCGATGCCGACATTGATCGCGGTAGCTTCCAACCGCTCGAACTGCGCATTGTCTCGGTTGAGAATGACGGCGCCGCCCGGCACCACGCCCTCGAAAATTTCCGCCTTCGCATCGGCAATCTCTTCGAGGCTATTGAAGTTGCCAAGATGTGCTGCCGCAATGGTGGTGATGATCGCCAGATGCGGTTTCACCTGCTTGACCAGCGGACGGATTTCGTTGGGGTGGTTCATGCCCACCTCGAACACGCCGAATTCGGTATCGGCCGGCATACGCGCTAGCGTCAGCGGCACACCCCAGTGATTGTTGAAGGACGACACCGCCGCATGAACCTTGCCCGATGGCGCCAGCACCTGCCGCAGCATTTCCTTGGTGGTCGTCTTGCCGACAGAACCGGTAACAGCAATGATGCGGGCCGAGGTTCTTTCGCGCGCGGCGATACCGAGCTTGACCAGTGCGCTGAGCACGTCGTCGACAACGATCATCGGCACGGTCAAACGACCTAGCGCTGGCAGCTTTGCCTCGGCAACGACCATCAGGCTCGCGCCATTGGCAACCGCGAAACTTGCATAATCATGACCATCGACACGATCGCCCTTGATGGCGAAGAAGGCTTCGCCCTGCTGCACCGTGCGGCTGTCGATGGAAATTCCCGTAATGCCTTGCGGCAGATTGCCGACCGGACGACCAGCCGTAATGGCGATCATGTCCGCAACTGTCCATAACCAGTTCAAATCTTCAATCCTTCCAGCGCCGAACGCACCTGTTCATGGTCGGAAAACGGCAGCGTCACGCCGCCGATGATCTGACCTTCCTCGTGCCCCTTGCCCGCAACGATCAATGTGTCTCCATTCCCCAGCATCGACACGGCATGGCGGATCGCCTCTGCGCGGTCTGCGATCTCCAGTGCGCCCTGTGCCGCCGCCATGATCTCGGATCGAATGGTGGCGGGCTCCTCCGAACGCGGGTTGTCGTCTGTGACGATGACAACGTCCGAAAGCCGTGTGGCGACCTCGCCCATGATCGGACGCTTGCCCTTGTCACGGTCGCCGCCGCAGCCGAAAACAGTAATGATGCGACCCGAGGTGAAAGGACGCACGGAGGTCAGAACGTTCTCCAGCGCGTCCGGCTTGTGAGCATAATCCACGTAAGCCAACGCGCCGTTCTTCGTCTGCCCTACCAGTTCCAGACGACCGGCAGCGCCAATCAGCTTTTCCAGCGCTTTCATGGCTACCGCCACAGGCACACCGGTGGACATGGCAAGACCCGCTGAAACGAGAGCATTGGCCACCTGGAAGTCGCCGGCGAGCGGAATATCCACTTCGTGAATTGCGCCTTCGTGATGCACTTCGATCATCTGCTTGTGGCGAAAGTGCTCTACACGCTTCAGCGCCAGATAGTCACCCTTTCGACCCACGGTGCGCACGTCGTGACCGGCTTTGGTCGCGACCTCTATTGCCTGCGCAGACCATGGGTCGTCGGCAAAGATGACGACCGGAGAGCCCTTCGGAAGAAGAGTATCGAAGAGCCGCATCTTGGCGGCCATGTAGTCCTCGACGGTCGGATGGTAGTCCATATGATCGCGGCCGAGATTGGTGAAACCGGCAGCCGAGAGCTTGACGCCGTCGAGACGGCGCTGGTCGAGACCATGGCTCGACGCCTCCATGGCCGCATGCGTCACGCCTTCTGCGGCGAGTTCTGCCAGAAGCGCATGCAACGAAACAGGATCGGGCGTGGTGAGCGAGCCGTACTCCTCACGGCCAGGCGCAATAACGCCGGTGGTGCCGATCTGTGCTGCGGGATGGCCGGCAAAAGCCCAAATCTGGCGGGTGAAGGATGCAACGGAAGTCTTGCCAGCCGTACCGGTCACGGCAACCATGGTTTCCGGCTGTTTTCCGTAAAAGCGGGCGGCAGCGAGCGCGAGATACAATCTCGGATCGGAAACGACGAGAACCGGTACGTCTGCGGATACAGGCTGGCCGGTCACGACCGCGGCCGCACCCTTGGCGACGGCATCCTGTACGAAACTCGTGCCGTCCGCCTTATTGCCTGCAACGGCAACGAAGAGCGCGCCCGGCTCGACCTTGCGGCTATCAGCCGTGATCGAGGTGATGGTCAGCGCTCCGGCATCTGCGCGAAGCAATTCATTCAGTTCCGGAAACGACTGTCCCGATAGATCTCGCAAATTCATTGATGTGTCCGTCATGTCCCCCCGACGCGAATCGCCGGTCCATCATAAGCTGTACCAATCAATAAGACACGAGCAAGGCCGAGCCATCCTTACCGAACTTCGGCTTCACGCCGAGGATCGCGGCAGAGCGGGCGATGATGTCATGCACCATCGGAGCCGCGGAAGAGCCTGCAAGTGCCGCACCATTGCCCTTGTCCGTCTTCGGTTCGTCGATGAAGGAAAGCACGACATATTCTGGCTTCTCCATCGGGAAAGCCGAGAGGAAGGCGTTGAAGTTCTTGTCATGCACGTAGCGGCCATTGACCACCTTGTCGGCAGTACCCGTCTTGCCACCCACGTTGAAGCCTTCGACACGGGCGTTACGGCCTGAGCCGTTGACGCCATTCCACTCGAACAGGAAGCGCATGTCACGGCTAGTGGTGGGCTTGATGACCTGCTTGGCGACGAGATCGGCCTGTTCGACAGTGCGCGGCAGGAAGGTTGGCTCGATCAGCTTGCCGCCATTGACGAGTGCCGCACCGGCAATTGCCGTTTGCAGCGGGGTCGTCGAAACACCGTGACCGAAGGAGATCGTGATGGAGTTGATCTTCTTCCACTGGCGCGGCTGCGTCGGCATTGCCACTTCCGGAAGCTCCGTCTGCATTTTGGACAACAGGCCAAGACGCGTCAGAAACTCCTTATGCCCTTCCGTACCGACCGTATCGGCGATTTTCGCCGTGCCGATGTTGGACGAATACTGGAAGATTTCAGGCACGGAAAGCACGCGGCCTTTGCCGTGGAAATCCTTGATGGTGAAGCCACCGATGCGGATCGGGAAGCGGGCATCGAAGGTGGACCCCAAGTTGATGCCGCCCTCGTCCAGGCCCATGGCGATGGTGAAGGATTTGAAGGTCGAGCCCATTTCGAACGTACCGTTCGACATGCGGTTCAGCCAGCCTTCCTTGGCGCCTTCCGCCGGATTGTTGGGATCGTAATCCGGCAGTGATGCCATGGCGAGGATTTCGCCCGTATGCACATTGATGACGACAGCACCCGCGCCGATCGCCTGGAATTTCTGGATGGCGTTGACCACCACTTCGCGCACGATGGCCTGGACGCGCAGATCGATGGAAAGCTTCACCGGCTCCAGCGGCTGATCGGACGTCATGCCAAGTGCGGTCAGATCCGCAAGGCCCTGACTGTCGAGATAACGCTCCATGCCGGCAACGCCGCGGTTATCGATATTGACATGGCCGATGACGTGCGCCGCTGTCGGGCCACCGGGATAGAAGCGACGTTTCTCAGGGCGAAAGCCGATGCCGGGAATGCCGAGCGCCAAAATCTGGCTTTGCTGCTTCGGCGTCAACTGACGGCGCAGCCACTGGAAGCGTGAACTGGAGGTCAGCTTCTGATAGGTGCCGCGCGTATCGAGATCGGGAAGAACCGTGCGCAGCTTCTCGATTGCCTCGTCGACATCAACGATGCGATGCGGTTCGGCAAAGAGCGACACGGTGCGGATATCGGTGGCGAGCACTTCGCCGTTGCGGTCCAGAAGGTCGGGACGCGAGGCCATCAGCCTGTCGGCAGGCGCGATGCTGGAAACTGTTTCCTGCTGGGCCAGACCATATTGCACCAGACGACCGCCGATGACGCCGTAAAAGCAGACGAAGCCGAAGATCAAAAGGCCGACGCGGCTTTTTGCCTGCGAAGCGCGCTTCTTGCGCGCACCGTCAAACGCAGCATGGTCCGCTCCGCCAATCGTGCTGGCGGAGAAATGGGCCTTGCTCTTCAAAACCATGACGCGGGAGAGAAAAGACATCAGTCCACCGATCCTGTTATCGTTTCATCCATTTCGCCAGACTCGTCGCCAACCGGCGCTCTTGGCGCAGGCATCGGCTGCTTCGGCGCGCGTGCCACATGAGAGCGCGGCGCCGGTGCTGGAACAGGCTTGCCGCCAGTAGCGACAATCTGGCCGGCAGGCGCAGACTTCGGCTTGGCACCACCAAGTGTGGCACCCGGCTTCGAACCATTGACGGCCGCAGCAATCACGTCCTCGACGCTCATGCCTTCAGGCTCTGGCGGCTGCGGCAACTGCGAACGCAGCATCGGCAGTTCCTGCGGCTGCGCCAGCTGCGTCGGCAAGGTGGGCGCCAACTGGAGATCGGCCTGATAGGCATTGACGAGACGATGCAGGCGGTTCGGCTGCGTTAGAAGCGCCCAGTCGGCCCGCAGTAGATCGATCGTGTCGCGCTCTAGCCTGATCTCGGCTTCGAGCTTCTTGACCGATTCAAGCTTGAGATCGGCCTGATGCTTGATGGAATAGGTGACGACGGCTGCTGCCACCATCACGCCGACGAGGATGAGGTCGAGTGTGCGTAGCATATCAGCCTCCCATCTTTTCAAGGCTGGCGAGATCAGGAAGTTCGAAAATTGACATGTCCGGCGAACGGACCGCAGCGTTGGTGCGAATACCCGCACGCAGCTTAGCGGAACGGGCACGCGGATTCATCTCCGCCTCTTCCTCGCTCGCAGCGATCATCGGCTTGCCCAGCGCATCGAAGATCGCCGGCTTGTCTTCGACCATCGGCATGTGACGGGACCCTGCCGCACGGCCGGAACGATCAGCGAAATACTTCTTCACGATGCGATCTTCCAGCGAGTGGAAAGTAACGACCACGAGACGACCGCCGGGCTTCAATACCTGCTCGGCAGCAAATAACGCCTTGGCCAGCTCGCCCAGCTCGTCATTGACGAAGACGCGCAGCGCCTGGAAAACACGGGTTGCGGGATGGATCTTGTCCTTCGCCTTGCGGGGCGTGACGATTTCTATCAGCCCGGCAAGATCACGGGTGGTGCGGAAAGGCTCCTCGGCACGCTTCTTCTCGATGGCGCGCGCAATACGACCCGCCTGCTTTTCCTCACCGAGGAAGCCGAAGATGCGGATCAGATCGCCGACCTTGCAGCGATTGACGACATCGGCAGCCGACACGCCGGATGCGGACATGCGCATGTCGAGCGGGCCGTTCTTCTGAAAGGAGAAGCCGCGTTCTGCCTCGTCGATCTGCATGGAGGACACGCCGATATCGAGCACGACGCCGTCAAGCCCTTCAGAGGGTGCGTGCGTTGCCAGATCGGAAAATTGCGATTGAATAAGAGAAAGCCGCCCGCCATTGGCTGCGACCATCGCTTGTCCGCCAGCAATGGCGGTGGGGTCGCGGTCAAGCGCAATCACGTTGGCGCCACAATCGAGGATCGCCTGGGTGTAGCCGCCAGCGCCGAATGTGCCGTCGAGAATGATCTTGCCTTGAGCGGGATCGAGCGCGCTTAAAACTTCGCGAAGGAGAACCGGAATGTGGCGAACAGGTCCGCCACCGGCATCAGAAGATCGTCCGCCAGAATTCGCCGCCATTCCGTGTCCCCGCCTTATACGGGACGAACAGCAGAAAAACTGCGCCCCGCTCTTGCGGCCGTCTGCGCCTCGTGAAACGCCTCCGGCCGCCACAACTGAAAATGATCCGCCCGACCGACAAAGGTCACTTCCGCGGTGATGCCGGTGAAGTCGCGGATGAAATCCGTGACCATCAGCCGCCCTTCCCCGTCGAGCTTCATGAACACGCCGCCACCGTGAACCAGCAGCGACATCGCATTTGCTTCCGGCGAAAACGCGTCCATCGACGCGATCTGCCGCTCGTAGCGATCCAACAGGTCCGGCCCGCCAATGCTGATGGCCGGAAAGGCAAAATCCTGAAGGCAATAAAGCTCCTGGATTTCGCGCTGCGCCAACACCGAACGAAACGCCGAAGGAACCGAAACGCGCCCCTTGGCGTCGATCCTGTTCGTCACGTTCGATAAAAAGCGCCCCATGTGACAACTCGCCAAAAACGCCTGAAGCCGCATGCTCAGACGACACCGATACGCACGACAAATCGCTGACCGGCAGAACCAAAAGTCCTGCAGCCTTGGAAAGGCCTTGTCTCCGTTTCAGCGATTGCGGGTCAAAAACACGACCCCTTGCGGTGTGCATTTGGGTTACCATGGGACACTATGGGCGTCAATGGGAGAAGGCGGCGCGAACCGACTTCGGATTCGAATATTCATATCCCGTTAAGTTTAACGAATGGTTTACCGGCAAGGGTTTGAAGCGACTTCTTCACTTGACCTAACGGAAGTCAGGAGCAAAAATTATCGAACGATAACAAGAGCCTATTCCGATGAGCGGAATCTGCTTCGCACCACTTTGGAAAAAGAGAAAAATCGCCAGTTGGCCTGTAAGCCGGGTTCTGTATGGCCCCGGTTTGACCCGGAACGTGGCAGCCATTCATCTGGGACGACATTTGCATGCCGCCTCGCGCAACCCACCCGGATGACTCGCCCGGAAACAGGCTGTAGGCACTGCTTTGGCAGCGCCCCACGTCATCCCTATTCGGTCTTGCTCCCGGTGGGGTTTACCATGCCACCCCTGTTACCAGCGGCGCGGTGGGCTCTTACCCCACCCTTTCACCCTTACCACCTAAAAGGTGGCGGTCTACTCTCTGCGGCACTTTCCCTAGGGTCGCCCCCGCCGGACGTTATCCGGCACCGTGTTTCCGTGGAGCCCGGACTTTCCTCACCCTACCGTCTTTCGACATTGGTAAAGCGCGGCTGCCCGGCCAACTGGCACGCGCTCCTTAGACGGGTTCGGGATGAAAAGCCAACGGAAAATCGGCACGCTCTGGAGCGCGTTCGCAGATGGCGGCAACGCTATGGACAAAAGACCGGTGCGAAATCGGTTTCGTATCCCTCATCCTTGAGGTGGCCTTGCCTCAGGAGGACCGCGCCCAGCCGCCCGATCTCGTCAGAGCTCTTCGCCGCCGCACCGCAGCCGCCTGTCAGAACAGCAACCCGTTGCGATCCGCAATAGCCGATCGCCGGATAACCGCTCGACGTATAGGACGTGACGCAGCCTGCCATCGACAATCTCTCCACATCGATACCGGGAACGAGCGTCTTGACGATGGCTGCGAGATTGTCGCGCACCTCAGGCTTACCGCCAGCGCGAAACCAGGCGCGTAGTTCCGCGTCGCTGCCCAGCAGAATATCTTCGGGCTCACCGCCGATTTTTAGATAGGTCTTGCCATCAGGATAGAGGACGGGGGGCAAGAGATAGATATGCTTGCTCGCGTCACTCGGCTCGTAGATCAGCGATGGCATTTCGGCATAGTCTGCAAGCTTGGTGTTGTCGATTTCGAAGAAAGCAACCGTGCGACCATAGACTTCCATCGAAAGAGGCTCAGGGAGCAGTCCCTTTGCGATGGAAAATCCGCCCGCAGCAACCAGCACCTTTTCCGCTGTATGGCGCTTGCCGGACACCGTCGTGACAATCGCCAAACCACCCTCGTCGCGCACCGAAACCGCGACGTCGTCATAGCGCGTAACACCGCGCTTCTCGGCTGCAACAATCTGTGCCCGCACCAACCCACGTGGATTGATGTGTCCGGCATTGCGCGGCTCGAACACGCCTTCGCAACCGCTTTCAAAGGAAAAGTAAGGAAAACGCCGGATCAACTCGGCATCGCCCAGAACTTGTGTTTCAACACCAAGCGTCTCTGCCGCCGCGCAGACATTCTCGATATAGGGAACACCCGTGCCGCGCGCCTTGCCGACGATCAGGCAGCCAACCTCATGGTAGAAATCGATGCCGCTCTCGTTTTCAATTTCCTGGTAACGCGCAATCGAGCGATTGGCGAGCCGGGCCCAATCCGCATCGTCATCGATGGTGCGCGTAATCCGCGCCGCATCGTAATGGCTGGCAAACACGCCCTGATGACGTGCGATGTCCGCCGGCTCATTCGGCCCGATCAGCGCGACGCCATCCGACCAAAGAGACAGATGCCGGGCCGCGGCGGCCCCCATCATACCCGCGCCGACGACGATGTATTTAAACTGCGCTGCCATGCCCGGTGTCCTCCAATTTGAGATTCTGCTTCAGTGACTTGTAGCGGCTTCTTGAATCACCGTCAGAGAGATTTAAGACGTCGATGAAGGCTCACGTCTGCGACAACGTCTGCATCATTGACATCGTCAAACGAACACCGGCGCCATCTGCGCTGCAAAATCATCCTCGCCGAGTTGCCCCTCCAGCAGAAGCACTGCTCCCAGACGGCCGATTTCGTCGGACGATTTTGCCGAGACGAAATTGCCACCAGTCAGGACCGCGATATTGGAAGACGATGTGTAGCCGATGTAGGGATAGCCGGTGCGAGTGATGGAGGCGACGCAGGAGCCGGAGGTGATGGGACATCCTGCAAGAGCCGGCATCAATTCGACAGCTCGGCGGACAAGGAATTCCACTTCACTCGCCGTTCCATCCGAATGAAACCATCGGATCGCCTGATCGAGCGTATCCAAACGGCCCTTCTCGCTTTCACCGCCGATCTTCAAATAGACCTTGCCATCAGGATATCGCACAGGTGGAAGGATATAGACGATGTCGTCTTCGTTTTCCGCAAGGACGATAGTGGATGGTATACCGGCGAAGGCTTTCTGCTTGTCTTCATCGAGTTCGAAGAAAGCGATGGTCCGGCCGGTGGCCGCCATATCGACTTTGACGGGCAGGATATCGCCCATATTCGTGAAGCCGCCAGCCGCCACGATGACTTTTTGCGCCGAGTAGCGCGCACCTTCCGATGTTTCGACCTCGACACCGCAAGCGCTGTCGAAAACCTTGGCAACCGTCTCACGAAAGATCGAGGCACCCTGCTGCTCAGCGATCGCGATCTGGGCTTTGACCATGGCGCGTGGATTGACGTGGCCGGCATTACGCGGCTCGAACCATCCATGATGATCCTGCGGCAGCGAGAACATCGGAAAGCGAGCCGAAAGCGAGCGGGTATCGTAGGTTTCGACCGTCAACCCCAAGGCGTCCTTGCGACTCATGGCGCCCGATACGTATGCACCGCCGAGACCCGCGCCGTTGCCGCTGAAGAGGCAGCCGACCTCGTGATAAAAGCCAATGCCGCTCTTTTGCTCGATCTCGCCGTAACGAGAGATCGAGCGCTTCGCAAGCTCAGCCCACACGGGATCGCCATCGAAGCCGCGTGTGATTCGCGCCTCGTCGTAATGGCTTGAGAAGACGCCATGATGGGTCTTTCGGTTCGAAGGTTCGGCAGGACCGATCAAAGCGACCCCATCCGTCTGCGACGAGAGATGGCGAGCTGCGGCAGCACCCATCATCCCGGCTCCGATCACGATATACCTAAAGTCTCTCATGCTGCGCTCCACCACTTGCGCTTTTTCGACTAACAAACTCTGCGCATCGAAAAAAGCCCCGGCTTGCGAATGCCGCGTCGTGCCCGATCAGCCCTCGATCAATGCCTGAACCTTTCCGCAATAGGCCTTGGACACCGGGTTCATGCGCGTGGCGGCGTGACCTGCATTGTAGCGCAAAATGGTGCTGCACACCTCGCCACCTCCAAGTTGGTGCGCAGTGGCAAGATATTGCATACCCCAGCGGATATTGATTTCAGGGTCGTAGAGCGCCTTCACCGTGCCGCGATAACCTATCATTCGTGCGGTGGCGGGTTTGATCTGCATCAGCCCCACTTCGCCCGCACTGCCTCGGGCCTTTGGGTTGAAGCGGCTTTCGACGGCAACAACAGCATGCGCCAGATTGATCGGTACGCCGTAGCGCTTGGCGTATTTGACGATGAGATCGGAGTAATCGTTCTTCAGCGTGGCGGGAAGGGTTCGCTCGGGGATGGGATAGCCGGGCTTGCGGAAAAAGGTCTGCAGTGTCACGGTCTTGGTCTTCACATCATCCTTGGCCAAAACAATCCCGGTCTGCGCGGCCAGCATCGAGATGCAGACCGAGACAGAAACAATCACATTTCTCATTAGTATAAATAGTCTCCAGGCACAAAGACGTGCAGTAATGGACACGCAAGGGCGCGCATCCGGGAAGTCATCGCGACTTTCCCGCCGCACGTCTTCATCATTGATAGTATCGGCGTCGAGGACGATATCCAGCCAGCCGCATTTCGATGCGGCGTTTAAAGTCGTCTAATAAGGATTTACTGTGGCAGAGTTCTCAAACTACGTCGAAGAGCGGTTTCGATCACAGCGGTTTTATCGAAATCGCAGTTACGCGTTCTTGTATTTTGGCAATTGCGAAATCAGCCTGTGCAGTGTGTCGATGGTGGAGAAATCGGCAATCCCATCCACCAGGGCAGGCCGGAAATGACGCTGAAAGGCTGCGACGGCACCCTCCGTTTTCTCACAGTAAGCACCAGAAATTTCAACGCCATAACCGTAAAGAGACAGCATTGACTGCAAGGCCTCGACCGGCTGACCGCTATCGCCGCGTTGAAAGAAACGTCCGCCGCCGACGGACGCCGGTTGAACCCAGTGGCCAACACCCTTCTGCGACAGGATGTCCCACGGGAATTTCTCACCGGGATCAACCTTGCGAACAGGTGCGATGTCCGAGTGCGCGAGCACCCGTTCCGGCTTGATCGACCACCGTGAGCCACAGTCGCGACACAATTCAGCGACTGCATTTATCTGGGCTTCAGGAAACTCCGGCAATCCGGCGGGATGGCCGCCATTGGCGATTTCGATGCCTATCGAGCGCGAGTTCAGGTCGGCCTCTCCCGCCCAAAAGCTCTTGCCCGCATGCCAGGCGCGACGGCTTTCCGCCACCATCTGAATGATGTGTCCGTCCTCGAAGACGAGGTAATGGCTGGACACCTGACTTGCCGGATCGCAAAGCCACGACAGCGCCCGTTCAGCGCTTTCCATACCGGTGTAATGTAGAATGATGGCATCGGGTGCGCTCACGTCCACTCGCTCGCCATGGTTTGGCGAGGGCTGGACGCTGGCACCGGCATAATCCGGCGTGAAGTCCCTCATGCGACGCGGCGTTCTCTCTCGATGGCTGCATAGGCGGCGTTGAGTGCCGCCATACGCTCATTTGCCGCCGCATGCAATTCCATGGGCACGCCTCGAGCGATCAGCTTGTCGGGATGATGTTCCGCGACCAGCAGACGGTAGCGCTTGCGAATATCGGAGAAGTCGTCTGACGGCGAAACGCCAAGCACACGGTAGGGATCTCGTCCCTCCATATGAACATGACGCGCCATGATCATTTCGAAGTGATCGTCGGTGATACGGAAGATTTCGGCGATTCGACCAAGGAACGCCAATTCTCTTTCGTGAATTAGGCCATCCGCCTTGGCGATGTGGAACAAGCCGTCAACCACGCTTTCCAGCATCTCGCAATTTTCCTGTCCGGTGCCGCAAAGACCCGAAAGCCGTTCGGCGTAAGCTTCGTAACCGGCGACATCCTGACGCGCCAGATTATAAAGCCTTGCGACGTTTCTGGCTTCTTCTTCGGGAAAATCGAATATCTGGCGGAAAGCGCGGACCTCTGCGTCGTTGACCACACCGTCGGCTTTAGCCATCTTCGCGGAAAGCGCGATGATGGCTACGGAGAAGGAAACCTTTCGCCGTGTTTCCGGATCGCCCTCGAAGACGGTGCGTACCGCTTCGATCACACGACCAAGCACGTTTCCTGCCGCTTCGCCGATTGCGCCGAGCAGCCGTTCCCAAAGGGATGAAATTTGCAAACAGGCGAAATCGAACATCATGTCTCTCAGCATGACGGCTCCATGGTTGGAATGCAATATGCATAAAGGTCGCAGATCATTAAGTTTTCGTCATGATAGTTTGGCGTGGCGCTGATCACCAACTGCAAGTGTAACAGCTTTTCCACAGCCGAGTTCCGGGATGACGAACACTTGTAATCATTGAAACGATTATATTGCCGACGCGGTTCACCGTTCTTCGAAAATACCGCGAAATACCCGTTTTTCTTGAGAAATTCACTTTACATGACCATGATGCTGTCGCATCCATTTGCCCCGACACGCATTGGAACTGACAAAGGAGAGCCTCGATGGCCAAACAGAAAGTCGCAATGTTGACCGCGGGCGGCCTGGCGCCCTGCCTCTCATCTGCTGTCGGCGGATTGATCGAGCGTTACACCGACATCGCTCCCGAGATCGACATCGTGGCATACCGCTCCGGCTACCAGGGCGTGCTTCTGGGCGATAGCGTCGCAATCACAAAAGAAATGCGCGAAAAAGCTCCGCTCCTGCATCGCTACGGCGGCTCGCCAATCGGCAACAGCCGCGTGAAATTGACCAATGCTGCAGACTGCGCCAAGCGCGGACTGGTGAAGGAAGGCCAGAACCCGTTGCAGGTTGCCGCAGACCGCCTCGCCAAGGACGGGGTGACCATTCTCCACACCATTGGCGGCGACGACACCAACACAACCGCCGCCGATCTCGCCGCTTATCTCGGTGCAAATGGTTATGATCTCACCGTTGTCGGCCTTCCGAAGACTGTCGATAACGACGTGGTGCCGATCAAGCAGTCGCTCGGCGCATGGACGGCTGCCGAAGTCGGCGCAAATTTCTTCGACAATGTCAGCAACGAACAGAGTGCTGCACCCAAGACCTTCGTCATTCACGAGGTCATGGGCCGCCACTGCGGCTGGCTGACGGCCGCAACTGCACGCGCCTATATCCAGAAGGTCAAAGGCAACGACTATGTCGAAGGCCTGTTAATGGGCGAGGAATTGAAGCGCATCGATGGTCTTTATCTGCCAGAAATGGCCTTCGACATTCAGGCGGAAGCCGAACGCCTGAAAAAAATCATGGAGAAGAACGGCTTCGTGACACTCTTCGTGTCGGAAGGAGCGGGCCTTGATTCCATCGTGGCGGAGCGTGAAGCGGCTGGCGAAGCGATCAAGCGCGACGCCTTCGGTCACGTGAAGATCGATACGATCAATGTCGGCGGCTGGTTCCAGAAGCAATTCGCAAGCCTTATCGGCGCCGAGCGCACCATGGTGCAGAAGTCGGGCTATTATGCCCGCTCGGCTCCCGCCAACGGCGAAGACCTGCGGCTGATTCACAGCATGGTCGATCTCGCGGTAGAAAGTGCGCTCAACAGAATCTCCGGCGTCACCGGCCATGATGAGGATCAGGGCGGTAAGCTGCGCACGATCGAGTTCCCGCGCATCAAGGGCGGCAAGCACTTCGACATCTCCGCGCCGTGGTTCGGTGACGTTATGAATCATATCGGCCAGCCATTTAAGGCTGCATAAACTGAGGCGTCTGCCTCGACAAAACAGACGAAATTCGCGTGGTTATGCATCCATTGGCCCGGAAATCGGTTTGATTTCCGGGCCAATGATTTTTGTACGCTGTGAGGGTATGAAGAGCCTGGCGTGGCTTTCGCACAACGCGGAGCGGGAAAGACGGCTATGTTGGCAACTCCATGTGACGAAGGCTTTATTATCGCCTCGTTGCTTGGTAAATTGATCGGATGGGCAAGGAGGTATTCATGTCCGCACAAGTCTGGCTGGTCTTCTTGGCAGCCTGTACCATTCTTTTCGCATTGCCATCGCCCGTCGCCTTCAAGGTGGCAACCTACGCGGTTGTCCGCGGCAAGCGCACCATGATCGCGTCCGTCACAGGCGCGGCACTTGGTGTCATGATGACCTTTACGGCTGCCGCGATCGCGATTGCTGCGACGACGTTTGCACCTCAATCCTTCATCGAAATTTTTCAATGGGCGGCCAGCGGCTGGTTGATGCTCTTTGCTCTATGGACGGTTGCTACACCGGCAGCACGCGAATCTCAGGCGGAGAACGACAATCTACCGGGCAGAACGCTCGGCTCAATCTTCGTCGATTGTTTTATGCTGTCGGCCTTGCGGCTGCGCTACTTCGCATTCTTCGTCGCTTTCCTGTCGCAGTTCATCAACCGCTCACGCGATACCCTCGAGATGTTGACGCAGATGCAGGCTGCGGCCCTGCTCGTTTCGATTTTGTGCCTGACGCTTCAAGCGTTTTTTGGCCGCAGCACTATCGCTCTCGTGCGCCGTGCGTCGGCCACGAAAAGGATCAAAAGCGCCCGTGGAACACGCTTCATAACGGGTCGCGCCGTGTCCGCCGGCTATCGTCGAATCGCGGCCTGACACGCAACTGCTTCTCACCGTCTTGCTGGATTCCTTACAATGCGTTAATGATCCGCCCAGGAGACTGCGTGCTTCGTTTGATACGGGGGCATCAAACGGCAGGCAAATTAGAGGCGGCAGCATGATATTTTCTGACAATTTGCGCCTTCGATCGGCGTCACTTTTGTCGTCCACTATGGGCTTGGCACTGGCATTGGCAGGATGCACCAGCGTCGAATATTCCGCAAATTCTGACATTAAATCCCCCAAGATTGCAGCAGCATCCGCTTCTGCGCATGCACCGTCTACAGCACCTGAAGCGCAGGCGCAGGCTGAAGGTCAGCAGCCCGGCACTGTTGCGGCGGCAGCACCAAGTACCGCCACAAGCAACGCAAGCTCTCAAATCGAAGTCGCATCGGCGTCTGCTACCACGCACCTTCCCGCCGCCGCAGCCGTCAAGGGCGGTCGCGTCGCACTGCCACCCGCAGCCGAAATTGCAGCCGCAGCGGCCATTTCCGCGCAGATTCAGTCGCCGACCGGCGCACCGCAGCTGGCGTCTGCCTCGACCGGCGCCTCGCTCGGCGCAACCCCCGTTGCAGCAACAGCGATGACCACCGGACACGCAGCCGGTCTTCAAGCCGCGGCCAGCACATCCGCAACCGCATCCCTGCCGCAGGTCGCCGCGGTCAAGGGCGCGTTTCCGCCAGCGCCACCACCGCCCGGCACCCCATCGGCTGCGCCTGTGCAGTTGACCGAAGACATGGTGCGGGCACAAACCATTGTTCCGCTGCCAAAGCCGGACAGCACCGTGCTTGCCTATGCCTCCGCCCCGCAGAACGCAGCATTGGCTGCGATCAGCACGCGCGAGGGTCTCAGTACCGGACCGCAGCCCGTCGGTCGCGAGAAGCTCAGCGGTCTGATCTCCAAATACGCCACCATGTACAGCGTGCCGGAAGATCTGGTTCACCGCGTCGTCATGCGCGAAAGCCGTTACAATCCCGGCGCTTACAATCATGGCCATTTCGGCCTGATGCAGATCAAGCACGCCACCGCTCGCTCCATGGGCTTCAATGGCCCGGCTTCCGGTCTCTTCGATGCCGAAACCAACCTGCGCTATGCGGTAAAATATCTGAGCGGAGCCTGGAAGGTGTCCGAGAACGACCGCGACGGTGCCGTTCGTCTTTATGCTCGTGGATACTACTACGACGCCAAGCGCAAAGGCATGCTCCACGTTCTGCGCCAGTAGCAGACGGGCAAGTGCTTTCCCTCATATCAATCTGAACTGTTGCGCAGTTTTGAGTTGAAATCCAGCTTTGAGCATGTGGCCGACAGGTGCAGTGGCGCGACGCCACCCTGCCCGCTCGTATCTCTCACCCGTATCTGCCGTCATGAAACTGTTGCGTCCTGACGCTACACGCCTGTCACCCGAACGATAGGTGGAATCATATGACGAATGCTGCCCCCAAAACCGGCTTCAGCAAAAACACCAAGCTCAAAAGCGCACTTCTCCAGCACAAGCCGATATCGACCAGCGGCTTTTCGGAACGGCTGTTCGGCATGCTGTTTTCCGGCCTCGTCTATCCACAAATCTGGGAAGATCCAGAGGTCGACATGCAAGCCATGGAACTGCGCGACGGCCATAGCATCGTCACCATCGGCTCTGGCGGCTGTAATGCATTGGCTTATCTGTCGCGCAGCCCAAAAAGCATCGATGTCGTTGATCTTAATCCACACCACATTGCGCTGAACCGCCTGAAGCTTGCAGCTTTTCGTCACCTGCCGAGCCATAGCGACGTGGTGCGCCAATTCGGAAAAGCCGATATCGCCACGAACAGCCACGGCTATGATCGCTTCATCGCTCCAAACCTCGACCCGCAGACGCGGGCTTACTGGTCTAAGCGAACCATCGCAGGACGCCGTCGCATCTCGGTCTTTGATCGCAACATCTACCGCACCGGCCTACTCGGACGCTTTATCGGTGCTGGTCATATCCTGGCGCGCCTTCACGGAGTGAAGCTCAACGACTTGGCGAATGCCCGTTCTGTCGAAGAGCAGCGTCAATTCTTCGATCAAAAGGTCGCCCCGCTCTTTGACAAGCCGATGGTGCGCTGGCTTACCAGACGCAAGAGCTCACTCTTCGGTCTTGGCATTCCACCTAAGCAATATGACGAACTTGCCAGCCTTTCAGAAGGCAATACCATAGCGCCGGTGTTGCGCAGACGCCTGGAAAAGCTCGCATGTGATTTTCCACTGAAAGACAATTACTTCGCCTGGCAGGCTTTCGCCCGTCGCTACCCGGACGCAGGCGAAGGGGCGCTACCGGATTATCTGAAGGCGGATTATTATGACGCCATTCGTCGAAATACCGATCGCGTCAGCGTCCACCACGCTACCTTCACGGAGCTTTTGGCTTCGAAACCCGCCTCATCGGTAGATCGTTACGTGCTGCTGGACGCGCAGGACTGGATGAGCGACGTGCAGATCAACGACTTGTGGGCGCAGATCAGCCGCACGGCGACAGCCGATGCCCGAGTGATCTTCCGCACAGCGGCAGAAAAAAGTGTCATCGAAGGCCGTCTTTCATCCGATATTCGTGCACAATGGTCCTATCTCGAAGACCGCTCGCTGGAGCTCAACGCAAAAGACCGCTCAGCCATCTATGGCGGCTTTCATATCTATCAGAGGGCGTCAGCATGAAGAGCATCGGAGACAGCGTGGGGCTTGCTGACGTCCAGCATGCAACCCTCATGGACAGGATGTACCGCCACCAGCGGCACATCTATGACATCACACGCAAATACTATCTCCTCGGCCGTGACCGAACCATCGAGCGCCTGGATGTGCCCCATGGCGGAAGCCTCCTGGAAATCGGCTGCGGCACTGGCCGAAATCTTCTCCTCGCAGCCCGCCATTTTCCGCTCGCCAAGCTCTATGGCCTGGATATCTCCTCCGAAATGCTTGCGACTGCGGCGGAAAACTTTTCGGGAAAGACGGCGCGTCCCACCTTGCGTGTGTCCGACGCAACCACGTTCCGCCTTTCAGAATTTGGCCGCAACGATGGTTTCGATCGGATCATGATCTCCTACGCAATCTCGATGATTCCGGAATGGGAGAAGGCCATCGAACGCGCCCTCCTCTCGCTCGCGCCTGGCGGATCCTTGCACATCGTCGATTTCGGCCAGCAGGAACAGCTGCCGGTCTGGTTCCGCTCACTGCTTCAGGCATGGCTGACGAAGTTTCACGTCACCCCCCGGACCAATCTGCGCTTTGTGCTGGAAACGCTTGCCGGAAGGCACAATGCCCGACTGGAATTCGAGCCGATTGCACGTGGCTACGCCTGGAGGGCGGTGCTGACCACGCCCAACAGCTGACTGACGTTTTCAGGATGATTTTATCGCGCGGACTCTTGTCATAACCGCTTGTTTACCCTGTTATGGTAAACGAGGATTAACGATATGCGCTTTCGAACCGAAGGCCGTCATCGGCGCGACATCATTTAACTGGGAACATCATGCGGCGGCTCATTCCGGCTCTTCTTGGCACCTTGCTGCTTGTCAGCGGCTGCACCTCCACCAGTTATGATTTTCTGGAAACCGCATCCGTTGCGAGACCGAAATTCAAGGATAGCGATCCGCATGATTTTGGCCGCAAATCGCCACATGGTCATGAGGTCCACGGCATCGACATCTCCAAATGGAATGGCGAGATCGACTGGGCGACGGTGCGCAAATCCGGCGTGTCCTTTGCCTTCATCAAGGCAACGGAAGGGACCGACCGCGTGGATTCCCGTTTTGACGACTACTGGCGCGGTGCCGCCGCCGCCGGTGTGCCGCACGCGCCCTACCACTTCTATTATTTTTGCGCCCCTGCGGAAGCGCAGGCTCAGTGGTTCATTCGCAACGTACCGAAGGAATCGATGAAGCTGCCGCCGGTTCTCGATGTGGAGTGGAACCCTGCCTCGCCGACCTGCAAGACCCGCCCTTCGCCGGACGTCGTACGCGCCGAAATTCAGCGCTTTCTCACCCGCATCGAAAATCACTACGGCAAGCGTCCGATCATCTACACCAGCGTCGATTTTCACCGCGACAATCTCGTCGGTCAGTTCAAGGATTACCGTTTCTGGGTGCGCTCGGTTGCCGCACACCCATCGGAAATCTATCCGGACCGCCAATGGGCCTTCTGGCAATATACCGGCACGGGCGTCATTCCCGGCATCAGCACGCCAACAGATATCAACGTCTTTGCTGGAAGCGAAAAGAACTGGCGCACATGGGTCGCCTCGGCGTCCAACACTCGCAGTTGAGGGCGACCAATCCTTCGAACCGGCAAGTTTTGCCAAGCCTCTCGTCGTGAAGCGGCTTGATACACTCGCGCCGCAGCCTTTTAACTTGATTTTTCCGCCGAGAAGGGCAGATGTGCTGCGAAATAATCGCAGGGCTTGAGGAAACCTAAGCCCTGCTATTGTCTTTCACGATGTCGCCCATGCTTCTGCCACAAAGGGCATGAAACCAGTGGGCCAATCGCACATTGAGGAATTCCGATGTTCAGCTTCCCGCAACGCAGCCTGGTAGTCGCTGCCACGCTCTTCGCCCTGTCCTGCGGCTCCGCTCTTGCCGTAACCCCAACTGTCTCTGCCGATGATCCGAAACAGGTTGCCTGCGGTGGCGATCTGGCCACCTTTCTGAAAGGCGTGAAAGAAGAGGCCGTGGCCAAGGGTGTTCCTGCAGAGGCCGTCGACAAGGCACTGGCAGGTGCGCAGATCGACCAGAAGGTCCTGGCGCGCGACCGCGCCCAGGGCGTTTTCCGCCAGACCTTCCTCGAGTTCTCTCAGCGCACCGTCAGCCAGGGCCGCCTGGACATGGGCCGCAAGAAGATTCAGGAATATTCCTCTGTCTTTAAGCGTGCCGAAGACGAGTTCGGCGTACCAGCCGGTGTCATTGCCGCCTTCTGGGCTATGGAAACCGATTTCGGCGCCGTGCAGGGCGATTTCAACACGCGCAACGCTCTTGTGACGCTCTCGCATGATTGCCGCCGTCCGGAGCTCTTCCGACCACAGCTGATCGCGCTCACCGAAATGGTGCAACATGGCGATCTCGACCCAGCCACGAACACGGGCGCATGGGCAGGAGAGATCGGCCAGGTTCAGATGCTGCCAAAGGACATCATCGCCTTTGGCGTCGATGGTGATGGCGATGGGCACGTGAACGTCAAGGGCAGTGCGCCGGACGCCATCCTGACGGCTGCGAAGTTCATTCAGCATCTCGGCTTCAAGAAGGGTGAGCCCTGGATTCAGGAAGTGTCGGTGCCGGAAAACCTGCCATGGGAAAAATCCGGCCTCGGCGGGACGATGACCGCTGGTGAATGGTTCAACCTCGGGGTCACGCCGCGCGACGGCGACAAGAAGTTCGCAAACCTCCAGGCAGCGCTCATCATGCCGCAGGGCCGCAAGGGACCGACCTTCCTCACCTACCCGAACTTCAACATCTATCTCGAGTGGAACCAGTCGTTTATCTACACGACCTCTGCGGCCTATTTCGCCACACGTCTGATGGGCGCTCCGGTCTACACCAAAGGCAACCCGGATCCCGGCCTGAACGATGCCGAGATGAAGGAACTGCAGACGAAGCTGGATGCCAAGACACATGATGTCGGCAAGATCGATGGCATTCTTGGCTCCGGGACGCGCATCGCCGTTCAGCGCGAACAGCAACGTCTGGGCCTGCCTGCCGATGGCTGGCCGACCCGCGAGCTTCTCGACAAGCTCTAATGATCTGAGACGATCGGATTCGATGAAAATGGCCGGGGGAAACCTCGGCCATTTACTTTTTTAAGGTCAGAATAACGAAATCTTCACCGTGTAATATAAGTTGTTTTTCAATGGATTGCTGCCGCAATTTCACCCATAAGCGGCCTGTTTGGTGTGCAGTGCATCATAAAAAGCGCTTTTCAAAAGACACAAAACGGTCATAATGCTTACTGTCAACGAACAGGAGGCAGAGCATGGGACTTACAAATTCTCTTAATGCCTTGGCAGTCGGCGTGGCGTTTGCGTTTGTCGGATTGATGCTTTTCATCTGACGACACGTTGGGGTTTAGGACGCACGGCCGCAAGTTGATCCTCATAAGCCATTAAAAAAGCGCAGGTTTTGGTACCTGCGCTTTTTTTATCTTGAATGACTGCGGTTCCATCAGGCAGCAGATCTGCGTGCTGGACGGAAGCCGACATTCTCCAGAACCGCATTCACCAGAGGCGCGCGGTTCATGGTGTAGAGATGAAATTCGTTAACGCCGCGGCGGCGCAGGTCTTGGATCTGCTCGGCGGCGACATCGGCGGCAACCTTGGCGCGGCCTCCCGGATCATCGTCATAACCAGCAAAGCGCTCGTCGAGAAAGGCTGGAATGCTGGTGCCGCAGCGACCGGCAAAACGCTTCAACTGCGTGAGGTTCTGAATAGGCATGATGCCCGGCACGACCGGTATTTTGATACCGGCTTTGGTGACGCGCTCCATGTAACGCTCGAAGATATCATTGTCGAAGAAGAATTGTGTCAGCGCCCGCGTTGCGCCGTTATCCGCCTTGAGCTTCAGCATCTCGATATCGACGGCGTCGCTTTCGCTCTCCGGATGCTTTTCCGGATAGGAGGACACCGAAATCTCGAAGTCGCCCAGTTCCTTCAGGCCGCGCACCAGGGCAGCGGCGTTCTCGTAGCCTTCCGGGTGCGGCCTGTAGGCCGTACCGATTCCCGTCGCAGGATCGCCTCGAAGCGCAACGAAATGCTTGACGCCCACATTGCGCAGCTCTTCCACAACCTCATGTGTCTCGCGCTTGCTGGCATCCACGCAGGTCAGGTGCGATGCCGTCGACAAGCCTGCCACCGAGATCATCCGGCGCACTGCTTCCAGCGTCGGCGCCTTGGTGGTGCCCCCTGCCCCATAGGTCACGGACACGAAGTCCGGGTTCCAGCGGGACAGTTCTTCCACCGTCTCCCAAAGCTGCACATCCATATCGGGGCTCTTCGGCGGGAAGAACTCGAAGGAAAGCTTGAAGTCGCTGGAAGGGTTGCGGTCGATTTCAGTCTTGGTCATATCATGCCCTCCCGGCGGAAACGAATTGAGCCTCTGCCGATTGATCCCCGGCAATCAGCAGGCGCGGGTCGCGTGCAACCCAGATGGTGACGTCCAGCGACTGGGCGGATGCCTTGCCGGAATGCAAGTCCATCGACTTTTCCGGCGAGAGACCGGCCTTCTTCAGCCACTCTTCCATGGTCTGGTTCGAAAATCCCAGGCGGACATGCGCGTGCTCTTCCCGCAGATATTCCAGAGAATGCGGCGCCAGATCGATGATCACCAGACGGCCATTGGGGCGCAGCATGCGCGCCGCCTCGGCAATCGCCATTTCCGGATGATCGAGGAAGTGCAGAACCTGATGGACGACAACCAGATCGAAATCCTGGCCTTCCAAGGGCAGATTGAGAATATCACCATGGCGCACAGACGCGTGGGCGACACCCGCCTTATCCAGATTGGAGCGCGCGACGGCCAGCATGTCACGGCTGGCGTCGATGCCGATGGCACGACGATAGATGCCGCTCAGCAGCTGCAGAATACGGCCAGTCCCCGTTCCCAGATCGAGCATCGAGTCGACCGGCGTGGTGCCGATCAACTTCAAAAGTGCCGCGTCCACGGCCTCATCGCTGACATGCAGACGTCGAAGCTCGTCCCACGCAGAGGCATTGCGGCTGAAATATTCCTGCGCGCGAGCGGCGCGCACGCGTTTGACCGCGGCGAGGCGCTCGTTGTCGCGCGCAAGAACCGCATCGGCGGAGGATGCAAGTGATAACAACTGCTTCACGAGCTCGGCTGACTTGCCATCCTGCTTCAAACGGAAGTAAGCCCAGGCACCTTCCTGATAGCGGTCAATCAGATCTTCTTCTGCAAGAAGCTTGAGATGACGCGAAATGCGCGGCTGCGACTGACCAAGGATTTCGGTGAGATCTGTCACAGTCAAGTCACCGGCAGAGAGCAGCGCGAGGAGACGAAAGCGCGTAGGCTCTCCCGCCGCCTTCAATAGATCCACCAGATTATCCAGTCCAAGCGCCAAAGCCGCAACCTCACCCAATCAACATATAAAGATATCTTTATACGATTGAGTCAGAGATGCAAGACTGGACTTCGATCCGCACAAGAAAAGCACTTCGAAAAGGCCGGAGCGAAGCCGACCTGTCAGGAAGACGGTCGGCACGATAATCCAGCCGCGATCGATCCGACTACACGATCCGTGACTTGCCACCCCCACGCGATTTCCAAAAAACTCTATTGACCTCAACTATACTTGAGGTCCTACCAACACGGCGTTCCAAAAAACAGCCGCGATGCAGGCTCGACAAGGTGTACGCTCGTGATTTCACTCAAAGGTCTCTACGAAACCCATTTTACCGTATCGAACCTTCATCGATCCATAGATTTCTACCGCGATGTTGTGGGATTGGAGCTGGCCCACACCATTCCGGAACGGAATGTCGCCTTCTTCTGGATCGCGGGTCGCGAGACCTCCATGCTTGGCCTGTGGTCCATACACAGTTCTCCGTTGCGCAGTCGGTTGCACATCGCTTTTCAGACCAGCCTTGAGCAACTGCTCGAAGCATCCGAGTACCTGCGTTCAAAAAACATCATCCCCCGCGACGGTGCAGGATCGGAGATCGAAGAGCCGATCGTCTTTCCATGGATGCCCGCAGCCAGCGTCTACTTCGACGACCCCGATGGTCACTCTCTTGAGTATATCGCGCTCTTGACGGATCAGCCTCGGACAGACATCCCTGGGACGCTGACATTCTCCGAGTGGAAGCAACTGACTGCCGATAATTCCTGAAGCAGAGACAACTCCAGAAAAAAGAGAGGCGGAATCATCTCCCGCCTCTCTCGCCTTATGGATCTAGAACCGCTTTTTCTAACTCGGCTGAGAAAACTCAGCGCGTCAGGCGCTTGTAAGCCTGGCTGCCCGGGTTCAGCGCATCAGGGCCAAGACGGCGGATCTTGTCCTGTTCGTAATCTTCGAAGTTGCCTTCGAACCATTCCACATGGCCATCGCCTTCGAAGGCGAGGATGTGTGTGGCCAGACGGTCGAGGAACATGCGATCGTGGCTGATGATAATGGCGCAGCCGGCAAATGCTTCAAGCGCGCTTTCGAGCGCACCCAGCGTTTCGGTATCGAGGTCGTTGGTCGGTTCGTCGAGGAGAAGAACGTTGCCGCCGGCCTTCAGCATCTTGGCCAGGTGAACGCGGTTGCGCTGACCACCGGAAAGATTGCCGACCTTCTGCTGCTGATCGCCGCCCTTGAAGTTGAAGGCGCCGCAATAGGCTCTGCTGTTCATGTCGAACTTGCCGAGCTTGATGACTTCTGCACCGCCCGAAATTTCTTCCCAGACGGTCTTGTCGGCATCGAGCGCATCGCGGCTCTGGTCGACATAGCCGAGATGAACCGTTTCACCGACGCGGATCGAACCGGCATCCGGCTTTTCCTGACCGGTTATCATCTTGAAGAGCGTCGACTTACCGGCACCGTTGGGACCAATGATGCCGACGATGCCGCCTGGTGGCAGCTTGATCGACAGGTCGTTGATCAGCGTGCGGCCTTCGAAGCCTTTCTTGATCCCTTCAAGCTCGATAACAACCTGTCCGAGACGTTCTGAGACAGGAATGATGATCTGCGCGTCACCGGGACGGATGTTCTCGGCCGCATCAACCAGCTGTTCGTAAGCCTTGATACGCGCCTTGGACTTTGCCTGACGAGCCTTGGGGCTCGAAGCAATCCACTCCTGTTCGCGCGAGAGCGACTTCTGGCGACCGGCTTCTTCACGCGCTTCCTGCTGCATGCGCTTGGCCTTGGCCGTCAGATAGGCAGAGTAGTTGCCTTCGTAGGGAATGCCACGGCCACGATCAAGCTCGAGGATCCAGCCCGTGACGTTGTCGAGGAAGTAGCGATCGTGGGTGATCATCATGACGGCGCCGGGGTAATCGCGCAGGTGCTTTTCGAGCCAGGCGATCGTTTCAGCATCAAGGTGGTTGGTCGGTTCGTCGAGCAGCAGCAGGTCCGGCTGCGATAGCAGCAGACGGCAAAGCGCAATACGACGACGCTCACCACCCGAAAGCACTGTGACATCGGCATCCTTCGGCGGGCAGCGCAGCGCTTCCATCGCCATTTCGACCTGCTGTTCCAGATCCCAGAGGTTCTGGCTGTCGATGATATCCTGAAGCTTGGCGCCTTCGTCGGCGGTCTCGTCGGAATAGTTCATCATCAGTTCGTTGTAGCGGTCGAGAACGGCCTGCTTGTCGGCGACGCCCTCCATGACGTTTTCGAAGGCGTTCTTGTTGGGATCGAGCTTCGGCTCCTGCTCCAGATAGCCGACAGTCGCGCCTTCGGCCAGCCAAGCTTCGCCCGTGAATTCCTTGTCCTGACCGGCAATAATGCGCAGAACCGTGGACTTACCGGCGCCGTTCGGACCGAGAATACCGATCTTGGCATCAGGGTAGAAGGAGAGGTTCACGTTCTCGAGAATCTTCTTCGCGCCATAGGACTTGTTCAGCCCGGACATGTGATAGATGAATTGGCGTGCCATTGTAGCGAATGCTCCGCGTCGGATTTGAAAATTCGGATTGGGAAATTTGCCGCTATGTAAGGTAAACGGGGCTGAGGAGCAACCTCTTGGCCAATAATAAGCAAGTGGAACAGCGCATGGGCGACGATCTGATGTTCGGTAAAATCGAGCGGCTCGAGAGCCCTTCCGGCGCCACACTCGCCTATCGTCATGAGGCTGCCAGAAGCGAACCGCGCGGCGTCCTGATGATCTTGCACGGACTTGTGGACCATGCCGGGCGATACAGGCACTTTGCCGATTTCATGGCCAGCCACGGTTTCCAGGTCTATGCGCATGACCATCGCGGCCACGGCCGCACGCGCTCTGCGGACGCTCCCATAGGACGCTTCGCTCCCAAGGATGGACTTTACAAGGTCGTAGAGGATGTTATCGCCATGCGAGATCTCATCGCGAAACGTCATCCTGGCCTGCCGGTTATCCTCTTCGGTCACTCCATGGGCGGGTTGATTGCGCTCAACACTGCCGTAAGCCACCCGGACCGTTTCGACGCTCTCTCCATCTGGAACTCCAATTTCAACACCGGCGTGATGGGTCGCCTCGCGCAAGCGGTGCTGCGCATCGAAAAAATGCTGAAGGGCTCGGACGTGCCAAGCGCCGTTCTGCCGCAGGCCACCTTTCGCATCTGGAACGCGCGTATGCCGGAGAAGCGCACAACTGCCGACTGGCTGAGCCATGACAAAGCAGCTGTCGATGCCTATGTGGGCGACCCGCTCTGCCAGTTCGAAGCCAGTGTTTCGCTGTGGCAGGATGTCTTCGAGATGTCTTATCGCGGCCCGAAGCTGATGGAGCGCCTACCCAAACAACTTCCCGTCCTCCTCGTAAGTGGTGACGAGGATGCCGCCACCAATAACGGGCGGGAAATCCACTGGCTGGCGGAGAGGTTTCGCAACGCCGGTTTCTCGTATGTTGAGAACACGATCTATAAGGGCATGCGCCACGAAACACTGAACGAGATCGGCTGGGAAAAGCCTGCAGCGGATTTCGCGGCCTGGGCTGCGAGAGTGACGGACGGAAAGAAAAGTGACATTGCCCAAACGGAATAAACCCATGAGATAAATTCACATGCGCGCTTTCACCCACCCGTTTATAAGGCTGGGGAAAGCGCAAGGTAACTCATGGTCGAACCATCATCGTCGAAAGAGCCGCCCCTCAAGGGCATCCGTGTCATCGAACTCGCCCGGGTTCTGGCAGGCCCATGGGCGGGCCAGATGCTGGCCGATATGGGGGCCGATGTCATCAAGGTTGAAAGCCCGGATGGTGGCGACGATACGCGCGCCTGGGGACCGCCCTTTGTCGAGAGCAAGGATGGCGACAATCTTTCGGCCGCCTATTACCATTCGACAAATCGCGGCAAGCGCTCCATCACTGTCGACCTGAAGACTGAGGAAGGCCGCCAGACCGTGCGGCGTCTGGTTAAGACCGCCGATGTGGTGATCGAGAATTTCAAGCGCGGCGGGTTGGAGAAATACGGCCTCGATTACCACAGCCTGCGCGCGCTCAATCCAAAGCTCATCTACTGCTCCATCACCGGTTTCGGCCAGACTGGCCCCTATGCGGATTTTGCCGGTTACGATTACATCGTTCAAGGCATGTCCGGCTTCATGTCGATTACCGGTGAGCCGGACGGCCAGCCGATGAAGGCAGGCGTTGCCGTTGCCGATATCTTTACCGGCATCTATTCCGTGACAGCGATCCAAGCGGCGCTCATCCACACGCTCCGCACTGGAGAGGGTCAGCACATCGATATGGCACTTCTGGATGTGCAGTCCGCCGTGCTGGCCAACCAGAACATGAACTACCTGATCTCCGGCAGGCCACCCGTCAGGCTCGGCAATGCCCATCCGAACATCTCGCCCTATGAGGTGGTGCCAACAGCCGATGGTTTCCTGATCCTCGCCGTTGGCAATGACGGTCAGTTCAAGCGCCTCTGCAAGATCCTCGGTGTCGATGCGATCGCTGAAGACGAGCGTTATGCGACCAACAAGGCACGCGTTGCGCACAAGCTGGAGGTCCGCCAGATCGTTTCCACAGAGACGCTCAAATGGATGAAGCGCGATTTGCTGACGGCTTGCGAAAGCAACGCAGTTCCAGCAGGTCCGATCAACTCCATCGAAGAAATGTTTGCCGATCCACAAGTTCAGGCACGCGGTCTTCGCATAGACCTGGAAGCCCCGGATGGAACGGTCATCCCTGGCGTTCGCACGCCCATCGTGCTCTCTGAAACGCCGCTACGCTACAACCGTCCAAGCCCGCGCCTTGGAGAACATCAGGCCGAGGTTCTGGCCGAACTGGACGATATCGAAAGGAACATCGCGCAATGACGACTTTGGGAAAGAGAACCGGCGGCCAACTGATCGTTGAAGCGCTGAAGGCCAATGGCGTGTCGCGCGTCTCCTGCGTGCCCGGGGAAAGCTATCTGGCGGTTCTCGATGCGCTTTATGAAAGCGGCATCGAAACCGTCGTCTGCCGCCAGGAAGGTGGTGCCGCCATGATGGCTGACACCTGGGGCCGACTGACGGGAGAGCCAGGCATCTGTATGGTCACACGCGGCCCGGGCGCAACCAATGCCTCCGCCGGTCTACATGTCGCAAGACAGGATTCAATTCCGATGATCCTCTTCATCGGCCAGGTGCAGCGCGACGCACGCGAACGCGAAGCCTTCCAGGAAGTCGAATATCGCCGCGCCTTCACCGAATTCGCCAAATGGGTCGGCGAGATCGACGATGCCCGCCGTATCCCCGAATTCGTCACACGCGCCTTTGCGGTGGCAACATCCGGTCGCCCCGGCCCCGTCGTGCTGACACTGCCGGAAGATATGCTGGTGGAAGAGGTCGAAGCCCCGGAAGCCAAAGCCTACACGCCAGTGGAAAACCATCCCGGCCCCAAGCAGATGGCAAGGTTCACAGACCTGCTCGCAAACACCAAGCGTCCGATGTTCATCCTCGGCGGCACGCGCTGGTCGGAAGAGGCCGTTGCCTCCTTCAAGAATTTTGCTGAAAACCTGAAGGTGCCAGTCGGCTGCTCCTTCCGCCGCCAGATGCTCTTCGATCACACGAGTTCGTCTTACGCAGGCGATGTCGGCATCGGCATCAATCCGGCGCTATCGAAGGAGATCAAGGAGTCCGATCTCATCGTGCTTGTCGGCGCCCGCATGTCGGAAATGCCGTCCTCCGGCTACACCATGCTGGACATCCCCTACCCGTCGCAGACGCTGGTCCATGTCTTCCCGGAAGCCGAAGAGCTCGGCCGCATCTATCGCCCGGATCTCGCCATCTGCGCAGCGCCAGAGGACTTCGTCGAGGCTCTGACAGAGCTCAAAATGGATGCAAACCCGGCCTGGGCGGAACGCACCTCTGCCATGCACGAGGCCTATCTGAAATGGTCCACACCACCCCAGACCGGTCCCGGCAACGTGCAGATGGGGCCGATCATGGACTGGATCGAGGCCAATGTGTCGGAAGACGCAATCTTCACCAATGGCGCCGGCAACTACGCCACATGGGTCCACCGCTTCCACCGTTTCCGCCGCTTCAACACACAAGCCGCGCCCACGTCCGGCTCCATGGGTTATGGCCTGCCGGCAGCCGTTGCGGCCAAGCATCTCTTCCCCGAGCGTGAAGTCATCTGCTTTGCCGGTGATGGCTGCTTTATGATGCACGGCCAGGAATTCATTACAGCCGTACGCTACGGCCTGCCGATCATCACCGTGCTCGTCAACAACGGCACCTATGGCACGATCCGCATGCACCAGGAACGGGAATATCCCGGCCGCGTCAGCGCCACCGATCTCGTCAATCCGGACTTCGTCGCCTATGCCCAAGCCTTCGGCGGCCATGGGGAACTGGTGGAAAAGACCGAAGACTTTGGTCCTGCCTTCGAGCGCGCACGCGCCAGCGGCAAAGCGGCCATCATCGAGATCAAGCTTGACGCAGAAGCGATCACCCCTGCCCGCACGCTGACGCAGATCAGGAACAAGAGCTGAGGTAGTAGATCTTCCTGTCTTCCCTCATCCCTGTCTCCGTGGCAGAGATCAGGCTGAAGCGCTTGCGCGCAACCAAGGTGATTTGTCGGCCCAATATTCTTGGGCTGCCTTGGTCACCTTGAAAAGCCGGAATGAAGGAACGACAAGCCGCCATGCACAACAGCAAAATCCCGGTCATCACACCCCGCAATGCCACGATCGAAGCTTCGGCTGGTGCACCATTCGAGGCGATCCGGGTGGCGCGTGATGTGTTGTTGACATCACGAACCTGCGGTCTGGCAACTCTCGATCCCGCAAGCGGCTATCCCTACAATACCGCCACCAACATCGCCGTCGAGCCGGATGGAACGCCGTTCTTCTTCGCCGCGCGCCTGGCGCTTCATGCCCGCAACATCGAGGCCGATCCCCGCATCTCGCTGGTGCTGGCTCCCTTCAACAAGGGCGACGCCCTTACCTTGCCCCGTCTGACATTGGTCGGCCGGGCGGAACTTATGAGCGACGCGGAAACACCACTCGCCAAGGCGCGCTATATCGCACGCTACCCAAAGGCCAAGCTCTACCTCGGTTTGCCGGACACCCAGCTTTACCGGATGAGAATCGACGGTGTGCAGATCAATGGCGGCCCTGCGCGCAACGCCAACAACATCACCGCCGACGACCTGCGCACGGATCTGAGCGGCGCAGACAGTTTGATCGCTGCGGTTGACGACGAGATTTCCCGCATCAACGCAATCAAGGGCGAAGCTTCACGGCTCGCCGTCATGGCCGGTAGGAAGCCCGGGGCATGGAAGGTCACCTCGATCGATCCTGACGGCGTCAATCTGGCCTCGTCACAGGATCTGGCAAGACTGTGGTTTGCCGAGCGGGTCACCGACTTGAATCAACTTGCCAAGGCACTGACTCAATCTGCGAAGTGATCGCGGTAAGCGATTCGAACGGAAAGAGAATTGGCCGTTCTCGCACATAATCTCCGTCCAACGAAAAAGCCGGCCCAAAGGACCGGCTTTTGAAAAAATCGATCGTTAAGCGATCAGATTGCGGCAGTGACGATGAACTCGACCTTGTAGTCCGGCGTCGCGAGCGCTGCTTCGCTGGTGGCGCGCGCTGGCGGGTTTGCCGGGTCGATCCAGCCTTCCCAAACCGCGTTCATTTCGCCGAACGTGGACATGTCGGAAAGGTAGATGATCGTCTGCAGGATCTTCGACTTGTCGGAGCCGGCCAGAGCCAGCAGGCGATCGACTTCAGCCAGCGCGGACTTGCTCTGCTCGGTCACGGAGGTGCCTTCGCCGACCTGACCTGCGAGGTAGACGGTGTTGCCGTGAACGACCGCGCCGCTCATGCGCTTGCCGGGTTCGATGCGCTTGATGCTCATAGTAAAACTCCTGTTTGGTAGGCTTTGGATAAGAGGTGCGGGATCAGCCCCGCAGATGATGGGTCTTTTCGTAGATGGCAGTGGAGCGTGCGCCGGAGCGGCAATAGCCAAGCATGGGGCGCTGCAATTCATCCAGCGCATCCACCATGCCGGCCACGGCATCGGGATCGACGCCAAAGCGGCCGACCGGCACATGCATGATGGTGAGGCCAAGCTCTTCAGCACGTTCGGCGATATCGGCAAAACGCGGCTGGCCTTCTTCCTCGTCATCCGGGCGGTGGCATACGATGGATTTGAAGCCAAGCGCTTTCACCTCGTCGAGATCGGCCACGCTGATCTGTCCGGTAACGGAGTAATCGTCATCGATGCGTCTGATATCCATCTTCTATCCTCCGAGGGTAACGGCTTCGTAGCGCTCCAGGACCGCCATTTCACGAATTCCGCCTCCGATGTAAGGGGTTGAGCCGGATGCGTCAATGACAGGCCTTTCCAATTAAACAGCGGTTTAAAGAATAGAAAAGCGCAAACCATAGGTGCGGCTTTCACCCGGCTGCAGCATGTTGAACTCGCCCTCACGCTCCAACTCAGCCCGGTCGACCCACCGGTGCGAAACAGGCTCTATGCCAAGCACATTGGCGGGGCTCTTCTGGTTTCGCCACATCTGCAGATAGGGCAATGTGTCGGTGCGAAAAGAAACCTTGAGGGTGCGACCGCCAATCGACGCAATTGGCCCAAGTGTCAGCGATGACCAGCCGTTTTCCGCCTGCGCGGGGACACAAAAGACGCTGCCGGGCTCCTCGCCGAAACGCCAGCCAAAGCCGCCACCTTCAAAGGATGCGCTCTCCAGCCGCACGGCGTCGTCGAAGAGCTTCGCAGCGACGTTCATGTGATACATGAGGAAGGTAGGACGGGTGTGATCGCTGGTATTGGTCACGCGGTCCTCCAGGCTTACCTCTCCGGTCGCACCATCGATTCGCCAAATCCGTTCCAGCAGCGCCGTGCCGCCGTCAGCCAGCCCGACCGGAACCCGCGCCGCAGCTTCGGCATTACCGTCCGTCAGAGACCATCGGGTGATCTCCGCAGTATGAGAGGAGAAAGAGCCATGCAACGGGTATTTCCGTCCACTCGCATCGCCTGCAATCGGTTGGGGATGGCGAATATGATCAGGACCGCAGGTGAACAAGAACCCCTCAAGCGAGTGATCGATTCTCGGATCGCCGTCATCCGGAATGGCGCGCTCGGGTGCGATATTCACACCATCGACGATGCAGGGGCCGATATCAAGCATGGATGTGTCGTCGAGAAAGATGGACGGCGACTTTCCGGCTTTGAATTCTTTCATCAGCGGCTCCTCCCAGGCATGTCTGCGGCACACTCGACCAGGGTTTTCCTGCGAGAATGCGAAAATTCCGTGACGCAATTGACGCATCGCTCACGCAAAAGCTATCGCAGCCGCGTAAAATTAAGATTGCATTAACCGCGAATTCACCTTTTTCACAATAGGGTCAAGATTACCGTGTGTTTATTGGGACTAACCCAAGGGATCGCAAGAACGTGAAACTTTTTCTTAACGCCGTGTTCTGTCTCGCAGTCGCAGCGTCGCCGGTGCTTGCACCGTCGAACGCGTCCGCACAACAGCGCTATGTCACTCAGGAACAGGGCGTTCTGGTCGCACCCGACGGCACCGTTCTGGATTATCTTCCGAACCCGAACGATGTTGTCATCAGCCGTGACCGTATGGGTCGCACCGTTTATTACGATCGCTACGGAAATCTCGTCGGCACGCAGATGCCCGGCGGCGCTCAGCAACAGCCGCAGGCGCCGCGTGATCCCTACCAGGCACAGCGCGACCCCTATTACAGCGAGCCAGACACCTACTACCCGCCGCCACCCGGTCGTTATCGCGAGCCGGAGCAGCCACGGCGGAGCTATGGGTACCAGGAAAATCAACGCTATCAGGGCGAAGGCCAGTACCGTGATTATCGCGAGTTTCGCAATGATGGCAACAGCGACGGGGTCTACACCGGCTCCGTCGAGCCGCGCCGTGGTGATGTCGAAAGCGGTCCTTTGAGCCAGCCCATGCCGGGTGAAAGCACCACCGCTGCCGTGCCCCAGCCAGACCATCTGATCGAACGCAACCAGCCTGTCACAGCACCGGTCAATCGTTCGCGCCAGGAGATTGTCGCCCTTCAAGTCTTTCTAGACCGCGAAGGCATCTCTCCCGGTGTGATCGATGGCAAGATGGGCGACAACGTCAACAAGGCAATTGCGGCTTGGCAGGAGATGACCGGCGAAAGGCTGGATCCCAACAATACCGACGACATTCTGGAGCGCCTGCGCAACAGCGGCGGTCTGGCGATCGTGGATTACACGATTACAGCAGCCGATGCAGCGGGCCCTTACGTCGCCTCTATTCCAGACGACTACGCCGCCAAGGCCGCTCTCCCCGCCATGTCCTACACGTCCACGACGGAAGCCCTGGCCGAGCGCTTCCACATGGATGAGACCTATTTGAAGGAACTCAACCCCGGCGTCGATTTCACCGTTCCTGGCACCATCATCAAGGTTGCAAACCCCGGTGAACCGAAGAAGGGCCAAGTTGCCCGCATCGTAGCGCATAAGGGTATCAAACAGGTCTTTGCCTATGACGAAAGCGGCACGCTGATCGCTGCCTATCCGGCGACCATCGGTTCTTCAGACACGCCCTCGCCAAGCGGCACACATACTGTTGAGCGCATCGCGCTGAACCCGGGCTACACCTATAATCCGAAGATCAACTTCCAGCAGGGCCAGAACACTCAGATCCTACAAATCCCGCCAGGCCCGAACGGCCCAGTCGGAACAGTCTGGATTGCGCTCTCCAAGCCGACCTACGGCATCCATGGAACGCCAGAGCCCTCCAAGATCGGCAAGACCAACAGCCACGGCTGTATCCGCCTGACCAACTGGGACGCAACGGAATTGGCGAAGATGGTCCGCCCCGGCGTGGTGGTAGAATTCGCGGAGTAAACTCCAACCTCTGAAAACAGAAATCCCCGGCCTCTGACCGGGGATTTTTTTGTTTCTAGACCGCTGCCGCGCCTATGAGAGGCCGATCGAAGAAGTGGAGGAGACAGGTTCTCCTCAGCCCAGTCTCACCGCCCGCCTCTCTCCTCTACGTTCTGTTAGAAAGAAGCCAAGCGCCATGATCGGCAGTGCAAAACCCAGCCATGAGGCCGCCGTCCACTGCCCATGGGAATAGGCCCAGCCACCAAGCGCCGATCCGACCGCGCCACCCATAAAGAAGGTTGCCATGAAGACGCCGTTCAGGCGGCTGCGAAACTCAGCGCCCAGCGAAAAGATGGCACGCTGGCTCAGCACCAGATTGGTGGTGACGGCAAAGTCCAGGATGATGGCGGCGATAACGAGGAGCGCTAGAGACAGATGCGACCCTTCCGGTGCGATATGCGTAACGAGAAAGGATGTCGCAGCAGCGCTGAGCGCAAAGAGCGTCGCGCCCCACGTCCAGCCTCGATCCGCCACACGTCCGGCTATGGGAGCGGCGATGGCACCGGCTGCACCTGCCAGCGCGAAGAGCGCGATTTGACCTTGCGATAGCTGGAAAGCAGGACCGCTCAGATAAAGAGGCGTGGTCGTCCAGAACAGGCTGAAGGCCCCGAACATGGCTGCCTGGTAGGCTGAGCGCCGCTGCAGAAGGGGCGTCGTGCGAGCAAGTTCTGCCATTGAAGCCAGCAGAGCGCGATAGGGCAGCTTGGCATCGGGCATGCGCCGCGGCAGTTGACGATAGAGCACAGTCGCCAGAATACCCATCGCCACAGCGGAAACGAGGAAAACACCGCGCCAGGAGACGAACTCCGACAGGATGCTGGAGACCGGGCGCGCCAGCATGATGCCAACCATCAACCCGCTCATGACATTACCGACAACACGCCCGCGGATTGCGGCTGGGGTCATATGCGCCGCAAAAGGAACGATCATCTGAACCGCCACAGAGCTGACACCAACAAAGAACATCGCAAATAGAAAAGGACCGGCATCTGGCGCGAGCGCCGCCGAAATCAGAGCCAGAACCGCCGTGGCAACAGTACCGACAATAAGTTTGCGATTTTCAACGAGATCGCCGAGCGGTACGACGAAAAGAAGTCCTAGCCCATAGCCGATCTGAGTGAGCGTCACGATCAGCCCGGTCGCGGCCGACGAAAGGCCCAGTTCAGGGCCGATCACACCTGCTAGCGGCTGTGCGTAATAAATGTTCGCTGCCACGAGCCCACAGGCGCTCGCCAGCAAAAATATCATCGCGGAAGACATCGTCTCTTCCGTCGGTTCATCCGTGTCGATAGCTTTCAACGCCATAACGTCACTCCAAATTAGAAAACATTCGTTTCCGAAATAAGCAAAAAGATCAATCGAAAATGCGCATGGCGGCATCAACGACCGAAGACATTTCCTCCCGTGTGGGGGCGGTCTTGCCGACAACCCGCATTCCGTACAGCAGACAAAGCGCCGTTTTCGCGAGGACATCACAATCCGCTGTGTTTTTGATAGAGCCGTCCGCCTGCCCTACTTGTACAAGCCGGGCCAGTATATTTTCACGCGCCTTGATCGCGCTTCGAACGACGCGAGCCACATCCTCATCCAGCGACGCGAGATCGGCCACGGCACCGACGATCAGACAGCCTTGCTCACCAGATGATCCCGCCGAGTTTCCCGCATAGAAGTCCATGGCAGCCCGCAGCTTCTCGCGGCCATTTTCCCCGGCCTGGACCCTTGCCTCGAACCGCTTCGTCTGCACAAGCTTGTAGCGCTCGATGGCAGCGATATAGATATCCTTCTTGTCCTTGAAGGCCTTGTAGAGACTGCCCTGCGTCAGCTCCATCGCCCCCGTCAGATCGCCGACGGACGTGGCATGGAAGCCGCGCTCTGCAAACACGCCAATGGCCCTGTCGATAGCGGTATCGACATCGAATTCACGCGGACGTCCGCGCTGGCGCTGTGGTGAGAATGGAGAAGCAATTTCTGTCATGAAGGGAGATATAGGAAATGATCGTTTCCAAATCAAGCGCAAATTTTCGATAGCACGCCGCGGCTTGATGAGGAGCGCTCGATCTGCCTTTTGTAAACCGGCCAGTTATGATCGCTAGCGACCAGGCGTGAGGCGATCCCTAATCGGCGTAGGCATCGCCAGAACCCATGACGTCGAGAATATAACGATCAGGCTGCCTTGCGACCGAACCTGAAATCCCGTCCAGAACGAACCACGCGCGCGGGAAGAAGGGCCAGCACCTCGGATGCAAAGAGCCGGACATTCTCCAGTGCCTTGTCGACGTTGCTGACCTTCTGACAGTCGAGTGCTGCAATCGTGCCGCCATGATCGAAGATGTCGCGGAAGGCCGCACGTTCGGCAATCGGTGTATTGAGAACGCGGACATTGCGCTTTTCCAGCAGCATCTTGACCTGAAGCAGAGCGCGGGTGCTGACCATCGCGTTCACACGCGTCAGCACGACGGAATGGTCGATCTTCCTGCCCATCTTCATGTCGAGAAATGCGAGGTGATCCATGACTTCCGCAGCGCCACGCGCATCCATGGCCGAACCCTGCACGGGAATGAGAACGTGGTCGGAAATCCCCAGCGCCATCGTCAAGAGCGGGCTCTTGGTGCCGGGAAGATCTATGAGGAAACAGTCCGTATTGGAGCGGTTCTCGCGAATATGACCTTCCAGGGACGCCATGGTTACGTTGGAAATGACGCTGAGATTGTTGATCGAGCCGGAGAGCTCGAACCAATGCGAAATCCAAAGCTGCGGATCGGCATCGAGAACCGTGACGCGGTGACCGGTACGGGCAAGTTCCGTTGCCAGCAGAAGAACTGCTGTCGTCTTGCCTGCCCCACCCTTGGTATTGGCGAATGTAATGACTGTCATAGCGACCCCGAAATGTCAGAGCCTAGGAAGTACGATGCTCTGGAATGCACCGAAGCATGGTGCTTGGGAGAGTGTTAACCAATATGGTTAACAAATTGGAAACACCGGCGGAATGGCGCCTCGGGGCGGCACCCCTCCGCCGTTCAGGGGCACTGTGGATTGCCCCAATCAGTCGCCGCGCCTCGCGGCCTCGACCTTCGCCACATCGATCTTTTTCATCGCCATCATTGCTGCGAATGCCCGTTTGGCTTCACCGCCGCCAGCAGCCAGCGCGTCCGTGAGACTGCGCGGCGTGATCTGCCAGGAAATACCCCAACGGTCCTTACACCACCCGCAATCGCTTTCCTGCCCGCCATTACCGACGATGGCGTTCCAGTAGCGGTCTGTTTCCTCCTGGTCGTCGGTAGCGATCTGAAAGGAAAAGGCTTCCGTGTGCTTGAAGGTCGGTCCACCATTCAGGCCAATGCAGGGTATTCCGGCAACGGTGAACTCCACCACCAGAACGTCACCCTGGCTGCCACTCGGATAATCTCCGGGCGCCCGGGTGATGGTGCCTACAGCGCTATTTGGAAAAGTCTGCGCATAAAACCGCGCCGCGGCCTCGGCGTCTTTGTCGTACCAGATACAGATCCTGTTCTTGTTCATGATCCTTCCTCCCATGGAAATAAGGATCATAACGCGTTTATCAGCATGTAGCGATATTGAGGTCTCTACCGAAGGCTGGCGGCGGGACGCGTGAAGCCCCGCCTCGATCGGTCAGAAGCAGTCCTCGAACAACGCCTTGGTGTTCTCAAGCGTCATTTCGATCGGGTTGCCTCCGCAGCTCGGATCCTTGATCGCTTCCGCCGTCAGCTCGTCGATACGATCCGGCTTGATACCCATGGCTGTCAGGTTCTCCGGCACGCCGAGTTCCTTGCGAAGCTCCAGCACGTAGTCGTAAAAGCCGTCGAACCCGCCGGCGATCCCGAGGTACGCTGCCGCACGCGCGATCTTGTCTTCGATCGCAGGCCGGTTGAAGCGCAGCACGGCGGGCATCACCACCGCATTGGTCATGCCGTGATGGGTGTTGTAGACCGCACCGATCGGATGCGAGAGCGAATGGATCGCGCCGAGACCCTTCTGGAATGAGACTGCACCCATCGCGGCGGCTGCCATCATATTGGTGCGTGCTTCAATATCCGTGCCGTCCTTGTAAGCCCGCGGCAGGAATTCCTTGATCAGCCGCATGCCTTCCAGCGCAATACCCTGGCTCATTGGGTGAAAGAAGGGCGAGGAATAAGCTTCCAGGCAGTGGGCAAACGCATCCATGCCGGTGCCAGCGGTGATCGCCTTCGGCATGCCGACGGTCAGTTCCGGATCGCAGATGACGACGCCCGGCAGAAATTTCGGATGGAAGATGATCTTCTTCACATGGGTCTTGGAATTGGTAATGACGCTGGCGCGCCCCACTTCAGATCCCGTTCCGGCAGTCGTCGGCACGGCGACGATTGGTGCAATCGCGTCCGAATTGGCACGCGTCCACCAGTCGCCAATATCCTCGAAATCCCATACGGGACGCGTCTGCCCCGCCATGAAGGCCACCGCCTTGCCGAGATCCAGCCCCGAGCCGCCACCAAAGGCGACGACGCCATCATGATCGCCATCCTTGAACGCCTTCACACCGGCTTCGAGGTTGATCTCGTTCGGGTTCGGATCGACGTCGGAGAAGATCGCGCGTCCAAGACCCGCCTCATCAAGGATATCCAGCGCATGGCCAGTGATCGCCATGTCGGCAAGGCCGCGATCCGTCACCAGAAGCGGCTTCTTGATGCCGAGCGTCTTGCAGGCATCCGCCAGTTCCTTGATGCGGCCCCGTCCGAGCTTGATCGGGGTCGGATAGCTCCAGTTTGCGACGATATTCATTTCGTGACTTTCTTCAGATGGTATGATTTCGGACGTGTCAGGTTCTGGAAGCCGATAACGGAGAGCGAGCCGCCGCGCCCGGTTTCCTTGACGCCGGTCCAGCAGAGCGCCGGGTCGAGATAATCCGCGCGGTTCATGAAGACGGTACCCGTTTCGATCTCGCGCCCGATCCGGCCCGCACGCTCGGGATCCTGCGTCCAGAGCGATGCGGTGAGACCGTATTTGCTGTCATTCATCAGCTTTATGGCTTCATCGTCATTCTTCACTTTCATGATGCCGACGGCAGGACCAAAGGTCTCTTCCGTCATGAACTCCATGGAGTGATCGACGTCGATGAGGATTTGCGGCGCGACATAGGCGCTCTCGCCGTCATCGGCGGAGAACAGCTTCGGATCGACCAGCGCCTTGGCACCCTTAGACATCGCGTCGGCCACCTGCTGGCGCACGACCTTGGCAAAACGCTTGTTGGCCATTGGTCCAAGGGTCGTTTCCTGCTCCAGCGGATTGCCGAGCTTGTAGTTGGAGACCCAGGCCACCGACTTTTCGACAAAGGCATCGAACAGCGCTTCATTGACATAGATGCGCTCGATACCGCAGCAGCACTGGCCGGAATTGTAGGTCGCGCCATCCATCAGCGTATCGACCGCCGCGTCTAGATCGGCATCGTCCATGACATAGCCTGGGTCTTTGCCGCCAAGCTCCAGACCAAGTCCGGTAAAGGTGCCTGCCGCCGCCCGCTCGATCGCGCGCCCGCCTTCCACCGATCCGGTGAAATTGACGAAGTTGAACAACCCTTCGGCGATCAGCGCAGACGTCGTCTGATGATCGAGGAACAGATTGATGAACACATCGTCCGGCACACCGGCCTCGACAAAGGCACGCACCATCCGCTCGCCGACGAGGAGCGTCTGCGCCGCATGTTTGATCACCACTGTGTTGCCAGCCATCAGGGCCGGCGCAATCGTGTTGATCGCCGTCATATAGGGGTAGTTCCACGGCGCGATAACGAAGACGACGCCATGGGCTTCGCGCTCGATGCGGCGTTCGAAATTGCCACTATCCTCGATGACGAGCGGGGCAAGCGCGTCTGCCGCAATCGAGGCCACGTAGTTGGAGCGCTCGTTGAAACCCTTGAACTCGCCACCATAGCGCACCGGGCGACCCATCATGCGGGCGAGTTCCGGCACCACCTCGTCCACCATCTCGTTAAGTCGTGCGACGCCCTTCAGAACCAGTTGAACGCGTTCCTCCAAAGGACGATGCGCCCACGTTTTTTGCGCAGCCCGCGCCTTCAACACGGCGCTGCGCGCCGCATCCAGCGACATCGCCTCCCGTTCGGCATAAACCGAGCCGTCGATCGGCGAGATATTCTGGATCATGACCATGATATGTTCCTAGCCTGTTATGCTCTTTCGAAACCGCGCGCGACTTCCCAGTCGGTTACGCGGCGATCATATTCTTCCTGCTCCCACTTTGCGGCACGCACATAGTGGTCGATCACGTCGTCCCCGAAAGCCCCGCGCAGCATGGCGGAACCGTTCAGGTGATCCGTGGCGTCGCGAAGCGTTTTCGGGATTTCTCGAACTTCCTTTCCGCCATAGGCGTCGCCGACGAATTGCGGCTCAAGTTCCATCTTCTTTTCGATGCCGTCAATGCCGGCCGCAAGCAGCGCTGCCATGGCAAGATGCGGGTTGAGATCGGAGCCGCCCACACGGCACTCGATGCGGATGCCCTTGGTGGCATCGCCGCACAGACGGTACCCCGCCGTGCGGTTGTCCATGCTCCAGACCGCTTTGGTCGGTGCGAATGTGCCTGCCATGTAGCGCTTGTAGGAGTTGATGTAAGGCGCGAGGAAATAGGTGATCTCGCTGGCATGCGCCAGAAGCCCCGCCACATAATGCTTCATCATCTGCGACATGCCATACTCGGCGTCCTTGTCGAAGAATTTCGGCGTCTTACCATCCAGGCTCCAGAGCGACTGGTGAATGTGGGAAGAGCTGCCAGCGGCACTGTAATTCCATTTGGCGAGGAAGGTCACGGCCTTGCCCTTGGACCAGGCGATTTCCTTGGTGGCGTTCTTGATGATGGCATGGCGGTCGGCCATGGTCAGCGCGTCCGCATAGCGCACATTGATTTCTTCCTGGCCGGCGGAGGCCTCACCTTTGGTGTTCTCCACCGGGATGCCCGCGCCCTGCAGACCGTTACGGATGGCGCGCATCACCTCTTCTTCCTTGGTGGTCTGGAAGATATGGTAATCCTCGTTATAGGCGCTCGCTGGATTAAGGTTGCGATACCCGCTGGCGCGTGCCGATTCGAAGCTTTGGTCGAAGAGGAAGAATTCCAGTTCGCTTGCCATGTAAGCCTTCAGACCCATGGCCTCAAGCCGCGCGACCTGGCGCTTCAGCATGGCGCGCGGCGAATGCGGGACCTCGGCATGGGTGTGATGATCATAGGCATCGCACAGAACGAGCGCGGTCCCATCCAGCCAAGGAACGCGGCGCAAGGTCGCCATGTCCGGCTTAAGCGTATAATCGCCATAGCCCTTCTCCCAACTGGTGGATTTATAACCTGAGACGGTTTCCATCTCCATGTCGGTGGCGAGCAGATAGTTGCAGCTGTGGGTTTCCTCATGCGCGCTTTCGACAAAGAACTGCGCCTGAAACCGCTTGCCCATCAGGCGACCCTGCATATCCACGAGGCATGCCAGAACCGTATCGATCCGCCCTTCGGCGACATCCTTCTTCAGCTCGTCGAATGTGTAGGTCGTCATGATGTGGTTGTTCCCTTTTTTCGTGTTTGGCAGCGGGCGGCCACGAAGGAGCCGCCCTGCGATATTTGGACCGTCACGCCTTCACAGGAGAGACGTTGCGCGCAACCTGCTTCTGCTCCATCGCAAACTCTTCCTCTGGAGAGAGAATGAGACGATGGCGACCGATCATCGCGAAATAGGCGATTGCAACGGCAAACCAGATCGCAACCCAAAGTACACCTTTGGTGAAGTTTGGATCCTGCACCTGATAAAGCAGTGTCACGACTGCGATGATGATGGTGAGCACGGCACCCGGCACCCCAAGCGGCGAGCGGAAAGGCCGCTCGATGTGCGGCAGGTTCTTACGTAGCAGGATGAAGGAAATCGCCTGCATGATGTAGGAGAACATCGCGCCGAATACCGCCATGTTCAGCAACACGCTACCGATGATGCTGCCGCCCTGCTCCGCACCGAGCGCGAACCAGATGATCATCATGACACTCAAACCCACAATCGCTCCCGTCAGCATGGCGACATGCGGCGTTTTGAACTTGGAGTGTGTGATGGAGAGCGCGGTCGGGAAGTAGCCCGCACGCGAGAGCGAATAAATCTGCCGCCCCTGTGCGTAAAGGATTGTGTGGAAACTGGCGATAAGACCGGTCAGCGCCACGAGGCCCAAGAGAACCACGCCGCTGTCACCATAGACCGCCTTGAAACCATCCAACAAAGGCTCGAGCGCCGAACTGAGATGGAACGTCCCAACACCTGGAAGCGAAGGGTTGAGCAGCACGATCATGAACGCGGAAATCATCAGCGTGATGATGCCGAGAATGATGCCCTTGGGCATGTCGCGCTTGGGATCGACCGATTCCTCGGCTGCAAGAGGCAACTGCTCGATGGCGAGGAACAGCCAGACGGCAAAGGGAAGTGTCGCAAGGACGCCCGAGATACCAAAGGGGAAGAAGGAGCCGTTGCCCTCCGGCAATTCGACAGCCTTGCCATCCGGCCCGACACCGATATTCAGCGCCCAGCGCGAGAAGTCGATATTTGGAATGGCGCTGATCCAGAAGAACACCAGAACACCGAGCGAAATCAGCGTGATGACCAGCGTGACCTTGAAGGACAACTCAAGCCCGAACACGTTGAGGCTAAGGAAGATGATGTAAAACAGCACCCACAATAGCGGCGAATAGGCCGGATCGAGCCCGAGGATTGAGTTCACATAAGCCGTGATAAAGGTGACGATGACGGCAGGGGTCAGAACATACTCAACGTTCTCACAAAGCCCGGTGATGAAACCACCCCATGGCCCCATAGCCGTTCGCGCGAACGAATAGGCCGCTCCGGTATGCGGCAGCGCCGGGCTCATTTCCGCGATGGAAAAAGTAAGCCCCAGATACATGATGGCGATGATGATACCCGCCACCAGCATACCGCCCCAGCCGCCGGTGGCAAAGCCGAAGTTCCAGCCGGAAAAATGCCCGGAAATGACCGCGCCGACGCCGAGCGCCCACAGCGACCAGACGCCCGCATAACGCGAAAGTCCACGTTTCTCGAAATAGGATGCGTCCGCCTTCTTATAGCTGACGCCGGATGATGAACTGTCCATGCCTTGTCTCTCCTGATCAAGAAAAAAGCAGGCAGTCAGCCGGATTGGCCGATTTTGCCCCAGTTTCGGCTGGCAAGGTTTTCCCCACCGGCCGCATGCATCTGCTGTTCCCTATCCCGTCTGGCTCGCGCCTTTATCGGCGTTCTGGACCACACGGCACATCGTTCTCCGACAGGAAAACCTGCCGCCATTCAAGTCTAGTCTCCTATGCTTGCAAGCGCTCTTTCGAGGCTTTCACTCAAATGGTCGGCTGCCGCACGTTGCCCCGCATCGTCGGCGATCAGATCGTTGCGAACCTCGATCATCACATTCAGCAACCCGTCCGGCAGCGCGTGCAGGCGAAGCGTATGGGTTACGCCGTCTTCCGGTCCATAGGGCTGGTTGCGCTCTACCTTGAAAGAGGATCTGTCTCGATCGACCAGCATCGCATCGGCAAGGCGCGAGTCCCTGTCATGCAGAATGCCGATTTCCACCTCGCGTACCCGCCCGTGATAAATCGGCGTGAAACTATGGATCGTAACGACGACACTCTCGATACCGAGGATCTTGCGCCTTTCCACAAGACTGGAAACGGCTTCATGAAAAGGCACGTAAAGCGCGGCAGTGCGAAGAAACCGCTCTGACTCATCCAGATCGGCATTGCCGGGAATGTCGTAAATCTCACTCGTTACCGGCATCGCGGATGCCGACTCCGGCGGACGGTTGCAGTCATAGATCAGTCGCGAAAACCGCTGAAACACCAGCGCCGCATCGAGCTTTTGAGACATAAAGCGCGCCACTGAAAGCGCACCGGGGTCCCAGGCAATATGGCTCGAGAGAACATCCTCGGTAAGACCGAGATCCCCGTAGCGTGCGGGAAGCGTGTTCGAGGCATGCTCACAGACGAGCAGCACAGCGCTGTTCCCCGTTTCGTTTTCCACCGCGACTGCGTCACCTTCGTCGGCATGGAAAAATTGCGAACGAACCGTCATGGTCGTACCCCACTGGTTTTGCCGTTCCCCAACGACGCGAAGAGAATTCTTCACATATCCCAAAGTGTCAAATAGATTTTTGAAATTTTCTCTTCATTTTTTCGATTGACTCCGGCGCAGCGGCGTATCTTAATCTTGCGCAAAACCCGGTGAGAAAACCGGAAAAGGGGAAAAATTTGAGCAACACGTCGTCTGCGACGGTGTCGGAGGTCATCCAGACCCACTATGAGGATTTGACGCGCGCCGAACGACAGCTCGCCGAAAGTCTACTGGCGAACTATCCGGTGTCGGGTCTCGGCAGCATCACCACCGTTGCAGAAAATGCAGGCGTTTCCACTCCCACAGTGGCGCGCATGGTGCAAAAGCTTGGCTACAAGGGTTACCCCGAATTTCAGGCAAGCCTCCACCAGGAGCTGGAAGCCACCATTTCCAACCCGATTGCCAAGCATGACAGATGGGCAAGCAACGCGCCTGGCTTGCATATCCTGAACCGCTTCGCCGCTGCCATCACCAACAATCTGCGCGACACGCTGAGCGATCTGGACACGGCCGATTTCGACAATGCGGCCGCACTGCTCTCGGACAGAAAGCGCGGCATCTATTTCGTCGGTGGGCGCATCACTGGTGCGATTGCGGAATATTTCTTCACCCATATGCAGGTCATCCGCCCGAAGACGGCACTGATGTCATCCAACTCCAGCTCCTGGCCGCAATACATGCTGAACATGAGCGCAGGTGATGTGCTGGTGATCTTCGATATCCGTCGCTACGAACAGGACATGGTGACGCTCGCCCAAGTGGCGCATGACAACAATGTCAGCATTCTGCTTTTCACCGATCAATGGACCTCGCCCGTATCACGCTTTGCCAAGCACACCTTCCGTGTGCGCATTGAAGCGCCATCCGCTTGGGACAGCTCGGTCGTGACCCTCTTCGTCGTCGAGGCCTTGATCGAAGCGGTGCAAAGCAATGGATGGGATGAAACCCGTCAGCGCATGAACGCGCTCGAAGGCCTTTTCGAACAGACACGCCTGTTCAGAAAACCAGATCGACGGTGAGACACCAGCGATCGAAGCACATAAAGGGATGAGAGGGAGAAGACGCAAGTAGAACGACAAATGTCGCAAACATTGCAACATGACAAAAAAGTGACGTAAACATGGCAAGGAGGCCCAAACGGGGCTAGCGTGACCGCAATAAGCACCCTTACAAACGTCACATAACATTCATGCAAGCCACGTACAGCGTCCGCCGACGCATGAGACACGTAGAGGAGAACAAAAGTGATCTCAAATAGCCGCCGACTGCTTTCGCTTACCACCGCAATCGTGCTTGCCACCACGGCAATCGCCACGGCAGCACCGAGCGAAGAACTCATCGCAGCTGCCAAGAAGGAAGGCATGCTGACGACCATCGCCCTGCCGCACGACTGGTGTGGATACGGCGACGTCATCGCCTCCTTCAAGGCCAAGTACCCTGAAATCCAGGTCAATGAGCTGAATCCTGATGCCGGTTCGGCTGACGAGATCGAAGCCATCAAGGCCAACAAGGACAATAAGGGCCCGCAGGCTCCGGACGTGATCGACGTCGGTCTGGCATTCGGCCCACAGGCCAAGAAGGACGGTCTTCTCCAGCCTTACAAGGTCTCCACCTGGGACGAAATTCCAGACAACGTCAAGGACGCCGAAGGCTACTGGTACGGCGACTATTACGGCGTCATGTCCTTCTTCGTGAACAAGGACCTTGTGACGAATTCTCCCAAAGACTGGGCCGATCTGCTGAAGCCGGAATATGCCGGTCAGGTCGCACTTGCTGGTGACCCGCGCGCCTCCAACCAGGCGATCCTCGGCGTTCTCGCCGCTGGTCTGTCCACAGGCGCGAAAGATGGCAAGGAAGCTGGTGAAGCAGGCCTGAAGTACTTTGCAGACCTGAACAAGGCTGGCAACTTCGTGCCCGTTATCGGCAAGGCCGGAACGCTGGCACAGGGTGCAACGCCGATCGTGATTGCCTGGGACTACAACGCTCTCGGCTGGGCAAAGACGCTGAACGGTAACCCACCGACAGAAGTCGTTGTTCCTGAAAAGGGCGTTCTGGCTGGCGTCTACGTGCAGGGCATCTCCGCTTACGCCCCGCACCCGAATGCCGCGAAACTGTGGATGGAGCACCTCTATTCGGACGACGGTCAGCTCGGCTGGCTGAAGGGCTTCTGCCATCCGATCCGCTTCAATGCCATGGCCAAGGCGAACAAGATCCCGAAGGACCTTCTCGACGCCCTGCCGCCACCGGCAGCCTATGAAAAGGCAACCTTCCCGACGCTCGAAGATGTCGATGCCAACAAGGCAGCCGTCACCGGCGATTGGGACAAAGTCGTCGGCGCCAACGTCAAGTAAGACGTAACAACGAACAGCCGCCCCGGTCTCGAAAGTCCGGGGCGGCTGGCTGCACATAAAGAATGAGACCGCGATGATCGCGGCAATGGGGACAGAATGTCATCAGCAGATACTGGCACAGCCCTGCCGGTTAAACGGCGCTATCGGCCGAAGCTCGAATGGCTCGGCATTTTGCCATTCGCCATTTTTGTCCTGCTTTTCTTGATCATGCCGACGATGAAGATCGTCATCGGCGCATTTCAAGGCCCGGACGGCAGCTTCACCTTTGACAATATTATCGGGCTCTTCACACCCTCGATCCTTGCCGCCTACTGGATATCGATCAAGATTAGCGTTGCCTCCGCAGCCCTTGGCTGTCTGATCGGTTTTGCCGTGGCCTGCGCCGTCGTGCTGGGCGGCTTGCCGCAGAAAATCCGTGCGCCGCTTTTGACCTTCTCGGGCGTCGCGTCCCAATTTGCTGGCGTGCCGCTGGCCTTCGCCTTCATTGCCACGCTTGGCCCCGTCGGCCTCGTCACGCTGTTTCTGAAGACCCAGCTCGGCATCGATCTGCGCGTCCTCGGCTTCAACATTCTGTCATTCTGGGGCCTGACGATCACCTATCTGTTCTTCCAGATCCCGCTGATGATCCTCATTATCACCCCAGCCCTCGACGGCCTGAAGCGCGAATGGCGCGAAGCCGCCGAAATTCTCGGCGCAAGCGGCTGGCAATATTGGCGCATGGTCGCCTTTCCAATCCTTTTGCCATCGATCCTTGGCACCTTCTCGCTCCTCTTCGCCAACGCCTTTGGTGCTGTCGCAACGGCGATCGCGCTCACCGGCTCCTCGCTCAGCATCGTACCGATCCTGCTCTTCGCCCAGATCCGCGGTGACGTTCTCGGCAATGCCAATCTTGGCTATGCGCTGGCCTTCGGCATGATCGTCGTCACCTGTATCGCCAACACGCTCTATATCTGGATGCGCACGCGCAGCGAGAGGTGGCTGAAATGAAGCGATTTTTCGCCTGGGGCGCCCTCCTCTTCGGTATCCTCTATTTCGCCCTGCCGCTGATCGGCATGACCAACTTCTCGCTGAAGATGCGGCGTGGTGTCTATTCTTTCGATGCCTATGCCGTAGTGTTGAGCGACCCGCGCTTTCAGGAAACCTTCACCTATTCCGTGGTCATGGCGCTCGTCACCATCGTCTTCGGCGTATTATTGGTGGTGCCGACAGCCTATTGGGTGCGGCTGAAACTGCCCACACTGCGCCCCGTTATCGAGTTCATCACACTGCTGCCGCTTGTCATTCCGGCCATCGTCATCGTCTTCGGCTATATCCGCCTTTACAACACGTCCAGCTGGCTACCGCTGACGGGCACGACGACAGGCACCAACCTGCTCCTGATGTTTGGCTACACCACGCTGGCGCTGCCCTATATGTACCGCGCCGTCGATACCGGCCTTCGCACCATCGATATCGGCACGCTGACGGAAGCGGCGCAAAGCCTTGGCGCCGGCTGGACGACCATTCTTGCCCGCATCATCCTGCCGAACGTCCTTGTCGCCGTCCTATCTGGCGCCTTCCTGACCTTCGCCATCGTCATCGGTGAGTTTACCATGGCGGCGCTTTTGAACCGACCGGCCTTCGGCCCCTACATGCAGCTTCTCGGCGCGAACCGTGCTTACGAGCCTGCTGCCCTTGCCGTGATTTCATTCGGCATCACCTGGGGTTGCCTCGGTCTCATCCAACTCGTCTCCCGCTACCAGAAGGGCGCGCCTCCCAAGGCATGAAGGATTTCTATATGAGCTTTCTGACACTCACGCACATCAAAAAATCCTTCGGTCCGATCCAGGTCGTGCATGACTTCAATATGGCCATCGAGAAGGGCGAGTTCGTCTCTTTCCTCGGCCCATCAGGCTGCGGCAAGACGACCGTGTTGCGCATGATCGCAGGCTTCGAAACGCCGAGCGATGGCGCAATCGTCATCAACGGCAAGGACCAGACGACACTTCGTCCCAACCAGCGCAACATCGGCATGGTGTTCCAGGCTTACGCGCTGTTTCCGAACATCAATGTCCGCGAAAACGTCGCCTTCGGCCTCAAGGTCGCAGGCAAGCCGAAGGCTGAAATCGACGCACGCGTCAAGGAAATGCTGGCGCTCATCCATCTGGAGCATCTGGCAGACCGCTATCCCTACCAGATGTCGGGCGGCCAGCAACAGCGCGTGGCACTTGCACGCGCGCTGGCACCCAAGCCGGAAGTGCTGCTCCTCGACGAGCCACTTTCTGCGCTTGACGCCAAGATCCGCGTGTCGCTGCGTGAAGAAATCCGCCAGATCCAGCGCAAGCTTGGCATCACCACAATCTTTGTCACGCATGACCAGGAAGAGGCCCTGTCGATTTCGGATCGTATCGTGGTGATGAATGCCGGTCGCGCCGATCAGATTGGCTCGCCTTTCGAGATTTACAACAGTCCGGCCACGCGCTTCGTCGCCTCCTTCGTCGGCACGTTGAACCTCATCGACGCCACCGTTGTCGATGCAGCAACAAGCACAATTCTGATCGGTGATCAGAAGGTCTCGCTGAAAAAGCCGCTTGCAAAGGCGAATGGCGAAAAGGTCACCGTTGCACTTCGCCCGGAAGCTGGATCGCTGGCCGAAAGCGCCAAGGGCGATGTCGCCATTTCCGGCATTGTGACCTCCAGCCACTTCCTCGGCTCGGTCATCCGCACTCGTCTCGATGTCGGCGGCAGCGTGCTTTCGTTCGACATGTTCAACGATCCCGGCACGGCACAGCCTGCCATCGGCGAGCGCGTCAGCTTACACTTTGCATCAGAAGATTTGATGATTGTAGCAGAGTAGCGCACTGTTTCGAGACCGGAAAACCGGGTAACTCCGCTCCAACTCAGGAGGCACCTATGCGCGCATTATTCTACGAACGGTTTGGCGAAGCACCGAAAATCTCGAACTTGCCGGACCCGGAGCCGACACCGGGCGGCGTGGTCATCTCGGTGAAGGCGACCGGCCTTTGCCGCAGCGACTGGCACGGCTGGATGGGCCATGACAGCGACATCCACCTGCCCCATGTGCCGGGTCACGAATTCGCCGGCGTGATTTCTGCGGTTGGCAAGAATGTCATGCGTTTCAAGGTGGGTGACCGCGTCACCGTTCCCTTCGTTTCCGGCTGCGGCCACTGCCAGGAGTGCCGCTCTGGCAACCAGCAGGTCTGCGAAACGCAGTTCCAGCCGGGCTTCACCCATTGGGGCTCTTTTGCCGAATATGTCGCGATCGATTATGCCGACCAGAATCTGGTCCATATGCCTGACGATATGAGCTTCGATACGGCAGCAAGCCTCGGTTGCCGCTTTGCCACTTCCTTCCGCGCTGTCGTCGACCAGGGTCGTCTGAAAGGCGGCGAATGGCTGGCGGTTCACGGGTGCGGCGGTGTCGGGCTCTCCGCCATCATGATTGGCGCAGGTCTTGGCGCGCAGATCGTCGCCATCGATATTGCCGATGACAAGCTGGCGCTGGCCAAGGAACTCGGCGCCACCGTCACCATCAACAGCCGCAACGTTGCCGACGTGACCGAAGCTGTCCGCGATGCGACCGGCGGCGGCGCTCATGTCTCCGTAGATGCGCTTGGCCACCCGCAAACCTGCTGCAACTCGATCAGTAACTTGCGCCGCCGTGGCCGCCACGTGCAGGTGGGATTGATGCTCGCCGATCATTCCATGCCGCAAATCCCGATGGCGCGGGTGATTGCTCATGAACTGGAAATCTACGGCAGCCACGGTATGCAGGCCTGGCGCTATGACGACATGCTGGCAATGATCCGCACCGGCAAGCTCTCTCCGGAAAAGCTCATCGGCAAGCACATTTCTCTATCCGATGCCGTCACCGCGCTACCCGCGATGGACAGCTTCAAGGATAGCGGCATCAGCATCATCAGCCGCTTCGAGTAACTCCCATGCAGATTGACGTTATCGACAGCATCAGCGATCCCGGCAAGGCAGAGCGCCCCAACGAGGATCGGCTGGCATGGAATGCCTCAAGCGCATTCGTCGTCGATGGCGCGACTGGCCTTGGCGAGTGGCAGTTCATGACGGAGTTTGGCTCGGATGCCGCATGGATTGCCGACTTCGCCGCCAAGCGTTTGATGAGCGAAGTCTCGCCCGGGGCGGATTTTACAGACATCATCCGCCGCATTTCCAAGGATGCCAGAACCATCTTCGAGGCCACGGCGGGCGATCAGCCGCGCTATGCCTGGCCGGTTGCCGCGCTCGCGGGTCTGCGCATCACGCCCAACGGGCTGCAATTCGCCGGCCTTGGCGATAGCGTCGTCTATATCCTTCATGATGACGGCCGGGAAGAAAACCTGATGGCCCTGCCCGACGCCTTCGAGCGTGAACAAGCAGCGGCACGCGCCCATATCGCTCGTCTGGGCGGCATCGGTGCGGCGGGCATGGCAACCAGCGACCCCAAAACGCTTGCCGATCTAAGGCGCAACCGCGAACGACAGAACACGGCGGATGGCACCGTCTGGTCCCTGAGCCTCGTTCCCGAAACGGCTGACCACATCGCGACCGCCGAGATCGAAATCTCAGGCGGCGCCACGGCTATCATCTGTTCTGATGGACTGGCAGATCTTGTGAGTCTTTATAGGAATTACACCCCTGGCTCCCTCATCCGCCGCGCCGTCACAGCCGGACTAGCAAGCCTCATCCGAGAGCTTCGCCAGTTGGAGCGGGATATTGATCCAAAGGGTCTACAATACCCCCGGCTGAAACAGTCTGACGACACAACCGCCATTTTGTGTAGGATCACAAACGCATGACGCGCAAAATTGTGCAGCGGCCTTGCGGTCAAGACGTGCGGTAAGACAACAAAAGCCCAAAAGACAAATCTGAACGATCACCGTACGCTTTAATAGACGCTGTGACATAAGCTGACAAAAGACTTGAATTAGCAGGCTCTTTAACGCATGGCACAGGGAACGATCCCTGAGAGAAGAAACCGCTCATGTCTCCCACCACGACCCCGGTTCCCGCCCGCGCGCTGAATGCACAGGATTATAGAACGCTTGGCCTTTCCGCTCTCGGCGGCGCGCTGGAATTCTATGACTTCATCATCTTCGTCTTCTTCGCCACGGTGATCGGTCATCTGTTCTTCCCGCCGGACATGCCGGACTGGCTGGTGATGATCCAGACCTTCGGCATCTTCGCCGCCGGCTATCTTGTGCGACCCATCGGCGGCATCATTCTCGCCCATTACGGAGACCGCTATGGCCGCAAGCGCGTCTTCGCCTTCTCCATCCTGCTGATGGCACTCTCGACACTCGGCATGGCCCTTATGCCGACCTATGCAACGATTGGCGTCGCAGCGCCCATCCTGCTCATCGTCTTGCGCATGCTGCAAGGAGCGGCCATTGGCGGCGAGGTGCCGGGCGCCTGGACCTTTGTGTCTGAGCACGTGCCCTTTCGCTATGTCGGCCTTGCCTGCGGCCTGCTGACGTCTGGCCTGTCTTTCGGAATCATGCTGGGATCGCTCATCGCCTTTGCGATCAACACCATTTTCACGCCGGAAGCCGTGTCGGGCTATGCCTGGCGCATTCCCTTCCTCATCGGCGGCGTCTTTGGATTGATCGCGGTCTATCTGCGTCGTTGGCTGGAAGAAACGCCGATCTTCACGCAGATGAAGAACTCAAAAACGCTCTCGGACAAGCTGCCGCTCAGCCTCGTGCTGAAGAACCATATGCGCGGCGTCGTGGTCTCCGCGCTGCTCACCTGGGTGTTGTCCGCGGCCATCGTCGTCACGACGCTGATGACGGCCACCTTCCTGCAAAAGCTCTACGGCTACACGCCGACACAAGCGCTGGCCGGCACGAGCTTCGGCACCCTGTTCCTGATCTTCGGTGTCATCATCGCCGGCGCGCTGATCGACCGCATCGGCAGCGGCATTTTCTTCATGGGCGCCAGCATCTTCTTCGGCATCGCCACCTTCACCTTCTACAGCTATGCCGGAACATCGCTCAGCAACATGTTTGCGCTTTACGCGGTGATGGGCCTGTCGGTCGGCATGGCGGGTGCGGTGCCTTACGTGATGGTCCGCGCCTTCCCGGCCTCGGTTCGTTTCTCAGGCCTGTCCTTCGCCTACAACGTCTCCTACGCCGTCTTCGGCGGATTGACGCCGATTGCGGTGAGCACAGCGCTTGCGATCAACCCCATGGCGCATGCCTGGTATCTGGTGTTCATCGCCGGGCTCGCCTTCTTCATCGGACTTTATCTTCACCTGCGCGGCAGCGCGGTGGAGAGCCATGTGGGTGTGGAAGAGCTCGCGACGTTGCAGAAGCGATAATAACCGACTAAACGGGACTTGGCGCGCTCGCGCCATTCCCGATAGATCAGGCAGAGGCGGGCATCTTGAAGGCCGACCCGAACTTGTAGTCGATAAACGCTGCTACGAGAACGATGCCGATCATCCAAAACAGGGGCTCGCCTGGAAGCGCGATGCCATAGAAATCGACATGACTATCGAGCCCTGTTCCTCTCGCAATTGTGGCGTCAACCTGCTCAGGTGTAGGGCCGCCGTCGATAGGCTGCCCGTCAAATGTCATGACGATATTGTATCCCGGCGACCCGGTGATCAGAAGGCCGATGAAGGCGAAAATGACCGTTGAAAAAAACGGGATGACCCAATTTCGAATAAAGCGCATGTATCTCCCCCAGGTTGATTCCAACAATAGGTCGGAAGCACGCAAAGGTCCAGGTAACCCGAATTAAACTGGAGCAAGAGCTTTCGGTGGCTCGAAATCAGGCGCAACCAGACCGCCAGAGATAAGGAGCTTCGCAGCATCCTCTGGCGACATGTCGAGCATGATGATCTTGTCTTTGGGGACAAACAGCAAAAAACCCGCCGTTGGAACTGGTGTCGGCGGCAGGAAAACCGCCACCATTTCCTGGCCTAACTCATTGAAGCGGAAAGCGAGCTCGCCCTTGGCTTCGGATGCGACGAAAACCATGGCCCATGTGCCAGGCCCGGGAAATTCGATCATGCCGACGCGCTTGAAGGAATTGGAATGCTCCTTCAACACCGATTCGAACAGCTGCTTGATGCTTTTATAGATCGGGCGCACCAGCGGCATCCGGTTCAGAATGGATTCGCCAAAACCGACGATCCACTTGCCGATCAGATTGTTACCGAGAAAACCGATGACGGTGATGCCAATGACAGCAATCAGCAGGCCGAAACCGGGAATGGCGACATTGAAATATTCTTCCGGGTCGTAGCGCGCTGGAATATATGGCTTCACCCAGCTATCCGCCCATTGCAGGAACGTCCAGACCAGCCACATGGTGATAGTAACGGGCGCGAGGATGAGAACGCCGGTCAGAAAGCTGTTACGCAGGCGTGTCGCGAAAGAAATTCTGAGTGGGCGATCCGTCATCAACTCACTGAATGTTAGAGCATTTCCAGTCGAAGCATGATGACTTCGGCGTCGGACACAGCAGAGAGACATGAAGCGAAGTCGCCGAAGCATGCCTGTTGATAACGGACAATGCAGGACGGCGTTCCGCCCCGCAATAGGCGAACCATGAATTATTCGTCATCAATATCGTCAGCCTTGCATCGCGGCGACACTCGAAACGGCGGCTATATGCCGAGCCTCGTGTGCCCAGTCGACTTGGATCAGATGATCATTCCACCGTCACAGACTTTGCCAGATTGCGCGGCTGGTCCACATCCGTGCCCATGAAGACGGCCGTGTGATAGGCGAGCAATTGGATCGGCAACGAGAATACCATCGGTGCGATGAGTTCATCAACGGTTGGCAGCACGATAGTCGCCATGGTCTCCAGTGACGACGCCGCAGCACCCTTCGCATCGGTGATAAAGATGATCCGCCCACCGCGGGCTGCCACCTCCTGCATGTTCGATACGGTCTTTTCGAAGAACCGATCATGCGGTGCAATGACGATGACCGGCATGTTCTCGTCGATGAGGGCTATCGGTCCATGCTTCAATTCCCCTGCCGCATAGCCTTCCGCGTGGATGTAGGAAATTTCCTTCAGCTTTAGCGCGCCTTCCAGCGCCAGCGGGAAGGAGGTGCCGCGACCGAGATAGAGCACATCCTTGAAACGCGAGAGATCGCGAGACAGGGTTTCGATCTGCGGCTGGATGGCGTTCAGCACTTCGCTCATGACGCGCGGCATCTCGATCAAATGACGCACCAGTTCGGTTTCCTGCGCCGCCGTCAGCGTGCCACGCGCTTTACCGGCAGCAATCGCCAGCGAGGCCAGCACGGCAAGCTGGCAGGTGAAGGCCTTGGTGGAAGCCACACCGATTTCAGGACCGGCCAGAATGGGGAAAATCGCGTCGGATTCGCGGGCGATGGTCGATTCACGCACATTGACGACCGCGCCGATCTTCAGATCGTTCTCCTTGCAATAACGCAGCGAGGCAAGCGTATCGGCTGTCTCGCCCGACTGGGAGATGAAGAGGGCTGCCTGTGTCGGCAAAAGCGGCATTTCGCGATAGCGGAATTCCGACGCCACATCGATTTCCACCGGCAGGCGTGCATAGCGCTCGAACCAGTATTTGCCGATCAGGCCGGAGAGATAGGCAGTGCCACAAGCGGAAATCGCAAGGCCGGTGAGCTTGGAAAAGTCGATGGCCGGATCGATATCCTTCACCCGCTTGTCGGCAAAATCGACATAGTGGCTGAGCGCGTGGGAAATGACCTCCGGCTGCTCGTAGATTTCCTTTTCCATGAAGTGGCGGTGGTTGCCCTTGTCCACCACATAGGCCGTCGCCTGCGAAATCTGGCGCTGACGCTGCACCGGGTCGCCGGAAAAATCGATGATTTCGGCACCGGATGCGGTGATGATGGCGCAATCGCCATCCACCAGATAGGTGATCTCATTGGTGAAGGGCGAAAGCGCAATCGCATCCGAACCGAGGAACATCTCGCCACGTCCATGACCGACGGCCAGCGGCGGGCCGGAGCGGGCCGACAGCAGCGTGCCCGGCTCGTCCTGGAACATCACCACCAGCGCAAAAGCACCAGTCACGCGGTTCAACATCGTCAGCATCGCATCGCGATGGGAAAGCCCTTCACGGGTATACTTGGCGAGCAGCTGCGCCACCACTTCCGTATCGGTCTGGGTGGTAAACGTCGCGCCCTCGGCCTTCAGCTCCTCACGCAGTTCCGAGAAATTCTCGATGATGCCGTTATGCACAACGGCAACGCCATCGACGAAGTGCGGATGGGCATTGGTTTCGTTCGGAACCCCATGCGTTGCCCAGCGGGTGTGGGCAATGCCGGTAATGCCGGGAAGCGGTTCTTCCGACAGCTTCTTCTCCAGATTGAAGAGCTTGCCCTCGGCGCGGCGGCGGTGCATCGCGCCATCATGGATCGTCGCAACGCCTGCGGAGTCATAGCCCCGATATTCCAGCCGCTTCAGCGCATCCACAAGGCGCTCCGCAACCGGTTGCGTTCCAACAATTCCGACGATACCGCACATACAGTTCTCCAAAGATTTTGGTGAGCATCCGTCGATCCGAAACCTGAGTCGGGTATCCATACGGATGCTTTTTCAATGGCGGAAGTCGTAGCGATTTCCGCAAAAACCGCAATCGCAACCGCGGTCACTTTCAATGTCTATTCGTTACCTTTGTCAGAAGGTTACGCCGGTTTCTTCTTGGCGTTCTTGATGGCCTGGGCGCGGGCGCGAAGCACGCTGGCGCGGCCTTCCTTCACCTCCTGGCGCGCACGGCCGAAGGCCAGCGCGTCGCCGGGAACGTCATCGGTAATCACGCTCCCAGAAGCGACATAGGCATCGTCGCCAATCGTCACGGGTGCCACGAGTGCAGAGTTGGAGCCGATAAAGGCATTCTTGCCGATCCGCGTCTCGTGCTTGTTGATGCCGTCATAATTGCAAGTGATCGTGCCAGCGCCGATATTGCTGCCAGCACCAACGAAAGCATCGCCGATATAGGTGAGGTGATTGACCTTGGCACCCTCGCCGATTTCCGCCTTCTTGATTTCGCAGAAATTACCGACCTTCGATTTCGCCCCCAGATTGGCGCCGGGACGTAACCGCGCATAGGGGCCAACTGTCGCACCAGCGCTGACATGAGCGCCCTCCAGATGCGAGAAGGCATGGATGACGGCACCCGATTCGATGGTGACACCGGGTCCGATCACCACATTCGGCTCGATCAGCGCGTCCTGACCAATCTTGGTATCCCAGGAAAGGAACACGGTTTCCGGCGCGATCATCGAAACACCGTCGATCATGAACTGATGACGCGCCCGCTCCTGCCAGAGTTTTTCGATGATGGCGAGTTCGGCGCGGTTGTTGCAGCCGGTCATCTCAGCCTCTGGCGCATCGACGGCCACGGCCTTGCCGCCATTGGCGCGGGCGATCTCGACGATGTCGGTCAGATAATACTCGCCCTTGGCATTGTTGTTGCCGATCCGGTCGAGCAGATCGAGCGCCCGGCGACCATTGATCGCCATCAGGCCGCTATTGCACCATGTGACCTTGCGCTCGTCGTCGCTGGCATCCTTCTCCTCGCGGATGGCGACGAGTTCGCCATTCTGCACGAGAAGTCGACCATAACCGGTTGGTTTGTCCGTATGAAAACCTATGACGACGATATCCACGTTCCCTGCCAGCGCCTGACGCGCCCGGTTCAGCGTTTCAGCCGTCAAAAGCGGCACATCGCCATAGGCGATCAGAATATCGTCGAAACCCTTCTCGATTGCTTCGCGAGCCGCCAGCACTGCGTTGCCCGTGCCAAGCCGCTCCTTCTGCAGGTAAGGTTCTACAGAAACGCCTGCGACACGCGCGGCATCCGCAACCTTCTCCGCATCGCGACCAACGACAAGCGCGGCAGCACTCACGCCAGCGCCGGACACCGCCTGCATCACATGCGCGATCATCGGCCGTCCGGCAACGGGGTGCAAAACCTTCGACATGAACGATTTCATGCGCGTGCTTTCACCGGCGGCGAGAATGACGGCAAGACAGGTGCGTTCCACTTGGATCTCCACTCAAAGCATCGAATATTGTTCAGCCGCTATAAACGCTCGACGAGAAAGAAACCATGGAAATTGCATGACGGGTTGAAAAGCGACGTGATGGAAAGCTTCATGAGGTCGGTTGAAGTCCAAAACGCCCTTTCAACGCTTTGAAAATCTTCTAATCTGTCTTGATCGCCCTCCTAACGAAATCCGGAAACCCCGCATGTCTTCTTCGCAGAGCGTCAGCCAGCCCGTCCGTGGAATGCTTATCATGGCGGCCTGCATGATCGTGCTGCCGGTGATGGATGCGATTGCCAAATATATGGCGCATGAGGGCATGTCCCCCGGTCAGGTGACATTCTATCGCTTCTTCTTCCAGCTGGTCTGCACGCTTCCGCTGCTGCTCTTCATGTCGCCAAAGTCGCTGATCCATGCCAAGCGCCCCTGGCTCAACCTGCTGCGCGGCGTGTTGCATGCTGCGGCAAGCCTCGCCTTCTTCGCCGCTGTCAAATACATGCCGCTCGCCGACGTCTTTGCCATCTATTTCGTCGAACCCTTTCTGCTCACCATCATGTCCGCGCTGTTTCTGGGAGAGCGGGTCGGCTGGATGCGCTGGAGCGCGATCGCCGTCGGCTTCATCGGTGCGATGATCGTCATCCAGCCAAGCTTCGAACTCTTCGGCCTCACTTCGCTACTGCCTGTCGCCTGCGCCTTTCTCTTCACGCTCTACCTCTTCCTAAACCGCGCGATTGGTGAGGGTGACAGCCCCCTGGTCATGCAGACCATGGCAGGCATTGCCGGCACGATCTTCATGGGCGTCGCTCTTCTGATCGGCCACGGACTGGGAGACACCAATTTCGACATGTCCCTGCCCGGCTGGGATCATGGCCTCGTTCTCCTGATCCTTCTCGGCTCGATTTCGGGCTATATGCATCTTCTCGTGGTCAAGGCGTTTCGCCTCGCGCCCGTATCGCTTCTGGCACCCTTCCAGTATTTTGAGATCATCTCCGCCACGATCCTTGGCTACCTGCTGTTTTTGGATTTCCCAACACCGTCCAAATGGCTCGGCATCGTCATCATCGTGACGTCAGGTCTGTTCATCATCTGGCGCGAGAGATTGAGCGCTCGACGTCTCAAGATGGCAGAGGTCGCGGAAGTTTGAAGAATTGCCGCAACTGCACTTGTTCGTAAGGCCCGCGTCGGGCAAAAAGTGCTTCCACGAATGATAAAGACATAAAGGAGACCAGAGGATGGACGTTCGCGCCGCAGTCGCCGTTCAGGCAGGCAAGCCATTGGAAGTTATGACGGTTCAGCTGGAAGGCCCACGCGCCGGTGAAGTGCTGATCGAGGTCAAGGCAACCGGTATCTGCCACACCGATGACTTCACCCTCTCGGGTGCCGATCCGGAAGGTCTCTTCCCGGCGATCCTCGGCCATGAGGGTGCCGGTATCGTCGTCGATGTCGGCCCCGGCGTCACCTCGGTAAAAAAGGGCGACCATGTCATTCCGCTCTACACGCCCGAATGCCGCGAGTGCTATTCCTGTACCTCGCGCAAGACCAACCTCTGCACCGCCATCCGCTCGACTCAGGGCCAAGGCGTGATGCCGGACGGCACCAGCCGCTTCTCCATCGGCAAGGACAAGATCCATCACTATATGGGCTGCTCCACCTTCGCCAACTACACGGTTTTGCCGGAAATTGCCGTTGCCAAGATCAACCCGGACGCGCCCTTCGACAAGGTCTGCTACATCGGCTGCGGCGTGACGACCGGCATCGGCGCGGTCATCAATACCGCCAAAGTCGAGATCGGCTCGACGGCAATCGTTTTCGGTCTCGGCGGCATCGGCCTCAACGTGCTTCAGGGCCTGCGTCTTGCCGGCGCGGACATGATCATCGGCGTCGATATCAACAATGACCGTAAGGCCTGGGGCGAAAAATTCGGCATGACGCACTTCGTCAACCCGAAAGACGTCGGCGACGACATCGTGCCTTACCTCGTCAACATGACGAAGCGCAATGGCGATCTGATCGGCGGCGCGGACTACACCTTCGACTGCACCGGCAACACCAAGGTTATGCGCCAGGCGCTGGAAGCCTCGCACCGCGGCTGGGGCAAGTCGGTCATCATCGGCGTTGCAGGTGCTGGCCAGGAAATCTCCACCCGCCCCTTCCAGCTGGTGACCGGCCGCAACTGGATGGGCACGGCCTTTGGCGGCGCCCGCGGCCGCACGGACGTTCCGAAGATCGTCGACTGGTACATGGAAGGCAAGATCCAGATCGACCCGATGATCACCCACACCATGCCACTCGAAGACATCAACAAGGGCTTCGACCTGATGCACAAGGGCGAGAGCATCCGCGGCGTCGTGGTCTATTGATGTAAGATATGATTGGCGCGGGAGTATGCGCTGCTGCGCTGGAAGGATTTAGAGGGGCTGCGAGGCCCCTCTTTCCATTTCACTTTAAGAATTGGCGGGCGGTTGCCGCATCGGCTCTGCCCGTTTGAGGCGGAGATATCTGGCAGGACAGAGGAGTTATGACGCCTAACGCTCTACGTCAGACGCAACCTCATCCCCAACTCAGGCCACCGTCTCAACTTCCTTCGCCGCATCCGTCGGCACATAATTCAGAACAGGTCCAAGCCAGCGCTCGACATCTTTCACCGCCATACCCTTGCGCCGAGCATAATCCTCGACCTGATCCCGCTCCACCTTGGCAACACCAAAGTAATAGCTTTCCGGATGTCCGATATAGAGGCCGGACACGGACGAGCCCGGCCACATGGCGTAACTTTCAGTCAGCTCCACACCCGTCTGGTTCGTCGCATCAAGAAGACGGAACAGCGTGTCCTTCTCCGTATGGTCAGGCTGAGCCGGATAGCCCGGCGCCGGGCGAATACCGGCGTAAGCTTCTTCGACAAGATCATCACTGGTGAACTTCTCATCCGGCGCATAGCCCCAGAACTCCTTGCGCACCCGTTCATGCATGCGCTCGGCAAAGGCTTCGGCGAAACGGTCGGCCAGCGCCTTCACCAGAATGGATGAATAGTCGTCATTGGCCCGTTCGAAACGTTCGGCAATCGCCACTTCCTCAATACCCGCCGTCACCACGAAGCCGCCGACATAGTCGGCAATACCGCTGTCCTTCGGCGCGACGAAATCCGACAGCGCGACATTGGGCCGTCCATCGCGCTTGGAAAGCTGCTGGCGCAGCGTGTAGAAGGTTTCGAGCTCCGAGTTGCGGCTCTCATCGGTAAACAGACGGATGTCGTCTCCCACCGCATTGGCAGGCCAGAATCCGATGACGGCGCGCGGGCGGAACCACTTTTCGTCGATGATCTTCTTCAGCATGGCCTGCGCATCCGCATAAAGGTGGCGCGCCGCCTCGCCCTGCTTCTCATCCTCGAGAATGGCCGGGAAACGACCCTTCAATTCCCAGGTCTGGAAGAAAGGCGTCCAATCGATATAGCGCGACAGTTCTTCAAGATCGTAGCCCTCGAATGTCTTGGTGCCGATGAATTGCGGCTTGACCGGCTGATAGCCCGTCCAATCCACCTTCTGCGCGTTTTCGCGCGCACGCGACAGCGGCAGGCGCTGCTTCTCGCGTTCATTGCGCGCATGCGCATCGGCAACCTTGGCATATTCGGCGCGAATGCCGTCAATATAGGCTGGCTTCTGATCTTCCGACAGAAGTGCTGACACCACGCCGACCGCACGCGAGGCGTCGGTTACATAGATTGCCTGCCCCTTCTCGTAACGCGGGTGGATCTTCACCGCCGTATGAACACGGCTGGTCGTCGCCCCGCCGATCAGAAGCGGCAGATCTAGCCCCATGCGCTCCATCTCGGAGGCCACATGCACCATTTCATCCAGCGACGGCGTGATGAGGCCGGAAAGACCGATGACATCGACCTTCTCTGCCACGGCTGTCTCAAGGATCTTGGTGGTTGGCACCATGACGCCGAGATCGATGATCTCGTAATTATTGCAGGCGAGAACGACGCCGACGATGTTCTTGCCGATATCGTGGACATCGCCCTTCACCGTCGCCATCAGCACCTTGCCCGCAGCCTTGCGCTGATCGCCGCCATTCAGGCGCTTTTCCTCTTCCATAAAGGGAAGCAACACGGCAACGGCCTGCTTCATCACACGGGCGGATTTGACCACCTGCGGCAGGAACATCTTGCCCGAACCGAAGAGATCGCCGACTACATTCATGCCCGCCATCAGCGGACCTTCGATGACATGCAGCGGACGGGCCGCCTGCTGGCGCGCCTCTTCCGTATCCGCATCGATATAGTCTGTAATGCCATTGACGAGCGCATGCTCCAGCCGCTTCTCAACGGGGAGTTCGCGCCACGACAGGTCCTGAACCTTGCCTTCCTTGGCGCCAGCGCCGCGGAAGCGTTCGGCAATTTCCAACAGCCGTTCGGTCGCATCGTCGCGGCGGTTCAGCACCACATCTTCGCAGGCCTCGCGCAATTCCGCATCGATGCTCTCATAGACGGCAAGCTGGCCCGCATTCACGATACCCATATCCATGCCGACCTGAATGGCGTGGTAGAGGAACACGGCATGCATCGCCTCGCGCACCGGCTCATTGCCGCGGAAGGAGAAGGAGAGGTTCGAGACGCCGCCGGAAATATGCACGAGCGGCATGGTTTCGCGGATCGTCTTGGTGGCCTGAATGAAATCCACGCCGTAATTATTGTGCTCTTCGATACCTGTCGCCACAGCAAAGACATTCGGGTCGAAAATGATGTCTTCCGGCAGAAGCCCGGCCTTCTCCGTCAGGAGCTTGTAAGCGCGGGTGCAGATCTCAACCTTGCGCTCGTAAGTGTCCGCCTGCCCCACTTCGTCGAACGCCATGACGACGACGGCAGCGCCGTAATTACGCACCAGACGCGCCTGCTCGAGAAACTTCTCCTCGCCTTCTTTCAGCGAGATGGAGTTTACGATCGCCTTGCCCTGAACGCATTTCAGGCCAGCCTCGATGATCTCCCATTTGGAGCTGTCGATCATCACCGGCACGCGGGCAATATCCGGCTCGGCGGCAATCAGATTGAGGAACTCGACCATGGCCTTCTGGCTGTCGATCAGGCCCTCATCCATGTTGATGTCGATGATCTGCGCGCCGTTCTCCACCTGATCGCGGGCAACGGCAAGTGCAGCCGTATAGTCGCCAGCGGTGATCAGCTTGCGGAACTTGGCAGAGCCCGTCACGTTCGTGCGCTCGCCGACATTGACGAAAGGAATGTCCTTGGTCAGCACGAAGGGCTCGAGGCCGGACAGCGACATGAAGGACTTGTGTTCGGGCACCTTGCGCGGCTCAAAACCCTTCACGGCTTCTGCTATGGCGCGAATATGCTCCGGCGTAGATCCGCAGCAACCGCCCACCACATTGACCAGACCCTCACGGGCAAACTCGGCAACCTGTGCCGCCATCATCTCCGGCGTTTCGTCATACTGGCCGAACTCGTTCGGCAGACCGGCATTGGGATAGGCGCAGATGAAGGTATCGGCCACATCCGACAGTTCCTGCAAATGCGGACGCATGGCGTTCGCGCCAAGCGCACAGTTGAGGCCGATGGTAAACGGATTGGCGTGACGCACCGAGTTCCAGAAGGCCGACGGCGTCTGGCCAGACAGCGTGCGGCCAGAAAGGTCGGTGATCGTGCCGGAAATCATCACCGGCAGATGAATGCCCTTGGCAGCAAAGCGCTCCTCGCAGGCGAAGATCGCAGCCTTGGCGTTCAGCGTATCGAAGATCGTTTCGATCAGAATGATATCAGCACCGCCATCGATCAAGCCGTCAATCTGCTCGCCATAGGCAGCGCGCAAATCGTCGAAGCTGACGGCACGATAACCGGGATTGTTCACGTCTGGCGAGATCGACGCGGTGCGGTTGGTTGGGCCAATGGCACCGGCGACGAAACGGCGGCGCCCATCTTCCCGCTCGGCGCGCTGCGCGGCACGGCGAACGACAAAGGCGCCCTCGCGATTCAGGTCGTAAACCGCGCCTTCCATCTCGTAATCCGCCTGCGCGATGCGCGTGGAGGAAAACGTGTTGGTTTCGAGAATATCCGCGCCTGCCATGGCATAACGGAAATGGATATCCTCGATCGCATCCGGCTGCGTCAGGATCAGCAGGTCGTTATTGCCCTTCTGGTGACAGGCACAGCCGATGAAGCGGTCGCCACGGAAATGCTCTTCATCAAATCCAAGCCCCTGGATCTGCGTGCCCATGGCGCCGTCGAGAATGAGGATGCGCTCTTCAGCCGCCTGTTTCAGCGCCTTCAGAATTTCCGCGCCGTCGCGTTTGCCGCCCAAAGGGCCAAACAGATCGTCCAACATCGGCACTTACTCCTCATTCTGTGCAAATCAGCAAGTCATCAAGTCACATAAAGATATCTTTATGTCAACATATCGCGCAGCTTCCGCGGCTCCCGTTCGAGAAATAGGGTACGAAATTTCCAGTGCGGATGACACCCTCGCGCCTCAAAGATATAGGTATCCTCCACCAGTGCATCAAAGGAGGAATGGATGAGCGACACGGAAAGCACGAAAGCCTATTGGAGCACGCTGCCATGGCATCGCCAATGGTTGGTAAAGCAGGCGGAAGGCCTCTTCGACTTCTTCCAGTATCGCGCGGTCAACCCCAAGGGCGGCTTCTTCGATCTCGACCGGCACGGCGCTCCCCTCTCCTCCGACAATCCGGTGCGCGGCATCCACGCCTCAGCCCGCATGGTGCATTGCTTCTCCATCGGCCACCTTCTCGGTCGCCCCGGCTGCGGCGATATCGTCGATCATGGCATGACCTATCTATGGGACAAGCATCGCGATCAGGAGCATGGCGGCTATTTCTGGCAGGTGGATGATAACGGCCCTGCCGACGCTACCAAGCAAGGTTACGGCCACGCCTTCGTGCTTCTCGCCGCCTCCTCCGCCAAGGTCGTCGGGCATCCGCTGGCAGATGCCATGTTGGCCGACATCACCGAGGTTCTTGAAACCCGCTTCTGGGAAGAGAAGCACGGCGCCATCAATGAAGAGTTTCACCGAGACTGGTCGCCGATCGAGAATTATCGCGGCCAGAATTCCAACATGCACCTGACCGAAGCCCTGATGGCCGCCTTCGAGGCCACGGGCGACAAGAGCTATCTTACCAAAGCCGAACGGATCGCCGATCTCATAATCCGCCGGGCAGCGGGCGCGCTGGACTTCCGCGTGCCTGAGCATTTCGACGAGAACTGGGTGCTGGACAAGAATTATCGCGGCAACGAGATGTTTCGTCCCTCCGGCTCCACGCCCGGCCACTGGCTGGAATGGTCACGCCTTCTCTTACAACTCTGGGTGCTGGGCAATCGCAAGCACGAGTGGATGCCGACCGCCGCCAAGTCACTCTTCGTCCAGTCCATGGCGCTCGGCTGGGACCGGGAAAAAGGCGGCTTCTTCTACACGCTCGACTGGGACAACACGCCCGCCAAGACAGAAAAACTCTGGTGGCCCATGTGCGAGGCAGCCGGTGCCGCCCACTTCCTCAATGAGCACCTGCCCGCGGACGAGTTCTACGAAGACAGCTACCGCCGCATCTGGAGCACGATTGCGAACAACTTCCTCGACCATCAATTCGGCGGCTGGCATGAGGAACTGACCGAAGAGCTCGTTCCGGCCAACACACTCTTCCCCGGCAAGGGTGATATCTATCACGCCCTGCAAGCCTGCCTCATCCCGCTTTTCCCGGCAAATGGAAGCCTGACAAAGGTGATCGCCGAAAAAGGCGCCCGCTTCTAGTCCAAGCGTTTAAAAATGGAGCGGCGACGCGGACCGCCGCTTTTGCCGCTCCATAGAAAAACTCACTCGAAATCCGCAGAATTAACCGTGACCCGCCATTCCAGTTTTGCCGGATCGGCCTGTTCGTTGCTGCGCAACCGAAAAGGCCTGCAGGCAGCATAACTTTCATGCGCCTCAAGACGCCTTTCGTTGGGCTGGTATGACTCGAGCGAAATAGGAGCACGAAATGCCGGCTCGAAGCCCTGCAGCGTGTAAGTCAGCCGCTCCACCGCCACGTCATTGGTATTCTGAAAACTGACCCGGATCGGTGCATTCTCATCTTGGCAGGTCGGATCATAGGCGGCTGTGGCGATGATCTTCGCCAACCTTTCGCCGGAGCGGATCCAGTCGAACAACACCCAGCTGCCAAGGCACACCCAGACCACGGCAAGTGCCGCCACAACCGCCTTCAGATGCCGCGGAAAAGCGATGAGAAACAACAGCAAAGCGACCGTTAGAACGACACCGACGATCATGAACGGCGCTCCGCAATACGAGACATCATGTCAGTCAGTCTTCTCTCTCCCAAAGCCTTTGATAGAAGGCATGCTTCGCTCCCCTTATAGCGCGGTAAAGGCGAAGACGCACAGAGAGACGCAGTAAAGTCGGCGTGACAACAAAACGAAGAACCGGAGAGACGGCGATCGAACTCTCAGGGCTCTATCTCTGCTCTTACCGCAACGCGGCCTTAACGAGAACAGCGAACACAAAAACAATGACGACCAGTATGATCGCGACGGTCAGCCGCAATTTTCCTGGGTTTGCAATCACTGGCGGATTGTATTCGTCATACATGGCCGGACGGCCAGAGGCTAAACGCAGATATTGAATGATGAAGGTCACGATGAACGCAAGCGGTATTCCCAAAGCATACGCAAAGAACAAAACCTTGAACTCACGTGCGAGATAGAATGAGAATGCACTTCCCCCTGCCGGCACAGGCACCAGGATGCCAACGACAGCCTTGCCCGGTGTGGTTCCAAACAACGTCATACTCGTCGCCAGCAAAACGGCACTCGCAAACATCGCCGCGAGGCCGAACAGCGCGGAATAACCGAGCGTTTGTAGTGCATCTGCATAGGGCGCGAAGGTGATCATCGCGGCCCGACTTCCCACCTCAAGAAATGGCCAGAGAAGCATATTGTCAAGCATTCTTGCCCAGAAGCGCGGCCACGGTCGCAGACGGGGTGCATAAGCCAACTGCGCAGCACCAGTTGCGGGCTCGGCGCGCGTCACCGGAGCATGTGTAGGCGGTAACGCAGGCGGTGCAGACACAGGAGTCGGCACACGAAAAAACGCGGCAAAATCGGGATGGTCGGCGACGACCTGCCAGTCAGCCATACCCTCGCGCCAAATATAGGCGTCGCGTCCGATCACGCCACCGACAATCAGCTTTTCAATTTTATCTTGGTCGACCGGCCCTTCGCGCTCCTGCCCGACCGCGTAATACCAAACGGTCATATTTCGTGCCCCCATTTCGACCAACAGCATCTAGCAAGGCGGTATCGATACGTAAAGTTGTATGGAGAGCAAGATGCTGCAACGTCGACTTAATGGACGAACGGCTTGTCATTCAGTCAATCGATTGTACCGAATATTGCGCTCAGAAAATTCTTCTTTTCCACCAATTGCAGCTCGGAACGCCCCCGCATGCTTGTGAAAAGCCTCGATACATTTCGCCCCCTAATGAAGACTGTCACGTCTACATGTGTGTCTGGCACGTGTGGCGCAATTCCTTCCAACCTAAAAACCCGCGCCCCATTGACATAGGTTTCTCTCCAATCTGAGCGTGGTATTATCAGGGGAGAAAACTGCATTTCCAGATCCTTCAGATAAGCCGTATGATCGACGTCCTCATCGACAATAAGATCGGAGCCAAACATTGCCACCATCCTCAGTTCCCTGGATCTGAATATGAACGTGTCATGATCGGTAGGATCGTTATTAGCGACATGCTCCCAGATTTCGCTGATCCTGGCGCCCCTGCCCGTCTTGGGATTGACCCATGTTCTGGTCGAATCGGTCAGCGTCAAATTCGGCACGACCATTCGATCAACCGGGACACCTCCAGAAGAAGAAATGGGAAGAGTGCTATGGCTCGCATTGGTCCTTTTGTCGAAGCGGGGCTTGCTCACATTAACAACGGCACCGCTAACAAGAAGCAGCATAAACGGCACCATGATTAAGGCTGCGACGCGGCTTGGCCGAACGGCCACTACCCTCGGCCGCTCCATGTCATAGCCCGCGACTCCATCAGCCTTCAGCCGACTGTATTGGAAAAGGAACGTCAAGATGAACAATGGGGGGATACCCAAGGCGCAACCCGAAAACCACACCCTGTACTCACGGTGGAAGTGATATGTGAAGCGCAGACGAAGACCGTTACAAGGCGTGGGCACCCTTACGCCGAATATGGCTTTGCCCGGCGTCGTACCGAACAATGCCAAGCAGAATGCGGGTATCATAGCGGCGAGAGTGATCAGCATCAGGTACAGGATAAATGCCCCAATGATATGACCGGGTCGTTTTCCAGGGAAATAGAAGTAAGCAACCCAGATTTCTTGTCCAAGAACCGTGAACAAAGGTGACATCATCAACAGATCGAAAAGCCTTGCCCACAGACGGCGCCAAGGATGTGCGGGTACAAAGGTCTGTTCCGGGCCAAGAGGTTTTGTCTCAGCCCCGGGAGGCCGTGCTGCAAAACTATCGGCAAAAACGGAAATGAGACCAGCCTTCTCCCAGTCCGTCATCTGTTCGTGCCAGAGATAGTCCTCGCGGGTGACATGACCAGTCTCGATGAGCCTGCGAATGATCTTCTCGTCGACGGGCCCTCCTCGCTTGCGCCCAATGGTGTAATGCCAGTCAGCCATACCGTTTTACGCCTCGTTGCCACGGCTGAGCGTCGGACAAACGCCACCGGAGAATAAAGTTTGAAAGACGGAACTCGGACGGCCGGCTTTCGCTATAGTGCGGTTGAATGTGAGGTCTAGGCGGGACATCGGTGGCTTATCGAGTCGTCCCGAACAACTCATGGACAAAGGCTTCCCGCTCGCTTGTTTGCAAGTTTGAGCCGCCCTCGGTGAACATCACTAACCGCCACGCATCACGACCGTCCACGACAACGGTTACCTCTACCAGTTGGTTTGCATCCTTGATACTCACACCATTTGACCGAAATCCCCGCACACGATTGATCACGACCGGCTCCCAGTCAGACGTCAGGGTGACGTTTTTCAGTCGAGCCGCATAGAAGGCGGCATATAAGCGTGGATCGACGTTTTCGGCAGGAAGCTCCAAATGGCTGAAAAGGCCTTCCATAAGCAGATGACGGGCAACGAAAATGAACGCATTCTGGATTTCAGGGTCGTCTGGAAGACGTTCCCAGTATTTTTTGATTGTGGCCGTGTTTCCTGTGACCGGATTGACCCAATACTGGGTGGCCGTGCGGTCTACCTCTGCCTTTTCCTGCACTCGCCACCACACAGCATTCGCGGTGAAAAGAATAGCAACGAGCGCTATGCCTAGGGTGAGACGCAGCTTACCCGGATTGGCGATAACAGGTGGATTGCGCTGATCGTAGACAGCTGGACGACCTGTGGCCAAACGCCAATATTGGGCGGCGAAGGTAATCAGGAATACGACCGGCATGCCAAGAGCAAAGGCCCAGAACCACACTTTGAGTTCGCGTTTAACATAGAACAAAAATCGATTGGCTTGCGGCGGAACGGGAACCCGCACGCCCAAGATGGCCTTGCCTGGAGTATTGCCGAAAAGCGCCATGAGCACCGCCAGCACGAACCCCACAAGTGGAGTAATGATGAAACCCCACAGAAATTCATATGTGACGAACATCATGTACAGATGCGGGGCATATAAGACTGAGGCGGCTACGATACCGGTGGACAGTAACGGCGCAATCAGCAGCAAATCAAACATTCGCGCCCAAAAGCGGGGCCAGGCACGCAAGCGAGGAGCAGAAACCGGTTCCGGCTGAACTGGCTCCGAGGGGGCTTGCGCTGGTTCCGTGCGCTGAGACCTCGATGGAAGCGGAGGTGGCGTTACGCCAGCAATTGGAGGAGGCGTCACGAAAGCATCCGAGAATTCCGGATGGGTACCAACGATCTCCCAGTCCGCCATGCCATCGCGCCAAATGTAAGCATCGCGGGTGATCGTACCGCCTGTAATCAGATCGCGGATTTTATCTTCGCTGACAGGCCCCTCTCGCTCCTGTCCAACGGCATAGTACCACACTGTCATGCTGTCATGCCCCGCTTCCCCGCAGAAGCTTTAACAAGGCGCTATAGTCCCGTAAAGGTGGATACTGAAAGTCCAACGCTAGTGCCTCTACGAAACCGCTGGTTCAGCTATCCGTTTGGCAACAAAGCAAGTCTTTGGTCACCACGCCACTTTAGATTTTTGATCAAGCACCATCCGTTCTTTGACACCTAATCGCCGGAACGCGTCTCCAGTGAGCCCCTGACGAACCATTTTCCACCCTGACCGTTATCTCCTTGAATGGGAAAATATCTCAAGATGAACAGACTTATCGCCGCGGCTATTGTCGCATTCAGCGCATCACAGGTGAACGCCATGGATAGCCTCTCCGAGCTCAAGTGGAAAAACCGCGTTATCATCGTATTCGGCAGTTCGGCCGAACCAACGCTGGACCGGCAAATCGCTCTTCTCGCTCGTCAAAAGGAAGAGCTAGAAGACCGTGATCTGGTCGTCATCCGGGTATCAGGAGGTGAAGCCCTCCCCGTCCATGGCAACGCCTCCGGACTAAACGCCGCTGCGATCAGGAAAGATGCGAATGTCAGTGGTGAGCGCTTCCAGATAGTCCTTGTAGGCAAGGATGGTGGAATAAAGCTCCGAAGCGACCGAATCGTCGAGAGCGTGGAAATCTTCGATCTCATCGACACAATGCCCATGCGTAGAGCCGAGCGTGGCTAACTGGAATCATTTTTAAAGAATGGTGGGCCCGGAGGGACTCGAACCCCCAACCAAGCGGTTATGAGCCGCCGGCTCTAACCATTGAGCTACAGGCCCTTCGATGCAAAACGCGTCGATGCGCAGGGCTGCAATGGTTCAGCCGGTGCGTGGGTCTCGCTCTAACGCAATTTTTCCGGTGCGACAAGTCGTTGAAAATCGGCTGACACAATCTATGCCGTAATAGTCTCATAATCTAAAGCCATAGGATGTAGAGGGACATCAACAGAGGAAATTTTCATGGTATCCAGACTGGCTCGTTCGATTGCCATCGGCACCTTCACTCTTGCTGCCGCTGCACCTCTTGCAGCCCTCGCGCAAGAAACAAAGCCACGCGAAGCGACGATTACGGTTTCCGGCGAAGGAAACGCCTCCACCGCGCCGGACATGGCTGTCCTCTCCTTCAGCGTCTTGAAACAGGCGCAAACGGCTGCCGAAGCGATGAGCGAAAACAACAAAGCGATGACCGAGGTACAAGCGGCGCTGAAAAAGGCTGGCATTGCCGACCGCGATCTGCAGACCACCAACTTCTCGGTTCAGCCGGTCTACAAGCAGTTCGAGCCGAAAGACGGGGTCTATATCCCGCCGGAAATCACCGGATACCAGGTAACGAATGGGCTGACGGTTCGTGTGCGCGACCTGACGAAGCTTGGCGAGATCCTCGACAGCTCCGTGAAGCTCGGCATCAACCAGGGCGGCGATATCACCTTCACCAACGACAACCCGGAAGCAGTCTTCACCGACGCACGCAAGAAGGCGGTGGAGAACGCCGTCGCCAAAGCAAAGACGCTGGCCGAAGCAGCCGGTGTGAAGGTCGGACGCGTTCTCGAGATCAGCGAGAACAGCCCTCGCCCGCTGGCTGTCCCTGCGCCGATGATGCGCGCTACCATGCAGAAGGAAGACAGCGTGCCGATTGCAGCAGGCGAGAACACCTATGTCGTCAACGTCAACGTGACGTTCGCCATCGAGCAATAAGTCAAAAAAGGCGCGCCGTCCAAGCGCGCCCTTTCTTTAACCTCGATGCTGAAACGTCGGCCAAAACAAAAGTGCCCCGCCATTCTCATGGCGGGGGAATTGTTCTGATCGGATCAGCGATCAGGAACTAGCGACGGATCACCGGGCAACCACGAACATTGGCGAACACAACGCGGTCGCGACCGTAGCGATCGAAGCCGGCGACAACGACGCGGCGCGGCGAAACATCGACAACGCGAGCGCGACGAATGCCCATGCGGCTTGCCTTCTCTTCCGCAAGCCATGGTGAGCAGCGATCGCGACCGCGATCCGGACGACCCCAGCCTGGGGCTCCATGCCCACCGTGACGATAGCCATCTTGAACGTAGATACCATAGCGGACACCATCCGCAGAGGCGCTGGAGGCTGTGGCCGCTAGACCGCCAAGCGCAATCAGCGCTGCCAAACCTGCTTTTACAAAGTTGCCAATCATGGGACTTGCTCCATTTCTAAACACTGAGGTCCGGCACGCTCGCCCGACCGATGAGGAGAAACTAAACAATGGCGGCTGAACGTTATCAGAACCGGCTATTCACCCATGGTTCAGCAAATCCTCATGTAGAAATATGCAAGACCACCTCGCGCCGGTGCGGGCGATCCCTGTGTTCGAAAAGATAAAGACCCTGCCATGTGCCAAGCACCAACCGCCCGGATGCCACGGGAATGCCGATGGAAACTTGCGTCAGCGCCGATTTGATATGCGCAGGCATATCGTCTGGCCCTTCCATCGTATGAGCGACCCATCTCATCGCCGGATCGCTGGAGGGTGGCACGAGGTGGGAGAAGAACATCTTCAGATCGCGCCGCACATCTGGATCGGCATTCTCCTGGATGATCAGCGAACATGACGTGTGCCGAACGAAGACGGTCAAGAGCCCTTCATCGATCCCGACGCCCCTGACGAATTGCGCGGCTTCATCGGTAAACTCGTAGAGACCCTGTCCCCGTGTTGAGAGCTCGATCATTTTCTGTGGCATTATCGTTTATCCTGTAGGAACCAAAGTAAAGGCGCGGCGTTATTACGAACTATGGGGCAAAGTCGGCGCGTGATGTGCGCACTCCACCACGAACGAGACGATCTATGAAATGCCTTGCAAGCGCAGAAGAACTTGGAATATTCACATCCTACGAAATGCAAGACAGCTGCTCCGGCATTTTTGCACCCTCTTTTGAAAAAAGAGATACAACCCGTTACTTCGGCCTGACTCAATCTTCGAACCGAAGTGCGGTCTACCAGCAGTTCAGTACAACACTGCGCTCGGAACACTGACTCATGATGCCTTTAGACCAAAAGGTCGATCTCACGAACTGTGACAAAGAACCGATCCATATTCCTGGCAGCATTCAGCCTCATGGATGTCTTCTCGTCTGCGACAATGCGATGCGCACAATTCTGCGCTATTCTGAAAACTGCGAGGCGTTTCTCGGCGTTTCCGGCGATCTGTCTGGAAGACAGGCAGAAGAGATTTTCGGTCACGAGGTCGTCCACGATCTGCGCAACGCCTTGACGGTGACGGCAAGCAGCAACCGCGCAGCGCTTCTACCGGGTGTACGCCTGGCAAATGGCAAGGCCTTCGATATTGCCATCCATCGCTATAAATCCGTCACGATCATCGAGCTCGAGATTGCCAATGAAGAGGCCCAGCCTCTGCATACCGCGCAGTTGATGATTGATCGGATTCGCGAGGCCGACAATGTCGACAGCCTCATTTCCCGAACTTCAAGGCTCGTCAAAGCGATGCTCGGCTATGACCGGGTGATGATCTACCGGTTTGAGCAGGATGGTGCCGGCAAGGTCATCGCCGAGGCAAAACAGCCGTCGCTGGAGAGCTTCCTTGGCCAGTATTTTCCTGCCAGCGATATTCCACAGCAGGCGCGTACGCTTTATCTCAAAAACACGCTCCGGATCATTTCCAATACGACGGGCGACGCCGTTCCGGTGATCCCGCGCGTCGATGCATCGGGAGAACACCTCGACCTCTCCTATGCCCATTTGCGTAGCGTTTCTCCCATCCATTGCGAATATCTGCGCAATATGGGCGTCTCGGCCTCCATGTCGATTTCCATTATCGTCGAAGGCGAGTTGTGGGGATTGATCGCCTGTCACCACTATTCTCCGCGTATTCTGCCAATGTCGGTGCGGATTGCGGCGGAAATGTTCGGTGAGTTCTTTTCCCTGCACCTCCAGGCGCTTAAGCAGCATAAAAAGCTGATGACGACGCAGGATGCCCATGCCGCACTCGACAGGTTCCTGCGCCTTGCGACTCATCAATCGGATATAGAAGAGCTTCTCGCGGACAACCTGCACGATTTCAAAACACTGATGCCTTGCGACGGTGTCGGACTTTGGATGAATGACAACTGGTATGGCGTCGGAAGCACGCCGCCGGAAGCTTCCATTCCCCAGATTGGCAGGCTGTTGCATTCCGTGGCCGATGGCAAGGTTTGGGCCACCCATGCCCTCTTTCACCACCTGCCCGAAGCAGAGTTGTACAGCAGCCAGACGGCAGGTCTGATGGCGGTCTCGCTCTCGCAGGTGAAGAGCGACTACCTGCTGTTCTTCCGCAAGGAATTGATCCAGACGCTCAATTGGGGCGGCAATCCGGAGAAATCTTACCAGACCGGCCCTCTGGGGGATCGTCTGACTCCACGCAAGAGCTTTGCCATCTGGAAGGAAACTGTCCATCAACAGGCCCAGCCCTGGACCGAGGAAGACCGCCAGATCGCCGAGGCAACGCGTGTGGCTCTGGTGGAAGTAGCGTTTCGCCATAGCGAATTGATGGCGGATGAAAGAGCCCGCGCCGAAGTGCGCCAGCGAATGCTCAATGAAGAGTTGAACCACCGCGTCAAGAACGTGTTGGCCATTATCAAGTCGCTGGTTGGCAATCCCACGCAGGAAGGCCGCACTCTGGAAGACTATGTCACGGCCTTGAAGGGTCGCATCCAGGCGCTCTCCTTTGCCCACGACCAAGTGGTGCGCGGCGAAGGCGGCGGCATGTTGAAAGACCTTCTGGAGGCCGAACTTTCGCCCCACCGGTCACCCGAAACGACGATCACGCTCGATGGACCTGCTGTGATGGTCGATTCGCGCGCCTTTTCCGTTATGGCGCTGGTCTTGCATGAACTTGCAACCAACGCCGCCAAATATGGCGCTCTCGCCCATTCTGGCGGAGAGCTTTACGTCAGCTGGCAGCTGAACGAGCGGCGCGATTGCGTTCTCGACTGGCAGGAAAAAGCTCGCACACACATAACGCCCCCGGCCAAAACCGGCTTCGGTACGGCGCTCATCAGCCGTAGCGTGCCCTATGATCTCGGTGGCAAGAGCCGCATCGATTACCTGCCCCATGGGCTGGAAGCCCAGATCGTTATACCCGCACGTCACGCCTCAATTAGCGTCGCGGAGGCAAATATCGACACTCAGTTTGGCGGAAGAGCCGATCCCGCAGCCTACTCGCCGGAGGAAAAGTTGAACGTATTTCTTGTCGAAGACCAGATGCTCATCGCTATGGACGTGGAGTACATGCTCGAACAGCACGGTATTACAGATATCGAAACGTCCTCGTCCTCCGCTATGGCGCTCGAAAAGCTGAAGACGGCCGAACCGGATGTCGCCATCCTCGACATCAACCTCGGCAACGACACCTCGATCCCGGTGGCATATGAGTTGCTGAGACGCGAAATTCCATTCATGTTCGCCACAGGCTATGGCGATGGCATCATGGTGCCAGGAGAACTGGCGCATGTGCCGATCATCCGCAAGCCCTATGACGAGGCGTCTCTTCTGGCGTCAATCGGGAAACTCGTGGGTAAGAAGGTGAGCGCCTGAAGCGCATCACAACGCGGTTTGGCATGTCTGCTTCACGATACGACGGTCAGCCGCCTGGAAGCTTCAACCGCTTGACGTCATCGGAGGTGAGCGGATCGCCGATGAGAAAACGAAAATCGGTCACGATATATTTGTCGATATCGACGACGCACCGGTAGTAGACCGATATCCACTGAGCGCCAGTGTAAAAGGCGCCCTTCGCGTCCATGACATTGCCCGAAATCGGGTAATTCTTCAGTGTGTGAGGTTGTAGTCCGACATAAGGTCCGCGGCTGCGTCCGATCTGAGCCATCGTCTCCGCTACACACAATTGCTCGACACGCTTCTGCGGAGGTAACTTGCCCATGATCTGGCGAAGCATGGGACGCGGACGTTTACCGCTCGCCAGTATTTTCTTCACAGGTTTCAGTTGCGGGTTCCCCTCACCGGAGGTCGGCGCTTGCGCTTGTCCAGACTTTCGATCTTCTGTCTCTGGTCTCGGCAGCGGTATAGCGGTGGCCACTTGATCCTGAGCGCTCGGCTTATCAGAGGCTAGTATCTCACCGACGGCAGCATTGGCTGGCATCCCTGTGACATCCAGCTTCTCCGGCATCTGAGAGGATTGAGAATTCTCCTGACTGTTTTCGATGTTGGACTGCGCGTTTTCAGCGCCTGCGTCGACCGCTTCTGTCGGCTGAGGCTTTTCCTGCCCACCCTCATCCGTCTGCTCGCCTGGCTCATCGCGCGCATCGAGCTGCGTTTTGTCCGGACGAATCGCAACGCTTGGAAGGCTCGAAGCCCTCGGACTTTCCTGCGGCGGAGTCGGCGGCTCGGGTTTCTTCGCCTCTTCCGCCTTCTTCGTTTCTTCCGCTTTCTTCTCTTCTGGAGGCGGCTTCTCTTTAGGAGGCTCTACCAGTTCCACGCTCACGCTCTCAGGTTCAGAAGAGGTCGAAATCTGATAGTTGCCATAACGGTAGAGCGTCACGAGGAGCAAACCATGCATCAGCACGGAGGCCAGGACGACCCACATCACTTGCTGCATGTTCTGTTTCGAGCGTCTTTCCATAGGCATCAGTTCTCAAGCGGCCAAAGCAGGGTTCGCGCGAAGGGTTGGGGCGATATTGACCCCAAGGATTTTCTTGGCAGTTCCGGCATGAAAACCGAAAACCTCACGAAAGCAAAAAACCCGGCCATCGTCTGACCGGGTTTTGAAATTTTGGCAGCAGGCCGATCAACTGTCGAGGAACGAGCGCAGCTTGCGCGAACGGCTCGGGTGCTTCAGCTTGCGCAGCGCCTTGGCTTCGATCTGACGGATACGTTCGCGCGTTACCGAGAACTGCTGGCCAACTTCTTCCAGCGTGTGGTCAGTGTTCATGCCGATACCGAAGCGCATGCGCAGCACGCGCTCTTCGCGTGGCGTCAGCGATGCCAGAACGCGGGTCGTCGTTTCGCGCAGGTTCGCCTGAATGGCAGCGTCGATCGGCAGAAGTGCGTTCTTGTCCTCGATGAAGTCGCCGAGATGGGAATCTTCTTCGTCACCCACGGGCGTTTCAAGCGAAATCGGCTCCTTGGCGATCTTCAGAACCTTGCGGACCTTTTCGAGCGGCATCGCCAGCTTTTCAGCCAGCTCTTCCGGGGTCGGTTCGCGACCGATCTCGTGCAGCATCTGGCGCGATGTACGAACGATCTTGTTGATCGTTTCGATCATATGCACTGGAATACGGATCGTGCGCGCCTGGTCGGCAATCGAGCGGGTGATCGCCTGACGAATCCACCACGTCGCATAGGTCGAGAACTTGTAGCCGCGACGATACTCGAACTTGTCTACCGCCTTCATCAGGCCGATATTGCCTTCCTGAATGAGATCGAGGAACTGCAAACCGCGGTTGGTGTACTTCTTGGCAATCGAGATCACCAGACGAAGGTTGGCTTCCACCATTTCCTTCTTGGCGATACGTGCTTCGCGCTCACCCTTCTGCACCATCGAAACGATGCGGCGGAATTCGGCGATCGAAATACCGGTTTCCTGTGCCAGATTCTGAATTTCCTGGCGGATATCGCGGATCGTGTTGTTCTCTTCGCGCGCAAATTCCTTCCAGCCCTTGGCTGCAAGGTTGGCAATGGACTTCATCCAGTTCGGATCGAGTTCCGCGCCGTGATACTGCTCCAGGAAGCTGTCGCGCTTCACGCCGTAGGATTCGGCAAGACGCAACAGACGGCCTTCGTTCTGCATCAGACGCTTGGAAATGTCGTAGAGCTGCTCGACAAGGCTGTCGATGCGGTTCTGATTCAGCGACAGCGACTTCACCGCCGTGATCAGTTGATCCTTCAGCTCCTTGTAGCGACGCTCCTGACCGGTGGACAACGTACCCGTGCAGGCAAGACGCGCCTCGACCTGCTGATCCTGAAGCTTGCGCAGCTTCTTGTAGGTATCGGCAATCGTGTCGAGCGTTTCCATGACCTGCGGACGCAGTTCCGCTTCCATAGCGGCAAGAGACAGGTTCGACTCGTCGTCGTCCTCTTCTTCCTCTTCCGGCGGCAAGCCTTCGCCGCCGACATTGGTCACGTCGTCGTCACCGCCCGGGTTACGCGCGCGGCGGGTCTTTTCCTTTTCTTCGGCAGCCTTGCGGTCAGCCTCGATCTTTTCCGGGCTCTGGAACTGCGGCGCGGCCTTGGCCTCAGGACCGGAATAGGTAGTTTCAAGATCGATGATCTCGCGCAGCAGCGTCGTGCCTTCGTTGAGTTCGTCGCGCCAGATGATCAGCGCCTGGAACGTCAAAGGGCTCTCGCACAGGCCCGAGATCATGGTCTCGCGGCCGGCCTCGATGCGCTTGGCAATGGCAATTTCGCCTTCGCGCGACAGAAGCTCGACCGAGCCCATTTCGCGCAGATACATGCGCACCGGGTCGTCGGTACGGTCTGTCGGCTCTTTCTTCTTGGCGGTCGCAACGGCCGTGCCGCTGGAAGGCGCAAGTTCGCCACCTTCGGACTCGTCACTGTCGGAATCGTCGCCGTCGGCCTCGGGGGAAGCTTCCTCGGCGTCCTCGTCTTCCACAACGTTGATGCCCATCTCGCTGAGCATCGCCATGATGTCTTCGATGCGATCGGGATCGACCTGATCGGACGGCAGAACTTCGTTCAGCTCATCCATGGTGACGTAGCCGCGCTTCTTGGCGGCTTTGATCATTTTCTTGACCGCGTCATCCGAAAGATCGAGAAGCGGCCCATCCGTCGCGCCATCGCGTTCGTTTTCAGCTTCTTCGTTTTCTTTGACTTTGGTTGCCATCTATCTCGTCGCTTTCCCTGACGCTACTATCCGCCTCGGGCCAACGCCCTCCACCTCATAAAGGTTTCCGGCAGCAGCCCCGAATCACGTCAAACACCTAACGGAATGATCTTTAATTGCCGATTAAACGCGGCACATGCCGGTGGAACCTCAAGACATTGCATCCGGAAATACATGCTCATGCAGTTTCGATCCGCCAAGGTCCATTCCACCTTACTTTTCCTGAAATGGTGATTCCCGCTATTTCCCGTTACGTCAAGCCTTTCCGGCCAGACCTAGGGTTAAAAACCGAAAAAGCCGTCATAGCGGCAACATTTTGCGGGCCTTCACCAACGTATCCCCTATTTAGGGCAATAATCTCAAAAGGCAAGCCTGAGCACGTCGAAACAGAAAAACCATGCCGAGCAAAACGTTGCAGAATTTCCAGATGAAGACCGGCGTCATCCATGACCATAGGCAGGCCCCTTAACCCTGCCCGACATCACGCCGAACCCATCGATGATCGCTTCCTGATTCTCCATGCGCCCGATCTCGAGCTGCACTTCGGAAAGCGCCCGCATCAAAAGACCGACGCGCTCTCCATCCCCCGCCTCCGTTGCCTCGGCGATCTCTCGCTCCAGATCGATCTTCTGCCAACGCAATGCCTTGGTACGTTTGTGCAGCGATAGCGCCTGAATATAGCCTTCTCGCGCATCCTCGGGCGCTGCCTGCTCAGTCGCTGTCCAGAGCCTTGCATTCCGCACCTGCTGGTTCATCGCCTTCACCAGTGCCCCGAACCCTTGAGCGTCCATCCGCTCCATCAGCCCGTCGCGAGACAGGTCTGCGGCGTTTTCTGCCGCATAGGTCAAGACCTGAGACCACAGCCGCTGAAGATCGCGGTTTTCATAATCGATGGCGGCAATCTCGTCATACTCCTCAAGCAGCAATTGCGGGTGATTGACTATGGTCAGCGCCAGCACACTTTCACGAAGGGCGGGCGTTGCGAGATAGCCCTTGACGAGACCGGACTGACTGAGCCGATCGGAAATCCCCCCACTATTACCGGATGAGGCGTTCCCCTGACCGCGTTGTCCATTTCTCCCATGAGCGGGAGCCCCGCGCCCGAAATTGCGGTTCGGCATCGTGTTGCCGCCGCGTTGAAACTGCGGCTGGAAGAATGCATTCAGCCGGTCACGCATATCCTGCTGATAGAAACGGCGCACACTTTCGTCGCCGATGACCGAAACGATCTGGCGAAGACGGTTTTCCAGTTCGGCGCGTTTTTCCGGCGTATCGAAAGCGGTGGACGCGGTTTCACGGCTCCAGATCATCGAGGCCATTGGCTTTGCTTCTGAAAGCACGCGGTCGAAAGGCGCCCTGCCCTCATGGCGCACCAGATCGTCCGGATCCTTGCCGTCGGGCAGCAGCGCGAAACTTACTGAACGACCGGGTTTGATATGCGGCAGCGCAAGATCGGCGGCACGGTTTGCAGCGCGAATACCCGCCCCGTCGCCATCGAAGCACAGAATCGGCTGCGACGACATTTTCCAGAGAAGTTCGAGCTGGTTTTCCGTCAACGCCGTTCCGAGCGGCGCAACCGCGTTCTCGACACCCGCCTGGTAGAGCGCAATCACATCCATGTAGCCTTCGACGGCAATGACAGTACCGGCAGACTGCGTCGCTCGGCGCGCGCGGGCGAAATTGTAGAGGACGCTGCCCTTATGGAAGAGTTCGGTCTCGTTGGAGTTGAGATATTTCGCCAGCGCATCGGAGGCCATGGCGCGGCCACCGAAAGCGATGACCTTTTCACGGGCAGACAGGATCGGGAACATGATGCGGTCGCGGAAACGGTCGTAGGAAACCGGCACATTCTCATGCACGACAAGGCCGCAGGCCTCCATCTGCTCCTTCGTAATGCCCTTGGCCGCAAGATGCTCTTTCAGCGCATTGCGACTATCAGGCGCATAGCCCAGCCGGAAGGTCTCAATGGTGCGCCCCGTCAGCCCGCGATCGCGCAGATAGGCGCGCGCTCTCGCGCCAACTGCCGTCTGCAACTGGTCCTGAAAAAACAGGGTCGCCATCTCCATGACGTCCTGAAGCGAGGCGCGCTCGCGCTCGCGTCGTTCGGCCTGAACGTCCGGCTGCGGCATGGCGACACCCGCCATGTCGGCGATTTGCTGCACAGCCTCGGGAAAAGCCATACCATCGAGGTCGGTCAGGAAGCGAAAGTGATCTCCCGACACCCCGCAGCCGAAGCAATGGTAGCGTCCTTTGCGATCTTCGCAGTGAAAGCTCGGGCTCTTCTCGCCATGAAAGGGGCAGCAGGCCCAAAAGTCGCCTTTCGACGCGTTGCTCTTCTTCCGGTCCCACGTCACGCGTTTGCCGATGACATCGGAGATGTTCACCCGGTCGCGTATCTCGTCGAGGAAGGAGTTTGAAAAGCGCATTGTACCTGAAATCTCTGTCGGCCATCCGCCGATCTTCTATATAAGCCCGTAAGCAGTGAAATACCAAGCCTGCCGCACCCTCATGCCCGTTATTCACAGTCTACGGCAACAGAATCGGCCCGAAAATCGGATGCTGTTTTCAGAACGCACGATGCGTAGTTTCAAAAAGGCAAAGCGTCCTTTTTGCGTTCGATGGGACGCATAGCGCTCTGCGACGCAGATCACCGCCTCTATCGAAACTTCGGGCAAAATTGCGGCAGAAAACGTCGGCTACAAATTACCTATTTGTAATTTGAAGAACCAGAAGCCGCGTGGCACTCTCTGATCATCGACATGAGGTCGAGTGTTGAGAGTAAATTCGGAAGGCCAGGGCAACATCCCCCCACCGCTTGCCCTATAAGAGAACGCCCGTCCGCAGGCGTACCTTCCGGTAAAAGAAAGGCAGGGCACCCACATATGCCCTGCCTTTCTTAATTTTTACACTCCGGCAAAGCTCGAAGGATTACTTCAGCAGTTCCTTGATCTGCGCGGATGCCTTGGCGAAATCGATACGGCCGGGATAGCGCTCCTTCAGAACCGCCATGACCTTGCCCATGTCGCGCAGGCCGGATGCCTCCGTCTCGGCAATCACGCCTTCGATGATGCCGCGAACCTCGGCCTCGGGAATTTCTTCCGGCATGAAGGACTTGATGATGGCGATCTCGTCGCGTTCTTGCTTGGCAAGTTCCTCACGTCCGGCCTTTTCGTAGATGGCGGAAGACTCCTCGCGCTGCTTGATCATCTTAGCGAGAATCTGCAGGATTTCCTCGTCCGACACCGGCTCCTTGCCGACGCCGCGATTGGCGATATCGCGATCCTTGATGGCCGTCTGCACCAGACGGATCGTCGAAAGGCGAAGGGCATCCTTGGCCTTCATGGCTTCTTTCAGGGCGCTTGCGAATGTATCGCGGATCATCTCTGTTTCTCCTTGGAAGAGCCGGGCCGGAAGATATTTCCAGCGCAGACCTTTCCTTAACAATTGTGCCGGTGACATAAACGAGCAGGCGCCAATCGGCAAACTGTTTGCTCAAGTGTTTGAGCAGGCTCGCTTTTAATTCCTGCGGATTCACCGGCCTCGCGGTTGACCGCACGGACCGCTTCCGTTATTTTCCGGCACCTGCACGAGAATTTAACGAAGGTTACGACGCGAAGGCTTTCGCGCGTCCTTACTCCGCGAGAAAACATGACCGCTTTCGTCCTGCCTTTCAAGAGGCGGGCCGGACCGGCAGAAACGGAAAACGAGATGACCGAGACAGCTCCCTGGACAACACGCAAACCGACCGCCATGCTCGTTCTTGCAGATGGCACCGTGATCGAGGGAACCGGTATCGGCGCAACAGGCAAGGTTCAGGCGGAAGTCTGCTTCAACACCGCACTGACGGGCTATGAGGAAATCCTCACCGACCCGTCCTATCTCGGCCAGATCGTCACCTTCACCTTCCCGCATATTGGCAATATCGGCACCAACGACGAAGACATCGAAGACCTGACGCCGGCAGCACGCCACGGCGCGGTCGGCGTCATCTTCAAGGCCGACATCACCGATCCGTCGAACTACCGCGCCGCCAAGCATCTCGACGCCTGGCTGAAGAGCCGCGGCATCATCGGTCTCTGCGGCATCGACACCCGTGCGCTGACCGCATGGATCCGTGAGAACGGCGCACCGAACGCTGTCGTCGCCCACGACCCGAACGGTGTCTTCGACATCGAAGCGCTGAAGGATGAAGCCAAGGCCTGGAGCGGTCTCGTCGGTCTCGACCTCGCTATCGAAGCGACGTCAGGCCAGTCCTCCGTCTGGAACGAAACGCCATGGGTCTGGGGCGAAGGTTACGGCACGCTCGGTGAGCAAGACGCCAAATACCATGTCGTCTGCGTCGACTTCGGCGTGAAGCGCAATATCCTGCGCCTCTTCGCCGGTCTGGATTGCAAGGTCACCGTCGTTCCGGCTCAGACCTCTGCTGAAGACATCATGGCACTGAAGCCGGATGGCGTCTTCCTCTCCAACGGCCCGGGAGATCCTGCGGCAACCGGCGCTTACGCCGTTCCGGTGATCCAGAACCTGATCAAGACCGAGCTGCCGATCTTCGGCATCTGCCTTGGCCACCAGATGCTCGGCCTTGCCGTTGGTGCCAAGACCGAGAAGATGCACCAGGGCCACCACGGCGCAAACCACCCGGTCAAGGACTTCACCACCGGCAAGGTGGAAATCGTTTCGATGAACCACGGCTTTGCAGTGGACGCGAAGTCGCTGCCGGAAGGCGTTGAAGAGACTCACACTTCGCTTTTCGACGGCACCAATTGCGGCCTGCGCATCACCGGCAAGCCGGTCTTCTCGGTGCAGCATCACCCGGAGGCGTCTCCTGGCCCGCAGGACAGCCACTACCTCTTCCGCCGTTTCGTCAATTTGCTGCGTGAGAAGAAGGGCGAACCGGCCCTCGCAGAGCGCTGATAAGATTCAAAGATCAGTTGAACTTATAACCGGCCCGCTTAACCGCGGGCCGTTTGCATTTCACGCTTCACCAGCCGGTAGAAACGTGTGGTCAGCATGATCGCTGCTGCCGTCAGGCCGACGACAAATCCGGACCAGACCCCCACGCCACCGAAGCCGAGCGGGAACGCCATGGTCCAGGCAAGCGCAAAACCGATCGGCCAGTAGGAAATCAACGCCAGTATAGCCGGAATACGTGCATCCTTCAGGCCGCGTAGCAGACCCGCCGCCACTGCCTGGATGCCATCTACCAGCTGGAACAACCCCGCCATGATGATGAGCGAGCTCGCGTAAGCGAGAACCTGAGGCGCCTCCGGCAGATGTGCGTCAAGGAACAGACCGCCCAGCTTGCCGGGAATGGCTGCGAAGAGAATGCCACCGCTCAGCGCAATGACACAGGCAACGACGTAGATCGTAATCGCAGCGCGAATGAGGTTCGGGTAATCGCCGCGACCATGCGCGACACCAATCCGTACCGTCGCCGCCTGCGACAGTCCAAGCGGGATCATGAACGCAATCGATGCCAATTGCAGAGCGATGCCATGCGCCGCAAGCTCGATGGTGCCGATCTGACCCATGAGAATGGACGCCGCGGAAAACAGCATGGTTTCGGCCAATATGGTGATGCTGATCGGCAGACCGAGACGTAGCACCTCGCCAAGCGCATTCCAGTCTGGTTTCCAGAAACGGACGAACAGCTCGTATTGCCTGGTTTCGTCCCGCGTCTGGACGTAGAAGACAATGAAGATGAGGCTGAACGTATTGACGATGACGGCCACGATAGCAGCGCCATTCATACCCATGGCGGGCAATCCGAAGTGGCCGAGTACCAGAGCATAGGCAAGCACGCCGTTGAGCAACAGCATGGCAATGGTGGCGTAGAGAATGACGCTGGCACGACCGATCGCGCTGACGAGTCCGCGCATCACGTAAAACAACAACGCCGGAAGCAGGCCAAACTTGGAAATGGCGAGATAGTCGCCCGTCAGCTTTGCCACATTCGGGTTTTGCCCGAGTGCCAGCAGAATGCGCTCCGCATTGTAGAAGATGCCAAGCGCCAGGAACCAGTAGGCTATCGCCACCCACATGCCCATGCGCAGCGCTCGCCGCGCCGATGTCGCATCCCCCTGCCCGTAAGCATTGGCGACCATGGGAACGACGGCAACCGAGAAGCCCGTACCGAAGATGAAGACCACAAAGAAGAACTGGCCAGCCAGCACCATGGCGGCAAGCTTCTCCGCACCAAGCTGACCAACGATGATCATATCGGTGGTATGAATGCCAAGTTGCGCAAGTTGCGCCCCGATCAGCGGAATGCCCAATGCAAGCGTGGCACGGAAATGCGCCGCCCATGAACTGCCGCCCTGCGACACGTTCCCGACAACTTCCGACGAAGACATGATCTCACCCTCAAACTGAAACCGCTTCCAGAGGATGCTGGAAGCGGTCGCTCCAATGCATAAAAGACTTGGCTGACCTGCGCAAGAAAAAGGCGCCCTGTCTAAAAATGAAGCCTTTCTGCCTGCACCTGCCCTTGCCTCACACCCAGGCGCAAGACATGTTTTCGCAATCGAGATTCGGGAGGGAAGACGAATGGGGGAAATTCTCTGGCGCGGCGTAGCGATGGGGATTGGCGGCACGGTTTTCATGGACATCTGGGCAATCGTCCTCCATCGTGCCTTCGGCCAACCCGCCGCGAACTGGGGACCCGTCGGTCGCTGGTTCTGGCACCTTCCGAAAGGCACAGTCTTCCACGACAGCATTGCGACCGCTGAGCCGCACGCCAATGAGGTGGCAATTGGCTGGATCGCTCATTATGCGGTCGGCATCCTCTACGGCGTTCTGCTTGCGCTCATTGTGCCGCCGGGCTGGTTTGCAGCGCCGACCTTCCTACTGCCCTTCATCGTCGGGATCGTCACCGTTGCCGCAGGCTGGTTCTTGCTTCAACCCGGCCTCGGCATCGGCTGGGCCGCTTCGAAGACTCCCAACCCCAACAAGGTGCGCGCACTGAACCTTGTCGCCCACACGATTTTCGCTCTCGGAATGTTCGTCACCGCACTGGCGATAGCATGAAGCGCCGTCGTCCTATCGGCACACACCGAACTCTCCGGTTTTTGCATCGACGCCAGATGCTGTGGCAATCATGATGCGCAATAGAAGCGCTCCTGTCTCGATCACGAGGACCTCGCTTGTCACGTAAGACGAAGTCTGTGTTCGCCGTCATCGGGCTATCTGTGCTGGCTGCCTTGGTGCTGACCCTCGAGCTATTCAGCTCCATCAACAGACATATCGATGTCTGTGACGACCCGACCTCTGGCCGTTTCATTCATGACGAGATCTTGCGAGACCAGACGTGCCAGGATTGAGAGCCTCGGTCCGGTCATCTTCAACGCCTTGAAGAAGGGGCTTTAACAGCGGATTGGGAAACCGACGCTTGATGGTGACGGCGTAAAAGGATTCGACCATGCCCGGCAGCGCATCGAACTCGATGAGCGTTCCGGCTTCCAGTTCCCCCTTGACCACGATGGGAGGCAGAACGGCAAGCCCTGCTCCTTCACGCGCCAAAAGACGCATCATGGCCATGTCATCTACCTCGGCGGCAATCTGAGGGATGAGACCCAGACGCGAAATCAAGGCCTCGAATTGGGAGCGAACGCCGCTCTCGAGCGTCGGCAGGATCACCGGATGTTCGGCCAGCAGATCAGCGAGGGTTGCTCCCGCCTTGCCCAAAGACGGTCTGCCAACGAGACTGACCCGTTGCTGATAGATGTGTTGCGCGATGAAGGACGTAACGGAATCGGCCATCGGCGGCTGATTCAAGAGAACGATATCGAGGTTCAGCGTTTCCAGCGCGCGCAGAAGCTCGCTCGTACTGCCCGAACGGAGAATCATGTCGACATCCGAGCGCCCCATGATCGGGCGCAGGAACTCGATCTGGAAGTTGCGCGACAGCGTGGCGAGTGCGCCAATACGAATGGCACGGCGGCTTCGCCCCGTTTCCTTCAGCGTTTCGATCAGTTCTTCACCAGCGGCAAAGATCGTATCGGCACGGTCGAGCGCGATGCGGCCCGCTTCGGTCAAGTAAAGCTGCCGCCCGCGCCGCTCGAACAGCGCGTGGCCCAACCGCTCCTCCAACTGCTTGATCTGGATGGACAATGCAGACTGCGACAGGTTCAACCGTTCGGCCGTGCGCGTCAGATTGCCGTCATGAGCGACAGCGCGAAAATAGCGAAGATGATGATAATTGAGATCAGACATCGTTCTATTTTATAGAACGTTATTGCGGAAACAATGAATTTTTCCACCTTTCAGGTTCCTGCTACTCCGTTCCCCACACATCCCTGCTCCTCCCAAGCAGCCCACAGAACGGAGAACTTTCGTGATCTACGCTCTACCGCTCCTCGCTCCGCTTTTTCTCGCCTACGCCTCGTATCGTGCTTTCAAGGCACCTGGTCTTCGGCCCCGTGCAGCGATCCGCGTCGCTGAACTTGCCGCCCTGGCGTCCATTGTCATTGCGCTCCTTTCAGGCCTTGTCCTCACGTTCCAGGGACCGGGCACCGGCCCGGCGATCGGCTACGGCTACATCGCGCTCGCCTCAAGACTTGACCTTGTCAGCCTCACCATGCTCCTCCTCGTTTCCTTCATCGGATGGATCGTGCTGCGCTACGCAGGGACGTTTCTTGACGGCGAAGCCCGGCAAGGACCGTTCACTGGCTGGATGACGGCTACACTTGCGGCGGTTCTGCTGCTTGTTCAAGCCGGTACATTACTACAGCTCGTCATCGGCTGGTGCGCGTCAAGTCTTCTGCTTCATCAGTTGCTGGTCTTCTACCCCGAGCGGGTTGCGGCCACACGCGCAGCCCGCAAGAAGTTCTTCGTCTCACGGCTGGGCGATGTCGCCCTGATGTTCGCTGTGATTCTGCTGGCCATCGCATTCAAGACCGGTGACATCGCCACCGTTTTGATCAAAGCCCAGCAGGGACAGGGTATGCCGCTGACGATTGCCGCTGCAGCACTTCTGGCTGTTGCTGCCCTTTTGAAATCTGCGCAATTTCCAACCCATGGTTGGCTGACGGAAGTCATGGAAACGCCAACGCCGGTTTCTGCGCTCTTGCATGCGGGCGTCGTGAATGCCGGCGGCTTTCTCCTCATTCGCTTCGCCGATATCATGCTCCAGGCGCCAATCGTGCTTGCGGTTCTGGTGATGGTCGGCGGCTTCACCGCAATTTTCGGCAGCGTGGTCATGCTTACTCAGTCCGCGGTCAAGACGTCGCTTGCCTGGTCGACGGTCGCGCAAATGGGATTCATGATCCTGCAATGCGGCCTGGCGCTCTTCCCCATCGCGCTTCTGCACATCGTGGCGCATTCGCTCTACAAGGCGCATTCTTTCCTCTCCTCAGGTTCGGCCATAGAAACCGTAGCTTCCATCCGTCGCCCTGGCCCGATCACCATCCCCAACGCCAAGGCGGTCACCCGCGCCTTCCTTCTAGCTCTCGCGATCTATGCTGTGATTGGCCTCCTCTTCGGTTTCGGCGACAAACCGCCACAGTCACTTGCTCTCGGTGCGATCCTCATCTTCGGCGTCGCCTACCTCATCGCCCAGGGTCTTGCCGATGCCGCACCTTGGGCGCTGACCTGGCGGACGTCCCTCTACGCCGTCCTGGCCGCCACCGCCTACTTCGCCCTGCAGAAAATTGCGGAAGGGCTGATGCACGGCACGCTCCCGCCTCCGCCCCAGCCTGGTCCATTGGAATGGACGCTGATGCTGCTGGCCGTCGTTACCTTCGGCCTTGTGGCGGTCGCCCAGTCGCTCTTTCCCCTCTGGGCCTATCATCCGGCGGCGGCAGGTCTGCGCGTACATCTCGCAAATGGGCTTTACGTCAACGCACTCTTCGATCGCCTGCTTGGCGGCTGGAGACTTCCCGCATCTGCCTCTGCAACCTCGGCTTCCGTGAAGGAGTGACTCATGACCGGCACCATCACAATCGACACACTGCACGGCGACACTCTCGCGAAGGCCGCAGCCGATGCCGTTACAGCCATACCACCGGCCTGGCCTCTGACGGCGACCGTTGCCGTCAACCCCTTCCTCGGCCAGGTGGACGATAGCTTCGACCAGACCGCGGCGCTGCTGGCCCGCATCGGCGGCGTGCGCCTTTCGCTCCCTCGCAAGCACTTTGCCGATAAACTCGCCAGAGGCGACATGACCGACGAGGACCTCCTCGCAGTGCTCAAGACAAGCTCTATCGCGAAGGACATCGACCTGGATGATATCAAGGCCGCCTTGCTCAGTGATGCACCTTCCGTTGCCGCGCTTCCAACAGTGGCCGATCTGGCTGGACGGACAAGCGGCAAGGACTGGTCGGGCATCGTTTCGGATCGGATCGGCACTTTTGCAGCTGGCTTTTTCGATCAAGGCCAGGCGCTGTGGGCAGCGTCGCGTCGCAACGGGCTTTACGCCGCCTGGCGGGCCTTTGCCACGCACGATCTGACGCCGGAAATTCTAGGCCTGAAGGACTTCGGCACCCATGTGGCCGATACGCCGGAAACGCCCCACGCGGCAATCGAGCGGGCAGCGGTTTCGCTCGGCCTTGGCGCAGAGCCGGGAACCTATTTCCATCAACTGCTGCTCACTCTTGGCGGCTGGGCGCAATTTGCCCGCCACATGCAGTTCAAGGCGCAGATCGATGGTGGTGAGGACACGACTGCGCTCGAACTCCTTGCAATCCGGCTGATTTTCGAAGAAGCGCTTTACCTGCGGCATAAGACAAACATCGAAAGCGAATGGCGCAATGTTCGCAAGGCTCATGTCGAACCGGTCACGACCGGTCGCGACACGTTGATTGACAGCATCCTCCAAGCTGCTGCCGAACGGGCGGCAGAGCGCAAGCTCGCCGCTGTGCTTGCTACCCCTTGCGAGATCAAGGACGTAGACCAGCGCCCCATTCTCCAGGCAGCTTTCTGCATCGATGTACGTTCCGAAGTGTTGCGGCGCTCGCTCGAAACGATGGACGCCAGAATTCGCACGCTCGGCTTTGCCGGTTTCTTCGGTCTCGGCACAAGTCACCACGCTTTCGCGTCAGATACCGCCGAACACAGGCTTCCGGTCCTGCTCAAACCCTCGGTGTTCAGTTGCAGCGCCGTCGATGACGACAAGGGTGCAGATCAGAAAGCCCGCTTCGGTGCCCGTGGCATTCGCGCCTGGGGCAGGTTCAAGATTGCCGCCGTTTCCTCCTTCTCCTTTGTCGAGGCGATGGGTCCAGTCTATGCCGGCAAGCTATTGCGCGACGGCCTGCGTTTGACCAAGGGCAACGCGCCGGACAAGGTCAAGCCTCGTTGCTCGCCGGATATCGATCTGGAAACGAGAGCTGCCATAGCCGAAAAGGTGCTGAAAGCCATGTCACTGACAGAAGGCTTCGCTCGCTTCGTGCTGATCTGCGGCCACGGCGCCAATATTGTCAACAATCCCTATGCCAGCGCACTCCATTGCGGCGCCTGCGGCGGTCATGCAGGTGATGTCAATGCGCGGCTGCTGGCAGACCTGATCAACGACAGGGCCGTGCGCGACGCGCTGTCAGAAAAGGGTATCCACATTCCGGCCGATACCGTCTTCATCGCCGGTCTGCACGATACTACCACCGACGGCGTGACGCTGTTCGAAGCCGATCTGGACAGCGACATCGCGCACAAGGACCTCGCGCAAATCCGCAAGTGGCTGACCGATGCAGGCCGTCTGACCAGAGCGGAGCGGGCAGAGCGTCTTCCACGGGCAACGGGCAAGAACCTGACTGCCCGCGCGCGCGACTGGTCCGAAACCCGGCCTGAACTCGGCCTTGCCGGGTGCCGCGCCTTCATCGCAGCTCCCCGGTCACGCACAGCCGGCCGGTCTCTGGAGGGCCAGGCATTCCTGCACGATTATGTCTGGCAGAAGGACGAGGACTTCAAGATCCTCGAACTTATCCTGACCGCCCCCGTGGTCGTCGCAAGCTGGATCAGCCTGCAATATTTCGGCTCTGCGGTCGCACCATCCTTGTTCGGCGCAGGCAACAAGCTGCTGCACAATGTCGTCGGCGGCATCGGCGTTGTCGAAGGCAATGGCGGCAACTTGCGCGCCGGCCTTCCTTGGCAGTCTGTCCATGATGGCGAAAACCTCGTCCATGAGCCGCTGCGCCTGGCTGTTGCCGTCGAAGCTCCAAAGCACGCCATTACCGACATCCTTCACAGGCATCCACAGGTCCAGGCGCTTTTCGACAACGGTTGGCTCTCACTCGTCGTGATGGACGATAAGGGACAGCTTACCTGGCGCTACAAAACCGGTGGAAGCTGGGAGAGTGTGGGTAATAGGGAGAGTGAAGCTTCATCTCAGAAGCTGGCAAGCTGACGAGAGGACTCCGCCCGCGCCGCTATCATCCTCGCCCTTGAGGCGAGGATGACTAGAAGAGCATCAAGGCCCTCAAATATCAGCCGAAAACGTATCGCAGTCCTCGACCCGTCCGCTGTCAAAGCCACGGCGGAACCATTCCACGCGCTGCGCCGACGTGCCATGGTTGAAGCTATCGGGAACCACATAGCCCTGCGTTTTCTTCTGCAGCGTGTCGTCACCGATCTGGTGGGCGGCATTCAGCGCCTCTTCCAGATCGCCAGCCTCGAGAATACCCTTCTGCTGGGTGGACTTGCCCCAGATGCCGGCATAGCAATCGGCCTGCAATTCCACCTTCACTGAAAGCGCGTTGGCCTGGCTCTCGCTCATGGACTGGCGACGCTGGTTGAATTCCGGAAGCACGCCGGTGAGGTTCTGGACGTGGTGCCCCACCTCATGCGCTATTACATAGGCTTGGGCAAAGTCGCCCGAAGCACCGAAGCGCTGCGAAAGCTCGCGGAAGAAGTCTGTGTCAAGATAGACCTTGCGATCCACCGGGCAATAGAACGGACCGGATGCGGATGTTGCGTTACCGCACGCGGAGCGCACCTGGCCTGAGAACAGCACGAGCGTCGGCTTTTGATAAGTCTCGCCGGAAGCCTGGAAGATCTTGCCCCAGGTATCTTCGGTCTCTGCCAGAATGGTTCGGACAAAGGCTGTGGTTTCGTCGCTGGACTGGCCTTGCGGGCGCGTACCCGTCTGCTGCTGTTGCTGGCTACCGCTATCCGAATACATGTCGCCGCCCGACAACAACGTCAGCGGATTGATACCGAGTGCCCAGCTGATCAACAGGATGACGACGAGACCGCCAATCCCGACACCACCGCCCCGACCTCCGGTCGGCAAGCGGAAACCACCGCCACCGCCCATGCCGCCGGTGGACATGCCGCGTCTATCTTCGATGTTGTCCGACTGGCGGCGCCCTCTCCACTGCATGGCAATCTCCCCTTCAATATGCTTGCGCTAAACGCTAATTGCCGCAAAGCGTTCCCGCAAGAGGAGTGCCGGTGTCAGCTACGGGAGTAGATGTAGGCCCCACCCTTAGCGAGAGCGCGTTGATAGGCGGGGCGTGCGCGGATGGCGTCAAGTAAGCGTCTGATCGCCTTCGTTTCACCCACGCCGTCCGCACGGCTCATGGCTGCCTCGACCGGAAAGCTCATGGCAATGTCGGCGCCGGTCAACATCTCCCCGGCAAAATAACCTTGCCTTGAAAGCTCCGCCTCCCAGTAGGCCACATGGTCGATAAGTTGCGGATCGATGAGCTTTCCAGAGACTCCCTTGGAAATAAATCCCGCCACGGGGCGTAGGAAAAACGGCATCTGGCTTGGCAGGCGTGAGAAGAGAAGCTTGAGCAGGAGCAGCGGCATTGCCGAGCCTTCGGCATAATGCAGCCAGTAAAGATAGCGACGGTAATCATCCGTGCCCTTCTCCGGCCGGAACCTGCCCTCGCCATAGGTGTCGAGGAGATACTCGATAATCGCGCCGCTTTCCGCAAAGACCTTGCCACCATCTTCGATCACGGGTGACTTGCCCAGCGGATGCACCTGCTTCAGGCTCTTCGGCGCGCGCATGTCCGATCCGCGCTTGTAGGTCTTCACCTCATAAGGCAACTCAAGTTCTTCCAGCAGCCAGAGAATGCGGTGTGCGCGCGAGTTTTCCAGGTAATGAACGATGATCATGTTTATCCTGCATCCGGTTGGAAGCGATGATTGAAGCGGTTGATAAGGCTTACGGATGATGGTGCGCGAAGGATCACCCGGCATGCTCCTTTTACGACAGGCGAACTTTCCTGTCGTAAAGCGAAGATTCGGGGTTCCGTTCGCCAAAACATTTGCCTATAAGCCGCTTCTAGCCTGAAAAGATTTGGAATTGCGCGCCCCGGCCGGTGAACCCTCACCATGGCCGTTTTTTGCGCAACACGAAAGCGGAACGAGAGCCATGCCAAAGCGCCAAGATATCAAATCCATCCTCATCATTGGCGCGGGACCGATCGTCATCGGTCAGGCATGCGAATTCGACTATTCCGGCACCCAGGCCTGTAAGGCGCTGAAGGAGGAAGGTTACCGGGTCATCCTGGTCAACTCCAACCCCGCCACCATCATGACGGACCCCGGCCTTGCGGACGCGACTTACGTCGAACCGATCACACCTGAAGTGGTTGCCAAAATTATCGCCAAGGAGCGCCCCGATGCGCTGCTGCCCACAATGGGCGGCCAGACGGCGCTAAACACCGCGCTGTCCCTGAAGCGTATGGGCGTGCTGGACCGCTACAATGTCGAGATGATCGGCGCCAAGCCAGAAGCGATCGACAAGGCCGAAGACCGCGCCCTCTTCCGTGAAGCTATGGCGAAGATCGGTCTCGAAACCCCGCGCTCGATGCTGGCCAACGCCACCGAGATCAAGGATGCCGACCGCAAGAAGCACGAAGCAGCCCGCGCAGAACTGAAGGGCAAGCTGTCCGGTGCCGAACTCGATAAGGCCCTCGACGAGCTGGAAAACCAGTGGAACCTCGGAGAGACCGACCGCAAGCAGCGCTACATGGCGCATGCCATGGCAATCGCTGCCCAAGCGATCGACCATGTCGGTCTCCCGGCCATCATTCGCCCGTCCTTTACGCTCGGCGGTACTGGCGGCGGCATTGCCTATAATCGTTCTGAGTTCTTCGATATCGTCTCCGGCGGTCTCGACGCCTCCCCAACCACCGAAGTTCTGGTCGAAGAGTCTGTTCTCGGCTGGAAGGAATATGAAATGGAAGTCGTCCGCGACAAGGCGGACAACTGCATCATTATCTGCTCCATCGAAAACATCGACCCGATGGGCGTCCACACCGGTGACTCCATCACCGTTGCACCGGCGCTGACGCTGACGGACAAAGAATACCAGATCATGCGCAACGCCTCGATTGCGGTTCTGCGCGAGATCGGCGTCGAAACCGGCGGCTCGAACGTGCAGTTCGCCGTCAACCCGAAGGATGGCCGCCTCGTCGTGATCGAGATGAACCCGCGCGTTTCGCGCTCCTCCGCGCTCGCCTCCAAGGCAACCGGCTTCCCCATAGCCAAGGTCGCGGCCAAGCTTGCCATCGGCTACACGCTGGACGAGCTGGACAACGACATCACCGGCGGTGCAACGCCTGCGTCCTTCGAACCGTCTATCGACTATGTCGTGACGAAAATCCCGCGCTTCGCCTTTGAAAAATTCCCAGGCGCTTCGCCGATCCTCACCACCGCGATGAAGTCCGTCGGTGAAGTCATGGCAATTGGCCGTACATTTGCCGAATCGCTGCAGAAGGCTTTGCGCGGCATGGAAACCGGCCTCACCGGTCTCGATGAGATCGAAATCCCCGGTTACGAGGAAGGCGAAGGCTCCAAGAACGCCATCCGCGCTGCCATCGGCACGCCGACGCCGGATCGCCTGCGAATGGTGGCCCAGGCGCTGCGCATGGGCATGTCCGAAGCCGAAGTGCACGAGAACTCCAAGATCGACCCGTGGTTCATCGCCCAGTTCAAGGCGATCGTCGATATGGAAGCGCGTGTGCGCGAACACGGCCTGCCGACCGATGCCGAAAACCTGCGCATGCTGAAGGCCATGGGCTTCTCCGATGCCCGCCTCGCGTCGCTGACCGGCAAGCGCCCGAAAGAAGTGGCCGAGCTGCGCAACAGCCTGAATGTGCGTCCGGTCTTCAAGCGCATCGATACCTGCGCTGCCGAGTTCGCCTCTCCGACCGCCTACATGTACTCCACCTATGAGATACCTTTCGTCGGCGCACTGCGCTCCGAAGCGCAGGTGTCCGACCGCAAGAAGGTCGTCATCCTCGGCGGTGGCCCGAACCGTATCGGCCAGGGCATCGAGTTCGATTATTGCTGCTGCCATGCCGCCTTTGCGCTGAAGGATGCGGGCTTCGAAGCCATCATGATCAACTGCAACCCGGAAACGGTATCGACCGACTACGACACCTCCGACCGCCTCTACTTCGAGCCGCTGACGGCCGAAGACGTGATCGAGATTATGCGCGCCGAACAGGAAAAGGGTGAGCTCGTCGGCGTCATCGTACAGTTCGGTGGCCAGACCCCGCTGAAGCTTGCCGAAGCGCTAGAAAAGAACGGTATCCCGATCCTCGGCACCGCACCGGACATGATCGACCTTGCCGAAGACCGCGACCGCTTCCAGAAGCTCTTGATGAAGCTCGATCTGGCCCAGCCGAACAACGGCATCGCCTACTCGGTCGAACAGGCACGCCTCGTCGCGTCCGAAATCGGCTTCCCGCTGGTGGTCCGTCCGTCCTACGTTCTGGGTGGCCGCGCCATGCAGATCATCCATTCGGAAGGCCAGTTGCAGACATACCTGCTCGACACCGTTCCAGGCCTCGTGCCGGAAGACATCAAGCAGCGCTACCCGAACGACAAGACCGGTCAGATCAACACGCTGCTCGGCAAGAACCCCCTGCTTTTCGACAGCTACCTGACGAACGCCGTTGAAGTGGACGTGGATGCGCTGTGCGACGGCGAAAGCGTCTTCGTCTCCGGCATCATGGAGCATATCGAAGAAGCTGGCATTCACTCGGGCGACTCCGCCTGCTCGCTGCCTGCCCGTTCGCTGTCTGCCGAAACGCTGGACGAACTGGAACGCCAGACGGCAGCCCTTGCCAAGGCGCTGAAGGTCGGCGGTCTGATGAACGTGCAATACGCCATCAAGGACGGCACCATTTACGTTCTGGAAGTCAACCCGCGCGCGTCGCGCACCGTGCCCTTCGTCGCCAAGACCATCGGCGCGCCGATTGCCAAGATCGCAGCCCGCGTCATGGCGGGTGAAAAGCTCGATGCGGCGATCGCCGCCTACGGCGAGAAGCCCGATCCACGCAACCTGAAGCACATCGCCGTCAAGGAAGCCGTCTTCCCCTTCGCCCGCTTCCCCGGCGTCGACATTCTGCTCGGACCGGAAATGCGCTCCACCGGCGAAGTCATCGGTCTCGACACCGATTTCGCGCTGGCCTTTGCCAAGTCGCAGTTGGGCGCTGGCGTTGATCTCCCCCGCTCCGGCACGGTGTTCGTCTCGGTTCGCGATCAGGACAAGGACGGCGTTCTGCCCGCCATCCGCATTCTAGTGGAAGCAGGCTTCAAGGTCCTGGCAACCGGCGGTACGCAGCGCTTCCTGGCCGAACAGGGCATCGCAGCTGAAAAGATCAACAAAGTGCAGGAAGGTCGTCCGCATATCGAAGACGGCATCCGCAACCGTCAGGTCCAATTGGTGATCAACACCACCGACAGCAACAAGGCGATCTCCGACTCCAAGTCGCTACGCCGCGCAACGCTGATGCAGAAAGTGCCCTATTACACCACGATGGCCGGTGCGGAAGCTGCAGCCCTTGCCATCAAGGCGCTGAAGGCCGGCAACCTCGAAGTGAAGCCGCTGCAAAGCTACTTCTGAGAAACGACATAGCGTTCCAAAACAAAGGCCTCCCCCAAACGGGGAGGCCATTTTCGTTGCAGTATGTGGAAGGGCGATTAGCCCTTTGGAGCAGCAGTCTTGTCCGTCGATGGGGTTACTGCTGCGGCATTGGCAGGCTTTTCTGCCTTTGCCTTGTAAGGCTGACCATAGATATCGACGATGTTGAGCATCGCGTTATCCGTTACGTCCTTCAGCACCGCATTGGCCTCATAGAACTTGCCCTGGTTGATGAGGTCGGCAGCCTTGCCAACATCGGTGACCGTCTGGTCGAGCGGTAGGGCGGCGGTGATGAACTCGACATCGACATCCGCGACAGCGAGCTTTTCAAGCGCACCCTGACGATTGGAGGTCTTCAGGCTCTTATTGGCTTCGGTGATAGCTGCGACCTTTTCAGGCGTCGCCTTGAAGTCTTCACCGAGCGTCAACTGCGAGTCGACTGGCAGCCATTGGATGGGGGTTGCAGATGCGGGCTTCGCATCCGCATTCGCATCACCGGCGACGGGTGCCTTGGTCGGTTTCGTGAGATCCGCTTCAGCCTTCATGAAGACTGCTTCGTCCTTGGAGGCCTTCTGCAGTTCGTCCTTCGCCTTGTTGATGAAGGTCTTGGCCTCATCCGGCTTCGCGTTGAAGATTGCCAGGCGTGTTGCCTGAATGTCGGCCAAGGCCTGTGCGCCGTCCTGGGAGAGGCGTCCAACATCCTTGTCGATGGCCTTATTCGGAACAACAGCGCCCTTGGTTTCCGTCTGCGCTGCAGTTGTCGATGCAGCTTCGGCAGTGTAAGCAATTCCGCCTAGCATAGTACCGGCAACAAGAATAACAGCAAGATTATTACGAATAGACATGATACAAATCCTTTTATAACTTCCACATACAACATCCTAACCACCGTTGGATGTTGATGCTGATTAAACTCCCAAAAACGGAGATAGTCGCATTACAATTACTTCATGAACGGCTTTTAATGTTTAAAAACAGCGCATTTTCGAAAAGGACGAACTGCTCTACTGCGGCAGCAAGAACCCAACGCGGGTACGCTTCACCTCACGCTTCGGACAATCGCCGCACGGCGCGCAGGTCTTCGACGAAGAGCGCCCTCTCCTGCGACTGACGTCCCGGGTCGGGAATTCTAAGCAGGTAGGATGGATGCACGGTGGCAAAGAGGATGCGTGAATTCTCCATGGGGATGGGCCGGCTGCGAACGCTCGAAAGCGTCTCTTTCATCCCCGTCAAAGCATAAACCGCCGTCGCCCCCATGGCGACGATCAGCTTAGGCTGGACGAGATCGATCTCCCGCGTCAACCACCAACGGCAACGCTCAACCTCACCGGCATTGGGTCTTTGGTGAATGCGTTTCTTGCCCCGCGCCTCATATTTGAAATGCTTGACCGCGTTGGTCACATAGAGCGATTGACGCTCGATCCCCGTTTCCCCCAAGGCCTGATCGAACACCCTGCCCGCTGGACCGATAAAGGGTCGCGCGGCCAAATCCTCATGATCTCCCGGCTGCTCACCAACGACCATCACCTGCGCCTTCTCAGGCCCCTCGCCGAAGACGGTTTGCGTCGCGGCACAATGCAGCGGGCACATCTGACAGCTTTGTGCTTCACGCTTCACGCCAGCGAGCGTATTTGCATCCGGTAGCACTTCCTGTGGCTTAGCTGCGGCCGCCGCCTGGATGCGATAGTGAAACATCTGCGGCTCGGTCGCAGCCTTGGCCGCCATGCCAAGCACGCGCGCCTCCGCGCCGATGACAAGTTCCGGGATGAGATCGGCCTCTGGCAGGTTCTTCCAATACTTCTTCGGCATTTCCGCCGTCATGGCTTTGATCTTCAACCGCGCCGGATTGAAGATATTGGCATAGTAGGTGCGCCATAACTCGTCCGTCTCGTCGGAAATATCCGGTCGTTCGGCTGGCTCGCGCGACGTCTCAAGCAACTGACCATTCCACCGCGCAGACCCTTTCGGAGTTGCGATCAGCCAATCCATGTCGTTGAAGCGACGCTGGAAGAACGGCGCCTTTCGCTCGACAATGAAATGATCCGGCTCGAACCACGCAATGAAGCAGCGACGTGCTTGCGCGCCCTCGCCCGGCACTTCCTTGAAACGGACGAAGGCGGTCATCTTGTGGCTGTCGCGACGGACGGATTTCTCCATTTGACGGGCCGCTTGAACATCGGGATCGGCCTTGATCTGCAACAGCGCCCGGTCCTGCTGCAGCCGCCACAGGAGACGATACAGCAAAGAAAAGCGCGCCGGATCGCTGTGGCAGATGATGGCTTCCGCCAATGGCAGGAAGGCCGATGGAACCGTGATCTGCGCTGGCGTCTTCGCTACCGGTAGTGACGCCTGCTGCTCGAAATCAAGACGCGTGCCGCGGTCGCTCTTCAGGCGCCAATCCACATCGCTCGGTGCCACACTCGCCGTAAGAAGCGAACGCGCGGCGTCGCGCCATTCGCCAAAATTGCCCCTGCCCTCCAGTTCGACCGTATACATCACAGCAGCGACAACTGTTCCGGTGGCGGTGTGAACATGGCACGCAGGTCGGGTCGCTCGGTCAACTTGCCCGGCGTCCAGCCATCAGCGACGACAAACGCCTTCACCTTTTTCAGCGATACGCCGAAGCGCGCCAGATCTTCCAAGCGCAGCCTCCGAAAGCGACGGGAGGACAGGATCGAGTTTACCGTCTTCACGCCGAAACCAGGCACGCGCAGCAGCATCTCTCTCTCACCCGAATTGACATCGACAGGAAACTTCTGGCGGTTGCCGAGTGCCCAGGCGAGCTTGGGATCGATATCGAGGTCGAGCATACCGTTCTGCTGCGTCGAGGTAATCTCGCCGATGTCGAAGCCGTAGAACCGGTAAAGCCAATCGGCTTGATAGAGCCTGTGCTCGCGCATCAACGGCGGCTTGATGAGCGGCAGGTTCTTAGACGAATCAGGAATGGGGCTGAAGGCGGAGTAATAGACGCGCCGCAGGCCATAGCTGCCGTAAAGCCGCGCGCTGGTCGAGAGAATCGTGCCGTCGTCGGCGCCGTCAGCACCGACAATCATCTGCGTGCTCTGCCCCGCCGGCGCAAAGGTCTTGACCCGCTTCGTCTTCAGGGTCGGCTCGCCCGACTCCTCGATCTTCAAACGGATATCCGCCATGGAGCGACGAATATTGCCGGGCTGCTTTTCCGGCGCAAACTTGCCTATCCCGCTATCGGTCGGGAGTTCGATATTGATCGAGAGACGATCGGCATAAAGCCCCGCTTCTTCGATCAGATGCGGCGACGCTTCAGGGATGGACTTCAGGTGGATATAACCCCGGAAGCCATGGGTGACGCGCAACTCCTTTGCTACGCGCACCAGTTCCTCCATCGTGTGGTCGGAAGAGCGAATGATGCCGGAAGAAAGGAACAGACCTTCGATATAATTTCGCCGGTAAAATTCCAGCGTCAGCCACACGACCTCTTCCACGGTAAAGCGTGCGCGTTCGACATTGCTCGACGAACGGTTGATGCAATAAGCGCAATCATAGATGCAGAAATTGGTCAGAAGAATCTTTAAAAGCGAGATACAACGACCATCCGGCGCATAGGCATGGCAGATGCCCGAACCCTCCGTCGACCCCAGCCCGCCGCTTTGCGCCGAGTTGCGTTTCGAGGTCCCGCTGGACGCGCAAGAGGCGTCATACTTCGCTGCATCGGAGAGAACTGCAAGCCGCTCTTTGATTGACTTCTTCATAAAATGTTCTCTATATGTTCCAGTGACGAAAGTCAAATCACAAGCGGAGCACCTTGAAAATGCTTGTTTTTTACGGGCCTTTTAATTTGCTGGCATTTCAGGATGCTCTTCTGATATAGTCCGGCAAATTGTGATTTTGACATGGTTCCGAAGTTTTGCTCCGGAACCTGTTTCTTTTTGTGTCTGCGACGACCGCGGTGCGAATGTGAAGGAATAAAAAGATGGTAGAAAAAGTACCGATGACCCAGGGCGGTTACGTCAAGTTGCAGGAAGAACTTCGCTGGCGTCAGCAAGAAGAGCGCCCGCGCATCATCGAGGCGATCGCCGAAGCCCGCGCCCATGGCGACCTGTCGGAAAATGCCGAGTATCACGCCGCCAAGGAAGCGCAGAGCCACAATGAAGGCCGCATCTCCGAGCTGGAAGATCTGACCGCGCGCGCCGAGATCATCGATCTCTCCAAGATGTCCGGTTCCAAGATCAAGTTTGGCGCCACCGTCAAGCTCGTCGATGAAGACACCGACGAAGAAAAGACCTACCAGATCGTTGGCGATCAGGAAGCCGACGTGAAAGAAGGCCGGATTTCGATTTCCTCCCCCATTGCCCGCGCCCTGATCGGCAAGGAAGTGGGCGACAGCATTGAAGTGAATGCGCCTGGCGGCTCGCGCGGCTATGAGATCCTGTCCGTCAACTGGAACTGAAATCCCCGCTCCTGTTGCGAGACTTCAAGACTTGCCCCATGTCGATCTGAAAGATGTCTGCGTCCTTGCGCCGAACTTCAAGCGCAGGCTCTCGGGCGTGACATCCACGATCATTCAGCTCGTGCCGGTGCAAAACCGGCTCGGGCAGAAGATCGCCGTCATCGGCCCCGGCTTGCCCGAAAGCCTGCCATATGTGCGTTTCCGCGATCTGTGGCGGCTCTGGCAAAACGGTCCGGCAGGCAGAGCGCGCGTCTGGCATGCGCGCCGCAATATCGAAATGCTGCCGGCCATCATCATGCGCGACATTCTACGCATGAAGCTGAAGATCGTCTTCACCTCCGCCTCGCAGCGCAAGCACACCGGCTGGACCAAGTTCCTGATTTCTAGAATGGATGGCGTTATCGCCACCAACAGCCAGACGGCAACCTATCTGGAAGTGCCGAGCATCGTGATCATGCACGGCATCGACACCGATCGGTTCTCCCCGCCCGCTGATAAAGCCGAGGCCAAGACCGCTCGCGGTCTCGACCCTCAACGCAAATATGCCGGATGCTTTGGCCGGGTGCGTCACCAAAAGGGTACCGACCTGTTCGTCGACACGATGATCCGCGTTCTGCCAGACCATCCCGAATGGTCGGCCATCGTTGCAGGACGCGCGACAGGTCCGCATATAGAATTCGAAACTGGCCTGAAGGGAAAAGTGCGCGCCGCTGGCCTCTCCGACCGAATCCTCTTCGTGGGAGAGCATACCAACATCAACGAATGGTACCGCGCGCTTGACCTCTTCATCGCCCCCCAGCGCTGGGAGGGATTTGGCCTCACCCCTCTGGAAGCCATGTCGACGGGTGTGCCTGTGATCGCCACGGATGTCGGCGCCTTTCCGGAATTGGTGCGCGAAGGCGAAACCGGCATCGTCATTGACCGCGATAATCTTGATGCAATGGTTGAAGCGACCTCTGGCTTCTTAAGCGATCTAGAGATGATGCAGCGAAGAAGTGCGGCTGCGCGCCGGACGACAGTGGAAAGTTTCGCGCTTGAAGGTGAAGCTCGGTCTCTCGGCGCGATCTATACGCACGTTTAGACAGCCGAGTATCGCTTCTCCGATTGCAATACTGGACCGCGCTGTCGTGGCGTAAGCTGAGCCAGCGCGAGGGCGTTCACCGCCTGCTGCTGCGCAATTCCTCGAAAAATTCGAGATATTGATCGACGATCCGCTCTGCGGAAAAGCGTGCGGCCAATTGCTCTCGCCCACCTTGAACCAGCTTCGCTCGAAGCTTGGGCGACCCTTCCAAACGCAAGAGCGCCTGCGCCATACCTTCAACGTCGTCGATCTCGGTGAAGAGAGCGCTTTCATCATGCGCAGCTGCCCAGGATGGCCCCTCGGTCTTGGTGGACACCACCGCCACTTCCGCCTTCCACCCTTCAAGCAGCACGTTGCCAAGCGGCTCCTGCCGGCTTGGCACGCAGAACATATCCGCCGCCTTGATATAGGCCGCCGGCTCCGAAACCCAGCCGATGAAGCGGACACGATCGGCAATCCCAAGCTCTTGCACCAGCCGCTCCAGATCGGCTCTATCCGGGCCATCTCCAACCAGCCAGAGCCAGAGGTGAGGCGTCGTCGCGACCGCGCGCAGCAAGGTATCGAAACCCTTGGTCGGCACGAAGCGGCCAAGACCGCAAACCAGAGGAACATCGTCCGGCGTCGAAAAATCAGACCGGTTGACGGCGGAGGTACCGACTTCGCCCGGAAAATTCGAAATAATCGTCGTCTTACCCTGCCAGCCGAGTTTACGGCAGTGTTCGATGACATTCGGCGCATTGCCGACGATAGCATCGGTGTTGCCGAAATAGCGGACGTGATGAGGATAATCGCCCAGACGCACAACGCGTATGGCAGGACCTGTGTCTGGCATCAGCCGCGACGTCGGCGCCCGCCACCCCATCACTACATCAGCCGACCACTGCTTCATCGAGCGCTTCAGCAACTGTGTGCGCAGCCACCAGTTGGGCCAGCGGCGAAGATAGTAACCTTCATGTACCGTCCCCCGATCGTCAAGCTCGTGACGCCATGTCACGCCCGGCCGGATTGCAAATTGCTGCTCTATGCCACGCTCGTGAAAAGCGCGGGTGAGGCGCAGGAAAAACTGCTCGGTGCCGCCATCCGTGCCGAATTGCAGATGAAAGATCCGCTTCACGCTCATCGTAACGCACTTTCTCGGGCTTGGACTGTGAGGTGGTTGTAACGGGGCGAGATCACGAGAAATACTTCCGCTTGGACGCGATCAGCTTGTCCACCATAAGCCGCCGCTGTTTGCGCAGGCCATAAAGGAAGCTCCGGGCATTACGGCTTCTCGATATCTTTCCGGGATGCGCAATATCGCTGACCGCATCGGTGGTGGACACGGGCCTTGGAAAGAAAGAATAGCCGCCGCCAACGCGGGTAATCCAATAGCGGAAGAAGTTATCGACCGGCGCGAAGATCACACGGTGTCCATCGACGAACTCCTGCGCACCCTTCCTCGACCACAGAATGGCGCCCGTCGTCATCGGAAAATAGTGGGCGGAGCAAAGAGTAAATATATTTTTCACGAAGCTCATGGTCTTCAGTGGACGGAAGATTTTCAGCTTCTCATTGCCCATGTTGACGATCCGCCACTCGGGATCATGCGCATTGAGAAAACCGATCGTTTCCGTCACGATCGCCTGCAAGGCTTCATGCGGTGCGGCGTCATCTTCGATCACCAGACAAAAACGTTTGTCCGTCCGAAGAAACGCCTTCGCCGCATTCAAGTGACTGTAATAGCAGCCGATTTCGCCACCAACCAACTCGCGGCCCATATAGCGTCTGGCAGCCGCGGCATCATAATCGGCGACCGTATCAAGGGACAGCTTGCGCCCATCGAAAGCCGAGAGGCGCTCGAATGCGACACCGGCTTTCTCAAGCGACGCCGACACTTGTGAGAAACGCTCCGTGCTGCCATCCAGATTGATGACGTAGCAGCAGAAATCGGCATTTGCCGGGATGTCATTTGAGTTAGAGACCATCAAAAACGCCCTACCGTTTCATCTGCTTGAACAGATCGAGATAGGCATCCACCACCGCATCCCTGCGGAAATCGGCGTCGAGCCTTGCCCTGCCCTGCTCTCGCAGTTTCGCCGCCAGTTGATCATCTGTGCGGATGCGATTGATCGCCGCAAGGGTGCCATCCACATCGTCGATGTCACACATGAGCGCATCTTCCCCATCTCGGATAAACCAGGAAGGCCCTTCGGAACGGGTGGAGACCACCGGCACATCCGCCTGCCAGGCTTCGAGCACCACATTGCCAAGCGGCTCATGGCGCGATGGCATAACGAAGATCGAGCCCGCGGCAACATAATTCATCGGCTCTTCGACCCAGCCAGTGAAGCGCGTGCGGTCTGCCATGCCCAGTTCCTGCACCAGTTGCTCCATCTCGGCCCGCTTGTCGCCTTCGCCGATCAGCCACAGCCAGGCATCGGGAATTTGCGCCACGGCCTTGATCAGGACATCGAACCCCTTGCGCCGGATGAACCGTCCGGTGCCCACAACGAGGAAGGCATCTTCCGGTGTACCCATGCTGGCACGCGACACCGGCTTGATAGTCGTTTCACTCACGAAATTGGAAATCACCTTCACCGGCTTCGTCCAGCCCAATTGCACGCAGGCCTCGGCAATGCCGGGCGCATTGGCAACGATCAGATCATTGTTGCGAAAATTCTTGAGGTGCCGTGGGTAATCGCCAAGCCGCGTCAGCCGCACGCTGTTGCCATGTGCTGGAACAAGCCGCGAGGAGCGCGACATCCAGGCCATGACCACATCCGGCTTCCATTCGCGCATGATTTTGTTCACCTGCCAGCGAAGCCAGAGTGCCTTTGGCGAGATGCGGCGATATTCGCTTTCAATGGTAGGACCAAGGGCTGCAATCTCGTCGCGCCAGATGCGACCCGGACGCACGATAAAGCGCTGCTCGATGCCACGATCGCCAAAAGCCGTTGCCAGATTGACGAAGAAGCGCTCGGCACCGCCCTCTTTGCCGAAATGCATGTGAAGAATTCTTTCGGCACTCATCCAATATCGCTCCGCACCCGGCCAATGCTTAAGCGCTATATAACCGCGTCCGATAATAGTCCACGTGACTTATAGGGCAAAAGCGTGCTTGGCGGCCTTGCGCACAATAAAGGTAGCCAGAAACTGAAGCTTACGCAGACCAAATGACCGTCAGGGCGCGGAATCTTTCCAGAAAATCTCTCTGATGGCGCCGCGCTTGGTCAGGAAAACCACGAGCTGCCGGTGAATCTGGCTGATCTCGTTCCAGCCCCGACGGAGCTTTCTCAGTTTCAGCCGCCAGCCCGTGGGGCGAGCGGCCTTACCGAACTTGGCAATATCGGAGTTGTACTCATAGTGCCGCTGCGTCGCCATTGCTGGCTGGACGATGAAGGGCTTCAACTGCCGGAAGACCGGCGACACCGTGTCGTTGAAGAGAAAATGATCGATAGGAACCCTCATCCGTCCTCGATAGGACAGCGCTATTTGCGCGGCCCGGCGCGACAGAATATATGCCCCGCCCCCGACATGCCGTGAATACATACGGTGCAGAGCGCGCTTCGTGCCCGGAACCTTGATCTCGGCATCCCCCAAAAGGACCTTCGAACTGCCGGAGCCAAATTTTTCCAGCTTGATCACGTCCACATGCGAGGGAATCCAGTCATCCGCCCGCAAGAGATTGGCGACATCGCCCGAGAGAAACACATCGTCCTCAAGCATCAAGCCGAACCGCGCCCCCGTCTCCAAAAAGGCTTCCCATGCATAGGTATGGCTCACCGTGCAGGACCGGTCGCCAAGGCCCAGCGCACCGAGTGGCCCCGCAGGCGTAATGACGCCATCCAGTACCGCCTCATCCACCCTCGTCGCATCGCACGCATCGACGCGGGTAAACGCCACGCCGCGCTCTTCCAGGTGATGAGACACGCGCTCCAACCTGTCCTCGCGACGCGCAAGGTTGATGACGAAAACGGGAATGGCCTGGTTCATGTCGCACTCTTCCAACTCTTGAAGCCCAACAAGGCCTTCATAGCTCAGCGACTCTATAGGCTTTTCAACGATCACAGCACAAGATGCGCCGCCAGCGAGGCCCGGTCTGAATACTCTCAAGACATCGGCGTCAACTTCCCGGTTTATTTTGCCGACGACTTGCGGTATCGCAGCGTGAACGCGCGCCTGCTTCTGCTCGACGCGCCAGCGCGAAGAAAACATGAAAGCAAGCCGATGTCTGAAAAAGCAAAAGTAGCCCTCATTACCGGCGTCACCGGCCAGGATGGTGCTTACTTGGCTCAACTGCTGCTCGACAAGGGCTATATCGTCCATGGCATCAAGCGCCGCTCCTCGTCCTTCAATACGGGCCGTATCGAAAACATCTATCAGGATCCGCACGAGGAAAACCCACGCTTCATCCTGCATTACGGCGACATGACGGACGCAACCAACCTCATTCGCATCGTTCAGGAAACCCAGCCGGACGAAATCTACAATCTCGCCGCCCAAAGCCACGTTCAGGTTTCCTTCGAAACGCCGGAATACACAGCCAATGCCGACGGCATAGGCACGCTTCGCCTGCTGGAGGCGATCCGAATTCTGGGTCTCGAAAAGAAGACCCGCTTCTACCAGGCCTCCACCTCCGAGCTTTACGGCCTCGTGCAGGAAGTACCACAGCGTGAAACCACGCCCTTCTATCCCCGCAGCCCTTACGCCGCGGCGAAACTCTATGCCTACTGGATCGTGGTCAACTACCGCGAGGCCTACGGCCTGCACGCCTCAAACGGCATTCTCTTCAACCACGAAAGCCCACTGCGCGGCGAAACCTTCGTCACCCGCAAAATCACCCGCGCCGCCGCCGCCATCAAGCTCGGCCGCCAGGAAAAGCTCTACCTCGGTAATCTCGACGCCAAGCGCGACTGGGGCCATGCGAAGGAATATGTCCGCGGCATGTGGATGATGATGCAGCAGGACGAGCCAGATGATTATGTCCTCGCCACCGGCGAAACCACCCCTGTGCGCACCTTCGTGGAATGGGCCTTCGCCGACGCCGGCTTCACCCTGAAATGGGAAGGCGAAGGCGTCAACGAAAAGGGTATCGATACCGCAACCGGCCAAGTGCTGGTCGAAGTCGATCCCCGCTACTTCCGCCCAACGGAAGTCGATCTGTTGATTGGCGACCCGACGAAGGCCCACGAGAAGCTGGGTTGGAAGCATGAGACGAGCGTGCGGGAGCTTGTTCGTGAAATGGTCGAGAGCGACCTTGTCGTAATGGCGGCGGCACCGTGAAGCAAGAACTCCGGGCTGTTAAGGAAAGCACATGAAGATCTTGCTGACCGGCGGACGTGGGATGGTTGGCCGCAACATCATGCAGCAGGCCGAGAAAAGAGGCGCTGAAGTCTTCGCTCCGACAAGTGAGATCCTTGACCTCACCAACGCTGCCAAAACGGCGGAATTCGTCCAATCGCTTCAGCCATCGATCATCTTCCACGCCGCGGGACGGGTCGGCGGAATTCAGGCCAATATTCGTGAACCTGTTCGTTTTCTGACAGAAAACTGGAGCATGGGTGAGAATATCGTCCGGGCAGCGAGAGCGGCAGGCGTCAAGCGACTGATCAATCTTGGAAGCTCGTGCATGTACCCGCGCGGCCACATGGACCCGCTGAAAGAAGATATGGTGCTGGGTGGACCCCTCGAGCCCACCAACGAGGGTTACGCCATCGCCAAATGCGCGGTCGCTCGACTTTGCGACTATGTCACGCGGGAGGACGGCGAGTATCAGTACAAGACGCTCATTCCCTGCAACCTTTACGGTCGTTTCGACAAATTCGATCCCGCCGTCTCCCACATGATCCCCGCCGTTATACACAAGCTACATTCCGCCAAAGAAAGCGGTGCAGAAGCAGTCGATATTTGGGGAGATGGCAACGCGCGAAGAGAGTTCATGTTTGCCGAGGACTTGGCAGAGGCCATCTTCTTCGCCCTCGACCATTTCAAGGCGCTGCCCGCGCTGACCAATATTGGCCTTGGATACGATTATACGATCAATGAATACTACGCCGCAGCCGCAGAGGTCATAGGCTTCAAGGGCAGCTTCGTCCATGATCTTTCCAAGCCCGTTGGCATGGCGAGAAAGCTTCTGGACGTGACCCGCCAGACAGAGCTCGGATGGGTGCCTCGCACCAAGTTGCATGACGGCATTCGCAAGACTTACGACTATTATCTTTCCAAGGAAGTACAGAATGTCCTATCCGCTCGCTAATTCTGCCTGGGACCATGAGGAATATGAGGCAATTCAATCGGTCATCCAGTCCGGTATGTTCACGATGGGACAGAAGGTTGCCGAATTCGAAAAGGCCTTTGCGGACTATGTCGGCAGCCGGTACTGCGTCATGGTCAATTCCGGGTCCTCCGCAAATCTCGTGATGATCGGCGCGCTACGATACAAATCGGAGTCGCCGCTTCTGCCCGGAGCCGAGGTGATCGTTCCGGCCGTATCGTGGAGCACCACCTACTATCCGCTCTATCAATATGGGCTGAAGCTGCGCTTCGTCGATATCGACAAGGATACCTTGAACTTCGACTTGGAGAAGCTTGAACAGGCGATCACGCCGAACACGCGGGCGATATTGGCCGTCAACCTTCTCGGCAATCCCAATGACTTCAACAAGATCAGGACCATCATAGGCGATCGCGACATCGTTCTATTGGAAGACAACTGCGAGTCCATGGGCGCAACATTTGAAGGAAAGCAGACGGGCACCTTCGGCCTCATGGGAACCTACAGTTCCTTTTTCAGCCACCATATCTCCACGATGGAAGGTGGAATGGTCGTTACCGACGACGAGGAAATCTATCACATCCTGCTGGCTCTGCGCGCCCATGGCTGGACTCGAAATCTGCCGAAGCAGAACCGAATCACGACCGACAAGAGCGACGACCCCTTCACCGAGGCCTTCCGCTTCGTTCTTCCGGGCTACAATCTGCGCCCTCTCGAAATGAGCGGCGCGTTGGGACTGGCTCAACTGCGCAAACTACCGATGATCGTTCGCGAGAGACGAAACAACGCGGAACGTTTCCTCCAGATCATGAAGCAATTTCCCTATCTCAGAACCCAGAAGGAAATCGGCGAAAGTAGCTGGTTCGGCTTTAGTATGATTGTCGAACCAGACGCCAACGTGAGCCGCGAACATCTGATCTCAGCTCTGACGGCTGCAAACGTGGACACCCGACCCATCGTCGCAGGCAATTTTGCCAAGAACGAAGTGCTGAAATGGTTCGACTATACGATTGCAGGTGACCTTACAAATGCCGAACGGATCGACGACGCGGGCTTCTTCATCGGTAACCATCACTACCCGCTGGACAGTGAATTCTCGACGCTTGATGACGCCCTTGCGGCTTCAATGCAAAAAAACTAAATTCCTAGGCTAACTTCTGTGATCGGACCAACGTTATGGCGTGTCGCCTGAGAATTCGGCCAAGAGGCGGGACTGCCAATCAATTGTTGCAGTTCATGCTCGCTAAAAACATTGAGCGCGTCGTCGGCGACGTGAATGTTAGCGGCTGCCATATCCCAGAATGGGGTTTGCATGCAGCGGCAGATAATCACCCTCACAGAATGATAGAGCTGGCTCTGACCGGCAACTACATCTACCACGAAGACGTAGTTGACATCATTCGCAGAGGGCTCGCGTCGAATATTTTGTTAAAGGGGCACTCGTTCAGAATGTCGAATTACGCCCCGCCAGAATTTTATCGGCCGCTCATTAGCTCACGATGCGACACGGTAAAAGGATATGGCTCCGAACACGTCGTGTTTCACATTCGTGGTGGCGACATTCTCACCCCGGCGCACCAAGATTACTATCCTATTCCGTTCTCCTACATCGACGCTGTTTTGGAAAATACCAATGCAGTACCCGTCTTCATTGGGCAGTTAGGAAACAGCTATTACGCAAAGAAACTCCACGAGCGCTATCCAAACGCTATCTTTTCTAAACCACAGACAGCGGTGGAGGACTTTGAGACTCTACGACGGTCTCGCGAGATTGCAGTATCGATCAGTTCGTTCGCGTGGCTCGCCGCTTGGTTGTCGCACGCAACAACCATCCATTTACCTGTCGCCGGCATGCTGAACCCAGTTCAGCGTCCAGACATAGATCTGCTCCCGTTGGAAGATCCACGGTACAAGTTCTATCGTTTCGATGAGTTTAAATGGAACGCAACGCCAAGCGACATCGAGACACTTTGGCAAAATCGTAAGCATGCCCTCTTTAGTCGAGAAGAGATGGCGGAGATAAAATTTTCCGCTGCAGATCGCACGAGAGCAAAATCTCGTCGTTCTCGGGTGAAATTATATGCCCGAGCACTACTCACTTTGTCAGCAGATAAAATCTGCCAAGCTGCCTGTTCGCCTCTCAAGTGGCGTGGCACGGTGAGAAACTAGTTTTTTATGAGAATGGCGCTGCAGGCTACGCGATACGATCGCGTTCGGTAGCGCGGAAATGAGAGCAAGGACATGACGTTGCGGCCAGTGATTTATGCTCCCCAGCAAGAGAACATGGCGAATATATTTTCGCCAGCCTGGCACTAAAGGCGATGAGCAAAATATATGGCACCTAATTCAAACCCGTTTTCGACAGCACGGCTATGAGTTTTATGCTCCCGAGAATTATCACGGTGCATTAGAGGATGTTGCCTGGGTCATCTTTCAAAATATTCCCAGAGACTTCAAACCTATGCGCCTTACCAAACGGGTCAAACGAGCCGTCAATCAAATGCTGGGCAAGGGAACATTCTACCAATGCTGCATAAAAGCAGGCTTAGCATAGGATCGCGGTTGCTCTATATGAACCTCCTATCGTAGAATTTGCTTACGACAGGAAAAATCACTGTGATTTCACGGTGATATTTACATGGAGCAAAGATCTCCTGGAATCAGGAGGCAGACATAAAGAGTTCGTCTTTCCACAGCTCGATACTTTGCCGCTACAACCAAGTCCGCAATTCCAAGATAGAAAGCTTATTTGTAACTTCTCCGCTAATAAGTTATCCACACATCCTGACGAACTCTACATCGCTAGAATAGAGATGACAAAATTTTTAGAACAGCATTGTATAGATGACTTCGATCACTACGGCGCGAGATGGACCGGGGAATAAAAGTCTTGGAGCGGCAAAGTTGAGAACAAACTGGCGACAATGTCAAATTATAGTTTTAATCTATGCTAGGAAAATGCACAAAATCTGCGCGGCTATTTGACGGAGAAAATATTTGATGCTTTCCACGCTGGCTGCGTCCCGATCTATTTGGGTGCTCCAGACATCGGCGGCATGATTCCAATCGATACATTCATTGATCGCCGGAGATTCTCCTCTGACGGAGAGCTCTTGGAATTCTTGAGAGGCGTCGATGAATCGCAGTGGAGAACATTCATAGAGGCTGCGCGGCAATACCTTCTAAGCAACGCGCACCAAGAGTACACCGCAAATGGAATGTTCTCACTGTTAAAGACTGGACTGAAGATATCATGACTTAAACGGACATGGAATATCGAGTTCGTTTGTTCAGCGCGCGAAGTTTGCCTACAACCTTTCCCACTTCGAAGGCACAATATCCGTGCTATCCCGCTCTGATGAACGAAACCATTGGGCGGGCGCTATCACGTGCTTTTCCTGACGCGGGTTCAGCCAAGCTCCCCACCAGCTGAAGGTGCTGTTGGCGATAATGTGGGAGTGGCACGCGGCCATAAGATGCATGTCTTCTGCATCTCTGCCGTCTGCCTGAGGCTCCACGAAGACAGCCCCATCAAATCTCGGAAGATTCGCTCTTGCCCATTCTGGGTCGTCGGAAAATATGAAAAAGGTTGGACTCGGAGTCTTGGCGGCCATCATCGCCATTGCTTTCTCATACCAACTCGGCTCGCAGGTACCGTGGATAGCGTTCGCCCTCTGATTTGTGACATAGTCGCCTCTCCTTACATGGACGGATATTGGCGCCTCAACACTGCGGATCATAGAAAAAACGTTCTGTCTCTTGTGACTATAGCTTTGATTCAGTGAGAAGTCCTGACGGATGACGTCGGCATGCCGCACGAAATATTTCTCGCTCTGCCAGTAGCCGGAAAGGTGAGCAGGTCCCCGCCAATTCATAACGTTTGGATCAAAAGATTGGGTCTTCTCAAACAACTGGGGAATTCGCCCCCTATTTTTTATTTTGGTGACAAGTCTTCCGAACAGACTCTTTCTCGGCGGATAAGGAATTTCCCCACGTTCCGCGACTTCATATATGATGTCGAATTGCTCGAGTTGAAAAGCGTGTACCGCGTAACGCTCCATTTCGGTCAGATCCAGCTTCAGGGTCTGATCGGTTTCGATAGAAAGCGCCCGCCCAACAGCATATTGAAACATCTGGTTGCCGAGACCACCAACGATACGGGTAATGATCACTCTCTTTTCTCGATCTTTCTGGTGATATAACCAAGCTTGCAGAAGAACTATTTCGGCATTCTGCGCCAGCGGCCAAAGTAGCGAATATTGCACATGAAACGGAGCGTCTTATCGTAAATTCGGTAAACTTTGCGACGGAAACGAAATCTGCTCGACGGCTCATCTCGCGCAGTTCCGCCCCAAATCTCGGACTTTTCCACTGTTTGAGCGGCATGTATAACCGGAGGTGGCGCGATATTGTAGCAATATATGCCATGACGCCAAAAACGATCGAGATGACAATCAACTGGTTCGAACCAGACTTTCGCTGTCTCAATCAGTTGTTTCGCAGCGCCTGGAGATACAGCATAGCATGATGTCCCATGAGGCCCGATCTTGAGTCGGATGATATCTAGCCCTTTGGAGAGGCTCTCTATCCTGACCCAGCGGCGTCTTTTGTGACGAGAAAAGCGGATGACACCGTACTTTTCTATCTTGTCACATGCAACCTCATAGGCGCCTAGGAAATTGTCGTTCAGTGTCACGTCATCTTCGAAAATGAGCAGTGGTTTATCTTCAGCAACACATTGTTCCCAAAGTAAGTAATGGCTTGCGTAACATCCCAACTCACCGAGGGTCAGAATGTATCCGTGACGCATCTCAGACTTTAGGGGGTCGAAACGGCTGAAGAGCGGGTGAGGCTTGGCCCTTCCGTCGATGGCATCGAAAAAACGGTAGGGCAATCCTAATGGATCCAATAGTGCCCTCATCGCGGTACGACGCTCGTGGGAACGAGTCAAATTCACAACGACGATATCAAGCTTTTCCATGCGGGAATCCGAAACGAGTATTCCGCCCACTAGCACAAAGACGTCAGCGACAAAATTGGTATTCCTAAAACTTGTGAATTTATCCCGATTGCTATCAGAAACGACCCCAAAGCCCATTCGCGAGGCCGACTATTGGGTTGCACGGGCAGCAAAAGCGGACTTAAAACGGTATGGAAGTCAGCAAGTCTAATTGAGGAAAACATTTCGCTATGCCAACAATCGATATTTGCCTCGTTGCCGGCCGTCGACCTGACCTGCTGAAAACAACACTACAGAGCTTCAGCGCGTCCGTGTTCAAAAATTTTGACGTCGCGAACTTTTACGCAAACATCGACCCGATCTTCGGTGGTACAGATGACGAAAAGCGGACTCAGGACGTTGTCCGCTCATTTTTTCCTGACGCCCACATCAGAACACCAGAGAATCCCAACTTCTGTACTGCTGTGAAGCGGAACTGGCTTTCAACGCAATCTCCGTTTGTGTTTCACCTTGAAGATGATTGGGTGGTAAACGAGGAAATTTCCTCAGCCGAGATACTCGAAATCTTTAGCAATAAAGATGTCGCACAGGTGTCCCTAAATCACTTCTACAAAAACTGGAATTATAAGCACGGCCCTTACCATCGCCAGTGGCCGCGGTGGAAAGTGCTAGGAATCAAGTTCAAGTTGGGCTTTTCATTTCCGTGCTTCACCACGTCTCCATCCTTTCTCAGAGGAGATTTCGCGCGTAAGGCAGGCGCATTGATGGATGAACGCTTTGACCCAGAGAAGCAGTTTCATAACGACGTCAACCGCCCACTCAAGAAGTTTATCAAACCTTATAAGAACTTCATTTATGGCGAACGCAAGCCTTACGTCATCACGGATACCGGACGCGACTGGCGTGACGAGCGGAAGATAAAAAAGACGCTCGTCAACAGCACGTCGTCCTGGGAAACAACTGAAAGTTGACGATGAAGGGGTTCACTCCCCTCAAACCTCAACCAACCCCAACCGCTTCACCTGCCGGATTGTTAACATCGTCCGTACCGTCTCCACATGCTCATCCGACGTCAGCACTTCGATGACGAAATCCTGAAACTGCGTGAGGTTTTCGGCGACGCAATGAAGCAGGAAGTCGCTGTCGCCTGAGACCATCCAGGCTTGGCGGACTAAGGGCCAGCGGTCGGTAGCGGCAGCGAAGGCTTTGAGGTTGGCTTCGGACTGGCGCTTCAGGCCCACCATGCAGAAGGCCACCAGATCGAAGCCGAGCTTGGGGGCATTCAACATGGCGTGGTAGCCCTCGATTATGCCGGCCTCTTCCAGTTTACGCACGCGCCGAAGACATGGGGGTGCGGAAATACCAACGCGATCGGCGAGTTCGACATTGGTCATGCGCCCGTCGCGCTGCAGTTCACGCAGGATTTTAAGATCGATGGCATCGAGTTCGACGCTGGCCACGCATGCATTCCTTCGTCAGCAGTTGAATGATTCCTTCTACTCCACAGGGCGGGATTCGCAATAATCCGTCGTGCCCACGACACAAAATTACGTGTTCTCCCGCAACTGCCCTGTTGGTAATGCACGGCTGCCCTTGAATATCGGCACTGGACACCCTTAAATGCTGCGCAAGAAGGGTATCAATCTTGGCGCCATGATGAGTCCGGCTGCCTGCACCCTGTTGAAAGGAACGTCCCATGTCCGCCCGCCATACAAAGGTTTTGATCATTGGCTCCGGCCCCGCCGGTTACACCGCCGCCATCTATGCTGCTCGCGCCATGCTTCAGCCGGTTCTGATTGCCGGCATGGAACAGGGCGGGCAGTTGATGATCACCACGGATGTGGAAAACTATCCAGGTTACGCCGATCCTATCCAGGGGCCTTTCCTTATGGATCAGATGCTGAAGCAGGCGCAGCATGTCGGTGCGGAGATCGTCAACGATCTGGTCACTGAGGTCGAGACGACTGTCCGCCCCTTCACCGTCAAGACCGACTCCGGCGCGGTCTGGACAGCCGACACGCTGATCATTTCCACCGGCGCCAAGGCGAAGTGGCTGGGCATCGAAAGCGAACAGCACTTTCAGGGCTTTGGCGTTTCCGCCTGCGCCACCTGCGATGGCTTCTTCTATCGCAACAGGGACGTGATCGTGGTTGGCGGCGGTAACTCCGCCGTGGAAGAAGCGCTTTATCTCGCCAACATCGCCAAGTCGGTCACCGTCGTGCATCGCCGTGACAGCTTCCGTTCGGAAAAAATTCTGCAGGAACGTCTCTTTGCGAAGGAGAACGTGAACATCGTGTGGAACACCGAAGTCGCCGAAATCACGGGCACGCCTGCCAAGCCGCCGATGCCACCTTCGGTTACCGGCGCGCGCCTGCGCAACACCAAAACCGGCGAGATTACCGAAATGCCGATCCACGGCGTCTTCGTCGCAATCGGCCACGCACCTGCGGTGGAACTGTTCAAGGACAAGCTGAAGCTAAAGCCGAATGGCTACATGTGGACGGCACCGGATTCGACCGCTACCGACGTCGAAGGTATTTTCGCCGCAGGCGACGTGACTGACGATACCTATCGCCAGGCCATCACTGCGGCCGGCATGGGTTGCATGGCGGCTCTCGAAGCCGAACGTTATCTCGCGGCGCAAGCACCGCTGGCTGTTGCAGCCGAATAAAGAAGGGCACCAAACCGCATGCCTATGCCATTGGACTGGGACAAACTGCGCATATTTCATGCGGCTGCCGAAGCTGGATCCTTCACCCATGCGGCGGATAAGCTGCATCTGTCCCAGTCTGCCATCAGCCGGCAGGTCAGCGCGCTGGAGCAGGACGTCGGCGTCAAGCTTTTCCACCGTCATGCGCGCGGCCTGATCCTCACCGAGCAGGGCGAGTTGCTTTATCGAACCGCGCATGACGTGCTGCTGAAGCTCGAAACCGTCAAGATGCAACTGACGGAAACGACCGAGAAGCCGAGCGGCAAACTGCGTGTCACCACGACTGTCGGTCTCGGCCAAGGCTGGCTGACGGACAAGGTGCAGGAATTCCTCCAGCTCTATCCGGAAATGTCGATCCAACTTATCCTCGACAACGAGGAACTGGACGTCAACATGCGCCATGCGGACTGCGCCATTCGTCTGCGCCAGCCGCAACAGTCCGATCTGATCCAGCGCAAGCTCTTCACCGTGCATATGCACGTCTATGCAGCGCCCTCGTACATCAACCGCTATGGAGAGCCGCAGTCGATCGAAGATCTGGACAACCACAAGATCATCTCCTTCGGTGAACCTGCGCCCAATTATCTGCTGGATGTTAACTGGCTGGAAAATGCCGGTCGCTCGTCCGACAACACGCGACTTGCCCACCTGCAGATCAACAGCCAGACATCGATCAAGCGCGCATGCCTGCTTGGCATCGGTATTGCCTGCCTTCCCGACTACATTGTGGGACGCGATCCAGGCCTCATCCAGCTGTCGCTTCCGGCCGATATTCCATCCTTCGATACCTATTTCTGCTATCCGGATGAGATGAAAAACGCTGCAAAACTTAAGGCCTTCCGCGATTTTATCGTCGCAAAGGCCCGAAACTGGAATTTCTGACGCTCCGCTGCGGTCTTAAAAGATCAACCAATACAAGGTGATGAGCGACCTTGTCATACCTGCGTGTGGCTTGCGTCCGAAGACAGTCTTGCGCCAGAAATATGACCGCGCGTCCGAGTGATGCACAAAACGCATGCCTGTCCTGCACAAAAAAGAGTTGAAGCCTGCCCATAAAAGCATCATATCGCACATAGCTGATGCACACGGCGGCTTTTCCTCCCAGTTCCGCCGCATCAGCTGTTCCCCTCTGGAGGTTTTTGACCTTCACAATTACAAGGGCCCTGGAGTAATCCGGCGGCCCTCTTTTTTTACCCGCAACATTTTTCCTCGATGGCCTGCCAAATTGGGCAAAATCGCCCTTGTTTCGCCGACCTTCCAGCGCCATATCTAGGTCTGCAACAGACATCTTAGGGTTGTCCGTTGCAGTTCCCCTCTGGAGGTTTTGACCTTCAAAACTGTCAGGCCGCGGAGAAATCCGGCGGCCTTTTTTTTGAGAAAATTTCCCTCACATCCTTGATATCGAGAAAGGCCGATTTAAATATCGCCTTAGACAGATATGCAGGAATGAGATGATCCCCGAAGACGCGCTCAAAGCGATAGCTCACCCGGTGAGGCTGAAGTTTCTTAAATGGTTGCAAGAGCCTGAGAAACATTTCAGCCAGGCACATCCGTTCAGCATGGGCGTATGCGCTCATCAGTTTGAAATCAGCGGTCTGTCGCAGTCTACGGTCTCATCACATCTTTCCGCCTTGCAAGCCGCTGGCCTCATCCGCTCGCGCAAAGTCGGGCAGTGGAATTTTTATGAACGCGACGAGGAAAACATCGCGAAGTTCCTGCGTTATCTGAACGAAAATCTTTAAACCAAGGCGCAGACGCTGCGCGTCTAACAACAGGAAGAGAAAGCACACCATGACCAAACTGTTCGAACCCGCCCAGGCAGGTGACATCGCATTGGCAAACCGCGTCGTGATGGCACCGCTCACACGCAATCGTTCGCCTGGCGCTATTCCGAACAATCTCAACGCCACTTATTACGAGCAGCGAGCGACCGCAGGCCTGATCGTTACGGAAGGCACGCCGGTCTCGCAGCAAGGTCAGGGCTACGCGGATGTCCCCGGTCTCTATAAGCGGGAGGCCATTGAAGGCTGGCAGAAGGTAACGGACGGCGTTCACAAGGCAGGCGGTAAGATCGTCGCACAGATCTGGCATGTCGGCCGCGTGTCGCACACATCGCTTCAGCCGCATGGTGGTCAACCTGTCGCCCCCTCCGCCATCCGCGCAAAATCCAAGACCTACATCATCAATGATGACGGTACAGGCGGCTTTGCCGAAACATCCGAACCGAGAGAGCTGGGAACGGCTGAAATTCCGGTCATTCTCGAGGATTTCCGCAAAGGTGCGCGTGCTGCGATCGAGGCAGGTTTTGACGGCGTCGAAATTCATGCGGCCAATGGCTATCTGATCGATCAGTTCCTGAAGTCTGGCAGCAACCACCGCACCGATAATTACGGTGGATCGGTCGAGAACCGCGCACGCTTCCTCCTTGAAGTAGTTGATGTTGTCGCAAAGGAAATCGGCGCAGGCCGGACTGGCATTCGCCTGTCGCCGGTCACGCCCGCAAACGATATTTCCGAGGCAGATCCGCAGCCCCTCTTCAACTACGTCGCAAAAGAACTCGGCAGCCGCGGCCTCGCCTTCATTCACGTCATCGAGGGTGCAACCGGTGGCCCGCGTGATTTCAAGCAGGGTGACAAGCCTTTCGATTACGCCGCGCTCAAGGCTGCCTATACCGAAGCCGGCGGCAAAGGTCTCTGGATCGCCAATAACGGTTACGATCGTGCGTCTGCCATTGAAGCAGTCGAGAGCGGCAAGGCAGACGCTATTGCATTCGGCAAAGCCTTCATTGCCAATCCGGATCTGGTTCAGCGCCTGAAGGATGATGCGCCCCTGAACGAACCGAACCAGCAGACCTTCTATGGCGGCGGCGCTGAAGGTTACACCGACTATCCGGCACTGGCCTGATCAAGAATTGGACGCCGCGCATCTTAGACGGCTGCGCGGCGTTCGTCGATCGAGACGATCTCCCCATGCGGGTTGTGAGGCAAACCAAGGCAGCCCAAGTCCATGAGCGTGGCAAAGACCGCTTCGTCGACTGGCGTGCGCGGCTCCTCTCCTAGAAAATCCACCAGCGTTTCGTTGCCCATTCTGACCTCCCGTTGCCAGAGATAACGCATCTCCTGGAGTTCTTTAAACAGCGGGACGAAAGGTGAGCATAGCCGGAACAACCACCATGGAACGCGCTTCGTTTTAACGTCGCGTCCAACCACCCGTTCGATTGCCGCGGGCAAATGGCGCCCATCTGAATCCCAGAAGCCCTCCATGTGAAAGACGGCAAAGGTCGGCAAATCATTGGCACGCTCAAGCAGGCGCATCATGGTTTCCGCCACATCTGGAAGATACGCCCATTGGTGGCCGACGCCGGGACTTCCCGGATTGGAAATGCTGCGCACAGGCTTTCCAGGCTGAACAAGCCCTTGGCCAAACCAGTTGTTGCGCGCACGCGGCCCAAAGAAATCTCCTGCTCGGACAATTAAAACCGGCACACCCCTTGTTGAAGCGGCGCGCAACCGATCTTCCATCTCCACACGGATCTTCCCCTTGCGCGTCATCGGCCGTTGCGGGCTTTTCTCCGTCAGCAAGGGGAAGGCATCAGGGCCGAAATTATAAACGGTGCCCGGCAGCAATATGCGCGCACCGACACTTACCGCTGCGTTGATGGTATTGTCGAGCATGGGCAGAACGAGCGTCTCCCAGTTTCGATAGCCGGGCGGGTTGACCGCGTGAACGATCAGCGAAACGCCTTGCGCAGCCTGCAACACGTCCTGCGCCACCATCGCGTCACCGACACGCCACTCCATCAAAGGGTGCTGAGACGTTGACGTCCGGTCCCTGACGAGCCCGCGTACCTTCCACCCTCGCCCGAGTAACGCCTCAGTGACATGCCCGCCTATGCCGCCACGGGCACCCAGAACCAATGCTGTTTGCTGCGCAGTTTCTTTGACATCGATCATAATGAACTCCAGTTCGCTTCAAGCAATCGTGCTTGGACTGGAGCATTGAGCAAAAACTCGCTATACAGAATTCGCTAAACACGTTTATCGGCCATACAAAAATTATGATCATCGATCGCGAAATCAGTTGGGACTACTACCGCACATTTCTCAGCGTGTTGCGAGACGGGTCTCTGTCTGCGGCGGCGAGAGAGCTCGGCATCACGCAGCCAACTGTCGGTCGCCATATCGGTGCTCTTGAAGAAGCCATCGGCTACCAGCTTTTCATTCGCTCGCCGCACGGCCTCGTTCCGACCGATGCGGCGATGGCCTTGAAGCCGTATGCGGAAAATCTGTCCGCCACTGCCGCGGCACTGGTGCGCGCCGCCTCAGGAGAAGTCGGAAAGATCGAGGGTGCCGTGCGCATCAGCGCCTCGGATGTGATCGGCGTCGAGGTGCTGCCCCCAATCATCGCCGCCCTGCAAGATACATATCCGAAACTCGAAATCGAGCTTTCGCTATCCGACACGATCGAGGATTTGCTGCGCCGCGAGGCGGATATCGCTATCCGCATGACCGAGCCGGTGCAAGACGCCATCGTGATGCGCTATGTGGGAAATTTTCGGATCGGCTTTCACGCAACGAACGGCTACCTCCAGAAGATGGGAACGCCGACAAAGAAAGAAGATCTGGACGCGCACCGGCTGATCGGGTTTGATCGCAAGACGCCCTTCATCAGGGCGATCCTCCAAAACATGAAGAAGGAAAATCCGGCCATCCCCGATGCCGATCAAATTCCTTTCGCCATTCGCGCCGATAGCAATCTGGCGCAGCTCGCCCTGGTTCGCGCCGGCGCCGGTATCGGCATGTGCCAGATCGGATTGGCCAAACGCGATCAAACGCTCAAACACGTCCTGCCGGAACTCGAAGTCGCACTCCACGCCTGGGTCGCCATGCACGAAAATCTTCGGACCTCACCACGCTGCCGTGCGGTATTCAGCGCTCTGGTGGAGGGCCTGAAAGCGCACCTGAGAACGACCGACCCCGAAGCGCCATCATCCAAGCGCTAACGCCTGCGACGAAAATCAGCTTGGATTGCGGGCCTGTCGCTCAACATAGATGTCGACAACCTCCGCTTCCGGCCTGTCACCGCCCTGGCTGAATTCCTCATGCCATCGACCGCGCTCATCCTGATAGCTGATTTCCTCATCTTCGCCCCCGACCTGCTGTTCGGCGGCAGCGATCTTGGCGGCTTGCACCGCATCTGAATGGGTGGGGAAGGCTTCGGAATAGGCACCATTCATTCGATACGCCCAACCGCCATCATGCTCCACGATTTCATAACACACCTTGGTCACGCTGATATCCTCCTGTTATTCTTTAGGGAAGATTGACAACCAACACCGCAAGTGGGCATTTCTGGGCCGAGATCGCGGTTTCGGTACCATGTCCTCGCGATCCACTATCCTACCAAACGGCCAAGAGTGCAAATCGCGTTTCTTGACCTTTCAAATGCATATCGCTCGGTCCAGGATCTGGAGGGGAACATGTCCATCGCCACCGCTGTCAAGCAGGAGCGCATGCTGCTTCTTGCAGTTCCAGTTGCCATTATCGCCTATCTCGCAGAGCACAGCGTGCTTGAGGGAGGCAAGGTGATGTCCTTCGTCGTGGCCGCAGCGCTGATTGCCGTCATCGTCGGGGTTTCCATGCGCGTTGCCCACCACGCGGAAATCCTTGCTGCCAAGGTCGGGGATCCTTACGGAACGATGATCCTGACCCTGTCTGCGGTCGCGGTCGAGGTGCTGATCCTCGCCATCATCATGAGTGAGTCAAGTTCCCCTACTCTGGTGCGCGACACGATCTATTCCGCCGTTATGATCGATATCAACGGCATCCTCGGGCTTGCTGCATTGCTGGGTGGTCTGCGCCATGGAGAGCAGCCCTATAACGACGATTCCGGGCGCACCTACGGGGTGATGATCCTGACGGCAATGGGCATTTCGATGATCGTCCCGGAATTCGTACCGGAAGCGAAGTGGCACCTCTACTCCGCCTTCACCATCTGCGCGATGATTGCGCTCTACGGTCTGTTCCTGAAAATGCAGGTTGGCCCGCACAGCTACTTCTTCAGCTACAGCTATCCGCGTGCAGACCGCAAGAAGGCGGCCCCGGAAGGCGAAGCGCACGGGCATGAGGAAGAGGACGGCTCGGCAGGCTATTCGATCGGTGCCATTCTCGTCGGCGTCGTGCTGATCGGTCTATTGGCGGAATTCATGGCCGCATTCCTCACGCACGGGCTGGAAGGAAGCGGCGCTCCAGAAGGCCTGATGGCCGTCGTCGTCGCAACCATTTCAGCGGCACCGGAAATCCTCACCGCCATGCGCGCTGCCTTGCGCAACCGCATGCAACCCGTCGTCAACATCGCCATGGGCGCGTCACTCTCGACGGTCATTCTGACCGTTCCGGTCATGGAGGCGATTGCGCTCTACTCAGGCCAACCCTTCATCATGGCGATGACGCCGGTGCAGACGGTGATGGTCCTCATCACACTCATCGTTGCCGCCATCAATCTCAACGATGGGGAGACCAATGCCATCGAGGGTATGACGCACCTCATCCTCTTCGCTACCTTCATCATGCTGCTGTTTCTCGGTTTGTGAGGGCGTGGGTTGCTTCAGATCAGGGATGCGCAATCAAGTGACGTAGCGCAAATCGCCCGCGTTCATACCCACGTATGGAGAGAAACCATGCGGGCTCTTGCCCCTCCTTCAGCGTTTGAGGCTCTCGATGCGAACCACCGGCTGCGTTACTGGACGGCTAAACTCGCCGATGATGATCCGCACCAGCATGTAGCGATCGCTGAGATCGGCAGCCAAGTCGTTGGCATCGGCGCGGTAGGCCGACCGTCCGATCCAATCTTCGGATCACGGGCGGAGATCAAGAACCTCTACGTCATGCCGGACGACCAGGGGCAAGGTATTGGCACGCGCATTCTGAAAGACCTGGCCGCACATGCGGAAGCGTCCGGATATCGTTCGGTCGCACTCAGCGTCGTCAAAGGCAATGAGCGGGCGGCGGGCTTCTATGAGGCGCTCCGCGCCAAAAAGATTGGAGAGTTCCGCGATCCCGGACCGATATGGCGCTCTGACAATGTCGTTTATGGTTGGGACGAGATCGACCAGTTGCTGTCCTGAAGTCCCGAGTAGCGTTGTATGTCAGCGCCACTGAAGACTACCGCATTGCCGTATTGGTCGAAATCCTTTCGGCCCAACCTTCATTCTGGGGCAGAGGCAGAGCTGTCCATCACTAGCCGATCGCCGAGGTGGTCGATCGCCCGCTGGAAAACAGTCGGATCTTCCAATGCACGAGAGAGAACGATGGCGCCTTGGATGGCAAGGACGGTCTCCTCCGCGAGCATGCGCGACTGATCGCGGTCACGGCCCTGCCGGATAAGCGCCGACTGCAACGCGTCCACCCAGGCCGTAAAGTAACCTCGGATGGCTTGTGCAAAACGGTCTCTCGTATTGCCCACCGCCAAGGCACCGACGAGGCAAACGCGCCTGCCGGTCCTGAAATATTGGTCCGTCGAGGCAAGCATGGCACGGATGGCGCCATTGGCGTCGGGTTCGTTACGTAGTGGCGCATAAATGGCATTCTCGAACCATTGGCTGATGTCGTCGAGCACAGCCCCCACCATCTCCTCCTTCCCGTTTGGAAAGAAGTGGTAAAGGCTGCCCTTGCCGAGACCGGTCGCCTTGCCGATGAGGGCAAGGCTTGCGCCTTCATAACCATGTTCGCGAAACACCTCGGCCAAGGGACCTATGGCATCGGCTCTTTCGCTGACCATACGCGCCATGATCAGAGGCCCAGATCGCTAAGGCTGGCATGATCATCCGGCCGACGGCCAAGCGGCCAATGGAACAGGCGATCGCTTTCAGCAATCGGCATCTCATTGATGCTCGCGTGTCTGTGCGCCATCAGGCCGTCCTCTGCGAATTCCCAGTTCTCGTTGCCATAGGCGCGGTACCAGTGACCAGCATCGTCGCGGTATTCATACGCATACCGTACCGCGATGCGGTTTTCGGTGAAAGCCCATAGCTCCTTTATGAGGCGGTACTCGTGCTCCTTGTTCCACTTGCGCGTCAGAAATGCCTGAGCTTCATCGCGATTGCGTGCAAATTCGACGCGGTTGCGCCAGCGGGTGTCGAGCGTATAGGCAAGAGCGACTTTCGCCGCATCTCTGGTGTTCCAGCCGTCTTCGGCCAGGCGAACTTTTTCAATAGCGGTCTCGCGGGTGAATGGGGGAAGTGGAGGACGTGACATGGTGATCTCCTTGATCAACTGGGTCTATTGTACCGATCAGTAATTACTTTACCGATCAGTACAGTCATTGAAGATCGTGGCGTTGTCAAGCTACATATGTGCTTCAATGCTGAGATCGATACCGACGAGCGTCGCGGGATTGACTAGGAGCACACGGTTTACCATCGTTGGCAACTGCCGGCGCTGAGACAGCGCAGATGATCCTGCCGTATGTTTCAAACAGGCGTCAGAACTCCTCCTGATAAGGGGCATAGCTCTGCTGGAACAACACGCATAAAAAAACCCGGCATCGCTGCCGGGTCCATTTCATTCAATCATATCAAGCATTAGCGGCAATTGGCGCAGAAACGCTGGATGCGGTTGCAGGCCTCTTCCAGGAGCTTTTCCGAGGTGGCGTAGGAAATGCGGAAGTTCGGGCCGAGGCCGAAGGCGGAGCCGTGAACGACGGCCACACCTTCTGTTTCCAGAAGCTCGGTGACGAAATCCTCATCCGTTTCGATGACCTTGCCCGAAGGCGCCGTCTTGCCGATCAGACCGGCGCAGGAAGGATAGACGTAGAACGCGCCTTCCGGAACCGGGCAATTGATGCCCTTGGCCTGGTTCAGCATGGAGACAACGAGGTCACGGCGGCCTTCGAAGATCTTCTTGTTTGCCGGAATGAAGTCCTGGCTACCGTTCAGCGCCTCGACAGCCGCCCATTGCGCAATCGAGGTCGCCCCAGACGTCTGCTGACCCTGGATCATGTCCATCGCCTTGATCAGTTGCAGCGGACCTGCCGCATAACCGATACGCCAGCCGGTCATCGCATATGCCTTGGACACGCCGTTCATGGTCAGCGTGCGGTCGTAGAGCGAGGGCTCAACTTCCACAGGCGTCACGAACTTGAAGTCGCCATAGGTCAGGTGCTCATACATGTCGTCGGTCAAAACCCAGACATGCGGATGCTTGACCAGCACATCAGTCAGCGCCTTCAGCTCGTCGTGGCTGTAAGCGGCGCCCGATGGGTTGGACGGCGAATTGAAAATGAACCACTTGGTCTTCGGCGTGATCGCCTTTTCAAGTGCTTCCGGCTTGAGCTTGAAGTTGTCTTCCAGCGTGGTGTTGACGAAAACAGGCGTACCGCCGCAGATCGCCACCATCTCTGGATAGCTTACCCAGTAAGGTGCCGGAATAACGACTTCGTCGCCAGGGTTAAGGGTTGCCATGAAGGCGTTGAAAAGAATCTGCTTTCCACCCGTGCCGACGATTGTCTGCTCGGGCTTGTAGTCCAAATCGTTTTCGCGCTTGAACTTCTCGGCAATCGCCTTGCGCAGTTCAGGAATGCCTGAAACGGGCGTGTATTTCGTCTTGCCTGCTTTAATAGCGGCAATGGCTGCTTCCTTGATATTGTCGGGCGTATCGAAATCCGGCTCGCCGGCGCCAAGGCCAATCACATCGCGACCCTGTGCCTGCAATTCGCGAGCTTTCTGCGAAACGGCGATGGTGGCGGATGGCTTTACGCGGGAGAGAATGTCGGCAAGGAAGGCCATTTTTATCGGTCCTATTGAAGTTGACATCGACAGAAGTTGCGGCGGAATGTCGCTCTCTGCGGCAAGTGGTATGTCGAAAGACACACAGTCTTTCAAGGTCAAAACCCATCAAAAGATGCGATGGATCGCATTTACTTTAGTGCAGAATGACCGATTGTCCCGATTAAGATGAAGCCGCCTTCGTCCTCGAACGGCCTCTCTCGGCAAAGCGCCCATCATCTATCTCAAAACGAGGCAATCGCCGAAAAAATCGGCAATTATAGCGGCCTTAACTTCTCGTTAATTCGCGCCTTTTTATCGCCACAATAAATACGCCGGACTGACGAAATTCTGTCTCCAAGCAGTCCACTTCCAAGCCTCTTTTCGGCATGCGGGCAAACGAGACAAGGACGACGATGATGCTTATGAATGACCGGAATTCGGCAGATCGGCTGAAGGTGCAGAGGATGCTTTTCTCTCTGTGGATGGCGCTTGCCGCCATCATGGTCATCCTCACCATGGCAGCCGGCCTTGCAACGTCCTCCCACGCTTCGCAAGCGGTCGACCCCATGACGACATCTGCCATCGCCAGCGCACCGATTTCCAAAGCATCGGATCGCATCTTCGTTACCGGCCTTGTGGTGCTCGGCTTCGGCACAATGGCGGTTGGCGGTGTGCTCTTGACGCTCAGCAGTATTCGCGAAGGCCGCCTGCGCCGAAACCGTGACTGACTTCCCCTGACCGTCCCTTGCCGAACCATGCCCTTGCTGATAGAGCACCGATGAAATGGCGGTCCGAGGCACCTGTTGCGACACACATGAATGTCTTCGCCATCTTCAGGGTCAAGATCTGCTGCTTCATGCAACACCGCCGGACGTTCCGATAGCCTCTGGCAGTCGATCACCAAGCGGACCGGATCGCCTTTTGAAAAGACGATGAAGCAGCCGCTGCGCTGCTTCCTTGATGGTGAAGAATGACGCGCATTCAGGCAAACCTCGTATTGCTTCTCGCTGCCGCAATCTGGGGCGGTGGTTTTGTTGCGCAGTCCACGGCCATGGCATCCATCGGCCCCTTCTGGTTCGTGGGCTTGCGCTTTGCCATTGCAGCGCTTGCGGTCCTGCCCTTCGCACTCATGGAAACGCGCCGCATGGGAGCAAGGCCTAGCAAGGCGGAATACCGCGCCTTCGGCCTTGTCGGGCTCGCCCTCTTCATGGGTGCCACAACCCAGCAGGTGGGACTGCTTACCACCTCCGTCACCAATTCCAGTTTTCTGACGGCCCTCTATGTCATCTTCGTCCCGGCCATCGCCGTTCTGATCTATCGGCGTTATCCGCACTGGGTGGTCTGGCCGGGTGCCACGATGATGCTGGTCGGCATCTTTCTGCTCTCCGGCGGCGCCTTCAGCAGCCTGACGACAGGCGATTTTCTCAGCATTACCTGCGCGTTCTTCTGGGCTGTGCAGATCACGCTTGCGGGCCGTGCCGTCATGGCCAGCAACCGGCCGCTTGCCCTTTCCTGTGTCCAGTTTTCCGTCTGCGCCATTCTGAGCATGGTGATCGGCGCGGCCTACGAGCCGATTAACGCTCAGGCAGTTGCTGCGTCGCTCCGTGAGATCCTTTATGTTGGCCTTGTCTCGTCGGGCCTTGCATTCGTTCTCCAGGTCATCGGCCAGCGTTACACGACAGCACCACAGGCGGCGATCTTTCTTTCCTCCGAAGCCCTGTTCGGCGCGCTCTTCGCGTCGCTCTTTCTTGGAGAGATCATACCGGCTGCCGGTTATATCGGCTGCGCCATCATTTTTGCCGCGATTTTGCTGGTAGAGTTGGTGCCGGAGCTTACGAAAAGACGCCACCAAAAACTTGGTAAAGCAGGCTAAAGGCCGGTTTCCACTCATGCCCTATGCGCGAAAATTGCCGAAAATTCCCATCGCTAACGATGGTTTTGTTTTCCCAACAGCGCCGCTGCGAGAAAAATTTCCGCGACACGCGTAATACGCGTCAAACGCCCATGATTAATCATGGTTGCCGCTTAAAAACTTTTGCTTGCCAATTTTAAATAAACACATCACTCTATCGCGGTTCAGGCAATTTGCGAGCATGGGACGACCTATAAACAGATGCATCGGAGACAATACTTCGAGCGGTGGGAACAACAAAACGTTGATCAGAACGTCAAGACTTCCACAGCGAAGGTCCAATCTCTCAATCATCAAGAGCTGCCTGCCGTACGCCCTGACGGGCAAAACTGTAATGCTGCCTGGAGCTGAACACGGGCAGAGCGAAAAGGACCTGATGCATGGCCGAGACTGGCACCGTTAAATTCTTCAATACCGACAAAGGCTTCGGCTTCATCAAGCCAGACAATGGTGGCGCTGATATCTTTGTTCATATCTCCGCTGTACAGGCTTCCGGCCTGTCCGGTCTTTCAGAAAATCAGAAAGTGAGCTTCGACACGGAACCGGATCGTCGCGGCAAGGGGCCAAAGGCAGTCAATCTTCAGATTGCTGGTTGAGCCATACGACTTTCTCTTCTAGTTGAAGCCCGGCAGGAATGCCGGGTTTTTTCATGGCAGCTCTCAAGAGGGCTGTCTATGAAGGCGACGCCCACGCCTACCCTCTCAATCTGTTTTCTGGTCAACCCCAACTGGAGCTTGAGGCGCAGCACCAATGGGTCCGAGGCCCTGAAGATACGGGTTCGTGCGACGCTCCTCGCCTAATCGTCCACCGGGGCCATGCCCGCAAATGAACCCTACCTCGTCGCCGAGCGGAAGCACCTTGTCACGAATAGATGCCAGTAACTGCTCGTGATTGCCTCCGGGAAGATCCGTTCTTCCGACGGAGCCATTGAAGAGCACGTCGCCCACATGGGCAAAGCCTTGGGCCCGATTGTAATAGATGACGTGGCCGGGGGCATGGCCCGGGCAATGATAGACTTCGAAGCGGTGATCGCCAAAGGAAACGACATCACCATCCTTCAGCCAGCGGTCCGGAAGCACGTTCTGTAATCCCGAAATACCGTATTTCTGCGCTTGGGTCTCGATCCGCTCCAGAAGCGGAAGGTCGTCTTCATGCGGGCCGATGATGGAGAGCGAAAGGCGCTCCTTCAATTCCTTGGCACCACCGGCATGGTCAAGGTGGCCATGGGTAAGCCATATCTCCTTTAACGTGATGCCGTTTTCGGCAACAGTCTGAACGATGACGTCGACATCCCCGCCTGGATCGACGACAACACCTTCCCTTGTGTCCTCATCGAAGAGAATGGTGCAGTTCTGCTGAAACGCCGTCACCGGAATGACCCCTGCCTGCAACTTACCCATGATGACCTTCCTTCACTTCAAAAAACTGGCCCACCTATAAAGAGCCCGACGCGACTGCACAATCGATCGTCAGGAAACATCATCTGCGAAGAATTGTCGACAATGTAGTAAATTATTTAATTTCAATAACTTATCTAGTACGCAGTAGTGTTTCCTCAAACAAACTGTTCACAAATTCGGGAACGGAAAACAGAAAGCTGCGTTCTTGCCCCAGTCTTCAAAGGAGAGAGACAGATGGACAAGAAGCTGAAACTGATGATTGCTGGCGGCGCTTTCGCTTTGATCGCCGGCTATGCCAATGCGGCCATGGTTGCGACCACGGCATCTGATATTTCGGTGCGATCCGGCCCTGGTGAAGATTACCCGGAAGTCGGACTTGCCACACGCGGCAGCAATGCGGTTCTTGACGGATGCATGGAAGGCAGCGCCTGGTGCCGTATCGAAGTAAACGGCGTGCGCGGTTGGGCAAATGCCGATTACCTGAACGTCATGTACGAAGGTGCTCCCGTGATCCTGCGCGAACGCCGCGCCGATATCGAAGTGCCGGTGGTTACTTATGAAAAGACAGCAAGCGTCCAGCAGGAAGAGCCGAACCCTGGCGACCCCAACCTCGGACGCGTCGGTGAAGTCAATCCGCCGGAGCAGGTGATCACTTATATCGATCAGCACCCGGCACAGGTCGTTCGCATCGATGGCGACGTCGCGATTGGCGCCACCATTCCAGCCAGCGCGGAATTGGTGTCGATCCCGGACTATGAATACAGCTACGTGCGTGTGAACGACCGCCGCGTTCTGGTGGAGCCGAGCACGCGTCGCGTTGTGTATGTGTACGAGTAAGTTTGCGTAGAGTATCTGCGTAACCGAGTACCAGAGAGCGCGGCTTAGTCCGCGCTCTTTTGCTTCGTTGAGGACCGGCGCAGATATTGGCGTTGATGTTCAACCTGCGGCATATTATCGAACGCAACAGAAAATGATCGGGAGATTGCCCGGCGGCACACTATTTGGGCAGATCTCGTGCTAATGGTGGCCAAGCGCGATACTATGAAGGAAGACCAGTGCCTGCCCAATCGCTGAAAAAGGCTGCCGCCAAACCGAGCCCGGCCCTGCCCCATGTCGATGACGCCAAGATCGACTTTGACACGATTGAGGCCTTCTTCTTCGCCTATCGAGACTTCGTTTCAGACCCTGACGCAATTCTTGAAAAGCTGGGTTATGGTCGAGCTCACCATCGCGTCGTCTATTTTGTTTGCCGAAATCCCGGCATGACAGTCGCCGATCTTCTCGATACGTTGCAGATCACCAAGCAGAGCCTGGCACGAGTGCTCAAGCAGCTGATCGATGATGGCTACATCCGCCAGATGGCGGGACCTGAAGACCGGCGTCAGCGCAGACTTTATCCAACGCTCACCGGTCGTGAACTGGCGCTCGCCTTGAGCGATCCTCAATCGCGCCGTATCGCTCGCGCCCTCGAAGGCATGTCCTCCGAAGCCAGGGCATGCGTTCTGCAGTTTCTCGCCAGAATGCGCGACGTCGAAACAATGGGAGCCGAATGAAAATGGCCACAGCCGCCACCAGAACGCCAGCGGATGACGACGCTTCTCATATCCTCATCGTGGATGACGACGCGCGTATCCGCGATCTTCTCCAGCGCTTCCTCAGCGACAAGGGTTACCGTATCACCGCCGCTGCAGACGCGGCGGAAGCGCGGCGCAAGATGCAGGGCATCCAGTTCGATCTCCTGATCCTCGACGTGATGATGCCCGGAGAAAACGGCTTGTCGCTCACAAAGTCTCTCAATGAAAACAAGACCGTGCCGGTCATTCTTCTCACGGCACGCTCCGAGGCGGATTCGAGAATCGCTGGCCTCGAAGCCGGTGCTGACGACTACCTTGCCAAACCCTTCGATCCACGCGAACTTGTGCTGCGCATCAACAATATCCTGCGCCGCAATACCTCGCCGGATACGCCAAAAATCGACCAGATCATTTTCGGGCCCTTCAATTTCTCGCTCCACAAGAAGGAACTTCGGCGCGGCGCAGAGATCATCCGCCTGACGGATCGCGAAATGGATATCATGATGCTGTTTGCGCTGCGCGCCGGTGACACCATCCCACGGCACGAACTCGTGGATGCCGATGCCGATGTCGGCGAGCGCACCATCGACGTTCAGATCAACCGCCTGCGGCGCAAGATCGAAGACGACCCCGCCAATCCCGTCTATTTGCAGACGGTACGCGGCATCGGCTACCGTCTGAGCGTGGATTGAAGGCACGCTTTTCTGGCGTGTCCGGATCAGAGCCGGATGGACAGGTAATCTATGGCAAGCCTCGATTTTATGAGTTTGGCCCGCAACAGCGCCCCTGCCCGAGGGTGGCGCTTCTTCGTGCGATGGCTGCGGCACTGGCTTCCCACCGGGCTTTACACCCGCTCGCTGCTGATCATCATTTTGCCGATGGTTCTATTGCAGGCCGTGGTTGCAGCCGTCTTCATGGAGCGGCACTGGCAGTTGGTGACAGAGCGCCTGTCCGCCGCCGTCACGCGCGATATCGCCGCAATCATCGAACTGATCGAGACAGATCCTGAGCAGGACGATTATCAGCGCGTCATCAACATCGCACGCGAGAAGCTCGATCTCAGCGTCTATATCGAACAGAAAACCGAACTGCCGCCCGCGCGCCCGCAACCCTTCTTCTCTATTCTCGATTCCATTCTGGCAGACCAGATCACCGCACAGATCGGCAGGCCCTTCTGGATCGACACTTATGGCAACGGATCGCTGGTCGAAATCCGGATTCAATTGAACGACAAGACGCTGCGCATCTTCACACGGCGAAATCAGACCTACGCTTCCAACACGCATATCTTCCTCGTTTGGATGGTCGGCGCGTCTCTCGTTCTGCTCGGCATCTCGATCCTTTTCCTGCGCGGCCAGATCAGGCCGATCCTGGCGCTTGCCAAAGCCGCCGAAAGTTTCGGCCGCGGACAGAAGATCACGGCATATTCGCCCAAAGGCGCCGATGAAGTCAGGCGCGCCGGTCTTGCCTTCATCCTCATGCGCGAGCGGATCGAACGACAAATGGAACAACGTACGGCCATGCTGAATGGCGTGAGCCACGACCTGCGCACTATCCTTACCCGCTTCAAGCTTCAACTGGCGCTCGCTGGAGACAATCCCGATCTTGAAGGGCTGGATAAGGACGTCGACGACATGCAGTCGATGCTGGAAGCCTATCTAGCCTTTGCTCGTGACGACGCGGAGGAAGACGTTGGAGCGCTGGAACTCGAACCGCTTCTGAGAAAACTGCAAAGCGATTTCGAGATGGTCGACAAGACGATGCGGTTTGAGCTCAATGGGGTTTCGCAGATTACCGTCCGCCCTACGGCCTTCTCCCGCGTGGTCGGCAATCTTGCCGCCAATGCGCAACGCTATGCCTCGACACTCTCCATCGAGCTGCGACGCGCACCGCGCTCCATCAGCCTCGTCTTTGATGACGATGGACCGGGCGTTCCGCTGGAATCACGCGAGGATGTCTTCAAGCCCTTCTTCCGCCTGGACGAGGCGCGTAACCTGAACGCCTCCGGGACCGGTCTCGGCCTATCGATTGTCCGAGACATTGTCAGAAGCCATGGTGGCGATGTGACGCTGGACGACAGCCCCCTCGGGGGCTTGCGGGTGATTGTGAAAATCCCGGCCTGAGTTGTAAATGCTGTACTAAAGGCTGAAATCGGTCAGCACATCTTCTCGCCGTTGGGGACGCCCTGCTCCACAGCCGCCAGAACGATATCGCCATTGCCATCGGCAAAACCGAGCGTCAGGACTTCGGAGCGGAAAGGCCCGATCTGGCGCGGCGGAAAGTTGACGACGGCAAGCACCTGTCTGCCGATCAGGCTCTCCAGCGTATAATGGACGGTGATCTGCGCCGATGATTTCTTGATGCCGATTTCCGGACCAAAATCGATCTTCAGTTTAAAAGCAGGCTTGCGCGCTTCGGGAAAGGCTTCCGTCTCGATGATGGTACCGACGCGAATGTCGACCTTTTCAAAATCCGCATAGCTGATTTCAGCGCTCATTCTCGTGCGTCCTCAGTTTGCCAGTTCCTGCGCGCGCGTCTTCGCCGCCGCGATCGCCTTGTCGAACAAGGGCTGCATACCATCCTGCGCCATCAATACCGAGAGTGCAGCCGCCGTCGTACCACCCGGAGACGTCACATTCTGGCGCAGTTTGGACGCATCGTCGGGGGACTGGTAGAGAAGTTCTCCAGCCCCCGCGACGGTTTCTCGCGCGAGACGCATGGCGAGGTCCGCCTGCAGACCGGCTTTGCGACCTGCCTCCGCCATGCATTCCACGAGATAGAAAACATAAGCGGGTCCGCTGCCGGATACGGCAGTGACGGCATCGATATCGCCCTCGGTCGGAACCCATTCCACCGGACCGCTGACCTTGAGAAGCTCTTCCACGGCCTGACGCTGGTCGGCGGAAACGCGTTCATTGGCGTAGGCGCCGGTAACCCCACGTCCCACCATGGCGGGTGTGTTGGGCATGGCGCGAACGCAAGCAGCCTGACCCAGATGGCTTTGGATATAGGATAACGTCTTGCCGGCAGCGACGGAAACGACAATCGTCTCTTGGCCGACAAGCGGTTTCAACGAAGGCAGCACCGTATCCATCAACTGCGGTTTGACCGCCAGAAACAGGATGCCGGCAGTCACGCCTTCGGGAGCGCTTTCGCAATGGCGCGCGCCAGCCTCCGCGAGCTTTGAGGACATGGCATCCGAAGGGCGCGGATCGACGACGATGATCGATGAACCGGATACACCTTTCTTCAACCAGCCGGAAAGCATGGCGCCGCCCATATTGCCGGCGCCAACGAGAACGAGCGGACCAGAACCGAATGACAGCATGTGTATCAGGCCTCGCCTACCGTCTCGAAGAGGGCCGCATCCATGGCGGCCTTGGCTTCCATGCCGGACCAGACGACGAATTGGAACGCCTGATAATACTGTTCGCAGGCTTCGAGCGCGCTCGACAGCAGAACTTCGACCTGCTGATTGGTTGGCTCGGCGCCGCCCGCCAGAAGCAGCGACTGGCGGAAGATGATCACGTCTTCCTGACGCCATAGATCGAAATGGCCCATCAGCGTCTGACCGTTGACATGCGACAGCAGCCGGATCACTTCGTTGACGCGATGATCGGGGACCCTGATGTCGAAAGCGCAGGCCAGATGCAGCGCCTCGAACTGCTCCATCCAGGAAAACGAAACGTGATAGTCGGCCCAACGGCCTTCCACCGTCATCGCAATTTCGTCCTCGCCCGAGCGCTCGAAAGACCAATCGTTGGCGGCCGCCACAAACTCGATCATATCGACCGGATTGGAGAAACGTTCAACTTCGAATTCTATTAGGCTCATACGGCACCTTTTCAGCCGGAAATGAATGTTTTGTTTCGCACGCGAAAGCACAAAAACGCACATACAAATGCCGGTACATCAGTTTAGGACGATTGCCCGACGCCGCCAGATTAACGCAGTGAACCTGTCTGGAGCTTACCGAGTTCGTTTCGAATCATCATTTAAAATCAGTCTATAACGAGCGAGTCCCGTCGCCACCCCCCGCCAGTCCATTTTCCGGGGACAACCGTGGATATCTCTTGTGGCGGAATGTCAGGCGGGAGTCATAACCGACTCTGCCAATTGCGTTTTTTGCAAGTGTCCACAGAGGGCAAAAAAATGCTGATGAAAATGCTTGCTCTTTGGGTACGAATCCGCACTCGCGAGGGTGCCTGCTTCGAAGCGGACAAAATGAAAGGCCGCGCTCCTTTTGAGAGCGCGGCCTTGAACAAAATCGACCAATTTAAAACGGCTGCATCACTATCAGGAGGCATTCCCCGAGAGCTTGGCTTCCAGAGCCTCTATCCTGGCGCGCAGCGCGTCGTTCTCATCACGCGCCTTGATCGCCATCTCGCGAACGGCATCGAACTCTTCGCGCTTGACGACATCGAGGCTGTTCAGCCAGCGATCCGCCTGCGCGTGGAAGGCCTGCTCCACTTCCTTGCGGACGCCCTGAGCCGCACCTGCGGCATCGGTCATCAGCTTCGCGAATTCATCGAAAATGCGGTTCGTTCCGGTTGTGCTCATGGCGCGCTATCCTCGTCTTCATCCGGAGAGACTTGATGCTCGATCCGGTTCTGACATTTCAGGTAGGCACTCACTCGGTCCGTTGCAAGCAAAAACGGGATCGTCAGGCGCGGTAACCTTACTTTTGACAGTCATAAAAGCGTCAAAGAATCGCCTTGACCGCTTCTCTTTCAATCGCCATTTTCGCCCGGCGGGAAAGCTGACGATCATGCAGCCTGCCTTCTGAAAACGCTGGCGTTTTCGATGACAACCAGAGAACGGAATACGCAATTTGTTTTCACCACTTGCGCCGCTGTCGATCATGCCGTTTCCCAACATCGATCCGATCGCCTTCTCCATAGGCCCGATATCGATTCACTGGTATGGCATAGCCTATGTCATGGGCATTCTGCTCGGCTGGTCATATGCCCGAAAGCTGAGCATGACGGACCGCCTGTGGCCGGGCGACAAGTCTCCAGTGACACCGGTTCACCTGGATGACTTCATCATCTGGGCCGCAGCCGGCATCGTGCTGGGCGGACGTATCGGCTATGTGCTCTTTTACGACCTCCCAGCCGTCATGGCGAACCCGGTGCGCGCCTTAGAGATCTGGAATGGCGGCATGTCCTTCCATGGTGGCCTCCTGGGCACGACGATCGCAATGATCCTCTTTGCCCGTAAAAACGGCATTCCGGTCTGGAGCATGTTCGACATCATCGCGGCCGTGGCACCCGTCGGCCTGTTCTTCGGGCGCATCGCAAATTTTATCAACGGCGAATTGTGGGGCCGCCTGACGGATGTTCCGTGGGCCGTCGTGTTCCCGACAGGTGGGCCCTTTGCCCGTCATCCAAGCCAGCTTTACGAAGCGGGACTGGAAGGCATCGTGCTTCTGCTTGTACTCTCGGTCATGATCTGGGCGTTCAGAGCGCTGAAGGCGCCCGGCACCGTGACCGGCACCTTCGTTGCGGGCTACGCCCTGTCACGAATCTTCGTGGAGTTTTTCCGAGAACCCGACGCGCAAATCGGGTATCTCGCGGGGAACTGGTTGACCATGGGAATGGTTCTCTCCGCGCCCATGTTCGCGCTTGGCGTCTGGGCCACCCTTCGTGCGCGTTACGCTGCCAGCGCCCGGCAGAACGGATAAGTGCCATGCCAACGCCCCTTGCCCGTCGAATCAAGTCTCTCATTCGCCTCAACGGCCCCTTGAGCGTCACCGATTATTTCTCGCTCTGCCTCGCAGATCCCGAGCATGGCTATTACAAGACGCGCCAACCCTTCGGCCGCACCGGCGATTTCGTTACCGCGCCGGAAGTCAGCCAGCTTTTTGGCGAAATGCTCGGCGTCTTCATGGTCCATGCCTGGCAGCGCCACGGCCTGCCTGCCAATGTCAGGCTTGTCGAAATCGGCCCCGGTCGCGGCTCGATGATGGCGGACATGCTGCGTGTCATCCAGCGCATTGCCACGCCTTTATACGACGCCATGAGCGTGCATCTGATCGAAACCAGCCCGCGTCTCACCGAGACGCAGCAGAAGACGCTTGCCACGCATGGGCGAAAGATCAATTGGCACGAAAGTTTTGACGATGTGCCTCCGGGCTTCCTGCTGATTGCCGCCAACGAGCTTTTCGATGCGATTCCCATCCGTCAATTCGTCAAGACGCCCCAAGGCTTCAGAGAACGCGTCGTGAGCCTCAGCGAGGATGACGAGCTCATCTTCACCGCCGGCATCGCCAGCATCGATCCAGATCTCCTGCCGCCACAGCCGGAAAGGCAGGCGCTTGGCACCATCTTCGAATATTCCCCTGCCAGGGAAGCAGTCATGGCGGCGCTGTGCGAGAGGCTGAAACTCCACGGCGGCACGGCGCTGATCATCGACTATGGCCATATGGTGTCTGGCTATGGCGACACAATGCAGGCACTGAGAATGCATGAATACGATCCCGTTCTGGCCAATCCTGGCGAAGCCGACCTCACAAGCCATGTGGATTTCGAAAGCCTGACGAAGACGGCCACCGCCAGCGGCGTTCATATCAATGGCTGTCTGCACCAGGGCGACTTTCTCTACGGGCTTGGGCTACGAGAGCGGGGCCAGGCTTTGGCGGCGGCGGCAACGCCCGACCAGACGCTGGATATCGCGGAAGCCATCAACCGTCTGGCAGGCGAAGGCGCTGGCAAGATGGGAGAGCTCTTCAAGGTACTGGCCGTGTCGAGCCCAGCTGTCCATCTGCTCCCCTTTCGTCCACTGGATTGACAGAGACAGGTGGCTTGGGCCACCATTGTCCTCATTCGAAGCAGAAACAAATCTGCCGGACGGCATCGTTTGAGATGCGCTCATCGGAAACACTCGCTCAGAATCATCCCTCAAAAAATCGGCGACACCGCAAAGGATTGAACACCCCATGCAGGACGACACGCTGCCGCTTCCCGTTCAAAGCGACCTGCTTCAGGCCGCATCCAGAAACGGCATACGCCATGGTTTCTTCACCCGTGAAGGCGGTGTATCGACAGGCATCTACCGCGGACTGAACGTCGGCCTCGGTTCGCAAGACGATCGCGAGGCGGTTTTGGAAAACCGTCGTCGCGTGGCGCAGTGGTTCGGCTTTCCTGTCGAGCGACTCGCAACCGTCCACCAGATTCACTCGCCCAATGTGGTCGTCATCGACAAAACCTATGACGGCGCAAGACCGCAAGCCGATGCCATGGTGACGGCAACGCCCGGCATCATCCTTGGCGTATTGAGCGCAGATTGCGGTCCGATTCTCTTTGCCGATAGCCAGGCCGGCGTCGTCGGCGCAGCCCATGCAGGCTGGAAGGGGGCAGTCCATGGCGTACTGGAAAACACAATCGACAGCATGATCGCCCTAGGCGCTCGCCGCGAAAACATTACCGCCGCCCTCGGCCCTTCGATTGCGCAGGAAAATTACGAGGTCGGACCGGAGCGCGTCCAAGACCTCAAGACGCTCGACGCCGCCTATGAGCGATACCTTGCGCCATCGCAAAACAATGGTCATGCCCATTTCGATCTGAAGCAGCTTACGATGGATCGCCTGACCAAGGCGGGAGTGCAGGCCGAAAACCTCCATCTCTGCACCTATCCGGACGACAAGCGCTTCTTTTCCTTTCGCAGAACCACGCATCTGTCCGAACCGGATTACGGGCGGCAGATCTCAGCAATAGCAATTTTGGAGACTTAAGATGGCTCTACACTTCGAACCCGCCGAATTCGAGGCGCGTCGTGCCCGGCTGATCGAGAAGATGGCCGAGGAAAAGCTGGATGCCGTACTGCTCTTTGCTCAGGAAAGCATGTACTGGCTGACCGGCTACGACACCTTCGGCTACTGCTTCTTCCAAACGCTGATCGTCAAGGCGGACGGCTCCGTGGCGCTGCTGACCCGTTCGGCCGATTTGCGCCAGGCACGCCACACGTCCAATATCGAAAACATCTACATCTGGGTGGATCGCCTGAATGCCGATCCGACGCTCGATCTGAAGAACCTCATGAGCGAAATGGATCTGCTCGGCTGCCGCGTCGGCATCGAGTTCGACACCCATGGGATGACCGGTCGAGTTTCGCGCCTTTTGGATAACCAGCTTGCAAGCTTCTGCCAGATCGTCGATGCCTCCTATCTTGTCAGCACGCTTCGCCTCGTCAAAAGCCCCGCCGAGATTGCCTATGCAAAGCGCGCCGGTGAGCTTGCCGATGACGCACTCGATGCCGCAATCGCCCTGATCAAGCCGGGCGCGGATGAGGCCGATATTCTCGCCGCCATGCAAGGTGCTGTGTTTTCCGGCGGTGGCGATTATCCCGCCAATGAGTTCATCATCGGCTCCGGCCCGGACGCGCTGTTGTGCCGCTACAAGTCCGGACGTCGCAAGCTCGATACCAAGGACCAGATCACGCTCGAATGGGCAGGCGCGAGCGCCCACTATCACGCCGCGATGATGCGAACCGTGGTGATCGGCGAACCGGAGTTCCGTCATAAAGAGCTCTACAATGCCTGCGCGGAAAACATTCGCGCCATCGAAGACGTGCTTCGCCCCGGCAACACATTTGGCGATGTCTTCGACGTTCACGCGAAAATCATGGACGAGCGCGGCCTGACCCGCCATCGCCTGAATGCCTGCGGTTACTCCCTTGGCGCACGCTTCTCTCCCTCCTGGATGGAGCATCAGATGTTCTACGCCGGCAACACGCAGGAAATCCTGCCGAACATGACGCTCTTCGTCCACATGATCATCATGGACAGCGACGCGGGCATCGCCATGACGCTCGGCCAGACCTATGTGACCACGGAAGGCGCACCCCAGTCATTGTCACGCCACGGGCTCGACATGTTGACCGCCTGATTTGACTCCGTGGTCAAACGCCACTTAAATCACAAGGGTCCTGGGGAGGGCGTAATGATGATGAAGAGATGTAGGATATGAACAGGCTTGGTGCGCTGCTCGCGATTCCAGGTCTCGCCGTAGCTCTTTGCGCATGCAACACCAGCGATGCGCTGACGCCGCAGGTCAATGTCGGACATAGTCAAACGCCATCCACCCCGGTCACCCAGGGCGATCTCGACCAGATGGCAGCAGCAGCCGATCGCACCGGCTCCGGCGTCGCTCCACAGGTGCCGGCCTACGCGCCGCAAAACACCTTGCAGGCGCAAGCTCAGGCAATGAGCGGCGGCGTTCAGTATGGCCAACCCGTTGCGCGCCAGCCAGGACAGCCGGTGCCGGCAGAGCCCCGGCAGCAGACGGCCGCGCTCGCGCCTTCCGGTTCCGGCAGCATCCGCTTCCTGCCGATCATTGGGGCACCGGTACAGGCTGTCACGCCGCTTTCTCGGCAGCTGGGCGCGGAGGCACGTTCCAAAGGCCTGACGATCCTGCCCTCCGCCGACACGTCGGCAAACAACATCCTAAAGGGCTACCTCTCCGCTTTTGCGGATGGCGGCAAGGTCACCATTGTCTATGTCTGGGACATTCTCGATGCCAATGGCGCACGCCTCCATCGCCTCCAAGGCCAGGAAACGGTGGCATCACGAGGCGGCGATCCATGGTCGGCAGTCACCGATAGCGTCATGCAAAAGATTGCAGCCAGAACGCTGGACGATTACCAGGCATGGCGACAGACAGCGCGTGGATAAATACAATCGATACGATGGGAAAAGTCCAGCTGCCGATCCAATCGATTGAATAAGGTCTGCGAAACACGTGAGTCATAAAGTTTTCACGAAAATCATGGGTAACGCAGTTCCGGCTATTGCATTCACGGGCAACAGCGCTATTAAGGCGCCCATGGCAAAACGGCATGTCCGGCGCCCTTTTGGGCCGGGTATTCCTTCCCGTTGAACGACGCACTGGCCGCGGAACAGACTAAAACGTCCGGGCTCAAGCGATGGCATGGAAAACAGGCGGCACCCATGAAGGTTTTCGCAGGCAATTCGAACCGGCATCTGGCCGAAGCGATCTGCAAGTATCTCAATGTTCCCCTGGGAAATGCCACAGTAAAACGGTTTGCGGACCAGGAAATTTTCGTAGAAATCAGTGAAAATGTCCGTGGTGAAGATGTATTCGTCGTCCAATCCACATCCTTTCCGGCTAATGACCACCTGATGGAACTGCTGATCATGATCGACGCCATGCGTCGTTCTTCGGCAAAGCGCATCACCGCCGTTCTCCCCTATTTCGGCTACGCCCGCCAAGACCGCAAGGCTGGCCCAAGAACACCAATCTCGGCCAAGCTCGTTTCCAATCTGATTACCGAAGCCGGCGCCGATCGCGTTCTAACGCTTGATCTTCACGCCGGTCAGATCCAGGGCTTCTTCGATATCCCGACGGACAATCTCTTCGCGGCACCTATTCTCGCACGCGATGTCAAGGAACATTACGACACCAATAACGTCATGGTGGTTTCACCGGACGTCGGCGGCGTGGTCCGCGCCCGTGCGCTTGCCAAGCGTCTCGACTGTCTGCTCGCCATCGTCGACAAACGCCGTGATCGCCCGGGCGAATCCGAGGTCATGAACGTTATCGGCGACGTTTCGGGTAAGGACTGCATCCTGATCGACGACATTGTCGATTCCGGTGGAACGCTCTGCAACGCCGCCGAAGCGCTTCTCAAGAACGGCGCAACCAGCGTTACCGCCTATATCACCCACGGCGTCCTTTCTGGCGGTGCCGTCGCGCGTGTTTCCTCATCCAAGCTGCGTGAACTCGTCATCACCGACAGCATCCAGCCCACCACCGCAGTCCAGTCCGCGCATAATATCCGTGTCATCACCACAGCGACACTGCTTGGCGAAGCGATCAACCGCACGGCTCTGGAACAGTCCGTTTCTGGTCTCTTCGACTAAAGCGCACGAGCGAATCTGAAAGATCACGGCCTGCTCCAAGACGCAGCCGTGTCATCAGCATCTGGAATTCGCAACGCGCCTATGATTACTCCGCGGCAATCTGTGTCCGTCTAGAGATGAACCCTGCCCTCTCCTTCGCGCTCCGCGCCGAAAGGGCTCTCCCTACCTCCACCACTTTGCGCAGGGTCGCTCTCAGCAACTGAAGACAGCGAACGCTCGATCGGCGAAGAATAACCCGGACGTCCGACGAAACCGGACCGGCAGCGAACACGGATCTGCACTGTCCAATTGCCAGAAGTCGGTAGAGGATAAGCGTGGTCAGCGCGGCAAAAAGGATCGACATTGTCGTGTCGCTCAAAAAATGCCGTCCCGCCGCCATGCGCATTGTAGCCGTCACAATCATTAAAAACGCGGCTACGACGCCACAGGCGAATTTGCCTCTTCGCGACAGATGCGGCCACAGCAACACACAGACCGGAAGAAGGACGCTTGCGATCAGCGCGGTCTCTCCAGACGAAAAAGAACAGTTCTTGAAGCACTGATTGCTGAGCTGGAAGGCTGGCGTAAATGCCTGGAAGCCGCCGAACTCTGCGACACCATCGGGCCTAGCACGCCCTAGCCAGGTCTTCAGGACGCCGTTCACCAGCAATCCTGCGCACACAAGCGTGTTTCCCCAGATGAAGGCCCAGACCCTCCACCCGGTCTGCTGCTTCGAACCGATCAGGACATTACCGAGAAAAATGAGAAAGGCGACGACAGCGAAGATTTCTCCACCATGACGCAGCACATCTCTCCAGAAACTGAAGTCTGGGCCAAGGCCCATCCAATCACCCCGTTGTCCATTGAAAAAGAACGCCGAGACCTCAAGATCGATAAAGGGGAAGACTGCAAAGATTATGACAGCGAGCAGCGTCACGACAGTAAGCCAGATGGTGAGCCGCATATGAACGATATCATGATCCATGATTTGTCCCTTCAAAACATGAAGACGGTATTCTCCAGAGGCCGACGATGGCTCTTTCCATGAAGCCGGGCGAAGCCACCCAATGGCTCTGGGGCTTCTCATCCTTGATGCAGGACGGCAAAGAATCGGCGCGTGACAGCAGAAGTGCGTTCGCCCCCTCGCTAGGTTGCAACGGATAAAGCAGCGCATAATGGCTGGAAGGCAGCTGCGGCGCCTCGTTCCAGGCGCGTGGCGCGATGCGCCGATCGTCTCTCAACTCATAGAACATTTCCGCCAGAAAGGAGCGGTCGGCGGCGACAAGAATATTGGCGTGCATTTTTTCCGCGTCGGCAACGGCTGTCGAAACCACAGCTGAGCGCCCCAGATAGCGCTTCAAGGCAAGATCGCCATTGGGGAGTCGCAACTCGGTACCGAAGATGGTGAGAACGGGCAGGATGACAGCAACAGTGGTGTTCAAAATGAGCGATGCCCGCATCCAACGCGGTCTTGCCGCAAGCCACGGTGTCGCCAGCAAAATACCTGCCGCATAAGCCCCGACCGCCCAGTTGGCGAGCGCGCGCGAGATCAAAGCTTGCGCCGTCATCAACAGGAGAAGCGGAATACTCAATGCAGAAAGCGAACGCGTTGTCGGATGTCTCATGTCACCCAAGGCCATCAGCATTGCGATGAAGACGAAGGGTCCGACGACACCGGCTTGAGCACCGAAGAAGCCAAGCGCCGAGCCGAAATTGAGGCTTGCGGCATTCCAATGCGCGATCGATACCGTGTGACGGGCGGTCGCGAAGTCATGCGCGTAGTTCCACCAAAGATTTGGCGAAACGACGACCAAGGCAACAAGCCCTACCAGCAAGGCATGCGACCACCGTATCCGCCAGCCCTTGTCCAGATAGGCGGCAAGCGGGACGAACGGGAACAGAAACGCGATGGCATATTTGGACAGGAAGCCGAGCCCGACCGTCAGCCCCAGTCCCACGGCCAGAAAAAGAGCATAAGACCCCGCATAGTCTTTCTCCGTGGCAAGCCTGCGCCACAGGATCATCGATAGCACGATGAAGAGCAACATCGGCGTGTCGGTGGAAATCAAGAGACTGGACAGCGACACGCCGGGCAGCGTGATATAGACGATCGCAGCCATAGCCCCGATCCGCACATCATAGAGCATGCGTCCGAGATGGAGCATTGCAGCAGCCGTCAGCGCATGCAGGATGGGCGCCGCAAGACGAACCTCGAACGTCCCCTCCCCGCCAGAGATCCAGGTGGTGAGACGAATGACCCAGCCGATCAAGGGAGGCTTGGAGTAAGCTCCAAAAGCCATTTCCCGGCTCCACAGCCAGTACTGCGCCTCGTCGACGAAGAGATCTGTCCTGTTGAAGGCGAGACAGACAATGCGAAACACTGTGATGCCGAGGACTGAAAGGAGACAAATCGCGATCCAGCGCGAACTTTCCGTCTCCAGCCTGCCGAAGCGTTCACCGCCACGAAATTCTCCGGCAATCCCGCTCATGAGCGGCACCCATGGGCGGTGCGAGCGACGTGAAAAAGATAAAAAAATAAATGGCGCATATCGATCCACGCAAAAATAACGAGGAGGATATGCGCCTGTTTGATGACACCATTACGTCAATTCAGACCGCTTCGATACAAACCGCATCTGCGCTCGCCCGAAGCTTTGCCTGAACCTCAGTGGACCTCGCCACCGGCAGACTGCCTGCGGCGCCGAGGTCCAATATTGTCAGAAGAAGCCAAGCTTGTTGGGGCTGTAGGACACAAGCAGGTTCTTGGTCTGCTGATAATGATCGAGCATCATCTTGTGGGTTTCGCGACCGATGCCCGACTGCTTGTAGCCACCGAAAGCCGCCCCTGCCGGATAGGCGTGGTAGCAATTCGTCCAAACGCGTCCAGCTTCGATACCGCGACCTGCGCGGTAGGCAAGGTTGGTATCGCGGCTCCAGACACCGGCACCAAGACCATAAACGGTGTCGTTGGCGATTTCGATGGCTTCTTCCACTGTCTTGAAGGTGGTGACGGAAACGACGGGACCGAAGATTTCCTCCTGGAAGACCCGCATCTTGTTATTGCCTTCAAAAATGGTCGGCTGAATGTAGAAGCCGTCCTTGAGATTGCCGGAGAGCGATTTCTTGTCGCCGCCGGTCAACACTTTCGCGCCTTCCTTCTTGCCGATTTCCAGGTAGCCCATGATCTTGTCGAACTGTTCCTGAGACGCCTGCGCGCCGATCATGGTGGAAGCGTTCAGCGGATCGTCCTGGCTGATTGCTTGTACGCGCTTCAGCGCCTTTTCCATGAAGCGGTCATAGATCGATTCATGCACAAGCGCGCGGGATGGGCATGTGCAGACCTCGCCCTGGTTCAGCGCGAACATGGCAAAGCCTTCGAGCGCCTTGTCGAGGAAGGCGTCATCCTCATTCATCACATCGGCAAAGAATACGTTCGGCGACTTGCCGCCAAGTTCCAGCGTGATGTTGGTGACGTTGTCTGCCGCATAACGCATGATCTCCTTGCCGACAGACGTCGAGCCAGTGAAGGCGATCTTGGCGATGCGGTTGCTCTGCGCCAGCGGCTTGCCGGCTTCCGTGCCAAGGCCGTTGACGATATTGACCACGCCCGCCGGCAGCAGGTCTTCGATCAATTCCATGACGAGCAGGATCGAGGCGGGCGTCTGCTCTGCAGGCTTCAGCACCACGCAGTTGCCGGCGGCAAGCGCTGGCGCAAGCTTCCAGGCCGCCATCAGGATTGGGAAGTTCCATGGAATGATCTGGCCGACAACGCCAAGCGGCTCATGAAAATGATAGGCGACCGTGTCGTTGTCGATCTGGCCGATCGAGCCTTCCTGGGCGCGGATACATCCTGCGAAATAACGGAAGTGATCAATGGTCAGCGGGATATCGGCATTGGTGGTCTCGCGCAACGGCTTGCCGTTATCCCAGGTTTCCGCCCGGGCGATAAGATCGAGATTGTCTTCGATCCGCTGGGCAATCTTCAAGAGAATGTTAGAGCGCTCCGTCACGCTGGTGCGGCCCCAGGCGGCACGCGCCTGATGCGCGGCATCGAGTGCGGCTTCAATGTCGCTGGCATCGGATCGCGGCACTTCGCAAATCTTCTGGCCGGTAACGGGGGAGATGTTGTCCATATAGCGCCCGGACTTCGGCTCCACCCATTTGCCGCCGACATAGTTGCCGTATTTCAGTTTGAACGGTGTCTCACCCGCTTTGTGCTGAACTTGGATGTTCATGTTTTCATCCTCCCTGATGAACAACGATCGATGTGCGATCGCGTGAAGAGAGGTTGTGCCGACAATGGGGCAAATCAAAGGGGTCAGATCGCGTTCCGCACTGCACAGTGTGTCACATCTGCGACAACGCCCGCGCCAATCCGGCGCGGTTTGCCCGCTTCAGTGGACCGCGAGTTTCTTCATCTTTCGGTGCAGAGTGGCGCGGCTGATGCCGAGCAGTTCAGAGGCTTGCGTGACGTTGCCGTTGGTACGCGCCAGAACGCGCCGGAGTGCGGCGCGCTCGGCCTCCATGAGATCGCTTCCTTTGTCATGCCGCTCTTCCTTGAGAGCGTCGGACGCCGCAATCCCTTGTGCAATCCGCGCATCGTCTAGCCGAAGCGCAAGCCTGGCCGCACGGGTTGCACCCAGAATGATGTCGTCCTGATCGACGGCAAGCAGCGAAAGCATGGCGGAATGGGCGGAAGGCACCATCAAGATGCGCGCACCCGGAAAGGCGCGCCGGAAAAGATTGCCCTCGATGCGCTGTGCCGCATCGCGCACGGTCTGCGTCACCATCGAAAAAGTCAGTTCGTTGATATCGTCGCGACAGGTGGAGATATCGAGTGCGCCCGTAACCTGCCCACGGTGATCGCGGATCGGTGCTGTCGTACAGGACAGGTTGATGTTGGAGCTGAAGAAGTGCTGGTCGCGATAGACCACTGCAGGCCGCTCATCGGCAAGCGCTGTGCCGATACCGTTGGTGCCAACACTGGCCTCGCTCCACAGCGCGCCCGACCAAAGCCCCGCCTTGCGGAAATCCTCGTCATCGCCAGCGGCCCCACGTCGTTCCAACGCCACACCCTTGGCATCGGTCAGAAGCAGGCAGCACCCTGCCCTTCCGACGGTCGAAAAGATTCGATCGATCTCATCCGCACTCTCGGCCAGAAGGTCGAATGCCTCGTCGCGAGCTTTGCGAAACTCCGCTTCCGAGAGAAGGATCGGCTTGCGGTTTTCCTCCGGTGCCAGATGATGCATGGTCATGCACCGCCGCCATGACGCGACGATAGGAGAACTTGCGGCAGCAGATGAATGATTGGCGCTCTCATAGACATGAGTGGCATGTGCGGCGTCGTTCGACATAGGCTCCTCCCAAAGCGTTCCTTATGGTGCGCCGGTTGAAGCAGTCTTTCAACAGTAAAATAGTCGCATGTGGGAGCACCGGACGGTGGCGACGCAGCCACATGCGCGTGATGGGTTCGCACGCGAGCACGGCCTTGCCTTTGTGGCAGCTTTATACTATAGCGCGCGCATCCGTGTAGACACCCTTGGAGGCAACGCGGTCGGGTTGGCGCAGGCGCCGCCCCAGTTCTCGTCAGGCTTTGCCTGTTTGAACTCTCCATATAACCTCGAAAAGGAAATGCCATGAGCAAAGAAACTTATGAGCTCAAGGCCGAGGCGCGCGAACGAGTTGGTAAGGGGTCCTCTCGTGAACTTCGCCGCAACGGTTTGATTCCCGCTGTCATCTATGGTGACAAGCAGGCCCCGATTTCTATCGCGATTTCGACCAACGAAATCACCAAGCGCATCCACGGCGGCGGCTTCATGACGACGATCGCAACGATCGACGTCGACGGCAAGAAGTACAAGGTTCTGCCGAAGGACTACCAGCTGGACCCGGTTCGTGACTTCACGATGCACGTGGACTTCCTGCGCGTTTCGGCAAACTCGAACGTCACTGTCGAAATCCCGGTTCACTTCATCAATGAAGACAAGTCCGAGATCAAGACCGGCGGCGTTCTGAACATCGTTCGCCACACGATCGAAGCCAACGTTCCTGCGAACCAGATTCCGGATGCGATCACCGTCGACCTCGAAGGTCTGAAGATCGGTGACAGCGTTCACATCTCGCAGATCAAGCTGCCGAAGGCCGTTACCCCGACGATCACCGATCGCGACTTCACCGTTGCAACGATCGTTCCGCCGGTTGTCGACGTTGTTGAAGACGACGCCGCTGCTGATGAAGCAGAAGCCGCAGACGCTGCGGAAGACGAAGACAAGTCCGAATAAGACCTCTCGGGTCGTTTCGAAAAAGAGCCCCGTATCGAAAGATGCGGGGTTTTTTTATGCGTGCTTTGCCGCGCGGCGCGTGACCGCCAGATCGATTGCAGGCCTAGCCGTGCGCGCTGAATTCAACAAACGATTAAGCATCCTGTGAAAGGATACCTAAAATCTTTGGCTTTAGAACCGCTATTGGAACCAACCTTGGAAGATAGGTGAATGTGATCGCGCAGTCGCGGCTATCTCGGCGCAATGTATCGCCCGAGCTTGAAGCGGGATTAAAGGCGCTCTGTGGAGTCGTAGAGAGGGTAGATGACCCATTCGGTGGAAAGGCGCTTTCTAGCAATCGTGTCCGGCGTCTTGCTGGCCATTGTCACACCGCTTTTTACGCTTCTGTTGTCTCTCTCCTATAGCGAGGCGACATCCAGCCAGGCAGACCGACTCGAAATTCTCATCGTGGCCAATGCACAGGCGCTGGGGCGTCCACTCTGGGACCTGGACGACGACAGTATCAACCAGATCACCGGAAATCTGATCACAGATCCGGCAATCTATATGGTCCGCGTCAAGGATAGCTTCGGCCAGTTGGATGTCACCCAGACATCCAGCACCCCCCGCACCGGCAAAATCTCCTCCATGAGCAGGGATATTTTCTACAAGAACCTGGACGGAGAAACGAAGGTCGGCACCATAAAGGTCTTCTTTCACAATATCAGTCTGTTCTCGTCTTTGAACGGGATCGCGCTTTCCTTTCTGTCGATCTTCGTTCTGGCGATATTGGCTGTTTTCGCCGCGGCAATCATCGGCAACCGGATGATGGTCATGCGCCCGCTCATGCGCCTTACGGCTGCGATCGAGGCGACGCGCCGACTGGGCTCCCGCCATCATGTCGATTGGCAATCAAGCGATGAAATGGGGCGGCTCGCCCAAAGCTTCAACGAGATGCAAACTCAGCTTGACCGCGAGGAACACGAAATCAAGCGGGCGCATCGGCGCACAGCGGAAATTTACAACCGTACGCCTGCCATGCTGTTCTCACTCGATCCGAACAACCGCATCGCAGCAGTCTCCGATTACTGGGTGAAGGCGACCGGCTACAGCCGTGAGGAAGCGTCTGGTTGCTGCTTCGAGGCGTTTCTCCATCCCGATGATCGCGAAAGCTTTCGCCAACGCCATCAAAACCGCGCTTCCGGCCCAGCGGATGATTCCGGCGCCGCCGAACTCACTGTCCGCTTCATCTGCGCCGACGGGCGGTCGATGGATGTGCTGATTTCCGAGAAAACATTGGAAACCAGCATCGAAGAGGCCAGCGCGGATATCTTGTGTGTCATGACGAATGTCACCGAACTTCGCCAGTCAGAACAGCGCAACGGCTTGCAGGCGATTTCCGATCATCTCACCGGACTGCTGAACCGTCAGGGCTTCGAGGCGATGTTGGATCAGAAAATTCTGACCGTCGATGCGACCGAGACCGAGCTTGCCTGCCTCTTCATCGACCTTGATCGTTTCAAGAACATCAACGACAATTTCGGCCATGCGGCAGGAGATAGTGTTCTCAAACAATTCGTCGAGCGTTTGAAAAGCGTCCTCCATCCCCAGGATTCGGCCTCAAGGCTCGGCGGCGACGAGTTCGCTCTGCTGCTGACCGGTAGCGACGCAGAAGAGCGCGCCTTGAAGCTTTGCGACAAGATCGGCGCCATGTTCAATGAACCCTTCATGGTCAACGGCCAAGGCATTCGTCTGAGTGCCAGCATCGGTGTCGCCATGTATCCCGAGCATGCCAGCAGCGCCTCCGAACTTTTGCAGCGCTCCGACCTTGCCATGTATACCAGGAAGCGGGCCGGCAAGAATGGTGCGCAGGTTTTTGATGCCGCGATCATGAACGAGACGCGCCAGCGGGCGGAGATCGAACGGGAGATCGAGCAAGCCATCGAGGAAAACTGGCTCGTAGCCCACTTCCAACCCATCCTCAACCTGACGACAGGCGCGACATGTGGCTTCGAGGCCTTGATGCGGCTTCATCATCCGCAAAAGGGTCTTCTTCCACCCGGCCCGATCATTCGCGCCGCTGAGGACAATGGTAGCATCAAGCGTCTCGGCAATATAATTCTTGAACAGTCGATCAGGAACCTTGCCGAACTCTCTGAAGTTCCAGGACTCGAAAACGCCTATGTCGCCGTCAATTTCTCCGCGCAACAATTCGAAACCGGGCTACCCACTCGTATTGCAGGCTTGCTGCACCGTTACGGCGTTATTCCAACGAGGCTTGTCCTGGAAATCACCGAAGCGGTTCTGATGCACGACGACCCGCAGGTCCGCGCAGTCCTCAACGCATTGGGCCAGCTTGGGTGCCGCATTGCGCTGGATGACTTCGGCACCGGATATTCGTCCCTGAGCTACCTCAACCGCTTCCCTGTCGACATCGTCAAGATCGATCAGTCTTTCACGCGCTCCATCAGCGATGACGCGCAGGATATCAGCAAGAAGAGCCGCATGCTGGTCGAAGGTATCAGCGCGATTTCGCACAAGATGAACTGCCTGGTAATTGCCGAAGGGGTGGAAACCGAAGAGCAGATGAAGATGCTGCAGGAGATTGGCGTAGACTGTGGTCAGGGCTATCTGTTTTCCAGACCGAGCGCTATAGATGTCCTCGCAGAAAAATACCGGACGTTCGGAGAGATGAGCAAGAGACTGAGGTCCGCGACATAAACGCTGCGTGAGGGGGGGAGCAATGTTACGACTTTGTCTTCTGTGGGCCGGATTGTCAGCCTGCCTGCTGGCGGCAACATCTGCCAAGGCGGAAAAATTGATCCTGTCGACGGAGTATTATCCGCCGTACAATGTGCGCGATGCAAACGGTCAGCCAAGCGGTGTCTACTGGGATCAACTGAAGATCATTCTGGAGCGAACCGGCACGCAATATGAAGCGACCGTCATGCCCTGGGCACGCGCAATGAAGCTGGCCGAAACCGCGCCGATGCATTGCGTTTTCGCTGCGGCCCGCACCGCAGAGCGTGAAAACCGCTTCAAATGGGTGTCGCCTATCCACACCGATCGCAACGTTCTGGTCGCACGCAAAGACCACGTCTTGAAGATCGCGACACTGCAGGATGCAAAGGCCTATACGATCGGAACCCAGCGAAACGACTATACGGAAGCGCTGCTGCGCTCGATGAATTTTCCGCGCATCGATGTCAGCGCGGACTTCAACAACACGCTTTCAAAACTGATCGCTGGCCGGATCGACATGATGCCCATGTCTGAAAGCGCCCTTAAAAATCTTCCTCAGCATGAACTCACAGAGGTCATCACCTTTAGCAAACAAAGGCTTGGCATGGCCTGCAACAAAAGCGTGCCGGACAGTCTCATCGAAAGAATGCAGAAAGTGCTGGATGATCTGATCTCCGACGGCACCCAGCGGCGCATCTATGAGAAGTACGGTCTGGTCATCAGCGAGTAAGCGGGCCGCTTTCGTTTCCTGCACAAAAAAGTTGACACTGGCTGCGTTTCGCGTTGGTGAGAAGACAACACTTGACTGAAACGGAATGCGTCCATGATCATCATAGCCGGTCTCGGCAACCCAGGCAGCCAGTATGCCGGCAACCGCCACAATATCGGCTTCATGGCCGTCGACGCTCTGCAACGCCTGGCGTCGTTCACACCATGGTCGAAAAAGTTCAAGGCCGAAATCTCAGAGGGCGAGATCGCGGGTGAAAAAATCCTGCTGATGAAACCGCTGACATTCATGAACCTCTCGGGCGAAGCCGTTGGCGAAGCGATGCGCTTCTACAAACTGAAGCCCTCCGACGTGATTGCTATCCATGATGAGCTTGACCTGCCCGCCGGTCGCGCCCGCGTGAAGATCGGCGGCGGCCATGGTGGCCATAATGGCCTGAAATCGCTCGATGCCCATTGTGGCAAGGACTATCGGCGCCTGCGCCTCGGCATCGGCCACCCGGGTGACAAGGACCGTGTTCACGGTCATGTCCTTGGCGATTTCGCCAAGGCGGACAAGGCGTGGCTCGAGCCGCTGCTAGACGCGATCGTCGATAATGCCGCCATGCTGGTGAAGGGTGAGGACTCCCAGTTGATGAACAAGCTTGCGCTTGCAACAGGCGCCAAGTCAGACGCTGACAAGCCTGCAAAGACGGCGAAACCGGCGGGACAGTCGCACATCCATCAGGCCCGCAATCATGCGCAGCCGAAAAAGCTGCCGGAAACCGGGCCTATGGCAGAGATGCTCAAAAGGATGTTCGGCAATAAGGATTGAGGCTTTCGAGCGCGTCAATAGAGGCTCGACGTCGGCGCGCGGTGACTTGAAACGACAAGCGCCGTCCCCATTTCTTTGCCATGACGCATAACGACCAATCCACCCTCATTTTCTACGACGCGGCGATCCATGGATAAGGAAGCGCCTCATAAAAGCATGGCAGCAGCCCTCAAGCATCTGCCCCATGGGCTTCCCGAGCGCGTGTCGCTCGATGATCTGCTTGACCGCCTGGGCGACAAGGCGATCGCCTTCGTGCTACTGGTCTTTGCCATTCCCGCTATCATACCGACCCCGGGCATTCCGGCAGGAATGATTTTCGGGACAGCGCTTGCCATACTGTCGTTGCAGATCATCTTTCGGGCGCGAAGACTTGTGCTGCCGAGTATCCTCGGCCGTCTCGCTGTCTCGCGCTCCATCATCGAACTGACGGCGGAAAAAGCAGCGCCCCGATTGGAAAAACTGGAGCGCCTGCTGAAGCCACGCGGTCATGTGCTGGCAAGATTTGCAGGGCAGACGCTGCTCGGCATCGTGATCTTCCTGATGGCCGTAATCATCGCTCTGCCCATTCCGTTCGGCAATATGCTGCCTGGCATCACCGTTCTGATCATCGCGTTGGCAATCGCCCAACGCGACGACCTGGCGTTGCTTGGCGGCCTCCTGATGGCGGTGGTGTCGCTGCTTGCAACGCTCGCCATCGTTTATGGCGGGTGGGCGCTCATCTCCAGCTGGTTTGGCCTTGGTCAGCCCGCGGCATAACAGGCAAAGGGCGGAATTCTCGTCCTTTGCGGCAACAAGGCTTGACCTTGTCCCGCCGTTTCCGCAAAAGGCTGGCAATCGAATTTTCAAAAGTTAAAGACAGGTTCAAGCCATGGGCTTCAAATGCGGTATCGTCGGCCTGCCGAATGTCGGCAAGTCCACACTCTTCAACGCGCTGACGAAAACGGCAGCAGCACAGGCAGCCAACTATCCCTTCTGCACCATCGAGCCGAATACCGGTGAAGTCGCGGTGCCGGACGCGCGCATGCGCGTTCTGGCCGATATTGCCGGTTCGAAAGAAATCATCCCGACACGCATCTCGTTTGTCGATATCGCCGGTCTGGTTCGCGGCGCATCCAAGGGTGAAGGTCTCGGCAACAAGTTCCTTGCCAATATTCGTGAGGTGGACGCTGTCGTTCACGTGCTGCGTTGCTTCGAAGATGACGACATCACCCACGTCGAAGGCCGCATCAATCCGGTCGGCGACGCCGAGACCATCGAAACGGAACTGATGCTGGCCGACCTGGAGAGCCTCGAGCGCCGCGTCGAGCAAACGCGCAAGCGGGCAACCTCGAAGGACAAGGAATCGCTGGCACAGCTGCCTGTCATGGAAGCCGTCATCAAGCTCCTCAATGAAGGCAAACCTGCACGTCTTCTTCTAAAGACGCTTGCCACCGACGAAATCGAAGTCCTCAAGGGCCTGAACCTCCTCACATCGCATCCGGTTCTCTACGTTTGCAACGTGGCGGAAGCCGATGCCGTGGATGGAAACGAGCACACCAAAGCTGTTGCCGAAATGGCAAAGGCGCAGGGTGCCGAATGCGTCATCATCTCGGCTGCGATCGAATCTGAAGTTGCCCAGCTTCCAGAAGAAGAATCCAAGGAGTTCCTGTCGGCGCTCGGCCTGGAAGAGGCCGGTCTCGACCGCCTGATCCGCGCCGGGTACCATCTGCTTGATCTGATCACCTACTTCACGGTAGGCCCGAAGGAATGCCGCGCCTGGACCATCGTTCGCGGCACCAAGGCACCGCAGGCAGCGGGCGTCATCCACACGGATTTCGAACGTGGCTTCATTCGCGCCTTCACGATCGGCTACGACGACTACGTCGCCTACAAGGGTGAAGTGGGCGCCAAGGAAGCCGGCAAGGGCCGCGATGAAGGCAAGGAATATGTCGTTCAGGATGGCGACGTCATCCACTTCCGCTTCAACACCTGACCGGTTTTCAGTACGGCAGATGCATGCCAGCAGTGTTTTGACGGTGCCGACATCACTGCACCGTCTCTCCAAAAAGCAAATCTGCTCGCTGTCCCATGTGGGCCCTGTCCAACGAAACAATCATGCCTCGACTCTTAGCGAGGCATCCTGCGGGTCTCGTTCGTCAGTTCTATCATGCCGAAGCTAATCTGACCTTTACGTAAAGGGAATATTGGCGTTAGCTTGTGTTCAACGTCACGGGACGGAGGAGTAAGCTCGTGAAATACAGTTTTGAAGATTTTGCCCCCGGGCGCAGTTTTCCGCTTGGACCAAAGACGGTAACGGCGGACGAGATCGTTGAATTCGCATTGGAATTCGATCCGCAGCCGATGCATCTCTCCGAAGAGGCTGGCAAGGCCAGCATTCTGGGCGGCCTTGCCGCGTCAGGTTGGCACACATGCGGCATGTTGATGCGCATGACTGTGGATAGCTACATCGGCCATTCAAGCTCCCAGGCGGGACTGGGCGTGGATTTCGTCGAATGGAAGAAGCCTGTTCTAGCGGGAGACACGCTGAGCGGTACATCTACGGTGGTTGAGCGTCGCGTGTCGAAGTCCAGGCCCGGGCGCGGCGTTGTCAAACTTCGCCACGAACTGCAAAATCAACACGGCGACACCGTCTGCATCGTCGAATTGAACGCCATGCTGGCGACATCGACGGAGGCAACGCCATGAAGTTCATCGAGCTATACCCTGTCGGTGAGAAACTGGAGCTGGGGACGATCCATTTCTCAGCGGAGTCGATCATCCGCTATGCGGAGAAGTTCGATCCTCAGCCATTTCACCTAAGCGAAGAAGGCGCCAAAAACTCCGTTTTCGAGGGCCTGTGTGCGTCCGGTTGGCAGACCAGTGCGTCATGGATGAAGTGCTTCCTCAGCTACTGGACGAAGGAAGTGAAGCGATTGACGAGCGAAGGAATCGAGCCACCGAAACTTGGCCCCTCGCCCGGCCTCACCAAGCTCAAATGGCTGCATCCGGTCTATGCTGGCGACGACATCACCTATTTCGCCACACTCCTAGCCGCCCGTCCACTGGCATCACGTCCCGGCCTGTTGTTGAACACGACGCTCAATGAAGGCGTCAATCAACGTGGAGAACTGGTGGTGACTTTCGAAAGCAAGGTGCTGGAATTCGAATAAGTTTTCGGCTCCAGATCATGTCGCGCAGCACGTTGGCAGGCGCGACATGCGGATTGAGAGAATGAACAACCTCTCGATTTTTTTCAAACAACAAGCGTGTTCGCGCAATGACATGATTAATGCCCTGCGAACTCCACGAGCGTGCGGACTTCAACGCCGAGGTCTTCCAACTTCTTGCGCCCGCCAAGATCGGGAAGGTCTATGACAAAGCAGGCGGAAACGATCTCTGCACCCATCTGGCGCAGCAGCTTGACAGCACCTTCCGCCGTTCCTCCGGTTGCAATCAGATCGTCCACCAGAATGACCTTCTCACCCGGTTGGACTGCATCGACATGCATCTCCATCTCGTCGACGCCATATTCGAGACTATAGGCCACGCGAACCGTCGTGTGCGGCAGCTTTCCTTTTTTACGGATCGGTACGAAGCCGGTGGAAAGCTGATGGGCCATCGCGCCGCCGAGAATGAAGCCACGGGCTTCAATACCAGCGATCTTGTCAACCTTGGTGCCCGCATAGGGCTGCACGAGCTCGTCGACGGCACGGCGAAATGCCCGAGGATTTCCGAGCAGGGTCGTGATGTCACGGAACACGATCCCAGGCTTGGGATAGTCGTTGATGGAGCGAATGGCGGCAGCAAGCTCCGAGGCGATAGTCGTCATGGCATGTCCAGTTGAAGTATCGGGTTGGAAGTTGGCGGCACCTTATCAACTTGATGTCCGTGAACCAACGAAAAAGGACTGGTGTTAGTCCGCACGTTAGCTCCCGGCGACCGCCGCGCACACACGTCTTGGAATGAGTAACTCAGAGAGCAAGGAACGACAGAGAGCTGGAAGCGCCTCATCGGCCCCTCGCCTCAACGTGGGCGGCACGACACGGACAGCCATCGTTCAAAATTCACGTCATCGAGCCCTTCCGCTATTGCATAGAAAAACCCCCACGGAAGACCGTGGGGGCCGTAAAACGCAGGTGCTCAAAGCTATCAGTGCTCTTTTCGCGAATAGACCGCCTTTTTCGTGAGATAGAGCAGCGCCGTGAAGATGAGCAGGAACACGATGACCATGAAGCCGGTGCGCTTGCGCTCTTCCAGATGCGGCTCGGCAGCCCACATCAAGAATGCGGAGATGTCTCTGGAGTATTGCTCCAGAGTCTGTGGCGTGCCGTCATCATAGGTCACCTGATCGTTGCTGATAGGCTGGGCCATCTTCAACGACGTCGCGCTGGCGAAGTAAGGGTTGAAGTGCGTGCCTTCCGGCACCTTGTAGTCCGAACCATCCGGGTTCTTGATGCCGGCTGGCGGCTCCTGATACCCCGTCAGCAAGGCGTGGATATAATCCGGGCCGCCTTCCTGATAACCCCCGATAACAGGGATCATGTCGATGATGAACTGCGGGAAGCCACGCTCCACGCCGCGTGCCTTGGCAAGCAGAGACATGTCCGGTGGTGCGGCACCACCATTGGAGGCAGCAGCCGCTTCCTTGTTTGGATAGGGCGATGGGAAGTGGTCGGATGGAACGGCCTTGCGGGTGAACATCTCACCATCGGCATTCGGACCGTCCTGCACTTCATATTCCGCCGCGAAGGCCTTCACCTGATCTTCCGAATAGCCCAGGCCGGTCAACGTACGAAAGCTGACCAGATTCATCGAGTGGCACGCGGAACAGACTTCCTTGTAGATCTTCAGGCCACGCTGGAGCTGGCCCTTGTCATATTTACCGAAAGGGCCGGCGAAAGACCATTTTTCCTCATGCGGTTTGAGGATCGGGAAATGCCCGCCCGCAATTGCATGGGTCGTCTTCGAGGCCAGATCGTCGTGGGCTTCCTCTGCTGCCGATGCTGCAGTAAATCCACCGAGAGCGGCAATGAGCGCGATGCCCGTTACAAGCTTCTTCATTGTCATCACTTTCTCCCGCACTCAGATCTTCACGCCGGCAGGCGTGCCGTTTGCCGCCTTGGCGTTCTTTTCAAGAACAGCCTCGGTGATCGAATTCGGAATGCGCCTTGGCGTCTCGAACAGGCCGAGAAGAGGCATGATGAGGAGGAAGAAACCGAAGTAGTAGAGCGTTCCCAGCTGCGACATCGTCACGTAGAGGCCTTCCGCCGGGCGCGAGCCGAGCCAGCCGAGCATGATGGAATTGGCAACGAAGATCCAGAAGAACAGCTTGTACCAGGGACGATAGACCGCAGAGCGAACCTTGGAGGTATCGAGCCATGGCAGGAAGAACAGCACGACGATCGCGCCGAACATCACCAGAACGCCGCCGAGCTTGGAATCGATCGGACCGATATTGAAGGTGATGGCACGCAGCATGGCGTAGAATGGCAGGAAGTACCATTCCGGCACGATGTGAGCCGGCGTCTTCAACGAGTCCGCCATGATGTAGTTGTCTGGGTGGCCGAGGAAGTTCGGCATGTAGAAGACGAACCAGGCATAGGCGATCAGGAAGATCGATACGCCAAGCGCATCTTTAAGCGTTGCATAGGGCGTAAACGGAACCGTGTCCGTCTTGCTCTTGACTTCGACACCCGTCGGGTTGGTCTGGCCGGTCACATGCAGCGCCCAGATGTGCAGGATAACGACACCGGCGATCATGAAGGGAAGCAGGTAGTGAAGCGCAAAGAAGCGGTTCAGCGTCGGCTGATCAACTGCAAATCCGCCGAGCAGAAACTGCTGGATCCACTCGCCGACCAGCGGGAAGGCGGTGAAGAAGCCGGTGATAACGGTCGCGCCCCAGAAGGACATCTGACCCCAAGGGAGAACGTAGCCCATGAAGCCGGTCGCCATCATCAGAAGGAAGATGACGCAACCGAGGATCCAGAGGATTTCGCGCGGCGCTTTGTAAGAGCCGTAATAGAGACCACGGGCAATATGCAGATAGACCGCGATGAAGAAGAAGGACGCGCCATTGGCATGCATGTACCGCAGCAGCCAGCCATGGTTCACGTCGCGCATGATCTTCTCGACGGAGGTAAAGGCGACCGTCGTTTCGGCAGCATAATGCATGGCAAGCACCACGCCCGTCAGGATCTGCACGATCAGCATGACGGCAAGCATGGCACCGAAGGTGTAAGCGTAGTTCAGATTGCGCGGAACCGGATAGGCCACGAAGCTGTCATAGATCATACGCGGTAGCGGGAGGCGGGAATCGACCCATCTTTCGATGCCGGTCGATGGCTGGTAACTGGAATGACCACTCATTTCATCTGTCCCCTTATCCGATTCTGATCACGGTATCGGATGTGAATGCGAAGGTCGGAATATGCAGGTTTTCCGGCGCCGGACCTTTGCGAATGCGGCCCGCCGTATCGTAGTGCGAGCCATGGCAGGGACAGAACCACCCGCCGAAATCGCCCGCCTGACCGAGCGGAACGCAGCCGAGATGGGTACAGGAACCGATCATGACGATCCAGTTTTCCTTGCCCTGTCCGGCCGAACGATCGACGTCGGTGGCCTGTGCATCGGGTGCAAGGTTGGCGTTACGGGCAACCGGGTCCTTCAACTGCGCCAGTTCCACGGCGTTGGCTTCCTGGATTTCCTTTTCCGTGCGGTTGCGAATGAAGATCGGCTTTCCGCGCCACTTCACGGTCAGAGACATGCCGGGTTCGACGCTGGCAACATTGACCTCGATGGACGCGAGAGCGAGCGTGGAGGCATCCGGGCGCATCTGGTCGATGAAAGGCCATGCGACGGCGGCGGCGCCGACGGCACCAGCCATACCCGTTACAAGATATAGAAAATCGCGACGGGTGGGTTCACCCGAGGCGTCATGGTCATTTACGTGCTCGCTCACCGCTACACCATCCTCTGCGCTAATTTCGTTGAAAATCGCATGAGTCCTCCCGCTCCGATTTGATCCAAGACAAACTCCATCCCCAGGGTCTCGGCCATGCTTGCGCGAAGACAAAATCGCGCTTGATATGTGTGATCGCAAAATATGCCCGACCTTGGCAAGAGGAAAGCACATAAAGCTGCCGCAATTTTGCCCCGCCCGACATTTTTTCGTCCGTTTTTCTCGGCCGACTGTCGATCCTGCAACATTGTGTGTTTGAGTGGCCCATGCTAATCGACATGCGGGAGAGCGAAGAGACGGGAATTTACGCGTGAAACCACGGCTCACCTGCATCGCCTCGACTGCGATCATTGCGGCGCTTTTTTCCATAAGCTTCAGATATATCTATGATTTCTGGCTGCTCGCTTTCGTCACCAGCTTCCAGCTTCATATAGCGCTTCTGGCGTCGTTTGCCTCGGCAATCTGCCTTTGGGCATTGCGCTCGCGCCTGTTTGTCGCCCTTCTGGCTTGGTCACTGGTTCTCACGGCGCATGGCGTCATCATGCAGCAGGATTTCTCCACAGACGGGATTTATTCGTCATCGGCCAAGCCGTTCAGGCTGTTGTCCTTCAATGTGCTGAGAGAAAACCGCAGAAGCGCCGAATCAATTGCCGATGCCATCGTCGCCTCGCAGGCGGACGTGGTCTACGTCATGGAAGCAGCGGCCCTGCGGAACGTCCTCCCCCGGCTTTCCCAGACCTATCCCTATCGTCTGGGTTGCGGCATCGCTGTCAGCGACTGCGATCTTCTGATGCTGTCGAAAAAACCGCTCATCGATGGCAAGATCGGCAGCCTCAGCTACGTCAGCCAGGAACGTGCAGGCCTTGCCCATATCGACCTTGAGGGCTTAACGCTGACGCTTGCCCAGGTTCATCTGACAAAACCGTACTTCGACAAATATCATAGCGAAGAACTGAGCAAGCTTTCAGACATACTGGGCCAGATAGAGGGCCCCCTCATTCTCGGTGGTGATTTCAACTCCGCCAGCATCGTCCCCGATATGCGGGAGTTCATGGCGCAAACGCGCCTCGAGAAAGCGCCGTGGGAACCGGCAACATGGCCGATCCGCGCCGGACGCTTCGGCATCGCCATCGATCATATCTTCGCTCGCAAGCCAGCGACGCTGATGAGCGTCAAGCGTCTGCCAGACAATTTCGGCTCGAACCATTACGGGCTGATTGCCGATTTCATGATTGCTGCCAAGACAGTCGACGGCGACTGATACCTCGCCCTATTCGAAAATCATCGACACTCAAAGTATATCGCGCGAAATTTAAGTATTTCCTGAAATTTACTTATTCGAGGATCGGCACAGCTCACTTTTGCTGCCCCCGCCCGAACGTTCGAAAAACAGGCACAAATCCAGGCAACGTCCGTCTTACTTTTCGTCCCAAACAAGGAAAGTGAATCCTAATCTCGTCCCATTAAAACAAAGAATGACGACCCTGCGCTTAACAATACGCAATACAATTAATTATTTTTTTAAAAATTATAAGTAATAAATACTCCGTAATATCGTCTCATGCCTATGTGTTCAGCTTAGACGAATGTAGAAATTGTTTACCCATCCTGGGAGAGTTCTGTGCTGGTTCCAAAAACTGCAATTGCCCGAAATATGTTTGCTATTGTCGCCACCGGGGTTGCAACCACCGTAGCAACGGCAAGCATTCTGCTTTGGATGTCGTATCGCACGGTCGAGGAGCGTTCGGTCTCGGAAATGGTTGCCAATGCCCATTCCAGCGCCGAAAAAGTGCAGACCCATTTTGCCAGCATCAAGACGCTCGCCTGGAACATGCGGTCCTCGCTTTACGCAATGAAGCGGACCGGCACGCCGAGCCGCGATGGCATGACGGCATTCATGGAACGTCTTCTTTCGGACAACACTGCATTCGGCCTCAGCACGGGGTGGGAGCCCAATGCGTTCGACGGCAAGGACGCAGATTACGTAAACAAGCCGGGTCACGACGCTACGGGTCGCTTCATTCCCTATGTCGCGCGCGTCGATGGTAAGGTCACGCTCATGCCGCTGGTCGATTACGAAAAGCCCGGCGATGGCGACTACTATCTGGTGCCGAAGTCGAACGGCAAGGACATGCTCACCGAACCTTACGACTACAAGGTCGGTGACAAGGTGGTCAACATGACCTCCTTCATGACGCCGGTGATGATTGACGGCAAGTTTGCTGGCGTCGTTGGCGTCGATAGCGCGCTCGACGCCCTGGCCAGCGAGATGGCTAAGTTAAAACCTTTGGGAGCGGGTTATGTCGCACTGCTGAGCCAGAAGGGCAATATAGTCAGCCACCCAGACAAGGCTACGTTGGGCAAGGCGCTGAAGGATTCCGGTCTGGATGCTCAGGCTTGGCAGGCTTTGATCGCCAATCCGGAAAAGCCGCTGGAGATCGCCGACAAGGATGGTACGCCCTATCTCTCGGTCGCTGTCCCGGTTCCACTTGCTGAAGGCGCCACATGGTTTACCGTCGTCAGCGTTCCGAAAGCTGTCGTCTTTGCCGAGGTCACATCGCTTGCTATAACCTCCATCATCATCATCGCGACTGCCGCCGGGCTAATGGTTGTCGTGGGCTGGTTGCTGGCAACGCGCATGCGCAAACGTCTGGACAAAGTTATCGTAGCCACCAGCGAAATCGCTCGCGGCAAAACGGATGTCGATCTCTCGCAATCAGTTCACAAGGATGAAATCGGCGAGATGGCCCGTTCGCTTGCTGTGCTGCGCGATGCGACCCTCGCCAAGACCCGCCTGGAGGCCGAGGCCGAACGTGACCGCGCAATAAGCGAAGCAGAACGTCGCGAGCGCGCCGAAGAAGCTGCCGAGCGCGAGCGTCAGACGCGTGCAGCCGTCGAAGCGCTGGCCGAAGGCCTGAACAAGCTCGCGGAAGGTGACATGACCCACAGGATCGATACCGCCTTCGCAGGCTCCCTCGATCAACTACGCCATGATTTCAACGCCGCAGTGATGAAACTCCAGGCCGCGCTGCGCTCGGTTGGCGATAACGCCAATGCGATCCGCGCCGGTTCGTCGGAAATTCGATCGGCCTCCGACGATCTGGCCAAACGTACGGAACAGCAGGCGGCCTCTGTCGAGGAAACCGCGGCAGCCTTCGAGGAAATTTCCACGACACTGCGTGATGCCACCAAACGCGCCGAAGACGCAGGCGTGCTCGTCGAGCAGACAAGGCTCGGTGCGGAGAAGTCGGGAGCAGTCGTCCAACGTGCCGTGGACGCGATGTCCGGCATCGAGGCCTCGTCTAGAGAAATTTCCAACATCATCGGCGTCATCGATGAGATCGCCTTCCAGACGAACCTCCTTGCGTTGAACGCAGGTGTGGAAGCCGCACGTGCTGGCGAAGCAGGCAAGGGCTTTGCCGTCGTTGCCCAGGAAGTGCGCGAACTGGCGCAGCGCTCTGCCAATGCCGCCAAAGAGATCAAGGCGCTGATTACCAAGTCTGGAACCCAGGTGACATTGGGTGTGGAACTTGTTGGTGAGACCGGAAATTCCCTGCTTCAGATCATCAACCAAGTTCAGGAAATCGATCGGAACGTCACAGCGATCGTCTTGTCGTCACGCGAACAGTCGACGGCCCTGAAAGAAGTCAGCGAAGCGGTGAACAACATCGATCAGGCAACGCAGAAGAATGCTGCAATGGTGGAAGAACAGACCGCCGCAAGCCATTCGCTCGCAAGCGAGGCAGATGAGCTGAACCGGCTGATATCGCAGTTTCGGATCGAGAACACCCAGGTTTCCGAAGCAGCACGTCCGGTCGCCGCCTCAGCAACGGAACATCGCCCCATCGCCTCCGCTGCCCGCGCACTCGGCAGCCGTCTCGCCAGTGCCTTTGGCGGCGGGAGGGCCACAGCTTCCAATGCGGCAGCAAAAGAGTGGGAAGAATTCTAACATCTTCAAAACAGAGCAGCAGGGCGGGCGCCTCGAGCGACCGCCTTTTTTTTTGCTCATAAGATAGTGGCAAAGCTTGAAAGAGAATGGAAGTCATGACGCAGCGGAGCCCCATCTAACCGACGCGTCTCGGACGCCCGGGACTGGGACTCGAGATCTTACTCTCCTTCAGCATCTAGAAACCCACCCGACTGGCGCGCCCAGAGCTCCGCATAAAGCCCGCCACTTGCCACCAGTTCGCTATGGGTCCCCTGCTCCACAATCCGCCCGGCATCCATTACCACCAGCCTGTCCAGTGCCGCGATCGTTGAGAGACGATGCGCGATCGCCAGTACGGTCTTGCCCTTCATCAACTCGTCGAGGTTTGTCTGGATCGCCGCTTCCACTTCAGAATCGAGCGCGGACGTCGCCTCGTCCAGAATGAGGATCGGCGCGTCTTTCAGCATGACGCGCGCAATCGCGATACGCTGCCGCTGGCCGCCGGAGAGCTTCACGCCGCGTTCACCGACATGCGCGTCGAAGCCGCTGCGCCCACGCTGATCCTCCAGACGCGCAATGAATTCGTCCGCCTCGGCGCGTCGGGCGGCCTGCAGCACCTCTTCCTCCGTCGCATCCATGCGACCAAACATGATATTGTCGCGAATGGAGCGGTGGAGAAGAGATGTGTCCTGCGTGACCATGCCGATATGGGCGCGAAGGGTTTCCTGCGTCACATGGGCGATATCCTGTCCATCGATCAGAATGCGTCCCTGCTCCACGTCATAGAAGCGCAAGAGGAGGTTGACGAGGGTCGATTTGCCGGCACCTGATCGACCAACGATGCCGACCTTCTCACCTGGCGCAATCGTGAGATTGAGGTGGTCGATCACCCCTTTGCCACGGCCATAGTGGAAGCTGACATTATCGAAATGGATGCTCGGCACTGTCACCTTCAACGGCTTCGCATCGGTGGCATCGACGAGACCGATCGGTTTCGAAATCAGCTCGGCGGCGTTCTGCACGGTTCCAAAATTGCGCATGATTCCGTTGAACTGCGTCATCAACCGTCCGAGCAGGAAGTTGAGCCGCAAGACGAGCGCGAGCGTGAAGGCCACCGCGCCAGAACTGATCTTGCCGGACAGCCAAAGATCGATGCAAAGTGCAGCCATAGAGGTGATCATGATGCCGGAGAGCAGCGCCATCGATGCCCTCACCCCGGTAATGAAGCGGGTGAAGGTCATGGTCGTGCGCTGAAAGATGTCGAAGCCCTGCCGCATGTAGCGGTCATTGGCGTCGTCCCGACCGAACAGGCGTAGCGTCTGGATGTTGCCATAGGCATCCACCATGCGTCCATTCAGCATCGAAGCGGCTTCCGCAGTTTGCTTCGAATGATAGCGGATGCGTGGCACGAAGTAGCGTGCGAGCATGGAAAATACTCCCACCCATACCACGACGACAAGACCAAGTCGCCAGTCCAGCCCGCCGATCAGGAAGAGCATCGACACGGAATAAATGCCGACGAACCACACGCTTTCCATCAGCGACGTCACAAGATCGCCGGCCGCCTGCCCGCCGGACCACACCTTGGTAACGATACGACCGGAGAAATCGTTCTGAAAGAAGCTCAGCGATTGCCGCGCCACATGCATGTAGGATTGCCAGCGCACCAGATTATAAAAGCCCGGCGTGATGATCTGCTGATCGACGAGCGCCGTCAGCATGGTGACGACAAAGCGCACGACGGCGATCAAAAACAGCATTCCGATCAGTTCGTAGCCGTGGCTGGAGAGCAGACCGGACCATCCGTCAGCGGGTTTGACGGTGGACAGAATATCCACAAGCCGCCCGACAAACCAGAAGAGTGCTGCCTCGATTGCCGCGGTCAAACCACCAAGCACCAGCATGGCGAAGAACGGCGCTTTGGCTTGCCTAAGATAGAACCAGATGAAACCGAACGTGTCTTCCGGCGGCCTCAGATCGTCCTTGCGGGCGAACGGTTCGATCCAGTTCTCGAAGTAGCGGAAAACTTTTGTGATGATCATATTGATTGTATAGGCGGACTCTTGAGAGGGGCAAAGAACAGCGTCAATTATATTTTGGTAATGCGGGCCACATCATCTCAGAACACGTCTGCATGAGAAGCGCGATACGGGACATACGGCGCTTCAATGAAAAAGGGCGGGAGATGTTCCCGCCCAAGACATCGGTACGAAAGATCGAAATCGATTTCGCAATGGCACGAAGCTTTACGATATGCTGCCCGTGCGAGGTAGCGCTCAGGTCAAAACTCGGTCCAGTTGTCTGGTGCTGCAGCTGCTGCTGCCGAACTCCTGCCCGAAAAGGCCGAGGCAAGCCGCTGGCCGAGCGCTCGTGCCGGAGAAGTTTGGCCCAGTTGACGAGGTGCCTGCGCGGGCTGCGCTACGATGCGCGTTGCCGATCCATCGTCGAGCTTGAACTGTGACAGAAGCTCCATGAGCGACGCAGCCTGCGATGCAAGACCGTAGGAGGCGGCGCTCGATTGCTCGACCATTGAGGCATTCTGCTGCGTGCCCTGATCCATCTGGTTGACGGCAGAGTTGATCTCGGAAAGGCCGGTAGACTGTTCTTTAGCTGATCCGACGACCGCCGCCACGTTTCGGTTGATCTCCTGTACTTCGGCAACGATGGTCTCAAGCGCTTGGCCGGTCTCGCCCACCAGATCCACACCGTCGCGCACCTGCACACCGGACTTGGTGATCAGAGCCTTGATTTCCTTGGCAGCACTCGCCGAGCGTTGGGCAAGCTCGCGAACCTCCTGCGCGACAACGGCAAAGCCCTTGCCGGCCTCACCAGCCCGTGCAGCTTCCACACCGGCGTTCAGGGCCAGAAGATTGGTCTGGAAGGCGATATCATCGATCACGCCGATAATATTGCTGATCTCGTTCGACGAATTTTGAATTTCCGTCATGGCGTTGACGGCTTTGCGCACAATTTGACCCGAACGCTCGGCACCGGCACGGGTTTTTGCAACCAGTTCGCCAGCCTCGCTCGCCTTGACAGCCGAGTCCTTCACCGCCGTCGTCACCTGTTCCAGCGCTGCGGCAGTTTCCTCGACCGACGCCGCCTGCTGTTCGGTTCGTCTTGCAAAATCGTCCGTGGCCGAGCGGATCTCCTTGGCACCTGCATCGATCATCCGGGCATTTTCACCGACTGAGCGAAGCGCTGCCTGCAGTTTCTCGACGGATTGATTGAAGTTGACGCGAACGCCGTCCAATTGGCCGACGAATGGTGTCTCAAGTCGGAATGTCATGTCGCCATTGGAAAGATGCGTCAGTCCGTCTGCCAAGCCGTCAACCGCAAACTTTACGGCAGCGGCTTCCTGCGCCTTCTGTTCCTCACGGGCTCGGCGTTCTTGCTCGCTCAGGTGGCGATTGGCATCGGCTTCCTTTTCAAGCCGCTCGCGCTCCAGTGCGTTTGTTCTGAACACCGAAACGGCAGTCGACATGTCGCCGATCTCGTCCGCACGCGAACCATGCGGTATTTCACGGGCCGTATCGCCAGCGGCAAGCGCTTTCATCGCATTCGTTATGTCAGTGACTGGCCGGGCGATACGGAACAACGACAGGAATGCCGCACCGATGGCGATAATGACCACCGCTACGACCGCGGCAATCGTCGTTTTCATCGCCATATCGGACGTGTCTTCCAGTGTCTGGTACGACTGTCTCGCCAGCACCTTGTTGGCAGCAATCAAAGCGTCGATGCTCTTGGTGGACATGTCCGCGGCAGGGTTCATTTTCTCTGTGCGCAGTGCGACCGCTTCGTTCAATTTGGAAGCAGCAAGAAGATTAGCAACGTCACCGCCGGTGCGCTCGTAATCGCCGACAGCCTTCGAAAGCTCCCCGAAGATGCGCTTCATTTCCGGAACCACGACCGTGGAGCCATAGGCGTCGAACGCCTTTTGCCTTGTCGCGATTGCAGCCTGGATGGACGCCGACATAGCATTGACCTCTTCGGGCGTCCGCGTACTGAGAAGAAGGGCATATTGGCGTCGGACGTCGCCAAAACTGCGGTCCATGTCGCTGATGAGAAGCGTACGCTCCATACGGTTCGCAAGTCCCGAACCCTCTCTCTCCATCACGCGCATGGAATAGATGGCCAACCCGCCCTGTATTGCCCCCACGACAATCAGTACGCAGAAAAGAACGGGCAACAGCACTTTGATTTTCATATTGAATAAACGCACGATATCCCCCGATATTAGGCCGCACAGCCTCTGCGAAACATACGCACGCGATAATAAAGAATATTATTAAACAAGAAGTAATTGATGAATGCCAATTTAGGGAGAGATTCCTTAAAAAATGGCCCGCGATCCTTCGAGCGCGAGCCATATACTTCGTAATACTTATTACATCAGGAAACGGTTATAAACGCTTCTTATTCCCCTGCCTCTTTCATCGCCGGCTCCTCGTCCGCGATGAAGCCGCCGGACTGGCGCTGCCACAGATCGGCATAGATGCCGCCATGGGCCACCAGTTCGGAATGCGTGCCCGCCTCAACAATCTTGCCCTTGTCGAGGATGATCAGCCGGTCCATCTCGGTCAGCGTCGAGAGCCGGTGGGCGATCGCAATCACCGTCTTGCCTTCCATCAGCGCGAACAGGTTTTCCTGGATAGCCTGTTCGACTTCCGAGTCCAGCGCCGAGGTCGCCTCATCGAGGATCAGGATTGGCGCATTCTTCAGGAACACACGCGCAATCGCGATCCGCTGACGCTGACCGCCGGAGAGCTTGACACCGCGTTCGCCGACCTGGGCATCGAGACCCTGGCGGCCATGCATATCAACCAGCGTTTCGATGAAGTCCCAGGCATTGGCGCGCTTGGCGGCAGCGATAATCTCCTCATCGCTTGCACCGGGATGACCATAGGCGATGTTGTCGCGAATGGTGCGGTGCAGAAGCGAGGTATCCTGCGTCACCACGCCGATCAGGCTGCGAAGACTGTCCTGTGACACCTTTGAAATATCCTGCCCGTCTATGGTGATCCTGCCGCCCTCCAGATCGTAGAAGCGCAACAAGAGGTTCATCAGCGTCGTCTTGCCTGCACCCGAGCGCCCAACGAGACCGACCTTTTCGCCCGCCTTGATGTCCAGCGTCAGCCCATCGATGACACCTTTGTTCTTTCCGTAGTGGAAACGGATATCGTCGAACAGGATCGCCCCCTTATGCGCGGTCAGCGTCGGCGCATTGGCAGCATCAACAATGTCATGCGGCTTGGTCATCATCGACATGCCATCATAAACCGTGCCGATGTTCTCAAATAGCGCGGTAACTTCCCACATGATCCACTGCGACATGCCGTTAACGCGCATGGCAAGGCTAATGGCAATTGCTACCGAACCCGCAGTAACTGAGCCCTGCATCCAGAAATACAGGCCAAGCCCCGCCGTCGAGAACATCACGATCGCATTGTTGATGTCGATCAGCATGTTGAAGCCGGAAATCTTGCGCATCTGGCGGTGAACGGTTCCGAGGAAGACGTCCATGCCCTCACGCGCATAGACCTCCTCGCGCCCCGCATGCGAGAACAGCTTGATGGTGGAGATGTTTGTGTAGCTGTCGACTATGCGACCCGTCATCATGGAACGCGCATCGGCCTGCTCCTGCGCCAATCGGCCGAGCTTCGGCACGAAATAGGTCAGGATGCACAGATAAAGCCCGAGCCAGATCAATAGCGGGATCACCAACCGCCAGTCGGCAGCCGCTACCATGAACAGCATCGAGATGACGAAGCTGATCGCATAGACGAAAACGTCGATGATCTTCAGCGCCACTTCACGGATGGCAAGCGCCGTCTGCATGACCTTGGTCGACACGCGTCCCGCGAACTCATTGGCGAAGAAGGTCATGGAATGGCGCAGCAGATAGCGATGCATCCGCCAACGCGCGATCATGCCGAAATTACCGGCAAGCGTCTGGTGCATGGTCATGGTGTGGATCGAACCCATCAATGGAAGCGCGATCAAAACCAGCGCTCCCATACCGACGAGATGCCAGCCCTCATCCGCGAAGAAGGTCTCGCGGTTGGCGGTGGACAGCCAATCGACGATGCTTCCAAGAAACTTGTACAGCATAGCCTCGGCAATCGCGATGCCCATAGACATCAGGCCAAGCAAAAGCAGCCAAGGCCATGCCGGCTTCACGTAATGCCACATGAAGGCGATCAGCGTCTTCGGCGGTGTCGACGGCGTGGACGAAGGGAATGGATCAAGTCGTTTTTCAAACCAGCCAAACATGAGGCTAAGCTCCGAATAGAATACCCCGAAAGAACATGCGCAATGGACGTGAAGCGCCAAAGCCAGAACGGGAAAACACATGGAACGTGGCCGTAACAGCCACATGACGAAATTTTAAATCGGAAAAGTGCGGGAAACCCGCAGAGACACACCTAGGCCTGAAGCGGCATCACAAAGGCCGGGAGGCGATATCGATTGTACTGATGCATCTGAACCTCCTATGGCTGGTGTTGAAGATGAGGCCTTGTAGCTTAAAAACTAAACATTGACCAGATGGAAACGACCACAACCGAAAGATTGTGTCGCTCAAGAGCTGGGTTGTGGCGCTTGGGTGACAGGCACAATGGCCCATGGCTGTTCATAACGATTGGTCCATGCTAACGCCGACCCCTCATCCATCATAGGAACACCATCATGCCGGACATCAGGATCGCTCTTTACCAGCCCGATATTCCAGGTAACACCGGCACGATCCTGCGGCTGGCGGCCTGTCTCGGCCTTGGCGTCGACATCATCGAACCGGCAGGCTTCGATATTTCCGACCGCAACCTGAAGCGGGCGGGAATGGATTACATCGCTGCAGCGGCCCTCACCCGCCACGTCAACTGGGAACGGTTCGAGGAGTGGCGCGCCGCAACCGGCAGGCGTCTTGTGCTGGCCTCAACGAAGGCTGCGCTACCCTACACGAAGATCGACTACCGACCGGACGACATCCTGCTCTTCGGCCGCGAAAGTGCCGGCGTGCCCGACCATGTCCATGACAAGGCTGACGAGCGCGTTCTGATCCCTATGGTGGAAGGTCAGCGCTCCATCAATGTCGCCGTCTCGGTCTCGATGATCGCCGGGGAAGTTCTTCGTCAAACATTCTGGCCATAACTTTTCGGCGTTTCTGAAAAGATTGTTTCAGAAAGCTCTGTACCGCTGAACTTTTCGCCCCTATGTTGGTTAGCCAACGAAAGATTTCCCGCTCGATGTCTTCTCGCCCCGCATGACCCTCATGCCGAGGAGATCCTCGCACAAGGCTATTCTTCGATCATGACCGAAAGACGTAAAGGAGTGGCCGTTCATGGAATCCACCATCGTTATCGTCAATCTGCTTGGAGCGGTGGCGCTGCTCCTCTTCGGTCTGACGCAGGTCAAGGATGGCGTGACACGCGCCTTTGGCGTCAAGCTCAGAACCATCCTGGCAACAAGCACCAGAAATGGCCCCCGCTCATTCGTTTCCGGCTTTTTCGCCACCATCGCACTCCAGAGCTCGACCGCCACGGCACTCACCGTTGCCTCTTTTGCCGAGCGTGATCTGATCCGCCCGCGCATGGCGCAGATCGTTCTTCTCGGCGCCAATGTCGGCACCGCCGTTACCGCCTGGATTTTCGCGACCGGCGTGGCCTGGCTATCTCCGCTTCTCATCGTCTCCGGCATCGTGCTGCGCAAGGGTAGCTCCAACGCACGCCAGGGCGGCGGCACGGCGCTGGTCGGTGTCGGACTGATGCTGTTGTCACTGCATCTCTTGAGCAATGCCACCGAGCCGATGCGCGCATCACCCGCACTCGGCGCCTTTATCGGTCTGCTGGACGATGCATGGCCAGTGGCGTTGCTCCTCTCGGCAGCCATGGCCTTCTTTTCCTCATCCAGCCTCGCCATGGTCGTACTGATCCTGTCGCTTGCCTCGGCTGGAATTCTTTCGACCGGCCTGATCATCGTTCTCGTCCTTGGCGCAAATCTCGGCGGCGCGATCCCGCCGGTGATCGCGACAATGAGCGGCCCTGCTGCGGCACGGCGCATCACGCTCGGCAATCTGGTCATTCGCGCCATCGGCTGCGCTATCGTCATGCCGCTGGCCTCCTATGGTGCGATAGCGCTGCAGCGACTTCCTCTGTCGGAAAGTATGCTGCCGGTCGATGCGCATCTGATCTTCAACATTTTGCTGACCATCGTCGCATGGCCGCTCTCCGGCTTCGTCTCCGACCTGATGGCCAAGGTCGTGCCGAGCGATGTGCAAAGCGATGATGGCCCACGCTTCCTTGACAAGGACGCGCTCGACACACCGGTCGTCGCGCTCGCCAATGCCACGCGCGAAGTTCTGGTTATCGGCGATACGATCGAGCGCATGCTGATCCGCGCAGAAAACGCGTTCAAGCACAATGATCTGGCGCCCCTTACCGAAATCGCAGCTCTTGAAAAGAAGGTGGACCAGCTGCAGCAGGAGGTGAAGATCTATCTCTCGCAGCTTGGCCGCAAAGGACTGGATGAGAACGATGCCCGCCGCTCTATCACCGTCATCGACTACGCCATCAATCTCGAGCACATGGGCGACATCATCGAGAAAGGCCTGTGCGAGCAGATCCGCAAGAAAATCCTCAACGGCTTCAAATTCTCCGATGAAGGCTACGACGAGTTGAAGACGCTATTCGACATGACCATCGAAAACCTGCGCGCTGCGCAGAGCATCTTCGTTACCGGCGATTTCGCGCTTGCAAGGCGCCTGATGGAGATCAAGATCGACATTCGTCGCCTTGAAAAGCGCTCGTCAGGCCGTCACCTCGAACGCCTGCGCGACGGCTTGATGGAAAGCCTCCAGACCAGCTCGCTGCATCTCGACATGCTGCGAGACCTGAAGCGCATCAATGCTCACATCGTCTCCGTGGCACATCCCATTCTGGACGAGAGCGGCATTCTGGGAGAGAGCCGCCTTCGCACTGCGGAGACGCGGGCGTGAGAGCCTAGCAGCGAGGTTGTTGGCGCGCTCTGCTATCTGCTCAACCCATCGCCGTCATCGTCGGGCTTGACCCGAGGATCGATCTTTTGGGAGCCCGAAAATGATGGAAGTGGGTCTGGACCGTCCCGGCAAAACAGCGCCCGCCCCTTAATCCGCCGAGGGCAAACGCCGCATGGTGAACTCGATCTGGTCGCCTTCCAGCTGCCGCCAGCTTTCCACTTCGGTCCAATAAGCGGCCTTTGGAAATTCCTCGAACCATTCTTTCGCCTTGGCGCGGGCCTCGGCCCGCGTCATGCAAAAGGTCTGGCGCACGAACATGCCGCTTTTCTGATTTTTGAGCACGCCTCCATCGCGGTCGCGGCGGTGAGCGGCGATCCTGCGTTTCAGGCCTTCGAGCGGTGGCGGTCCGGTAAATTTCGTCATGCCAATACCTCTTATGCTCGAAAGATAATGTGCGTCTGCCCGCTTGGCGAGTCGAAATCGCATCGGCAACACATGGCGATCACCTTTTGTTGGAAGGCATTTGTGCGCGCAAAACCGCTACACACTTCTGATGGAAATGATCTAAACCGTCAGAACAAAAATCGAATCGCATGAAGGAGACCGGATATGGAACGCCCCGTTTTGCCAAAGGGCCTGCCGGACGACATCGAGGACAAGAAGGCGATCGCCAAAGCCTGGTTCGAGAGCCTGCGAGACACGATCGTTGCCTCCTTCGAGACGATCGAGGATGAGCTTCAGGGTCCACTCTCCGACCAGCCTCCGGGACGCTTCGTTCAGAAAAAATGGCTGCGCGATGAGGGTGAAGGCGGCGGCGGCATCATGTCGATGATGGAAGGTCGGGTTTTCGAAAAGGTCGGCGTCCACACCTCAACCGTCCATGGCGAATTTTCCGAGGAATTTCGCAAGCAGATACCGGGCGCCGACGAGGACCCGCGCTTCTGGGCATCCGGCATTTCGCTGATTGCCCACCCGGTCAATCCGAATGTGCCTGCGGTGCATATGAACACGCGCATGGTGGTCACGACCAGCCACTGGTTCGGCGGCGGCGCCGATCTGACACCGGTGCTGAACCGCCGCCGCACCCAGGACGATCAGGATACCCAACTCTTTCACCGCGTCTTCGAGATCACCTGCAACCGCCACGCGGTCGCGGACTATCCGCGCTACAAGCAATGGTGCGACGAATACTTCTTCCTCAAGCATCGCAACGAGCCGCGCGGTATCGGCGGCATCTTTTTCGACTGGCTGCACCCGGAGGAAGACAAGGGCGGCTGGAACGCCAATTTCGCTTTCGTCCAGGATGTCGGACGCGCCTTCAACCTCGCCTACCCCAAGATCGTGCGCGGCAACTTCAACCAACCGTGGACGGAAGAGGATCGCGACGAGCAACTCATCCGTCGCGGCCGCTACGTGGAGTTCAATCTGCTCTACGACCGTGGCACGATTTTTGGCCTGAAGACCGGCGGCAATGTAGAGTCGATCTTGTCGTCTCTCCCCCCGGTCGTTCGCTGGCCTTGAAACGTTCGAACGATCACGAAGTTTTTGATGCTCTTTCGCGTAAAAGGCCGATTTTTGAAAAATTGGCCCTACCGCAAATTCAGCGCGGTGCTACTCTGTGAGTCCTAGATGGACTGGAGGAGATATCGTGATGATGACTTCGAACAGCATGCCCATTTCTACGGTAAACGGCACACAGCCGCGCATTATTCCTACATCACAACTGATCGAGCGACTGGCGGCGGAAATGCGCGAGACGGGAGATCGCGAACTGCCGCTGTCTTTCTACGTCGAGCAGGTAAAGCGCAAGCTGGCCAATGAAACTGCCGCCAACGACGACAAGGTAGCCGAACCGGCTGGCCCTGCCGTTGCCACGTCCTCAGTCTTCGCCTGCTGGGCGCTTCCCGAACAGGGCTGAGCAACACGGCGTTCTTCACGCCTCGCAAACGGCGGGGCGTGTCTTCAATCCAGGAACATAACCCCTCCGCAACCGTTTGAGTGGTGTGGCCGGCTGCAACTGCAGCCCTGGCCAGCAATCCATATAGGGAGGCTGTTATGAGACTTTTCGAATGTGGAACATTGGTGCCCGGCTGCGAGTGGCACACCCGTGCCGATGAAGACGCCGAGGTTATCCGCCGCAGTGTCGAGCACATGCGCCAGGCCCATGGTGAAACGATCATTCGCGAAACCATGGTCGAAAATATCAAGGCCCGCATCCGCGACGAGAACAACGTCGAGGCCTGATTCCAGTGCAATTTTACCGCTCACCCCGGACGCGATCCGGGGTGACACGGATTACGGACGATCCTGCAGTTTGCGGGTCAGCCGAGACAGCAAGGCCTCGCGATCCAGCGCAAAATTCCCATCAATCCACGTTGCTTCAAGCTCACCTAAAATCTCGCCCACTTGCGGACCGGCGGGAAGTCCTGCCGCCAAGACATCAGCGCCGCTTAACGGAAACGCGGGCTTGCTGAACTTCTCGGCGCGCGTCAGCAGCGTGGAAAGCCGGGCAATCTTCTGCATCGATGCGTCTGCGCCAGACACATCCGCCCGTGCGGAGGCAAGAGCAAGCTTCAGCCTTGCCTTCACGCCCTCCACACCCTGCCGATAGAGCAGACGATCAAGCGCAGTCTCGGCGAGCGACGGATCGACGGCTGGCGCCTTCGCCCATTGATCGAGACGCGCCGCCTCGTTCTTGGACATGCGCAAGCGGCTGGCAAGAGCGGCAACACGTTCCGCATCGGGCGGGATGATGGATGCGAGCCGCAGCATAGGGTCGGGCTTCCAGCCAAGCGCCTGCTCGGCCGCGATCAGACCATGGATCGCGTCGATGCCCCATTTTTCCGTTTCCGGCAGAATTTGCGCAAGCACACCGGCTTGCCGCATCCAGAGCAGGGCTCTCGACGGATCGTCAGCGGAAAGCAACTTCTTCATTTCGCTCCACACCCGCTCGGCAGAGAGTGTCGAGAGCTTGTCCTTGGCGCGTGCGCTTGCCCTCAAGCCATCCGCATCCGGACGGCCAGAGCCGTAATAGGCAAAGAAGCGGAAGAAGCGCAGGATGCGCAGGTGATCTTCGGCGATGCGCGTTGCCGCATCGCCAATAAAACGAATGGTCTTGGTTTCGATATCGGCAAGTCCACCGATCATGTCGATCACCTTGCCGGAAGCATCCGCATAAAGCGCATTGATCGTCAGGTCGCGGCGTTCGGCGTCTTCTTTCCAGTCTGTTCCGAAAGCCACTTCCGCATGACGTCCGTCGGTCGTCACATCGCGGCGAAGCGTGGTCACCTCATAGCCCTCGCCATCCACCACCAGCGTCACCGTGCCATGGTCGATACCCGTCGGCACCGCCTTGATGCCGGCCTCTTTCGCCCGCTCCACCACATCCTGCGGAGGTAGCGTCGTTGCCATATCGATGTCGCCGACCGGCAGCCCCATCAGCGCATTGCGAACGGCACCCCCCACCACGCGCACTTCGCCGCCATCGGCGTTCAGAAGCGAAAAAATCCGCTGAAGGCCGGGTTTGGAAAACCAGCTCTGCCCGGCAATGCCGCTCATGAATAAAACCTCTCGTAAATGCTGCGCACGATGCCCGCCGTAATGCCCCAAATGTAGCGCTCGCCATAGGGCATTTCGTAGAAAAAGCGCTCTCTCCCCTGAAACATCCGGCTGCCCCGGTTGTGGTTGGCAGGGTTCATCAGGAAAGACAGCGGCACCTCGAACACCTCATCCACCTCGTCCGGGTTGGGCGTCAGGGTGAAACCGCGTTTGACGACCGCCAGCACAGGCTTGATGCGAAACCCGGTGCCGGAAATATAATCCGGCATGCGTCCGACGGTCTCGATGAATTGGCGCGACACGCCGATCTCCTCTTCCGTCTCCCGCAGCGCCGCCTCTTCCGGCGAGCGATCTTGCGCATCGATCCCGCCACCGGGGAAGGAAATCTGGCCGGAATGATTGCGCAACGTCTTGGTCCGCTGGGTAAAGATCACCCGAGCCTCGTCGCGGTCATCGATGACTGGAACCAGCACAGCCGCGTCCTTCAGCCGGATGCCATCGCCGGAAAGTCGGATGCCGGGGTTCAAATGATGGTCACCGAGGTCACGGCCCTCGCGCTCGGCAACGCCTTCGCCATCTTCAAGAACACGCCGCCGGAAATCGGCGGCGGAATAGATCATCAGGTCGGCATTCATCGGGCAAGCGCTTCCAGCTCATCGGCAGGCATGATCGGAAACACCTCTCCGCCCGAGCGCACGGAGAACATCTCTCTGCGATCGACCTCGATCACCTCGCCGAGCTCCACCAGATCATACATCACTGCGCGAGACACCAAGGCCTCCAGCCGCCCGCGCACGAGAAGGTAGGGTTTGAGTTCGTCATTATCGCCGCCCGTGGTGAAGCGCAGCGGATGATTGCGCCCCGCCTCTACCACATCACCAACATTTGTACGGAAGGTCAAAAGCGGGTCACCGTCCCTTCCGCTCACGCTCATCTCGACGGCAATGAAGGGCGCATCGGCAACACGAATGCCGACCTTCTCCACAGGCGTGACGAGATAGGTCTTGCCATCCTCATCCTTGCGCAAAACCGTGGAAAACAGCCGCACCAGCGGCGCTCTTCCGATCGGCGTGCCCATATAGAACCATGTTCCGTCAGCGCGGATTTCCATATCGAGATCGCCGCAGAAAGGCGGGTTCCATTTCTCCACCGGAGCCGGTCCGCGGGGCTTGTCGCCCGCCTGCTCGCTGGCGCGGGAAATCAATGCCGCAAGCCCTGCCGCATCCGGTGCCGCATTAATCCTGTCATCTGCCATATTCGAGCCCTGCTTTGCCAATTATGCAATAAAGGAACATGGGTAACGAGATAGTCATTTAAAGGATGCTTGTCAGCGGTAAGCGTGGCAATAAGCTATAGGCAGCGCCAAATCCCTCCTGTATTCCAATAGGAAGGTTGACGTTTACGAACCGCTGCGGCGGGGTTTTGAGGAGAGCCATATGGGCGTGATGAACACCACCGAAACCCTCGACGAGAAGACGATCGTCGCCGCTGCCGAAAAGGCATTGGCCGATATCGCTGCCATTCGCGGGGAAGTCTCCAAGGTCATCTTCGGTCAGGAGAAGGTGGTGCAGAACACGCTCCTTGCCATCCTGTCCGGCGGCCATGCGCTGCTTGTCGGCGTGCCGGGTCTGGCCAAAACCAAGCTCGTCACCACCCTCGGCACCGTCCTTGGGCTCGATGCCAACCGCATTCAGTTTACCCCGGATTTGATGCCGTCCGATATTCTCGGCTCCGAAGTCATGGATCAGGATGAGAGCGGTCGCCGCTCCTTCCGCTTCATCAAGGGTCCGATCTTCGGCCAGCTGCTGATGGCGGATGAAATCAACCGCGCAAGCCCCCGCACCCAATCGGCACTTCTGCAGTCCATGCAGGAATATCACATCACCGTGGCCGGCCAGCGTTACGACCTGCCCAAACCTTTCCATGTGCTCGCAACCCAGAACCCGCTGGAACAGGAAGGCACCTATCCCCTGCCCGAAGCGCAGCTCGACCGCTTCCTGCTGCAGGTGGATGTCGATTATCCGGAGCTTGCCGCCGAACGCCAGATCCTGCTTGACACCACCGGAACGGCATCTGCCGAAGCGCGCCGGATGATCGAGTCCGAGCGGCTGATCGAAATCCAGACGCTGATCCGTCAAATGCCGGTCAGCGACAAGGTGGTGGATGCGATCCTAAGCCTCGTCCGCTCCGCACGCCCCGGTCAGGGAAACAAGCTGACCGACAAGAATGTCGCATGGGGTCCAGGACCGCGTGCCGGTCAGTCGCTGATGCTGACGGCGCGTGCACGTGCGCTTTACGAAGGTCGTCTGGCGCCCTCGCTCGATGATATTTATGCGCTGGCAGAACCCGTGCTGGAACACCGTATGGCCCTGACCTTTGCAGCGCGTGCCGAAGGTATGTCGGTGCGAGACGTCATTGCGGGACTTGTCGAGCAGGCGAAGAACTAAACCGTCACCAAAGACGACGGTCTTTAGGAACAGACAGGAGCGCATGTGGCATCCATCGGCCAGATCGTAGAGCAGACATCGGGCAGCGACGTGCTGGCCCGCGCGCGCCAGCGCGCCGCTCTGGTGCCGGATTGCATGGTGGAGGCCAGACGCATCGCCAATACGGTGACGGCGGGCTGGCACGGTCGCCGCAAGCGCGGCATCGGAGAGAACTTCTGGCAGTTCCGCCCCTATGCTGATGGCGAAAGCCTGTCGCGCATCGATTGGCGGCGCTCCGCCCGCGACGACCATACCTATGTGCGCGACCGCGAATGGGAAGCCGCCCATACGATCTGGCTCTGGGCGGACCTCTCGCCCTCGATGATGTACAAATCGACGCTCGGCACCGTCTCGAAGGAAAGCCGCGCGCTGGTTCTGCTGCTGGCGCTGGCGGAGATTCTGGCCCGTTCCGGCGAGCGCATTGGTTGTCCTGGCATCATGGAACCGGTCTCTGCCCGCAACGCCGCCGAACGGCTGGCCAATGCGATCATGCACGCACCGGCCACCACTGGTCTTCCCGACACGAGCATGATCCGTGGCGCGAGCGACATCGTGCTGATCGGCGATTTTCTCGATGACGCGACGACCATCATGGAGAGGCTCTCGCCGCTCGCACGCCGCGGGCTTGGCGGTCATGTGGTGGAAATCGCCGATCCAGCGGAAGAGGTCTTCCCCTATAGCGGACGCACGGAGTTTTCCGATCCGGAGACCGGCGAGAAACTGACCTCGGGGCGCGCCGAAACCATTCGTGAGGATTACACCCGGGCATATTTTGCCCGCCGCGAAGCGCTGTCCTCGTCGCTGCGCAGGCTCGGCTGGAACTTCGTCTTCCACCGCACCGACCATCTGGCCTCTGAAGCATTGGTCGCCATGCATATGTATCTCTCCGGCTCTCCTGCAGGCGGGCGCAACGGTGGCCGCACATGAGCGCGCTGCCCTTCGTCTTTACCAGCCCCTACATACTCTTCGGCCTGCTGGCGCTGCCCGCCATCTGGTGGCTCCTGCGGCTGACGCCCCCCCGCCCCAAGGCGGAAGTCTTTCCGCCGCTGCGCATCCTTGCAACGGTGCTGAAGCGCGAGGAAACACCGTCGAAAAGCCCGTGGTGGCTGACGCTGCTGCGCATGCTGCTGGCCGCCGCCGTTATTCTTGCGCTTGCCGATCCCGTCATCAATCCGCGCAACAACACGCTCGCCGGAAGCGGCCCGCTGGTGCTGGTCGTCGATAATGGCTGGGCCTCAGCGCCGGATTGGGACCGCCGGGTCAGAACCGCCGAAGCGCTGATCGGCGATGCCGAGCGGGCCGAGCGCCCGGTCTCGCTGATGTTCACCGCAGACCGCGAACATGATGCCGAGCCTGGCACGACGGCAGCCGCACTGGAAAAACTTGCCGCCGCCAAGCCGCAGCCGCTGGTGCCGGATCGCGTCCGCGCGGCTGAAGCCGTGATCGAGGCGATGAACGGCACGACGCCCGGAACGCTCGCCTTCATCACCGATGGCGTCGCAACGCCGGAAGACCGTGCGGCACTCAGCAGCCTTGCCAGCCTGCAAGCCTCCGAATTTCGTGTGATCGAAGGCGATGGCCAGCAGGTGGCAGCCATTACCGGTGCGGAAAATGGCGCCGAAACCATGAGTGTTTCGCTGTCGCGCCTCAATACTAACGGCCCGGCCAACTACACGATCAATGCCCAGGATGCCCAAGGCCGCATTCTGGCAAGCGACGGCGCAAGCTTTGCCCCCGGCCCCGCCGAAACCACCGCCAAGCTCAACGCACCCTTCGAACTGCGCAACGATTTTGCCCGCCTCTCCATCGACCGGCTCTCCACCGCAGGTTCGGTCCACCTACTGGATGACGGTTTCCGCCGCCGCCGCGTGGCGCTTCTCGCCGGCGAAACCGGCAATGATTTCCAGCCGTTGCTCCAGCCGCTCTATTACATCAGCCGCGCCCTGCAGCCCTATGTCGATCTTGTGCCGCAACAGCAGCCGGATCTCGCCGTCGCTATTCCCGAGCTGCTGCAAAGCAATCCATCCGTCATCGTCATGGCCGATATCGGTCGTCTGCCGCAGGAAACCTATGCGCCGCTGGAACGCTGGCTTTCGCGGGGCGGCACGCTGATCCGATTTGCCGGTCCACGCCTTGCCGCAGCACCCGCTGAAGATCCGCTGGTGCCGGTGACCTTGCGCCAGGGCGAACGCGCTCTCGGCGGCGCTCTGTCCTGGGCTGAACCGCAGCCGCTCGCAGATTTCCCCAATTTCGGTCCCTTCGCCGGCATGCCGCGCGCAGACGGCGTTCACATCAAGCGCCAGGTTCTGGCCGAACCGACGCCTGATCTTGCCGAGCGTACTTGGGCAAGCCTTGCCGATGGCACGCCGCTGGTCACCACACGCACGGTCGATGCCGGTCGCATCGTGCTCTTCCATGTCAGTGCCGAAGCGAGCTGGTCGGACCTGCCGATCTCCGGCCACTTCGTCGAAATGCTGCGCCGGATCGTTCAGCAGTCGCAGGTCGGCGGCTCGTCGGCGTCTGCGAATGCGCCGGCCGCAGCACTTCCGCCCTATCGCGTTTTGACCGCGACCGGCTCGCTCTCGCCCGATATCGGCTCCGCTCGCCCGCTGGAAGCGCGCCCCGGCCAGACGCCACGCGCCAGCTTCGACAACCCGCCCGGCCTTTACGGCACGGAGACCGGCTTCGTCGCCCTCAACCTTTTGCCCCCCGGCGCCACGCTTCGCCCGATCGACACATCGCTTGCCGGAACGGCTGTTGCGACCGAAGGCCTTGTCGGGGAAGCGGCGACATCGCTTCGCCCTGCCCTCTTCATCGCGGCTCTCCTCATGCTCTTTGCCGATAGCCTCATCATCCTCTTCATGAACGGCGCTTTCTCCCGTGTTTCGCGCTCCCGCTCAGCCACTGCCGCCATTCTGATTGCCGCAGTCGGCGTGTTCGCCATGCTTCATCCGAACCCCGTACATGCAAACGATGCGAAGCCAGGCGACGAAGAAATCCTCAACCATCTCGACACGACGCATCTTGCCTATGTGAAAACCGGCGAGGACGAGGTGGACCGCATCTCGCAACAGGGCCTGCAGGGGCTCAGCGAGTTCCTGACATGGCGCACCACGCTCGAACCGGGCACGCCGGTCGGCCTTGATATCTCCAAGGACGAGCTGTCCTTCTACCCGATCATCTACTGGCCGATTTCCGCCAATGCGCCAATGCCGTCCACAGTGGCGATCTCGCGCATCGACGCCTACATGCGCGCCGGTGGCACCGTGCTTTTCGATACCCGCGACCAATTTTCATCTTTGAATAGCGGCACCAGCGCCAACGGGCAGCGGCTTCAGGAAGTCCTTGCCAATGTCGATATCCCGCCACTGGAGCCCGTGCCGCAGGATCACGTCCTCACCCGTTCCTTCTATCTGCTGAAAAATTTCCCCGGTCGCTACACCGGCAGTCCGCTCTGGGTTGAATCGCGCCAGGATGCGGCAAAGACCACATCGGGCATTTCCTCTTCAGGCGATGGAGTTTCCCCGATCATCATCACCGGCAACGATTTTGCCGGCGCATGGGCGGTAGACGACAATGGCGCGCCGGTCCTGCCCACCGTTCCGCCCGATGAAATGCAGCGCGAACATGCCTTCCGGTCCGGCGTCAATATCATGATGTATATGCTGACCGGAAACTATAAGGCCGATCAGGTGCATGTCCCCGATATTCTCCAAAGACTGGGGCAGTAACGCATGACGCTCACCTTCGCCCCCTTCCTGCCCTGGACCGTTATCGCCATTCTGGCCGGCGCCGCACTCGTTCTCGCGATCGCCGGCCTGTTGCGTGGCGTGCGCGGCGCGTGGCTGCGTGGGCTGGCGCTTGCAGCACTGCTACTCGCCATCGCCAATCCGCTGCTCACCAATGAGGAGCGCGAACCGCTCTCCACCATCGTGCCTGTGATCGTCGACCGCTCGCAAAGTCAGGATGTGCAGCAGCGCACCGCGCAAACCGACCAGGCGCTCGCCAATCTCAAGGAGCGTCTTGCCCGCTTTCCCCGCATCGAGCCGCGCATTGTCGAGGTTCGCAATGACGAGAACAGCGATTCGCCCGCCACAAATCTTTTTTCTGCCCTCTCGGCCGCCGTATCGGATGTCTCGCCCTCGCGCGTCGGCGGCGCGATTTTCCTCAGTGACGGCCAGATCCACGACATCCCCAACGCAACCCCGGATATCGAGCAGACGCTCGGCTTCAAGGCGCCTATCCATGGCTTGATCACCGGTCGCGCCGATGAGTTCGACCGCCGCATCGAGGTCGTTCGCGCTCCCCGCTTCGGCATCGTCAATGAAGAGCAGCAGCTGACGCTCCGCGTCTTCGACGAAGGCCGCACGCAAAGTGGGACGGCAAACGTCACCATCAAGATGAATGGCGAAGAGATCGGCAACCTTCAGGCTGTACCCGGTCGTCCGATCCCCTTCAGCTTCAAGGTGCCACGCGGCGGCAACAATGTGATGGAGTTCTCCGTCGCCGAACTGCCGGGCGAAGTCACCACCACCAATAACCGCGCCGTCCACGTTATCGAAGGCATCCGCCAGAACCTGCGCGTGCTTCTTGTTTCCGGCGAACCGCATGCCGGTGAACGTGCCTGGCGCAACCTGTTGAAGTCCGACACCTCCGTCGATCTGGTGCATTTCACCATTCTGCGCCCACCGGAAAAGCAGGATGGCACGCCGATAAACGAGCTGTCGCTGATTGCCTTTCCGACGCGTGAGCTCTTCGTCGAGAAGATCAACGATTTCGACCTGATCATCTTCGACCGCTACCAGCATCGCGGCGTGCTGCCGATCCTCTATTATGATTACATCGCCCAATATGTTGAAAAGGGCGGTGCGTTGCTGATTGCTGCCGGTCCCGAACATGCCGGTCAGGATTCAATTGCGCTGACGCCGCTTGAATCGGTTCTGCCTGCCCAGCCAACCGGTCAGGTGAATCAAGGGGCCTTCTATCCGCGCCTCTCGGACGCCGGAAAGAAGCACCCAGTGACGCGCGGTCTGGAAGGCTCAGGCGATGAGCCGCCCCATTGGGGCCGCTGGTTCCGCACCGTCGGCGTCGAACAGCCGCAGGGCCAGACGGTGATGCTGGGTAGCGGCCAAGATCCGCTTCTGGTGCTGAACCGCCAGGGTGAAGGCCGCGTTGCCATGCTGCTTTCGGACCAGGGCTGGCTCTGGGCGCGCGGCTTCGAAGGCGGCGGTCCGCATGTGGCGCTCTATCGCCGCATCGCCCACTGGCTGATGAAGGAGCCGGAACTTGAGGAAGAGGCGCTGACCGCGCGCGCCAATGGCCGCATGCTGGAAATTACCCGCCAGACGATCGGCGACAATCCTGGCGAAGCGACAGTGAAGTTCCCATCCGGCAAGACCGAGACGATGAACTTCACCCAGACGGATCCGGGTCTCTACAAGATCGAGCGCCGGATGAATGAGACAGGCCTCTACGAAGTCTCCAATGGCGACTTTACCACGCTTGTCCATGTCGGCGCTGTGGACGCACCGGAATTCAAGGCAATGATCTCCACAACGGACACGCTGAAACCGTTGGCCGATGCGACCCGTGGCAGTGTCCACCGCGTGGTCGATGATGCCAATCGCGTCGTCCTCCCGGATATTCTCCCCGTGCGCGGTGAGGTTCGCGTTGCCGATAATGATCGCATGCTGATCCGCATGACGGACGAGACGGTGCTCAAAGGCGTCAACAGCTTGCCGCTGTTTGCCGGCTTTGCTGGTCTCGGCGCCCTGCTGCTCGCCTTCTCCGCTCTCTGGTGGCGCGAAGGCAGATAAGATGCACTACGACATCGAACTGGCCGATGGCGCAGACGACAGCGCCAAGGCCGCCATCCTCGCCGCCCTGAAAGGCTACAACCTCCAGCGCTTCGGCCCCGCCGAATGGAAAGATCTGGTCATCGCGCTGAAAGACAATGATGGCGCCGTCATCGGTGGTCTCTCCGGCCACACCGCACGCGGTTGGCTCTACACCGCCCTCCTCTTCATTCCGCAAGAGTTGCGCGGCCAGGGCCTCGGCCCCAAGCTTCTTGGCATGGCCGAGGATGAATCCCGCAAACGCGGCTGCACCGGCGCTTACATCGACACGATGAGCCCGGACGCGTTGACGCTTTATCAGAAATGCGGGTACGAGATTTTTGGCGTGATTGCAGATTTCGGGCCGGATTACGCCATGACCTATCTGAAGAAATCACTGGTCTGAGGAATTACGCCTGAGCGAGACAACCCGCTCAGGCTGGTCGATGTGCTCACGAGTTTTACGACAGGCTAACCTCACGCGTCTCCGCATTGATCATGGTCGCAGCGATGGCCGCCAGCACCAGAAGCCCGGCAAAGATGCCGACGGCAAATCCGAAGCCTTGCGCAATGGCATAGCCAAGCAACGAAGGTGCCAGCAATCCGCCGAGCCGCGCCATGGCGCCTGCAGCACCCATGCCGGTGGCGCGGGATTCCGTCGGGTAGAGCTCCGGCGTATAGGCGTAGAGCGCGCCCCAGGTGCCGAGAAGCGCAAAGCTCATCAGCAGCAGTGACGTGGCGATCATCGCGCCGGTGGTGGTCAGCGTGAAGAGCAGGCAGCCGAGAGCAGACAGCAGGCAGAAGCCGATCAATGTGGGCTTGCGGCCCCATTTTTCCACGCCGTAGGCCGCCAGCGCATAGCCGGGGATCTGGGCGAGTGCGACCAGAACCAGAAATCCATAGCCACGCACAAAGCCGAAACCTTCGCCCGCAAGGCGCGCCGGCATCCAGGTGAAGACACCGTAATAGGAGACCGAGACCAGAAACCAGATGGCCAGGATCATGATGGAGCGCTGGCGAAGTGCTGGCGAAAACAGGCCCTGCCCTTTCGACGCTTCAGACTGCGCAATGCCGGTCCGCTCATCCAGTATCGCGCGACCATTGGTCTTCAGCATGGAGTTGACGACGACTTTCGCTTCTTCCGAACGGCCGGTCCTCAAAAGGTAAAGCGGCGATTCCGGCACGAGGAAACGCAGACCGATGCCGATCAGCGCGGGAAAGGCGGTGACAGCAAAGATGTAGCGCCATGCATCCTCGACGCCCGAAAGGCTCGCAAGCCATGCGGCAAGGGCCACGACCAGCGTGCCGACCGCCCAGAAGCCCTCCAAAAGAACCAGCCAGCGGCCGCGGTTCTTCGCCGGAAGAAACTCCGCCATCATCGCATAATCCACCGGCAGCGTGCCGCCGACGGCCGCACCCGTCAGGAAGCGCAGCACGAGAAGAATGGTGAAATCCGGCGCGAAGATCGAGAGAATACCGAAGACCGCATCGCAGGCAACGGTCACGATCAACACGCGACGGCGACCGTAGCGGTCCGCCATGCGCCCGAAGCCGATGGCGCCAAGCAACATGCCGAGGAAGAAGGCGGTGCCGGTCTGCAAGGCCTGCGGGACAGTCAGCCCGAAGGTCGCGGCAATCGAGGCGGCTGTAAAACCTACCGCCAGCACCTGCATGGCATCCGCCGCCCAGACCAGACCGAAGATACCCATCAGCCTGCGCTGATAAGCACCGGCGCCTGCGCGATCCAACGCATCGTTCATCGTAATCGACGTCATCATCGCCCCCTTGCGACCCGAACTCAATGTGCGGCGCACGTTGCTTAGGTCAGGCGGGCAGTGTCAAGGCGTCAAAGAGCGTTTTGCGTCAACCGACAGCGCGGAGCGGCAGCTCGAACACAAGCTCTTCCTGCTTTTCTTCGGTCTTGCCGTCGAATGGCTGCCAGCCAATTTCGCCTCTGAGCCGCTGATGAACGTTATCCGCCAGCGGCACCACGAGCACACGGTTCATGTCGACCGGACCTGGAAAATCGAGCGCGCCATAAGCGACCTTCTCGAAACCGAGCGGCATGTAATAGGGCGGATCGCCAATCAGGATGACTGCGTCCGAACCCTTACGCTTGGCGGCGGCAATCGCAATCCGCACCAGTTCACGCCCGATCCCCATATTCTTGTGCGATGGCCGCACCGCCAGCGGTCCCAGCATATGGCCGTTGACCTCACCGGCCCGAACCGGCGTCATCCGCACCGATGCGATGGTCTCGCCATCATCGGCGCAGATGAAGGAGAGCGAACGGTCGTGCGGCCCCTGCTCGCGGATGCGCGCGGCAGCCCGCGTATGCCGGCCAGGACCAAAAGCTTCTGCATTGATAAGTTCGATAACGGCGTCGTGCGACGCGTCCTCGGTGAGGTAGACAAGTTCGTGCTTGGACATGAGGAGACCGGAACGTTGAATACGGACATGACGATGTGTGACGGTGCGCCTGACATTGCCTGACAGGGCAAGAAGAGCGTCAGCGTCGTCGGAGCGTCCGTGGTTCGGTCATAGATCAAAATTTCCTCAGCAATATGAACATCGCGGATATCAGGAAATTATCGCAGGGTCCAGAACAAAAGGCCGCACCGCCGCATTCACGAAGCGAGAACGCATTGTTCATCGATGCGAGGGTTCGCTTTAGCGCCTTCCCATCCTAGAGTGAGTGACGAAACAAGGAGATAGCAGATGGGCATGCTGGTAGACGGCGTTTGGAAGGATGTGTGGTACGACACAAAGGAAACCAAGGGGCACTTCAAACGCAGCGCCTCGCAGTTCCGTAACTGGATCACTGCCGATGGCGAGCCCGGCCCCTCCGGCCAGGGCGGCTTCAAGGCAGAGAAGGACCGTTACCACCTCTACGTCTCGCTTGCCTGTCCCTGGGCGCACCGCACACTTATCTTCCGCAAGCTGAAGAAACTCGAAGACTACATCCCGGTTTCCGTGGTCGATCCGCTGATGCTGGAAAATGGCTGGGAATTCAAGCCTGAGGCAGAGCGCGTGCCGGGCGCGACTGAGGATCATCTCTTCGGATCGTCGGCTCTCTGGCAGGTTTATACCAAGGCCGATCCGCACTATTCCGGCCGCGTCACCGTACCGGTGCTCTGGGACAAGCAGCAGAACACCATCGTCTCCAATGAGTCGGCGGAGATTATCCGCATGTTCAACAGCGCCTTCGATGCATTGACCGGATCGGAACTCGATTTCTACCCAGAAGCAAAGCGAGGCGAAATCGATGCGCTCAACGACCTCATCTACGACACCGTCAATAACGGCGTCTACAAGGCGGGCTTCGCCACCACGCAGGACGCCTATCAAGAAAGTGCCATCAAGGTATTCGAGACGCTGGACATGCTTGAGGAGCAGCTTTCAAACCAACGCTTCCTTTTGGGCCCGGAACAGACCGAAGCCGATTGGCGGCTGTTCACCACACTGGTGCGTTTCGATCCTGTTTATGTCGGTCACTTCAAGTGCAATATCCGCCGCATTCACGATTACCCGAACCTGACGGGCTATCTGCGAGACCTGTTCCAGACGCCCGGCGTGCCGGAGACGGTGGATATGCGTCACATCAAGGAGCACTATTACCGCAGCCACAAGACGATCAACCCGACCGGCATCGTTCCGGTCGGACCTGAACTGGAGCTTGAAAAAGCCCATGATCGCGCGCGCTTGGCGGGACGCTACCAGTAATCGTCAGGCGGAGCGTGACCGGACAGGTCCGCAAGGCGACGACGCGTGGCAGATGTGGTCTCATTGGGCAGCGCGTCGAGCTGGAAGAACCCGCTCTCGGCAATCTCACGATCCGCCGCCTTCACAGCGGTCTGCCTGACAGTGAGGCGATAGAACAGCACATGGTCACGGTCGCTGGTGCGATTGTTGAAATAGACATGGACAAGTTCCGGCACAGACACGGCAACCAGATTGCCCTCTTCCCGGATTTCCTTGTGCAGCGCCTGCAATCCGGTTTCCCCTCGCTCGACACCGCCGCCCGGCATGTGCCAGCCGGAGACGTAGGTATGCCGCACGAGGAAGATGCGTCCCTGATCATCGAAACAGGCGGCGCGCACCCCAAGGGTCATGCCGCGGCGCATAAAAAAGAACCCGTGCACGATCCTTTTGGCGATATTCCGAAACAGCTGCCGGAACCCTTCACTGAGCTTGCGGTTCTCACTCAAAGTTCAACTCTCCGTCAACTTGCCCGATTGAAGCGCTTATCCCCTTGAAATACCGAGGTTTCGCATTGCACGCCTCAACACGGATACGATATGTCTGACCCCATGTTCAAGCTCGCCCATATTTCTGACGTTCATCTCGGGCCATTGCCCAAGCTCACTTTCCGCGAACTGGCCTCCAAGCGCATCACCGGCTTTGTGAACTGGCGGCTCAACCGCCGCAAGCATCTTTTCACCGATACGCTGGAGCGTTTGGTGGACGATATGGAAACCAAGGCGCCCGATCACGTCGCAATTACTGGCGACCTCGTCAATCTCGCCACCGGCATCGAAATCCGCGCCGCCGCCGACTGGCTGGAGGAAGTGGGCGATCCGCTGAAAGTCTCGGTCGTACCCGGCAACCACGACGCCTATGTTCCCGGCGCGCACGACAAGGCCATGGCCGCTTGGTATCCTTATGTGCGCGGCGATGGCGATGCGGATAGCTGGAACGAGGACCTGAAGATTTTCCCCTATATGCGGGTTCGCGGCCCTGTGGCGCTCATCGGCTGCTCTACCTCCATCGCCACACCACCCTTTTCCGCGACGGGCTATTTCGGCCGTCGCCAGGCACGCGCCACGGCGGATCTGCTGAAAAAGGCCGGTGAACAGGGGCTATTTCGCGTGGTGATGATCCACCACCCGCCGGTGCGTGGTGCTGCCGCGACCCATAAACGCATGATCGGCATTCGCCGCTTTGCCGCAGCACTCGGCACCGGCGGCGCAGAACTCGTACTGCACGGCCACACCCACCTCAACACCGTTTACTGGCTAAGCACCCATAGGGGTCAGGACCACATCCCCGTCGTCGGCATTGCATCCGCAAGCCAGGGACCAGGAGCAGAAAAGCCGCGCGCCGGCTATAACCTCTTCAATATCTCCGGCGGCCCCGGAACATGGGACGTGACCTGCGAACGTTTCAGCCTCAACGAGAAATCAACCGGCATCGAGCTGGAAGACATTCGCGTCTTCTACCATAATGGCCGCCCCCTGGGCTTCGGCAACCCGGTGGAGCAGGCACCGGAGGAGTAGGCTTCCTCCGGCTTTTCCTTGTTACAGAGTGAGGCGAAGTACCAGCCTTACTTCGCCCGCTCTTCCAACACGCGGTTGGCGGCAGACACGATTGCCTCCAGCGAAGCACCCACGATGTTGGTGTTAATACCCGCGCCGAAGAGCTTGCCGCCCGGGTGCTCCATTTCCACATAGGCGATGGCCGATGCGTTGGAGCCGTGCTGCAGCGAGTGTTCGGAATAGTCGTTCACCGACAGATCAATGCCGAGATAGGTGGACAGCGCGTTGATGAAGCCATCGATCGGACCCGTTCCCTTGCCCTCGATCCGCTTCACCTCGCCCTTGTCCATGATTTCGGCGGCCACGACGCGCACGCCCTTGAAATCGCCTGCCGGATAGGTGTGGTGATCGACGAATTTCAGGCGTGCATTGGACTGCGTCACATAGCGCTCCATGAAGCGTTCATAGATGCGCTTGGCTGGCAGTTCCACGCCTTCCTCATCGGTGATGCGCTGAATGTCCTCGCGGAATTCCACCTGCAGATTGCGCGGCAGGTTGAGGCCGTAATCCTCCTGCAGGATATAGGCGATGCCGCCTTTGCCGGACTGCGAGTTGATACGGATGATCGCCTCGTAGGAACGTCCGACATCCTTCGGGTCGATCGGCAGATAGGGCACTTCCCAGACCGGGTGATTGGCAACCTTGATCGCCTTCATGCCCTTGTTGATCGCATCCTGATGCGAGCCGGAGAAGGCGGTGTAGACCAGCTCGCCGACATAAGGGTGCCGCTCAGGGATCGTCATTTCGTTAGAATATTCGTAGACGGCCTTGATGCGCTCGATATCGGTGCAATCCAGTTCCGGGTCCACACCTTGGGTATACATGTTCAGAGCCAGTGTCACCACGTCCACATTGCCTGTGCGCTCGCCATTGCCGAACAGCGTGCCTTCCACGCGGTCGGCACCGGCCATCAGGCCGAGTTCGGTGGCCGCGATACCCGTGCCGCGGTCGTTATGCGGATGCAGCGAAATGATGACGTTTTCGCGGTTGTCGATGTTGCGGCACATCCACTCGATCTGGTCGGCATAGATGTTGGGCGTTGCCATTTCCACGGTGGAGGGCAGGTTCAGGATCAGCTTGTTGTCGGCCGTCGGCTTCACGACGTCGATCACCGCGTTGCAGATCTCCAGCGCCACTTCCAGTTCTGTGCCGGTGAAGCTTTCAGGCGAATATTCGAAGCGGTAACCGCCGCCGGCCTTCGCCGCCATGTCGGTAATCATCTTCGCCGCATCGACGGCGATCTGCTTGATGCCATGGACGTCCTTGCCAAATACCACGCGGCGCTGCAATTCGCTGGTGGAGTTGTAGAAATGGATGATCGGGTTCTTGGCGCCTTCCAGCGCCTCGAAGGTGCGGGTGATCAGTTCCGGGCGGCACTGCACCAGGACCTGCAGCGACACGTCATCGGGTACATTGCCCTCTTCCACGCACCAGCGGGCGAAGTCGAAATCCGTCTGCGAGGCGGACGGGAAGCCGATCTCGATTTCCTTGAAGCCCATGTCCAACAGCAGCTTGAACATGCGTGCCTTACGGTCATGACCCATCGGATTGACCAGCGACTGGTTGCCGTCACGCAAATCCACCGAACACCAGATCGGCGCTTTCTCGATGGTTTTGCTTGGCCATGTGCGATCGGGAATGTTGATGGTGGGATAGGGGCGATATTTGACGCCGGCTTCAGGCATGCCCTTGGAAATGGTGTTTGTCTTCGCGTCCATCGTTTTGCTCCTTCAAGCATCCGCGGGCTGATAAGCCACTGGCAGACGCCGTGCCCTTGGTCGGGCCTTAAATCCAGAATGAAATGAGATTTCGAGTTGAGGAGCATTGGCACCAGCGGGCTTTCGGCCGCCGGGCGCTCCTCACTGGACCCGGCAACCGCGTGTAAGGTCGAGGCTAAGAAGCGAGAGTGCACCGCACGGCGAAGCATTCGCAGAAATCTGCGCGCTCATGCCGGAAAAGGTCTCGGTGCAATTGGTCATGCATTTTCTATAAACAGCGGTTTTTGATCTGACAAGTAATCTTCTGCCGTCACCCGTCATTTTAGAGAACGCGCTCTTATAGCGACCACCGCCCGCTGAAGCGCCATCATCAACCCTCCTCCAAGCAGTCCCCAGAAAGCGCCGGAAATCCCCGCGAAGGAAAGCCCGGACGCTGTTACGAGAAATGTAATCGCTGCCGCTTCGCGTGTTTCCGGCTCCTTGAAGGCTGCAACCGCCGAACCCGAAAAGGCACCGACGAGTGCAAGCCCCGCCACCGCCTGGATAAGAATGGGCGGCGCCAGCGCAACGAAAGCGGTGACGACACCGGCCAGCAGGCCAAGGATGATGTAGCCGACACCGCCAATGATTGCCGCCCAGTAGCGGCGCCTGGGATCGGGATGGGCATCCTCGCCCGCACACATCGCAGCGGTGATCGCCGCAAGGTTCACCGCATGGCCACCAAAGGGTGCCGAAAGAATTGAGAAGAAGCCTGTCGTGGCAAAGAGTGGTCCGGGCTGCGGATCGTAATGGTTGACCTTTAACACCGCGATGCCGGGAATATTCTGAGACGCCATGGTGACGATGAAAAGCGGCAGGGCGATGGAAACCACGGCATGCAGGCTGAAACTCGGCGTCACCCATTCCATCGGCGGTGTAAGCGATTGCGCCAGCGCATCGAAAGCCCCGGCGGGAATGTCCACACCAAAGATCATCACCAGCACGAACGCGACAAGCGCTGCTGGCACGGCAAAAAGGCGCTTGAACGCGCCGACGACGATCCAAGCCAGAATGATCGGCAGACCGAGTGCGGGATTGAAGCCGATGGCCTTGATCGGCGCAAAGCAGAGACCAATGATGACGCCGGAGAGCATGGCATTGGCAAGCGGTGCCGGAATGGAGGCCACTGCCCGACCGAGCGGCTTGAACAAGCCTGCAATGATGATGAACGCGGCACAGATGATGAAAGCACCCACCGCTGCCGGAAAGCCGCCTTCGATGACACCCGTCGTCGCCAGAAGTGCAGCACCCGGCGTAGACCATGCAATGCTGACCGGCAGTCTCGTCGCAACCGACAACACGATGGCGCAAAGCCCCATGGAGACGGACAGCGCCATCAGCCCCGATGCCGCCTCGAAATCCGTTGCGCCGACAGCCTTCAAGCCCTGCAGCACCACGGCGAAGGAGCTGGCAAAGCCGACGAAAGCCGTGAGGCAGCCCATGAACAAGGCTTGAAGGGAGAAATCTTTGAACATGGCCTACCCGCATAATATTTCGCTCAGAGGCTGACCAAAAAACGCAGAGTCGTGCAAGGCCGTTGCAGGCATTCCGAGTACCTTCCGGCATTCTCGCTTGACCACAAAGCAAAAGCCCGCGCCAGCTTTCACCGGCACGGGCTTTCATTTACATCGATACGTCGCGAAGTCCGTCAGACTTCCGACTGGTGCTCGACGATCTTGCCGACGAGACCATAGGAGACGGCATCGTCTGCGCCGAGCCAGTAGTCGCGATCGATGTCCTTGGCGATCTTTTCTTCCGTCTGGCCAGTGGCCTTGGAGAAGATCTTGATTAGGCGCTGGTTCATCTTGATGATTTCGCGAGCCTGGATTTCGATATCGGAAGCCATGCCGCGCGTGCCACCGGAGGGTTGGTGCAGAAGGAAGCGGGTGTTGGGCAGGCAAAGACGACGTTCCTTCGGCACCGATACGTAGATCAGCGCACCAGCAGATGCGACCCAGCCCGTGCCGATGATATAGACCTTCGGCTTGATGAACTTGATCATGTCGTGGATGCTGTCGCCGGACTCGACGTGGCCGCCTGGCGAATTGACGTAGACGCGGATGTCGTCATCGCTTGCAGCAGCAAGGGCGACAAGCTGCGTGCAGACCTTCTGCGCCAGTTCCTGGGTAATCCCGCCATAAATGAAGATCGAACGCGACTTGAAAAGATTCGCTTCCGTTTCCTTACCGATCGGCAGTTCCTTGCTCTTGTCGTCTTCTTCTTCGTTCATACGGACGGTCTCCAACATAATTCAGTACCTATCGGACATAGTGTGATTTGTGTCGTAAAACAATGAGCGAAAAAGACAAGGCGAGGAACTGCTTAATAAAAGCGATCAATCCATGGACCACCGGCAAATGCCGCATGGACAGGCTCTTCTGAATCGACATATCGTTGGCTGCGATAAGGTGTGACCGTTATCCCAAGGACGGCCGGCACCCGACCACACATTAGAAGAGGGAACGATGTTCAAAAGACTTATTCTTGCCGGCGCCAGCCTCGGTGCCACCACCCTGCCCGCTTTTGCCCACCTGAACCCGGAAGAGCACGGCTCCTTCATGGCCGGCGTGTCGCATCCGCTTTTCGGCGCGGACCATATCCTCGCCATGGTGGCGGTTGGTCTTTGGGCATCGCAGATCGCCACGACAGATGGCCGCAAAAATGCATTATGGGCCGTTCCGGCAGCCTTCGTCGGCACCATGGCAGTGGGCTTCTTCCTGGCTGTCTATGGTGTTCATCTGCCTTTCGTCGAGCCTGCCATTCTCGCCTCCGTTATCGGCCTTGGCCTTCTGGTGGCCATGGCAGCCAAAGTGCCGACCATTGCGGCAGCGGCCATCGTCGGTGTCTTCGCGCTCTTCCATGGCCATGCCCATGGCGGTGAACTCGGAACGGCGGGCGCGCTGCAGTTCGGCATCGGCTTCATGATCGCCACGGCACTTCTGCATCTTGCCGGCGTGGCCCTTGGTCTGGGCGTCTCGCGCTTCGGTTCCACCGCCGCCCGTATCGCTGGCGCCCTGACAGCGCTCGCCGGCCTCTCCCTTGCCTTCGGCGGATGAGGTATCGGATTACAGAAATGTAAGAAATCGGGGCTTTGAAAAATCCGATTTGAACTCTACCTCCTTGGTATGCGTTTCTCGACATGCCAAGGAGGCAAGAGATGTCACCAGAAGAAACCCAACTGCTCAAGGGCCTGTTCGACAGAATCAGGACCGCATCGTCCACCCCGCGGGACCCTCAAGCGGAAGCGCTGATAGACCAGTCGGTTCGCGATCAGCACTACGCGCCTTATTACCTTGCACAGGCCGTGATCGTGCAGGAAAAGGGCCTGGAAGCCGCAGCCGCCCACATCAAGCAGCTTGAAGAGCGTATCCACCAGCTCGAATCCGGCGCCGGCGACCAGCAGCGCGGCACCCAGGGCGGTTTTCTGAGCTCCATATTCGGCACCAACCAGCCGCAGGCGCCCGCTCCTGCACCAACCCCACAGCCGCCACAACCGCAGTCGACCTACCGCAACGACATGTCCGGGCAGACCGCTGGACCCTGGGGTAGAAGTCAGGATGCGCAGCAGCCGAGCGGTCCGTGGAGCCAGCAGGCCTCCGGCTTCGGACGCGCCAGTGGCGGAGGCGGAGGATTCCTCCAGGGTGCGCTTGGCACTGCAGCGGGCGTGGCCGGCGGCATGCTGCTCGCCAATTCCTTGAGCGGAATTTTCTCCAACCACATGGCCTCATCCGGCTGGGGATCGCCATTTTCCGGCGGCAACCCGGTTGGCAATGCGCCGGTCGAAGAAACCGTGATCAACAACTATTACGGCGACGACCCACAGCAGGCCAACGCCGATAACAACGACAATGACGTCCAGCAGGCGGACTATACGCCGGACGACAACGACACGAGTTATGACGATAGCAGCAACGACATGGACTTCGACTCAGGCGACGATAGCTCTTTCGTCTGAGCCTCTATGAAGCCTGTGCCAGAACTCCCGTAGCCTAACAATCCAAAGCGTAGACGCCACGATTTCTAGGTAACCAGCGGAGATTGCTGGACAGGCTGTCAGCCGCGACCGCGATAGGTCGCTACACCTTGATCCGGCAGCCAGACGCCTTCGGGCGCTGGCCCGGTCTGCCAGAAAACATCGATCGGGATACCACCGCGCGGATACCAGTAGGCGCCGATGCGCAACCACTTCGGCGACAGCAGGTCGACGAGGCGCTTGGCGATGTAGATCGAGCAATCCTCGTGAAATGCGCCGTGATTGCGGAAGGAATGCAGAAAGAGCTTCAGAGACTTCGATTCCACCAGGAAATCACCCGGAATGTAATCGATGACGATATGGGCAAAATCCGGCTGTCCGGTCATCGGGCAGAGCGAGGTAAATTCCGGCGCAGTGAAGCGCACGACGTAATCCGTTCCCGCATTGCCGTTCGGGACGCGCTCCAGAACGGCACTTTCTGGATTTTCAGGGGCCGCGACCTGCGCGCCCAGCTGGGACAGGCCGGAAACATCCGTCACTGACATGGCTTAAACTCCTGGTTCTAAAACATTGACGCGGACGCCATGGGCCTGTTCGCTTTCAGGCTCGACGTGAATGGCAAGCGTGGCGCCGGGTATCACGCCCCTTATGGCATCTTCAAGGCGATCGCAAATCTCATGCGCCGCGCCCACCGACATGCTGGCGGGCACGACGACGTGAAAATCGATGAAAGCCGCCGCCCCTGCCCTGCGGGTCTTCAAGTCATGCACATTGAGCACGCCAGCGGAATTTTCCGCGATCGCCTTCTTGATCGCCTCGTCCTCCTCTGGCTCCACCGCCTTGTCCATCAGCCCGCCGAGCGAATGGAGAATGACCTTGGAGCCCTGGATGAGAATATTGATGGCAACCAGAATGGCGAGCAGCGGGTCGAGGATCGCATAGCCCGTGACGATCGCCAGCACGAGGCCAATCAGGACACCGATCGAAGTCACGACATCCGACATGATGTGATGACCATCGGCCGTTAACGCCGGCGAAGCATGCTTGCGACCGACGCGGATCAGAATGGTTGCCCAGACGGCATTCAGTCCGCCCGCAAAGGCGTTGATCGCCAGACCTAGCACCGGCGCCTCTGGCAAGCGCGGCTCGAACAATCCGCCCCAGGCTTCCTTGACGATCAGGAGAGCGGCCACGACGATCAACACACCTTCGACCACGGCAGATATATATTCCGCCTTGTGATGGCCGAACTGGTGATCGTCATCGGCAGGCTTTTGCGCATAACGGATGACGAAATAGGCAATGAAGGCCGCAACCACGTTGACGGTCGACTCCAGACCGTCGGACAAAAGCGCGACCGAGCCCGTGACCCACCATGCCGAGAGTTTCAGTCCAAGGACGAGAAACGAAAACGGAATGCCCCAGAAAGCCAGCTTTCGGACGAGAGCGTTACCTTCAGCATTCATGACGAAACCCCGTGCAGATGCAAACGAATTGCAGAAATGACCCTTAAAACGCACGAACCGCCCGCACGAGGGTTCGTGCAGGCGGTTCGCTGTTGGCGCGTTCTATGATTTAATCTGACCGCAGGGTCAAGCGCTTTTCGCCTCTTGCCGCTCGCAGAAGCGGATGCGGTTGGCGAAAGGATCGGTCACCTCCATCTGCAGTCCCCAGGGCAGCGGCTCGATGCCGGGCCTCATGTAGGTGTAATCTTTCACCGCAAGCTCGCGCTGGTAGGCTTCCACACCGACAGTCTCGACAAACACAGTCGAACCAGGCGTCGCATCGCCATGGTGCCCGCTTAGGTGAAGGACGAGGCCTGCACGCGAGACCTGCATGTAGAGCGGAAAATTATCGCCAAAGCGATGCTCCCAATCCACCGAAAAGCCGAGGAAGTTGACGTAGAACTCCCGCGCCTTGGTCTCATCGAAGATGCGCAGGATGGGGCAGACGCGGGTGAAGGATGGTTTGTCGCTCGACATGAAAACTCACTTTCCGAACATCAAAACGCTTGCTTGATCGAGGCGCGCAGACACATCTGCCAGCCGGGCCGGATCGGATGGGCGCGACACCATAGGTTTGATAGGCGCTCGCCATCCTCTCGCCATCGGTTCGATCCGGGAAAAGCCGATAGCTTGGCGCCAGGATACGGGAAACCTTCTCCATCTGGATGGAGATAATATGGCGGATGGGAAAATCATCGCCCCCCATTTGCAACAACCGCGCGCCAACAGTGGAAAAATCAGTGTCGTCTGGCCCGATAATCACAGCCTGGCCCGTCACTTTGAAGCCACGCTGGCGAAAGACGTCGATGAAGCTGACGCATACCGCAGGGTGCGCGCGGATATTTCGAACAGTATTGCTGAAGGCAATGTCAGCCACGACGATACGATCGTCACCAAAGGAGGAAAAGATTTTCTTCGGCGTGACATTGGGCGTCCCATCGGCATCGACGGTTGCCAGCCAGCATAGAACCGAGTTGGCGATATCGGTTCTCATCGCGTCATTGATCTGCAAATTTTGCCGTGCTCCATTCACGATGGGGCTCCGATCTCAGGCTGCCTGAAATGGATTGCCACCGGTCGGCTTCGATCCGACCGCCATCTGCCGCGCTCGCTAAACCCTGCTGAGCAGCAGTTTGATGCCTGCAAAACCAAAGAACAGCGCCAGCGTCACCTCAATGGAACGCTTGGCTTTCTGATAAATCCGGATTGCGGGTGCCGTTGAAAATAGCAGGGCATAACCGCAGAAGATCACGAGGCCGAGCAACGCGCACCCGCAGATAATCGCTGCAAGCGTTGCAGGCCCGGCGCCGGGTTTGAGGCCAAGCGACATGATGGCGAGCCACCCCAGAACCGCCTTCGGATTGGTGAGGTGCAGCAGCAGGCCACGGCGATAAAGCTTGCCATAATCCGCCCTGCTGCTTGTCGCAATGCCGGGCTCAGCCTGCGGAGCCTTGGCAAAGGCAGAGCGTGCGGATTTGTAGGCGAGATAAAGCAGATAGAAGCCACCGGCGATCTTGATGACGAAGAGCGCATTGGCATAGGTGGCGAGCACAGCCGATAGCCCCGTCGCGGCAATAGCCGCCCAGGTGAGAGAGCCCGTCATGACCCCAAGCGCGAGCACGATGGCCGGCGCCCTGCCCTGGCTCATAGCGTTCCCCATGATCGTCATATTGCTCGGACCTGGGCTCGCAACTGCGATGATATAGGCGACATAGACGATCAGCAGTTGGTGCAAGTCGAGCATTTGTTGGACTTTCTCTGCGCAGGGCTTTTGTGGCGCTATGTCATCCGAGCGATGGGGCCGTGTCAATTCGCGGGGAGACGAAGTGTTGCGGCGGAGATGTCGTTCAGGACCGAGGGATATAAGCCACAGAATTCACCGGCTCGACTGTCGCTATCGCTATCTGCCAACCGGAAGAAACCCTGCGGAAAAGACGCCCGCATCATTATGCAACCGCAAAGACGCCGTCAGAAGGCGCGGCAAGGGCGTCCACCAACCGGTGCTCACGCCCGCCTGTCGAAGCGCGGCAGCCGTCCAGATATTGCAGCCCACCAGCACATTGAACCAACCTTCGGCTTCAAAAAACGCATCGTCCTTGCCGTAGGACTGGCCGGGAAGCGGGACCTGCTCGCCATCCGCCTGGGAAAAACTCGCGGCAATGAAATCGATCAGTCTTTCATATCCCGGAGCAGACAGATCAACAGGCAAGACGCTGGGGTCGGCAAGAGCGATATCGCCAGCCAGCGCCACATGCATGACCGAACGGTCAAGGGTAAGGCTCTTCAACACAGGCATCGGTCGCAGATCGGCCCATGTGGGTGTCTGGGTGTAGAATGCCCGCCCGCCCCAGCCGAAGACGATATAGCGAAGACCAGGATGATCGATCTCGAGATCGGCATCGCGCAGAAAGGCAAAGCGCGACAACAACTCCGCATCCGCCGGCACCGCGATATCGGTGTGGATGGGGTTGCTGAGAACCAGGATACGGCGGGACGTCTCGCCGGTGGTGGTCTCACTGTGCGTAAGTGGTCTCGGCACAGCCACGCCAAGCGCAATGCCGATGAAGCCCAGCAAGAAAACCAGAAATATATATTTTAGGACTTTCACCAGCGCTCACGCAAAGCAGGAGACATGGCGGCGTCCAAAGACGCCGCCAAGGATTTGTAATCAGGCAGCCTTGGTCTTTGCCTTGCGCACCAGATGCGTCACCACGTTCTCAATCATCCGCATGCCGGCATCGCCGCCGAGCGTCATGATCGATTCCGGGTGGAACTGCACCGCCGCGACCGGCTCCTTCGTGTGCTCGATCCCCATGATCGTGCCGTCTTCGCTTTCCGCCGTGATCATGAAATCGCGGTGGAGCGTAGCAGGGTCGGCAAAGATGGAGTGGTAGCGACCGACCGTTACTTCGCGGCCAAGGCCGGAGAAGACGAGACCGGGTTCCAGCACGCGGATGCGCGAGGGCTTGCCATGCATGGGAATTGCCAGTTGGCGCAACTCGCCCCCATAGGCTTCCGCCAGCGCCTGAAGCCCGAGGCACACGCCGAAGATCGGCAGATCGCGAGAACGCGCAGCCTTGATCGTCGCCTTGCAATCGAAATCGCTGGGGTTGCCAGGTCCAGGCGACAGAACCACGAGATCCGGCTGGAAGCGCTCGAAGATTTCTGCCGGAACGGGCGTGCGTACGGTGGATACCGTTGCACCCGTCTGGCGGAAATAGTTGGCGAGCGTATGCACGAAGCTGTCTTCGTGATCCACCAGCAGGATTTTCACACCGGTTCCGACCTTTGCGGCATCACGCTTGCCGACGGTGGAGTTCTGGGCTTTCGCATCGCGAATGGCTGCAATCATGGCCGATGCCTTCAGTTCGGTTTCCGCTTCTTCTTCCTGTGGAATGGAATCGTTCAAAAGCGTCGCCCCTGCTCTGACTTCTGCAATCCCATCCTTGATGCGGATGGTGCGCAGCGTCAGTCCGGTGTTCATGTCGCCATTGAAGCCGACCATGCCGATGGCGCCACCATACCATGCGCGCGGGCTCTTTTCATGCTTCTCGATGAACCGCATGGCCCAGAGTTTTGGCGCACCGGTGACGGTTACAGCCCAGGCATGGGACAGGAAGCCATCGAAGGCATCCATATCGTCGCGCAGACGGCCTTCGATATGGTCCACCGTGTGGATGAGGCGTGAATACATCTCGATCTGGCGGCGGCCAATGACCTTGACTGAGCCCGGCTCGCAGACGCGGCTCTTGTCGTTGCGGTCGACGTCCGAGCACATGGTCAGTTCGGACTCATCCTTCTTCGAGTTCAGTAGCTTGAGGATCTGTTCGCTATCGGCAATCGGGTCGTCGCCGCGCTTGATGGTGCCGGAAATCGGGCAGGTCTCGATACGGCGGCCGGAGACGCGCACGAACATTTCCGGCGAGGCGCCGACCAGATATTCCTGATGGCCGAGATTGATGAAGAAGGAATAGGGCGACGGATTGATCGCCTTCAGGCGACGGGAAATGGCCGATGGATTGCTGTCGCAGCGCTCCATGAACTTCTGGCCCGGCACTACTTCGAAAAGGTCGCCACGGCGGAAGCTTTCCTTCGCCTTCACCACCAGTTCGGAATATTCGCCAGGATGATGGTCGCCACGCGGCGGGATCGTGTCGGTTGTCTTGAACGGCTCCTGCGCGGTCTCTTCCGACTTGCCGAGTGTGGTCACACCGGCCTTTTCGAAATCGTAGCGATCAATCCAGGCCTTGGCGGAATAGTGATCCACCACCAGAATTTCATCCGGCAGGAAGAGAACCATATCGCGTTGATCTTCCGGGCGTTGCAGCGAAAGCTTGATGGCGTCAAACTGGAAGGCAAGATCGTAACCGAAGGCACCGAAAAGGCCGATGGCGGAATCCGCGCTGGAATAGAACAGATCGACAATGGCGCGCAGCGGCGAAAAGACCGTCGGGATCTTGGAACGCTCTTCCTCGGTAAAGACACGGTCCGGCTCATTGACCATGAGATCGAGACGGCGAGCCGTCAATGCACCCAGCGTCAGATCCGGTGTTGCTTTCAGCTTCTCTGCAATAAAGGACAGCAACACTTCGCCGCGACCATTATAAGCCTCGATCCACATCTTGCGGCCGAAGGAGGAAATGCCAAGCGGCGGATCGATGATCGCGGTATCCCAACGGGTATAGCGGCCAGGATATTCGTAATTGGATGAGAAGACCGCGCCGCGACGGGAATCAAGACCGTCGACATAGCTGTCGATCGCGCTGGCATAATCGGCGGCGCGACGCGTGCGCGAGACCTTGATGCCGCCCTTGGTCTGGTAGGTTTCCGAACCGTCATCCTGAGTGATTGTAACCATTTACTTGCAGTTCCCGTTTTTTAGACCCGTTGATGACCGGCGGCAAAATAACAAAAAAGCCGCCTGAAATTTCGGGCGGCTTGGACGTGTCGTGTGAACATGACTGGTCAAGGCCGCCTTAGCTGCCCCACCACCAGATCGCAATGTTCTTCGACGTTGTGTTCATGGATGAAATTGTTAGCGGCAACAGGCGTCCTTGGCAAGCGGATTTGCGGGCACGCCTGAACCGGATGGCTCATTGGCGCGTTGTCGCTTTCGCGCAACCAATTGCGCAACAGGGGGCGACAGACCAACATGCTTCAACGTTTCTTCATTCTGGCCGCGGCATCCTTGCTGATCGCTGCATCCGAACCACCCAAACAGGTTCCAGTTCCAGAAGCCAAACCTCAGCAGGAAACGCCTGAACAGCCAACCTCACCGAGGAAAGGCGAGGCCTCGCAAGAGCAGGTCCAGCCCCCGCCGGAAAACACGGTGCCAAAGCCGCAGGACAAACCCGAGACCCCAAGCTCTCAGGAGGCTGTACCGGCAGGGAGCGATAAAGCCAGCGAGACGGCTAGCGAGAAGAAATCGGAGGATGGAAAGCAGGAGACGGACAAAGCCACGGATGGAAAGCCTGCCGACGGCAAACCAGTCGAGGAAAAGAAAGCCGAAGAACCCGCGCCCGAACCAGTGAAGCAGGAGAACCCGGAAGAGCTGAAAGCCTGTCTGTCGCAACTGAAAGAACTTGGCGCCGAGTTTCGAGAGATCGAGCCAATCAAGGGCGAGGAAGATGGTTGCGGCATTGCCTCGCCGCTGGAAGTCGCCGCGGTGCTGCCCGGCATCAAGCTCGAGCCGAAGGGAACGATGCGTTGCGAGGCAGCGCTCGCGCTTTCCCGCTGGACGAAGGACATCGTCCTCCCCACCGCCAAAATCGCCATGCCCGACCGCCAGGTCACAGCCTTTGGAAACGCCTCCACCTATATCTGCCGCAACCGCAATAGTGCGGCCACGGGCAAGATGTCCGAACACGCCAAGGGCAATGCCGTCGACATTGCCACGATGACATTCGACAAGGGCGAACCTCTGGTGATGAAACCGAGGGCCGAAGACGGCACCATGGAAGGCGCCTTCCAACGCTCCATTACCACCGCCGCCTGTTTGTTTTTCCGTACAGTCCTCTCCCCCGGCAGCGATGCCACCCATCAGGACCATCTGCATTTGGACGTGCTGGAGCGGAAGGGCGGGTATCTGTACTGCCGTTGAAATGACATGGGCGACCGAGGCCGCCCATTCCATGATTAAAGACGAGCGGCTTAGAATTTCTGTGTCAGAGAAATTTTGAAGCTGCGGCCCGGCTCGGAATAGAAATCAACAGGCTGGTTACTGCTTGAGACGGTATTCGGATTGACATCACGAACACCCACTGCGTTCCAGTATTTACGGTCGAACATATTATAGACCCCGGCCTGAATGCGAAGCCCTTTGGTCTGCGTCGGCTCCCACCAGGCAGTCACGTTGGCGATGCCGTAACCGCCAGCATCGAAAGTCGCGTCATCATGGTCATCACGCATCCCTCCCGCAAATATTCCTGTTAGTTCCGTTCCCCAAGACTCATCAGAGTAACCGATACCAACAATCGATTTGACCGGCGCTACCGTGCGGATCAACTCGTTCGTGTCAGTATCCTTTCCATAGGCGTAGGCAAGAGAAGCATGCGCGAAGAAGCCGTTGGAAAACTCGTGTCTCACCTTTGCCTCTACGCCTGAAATCTCCACGTGCGCGCGATTAATATAGGTAAACAAGGAGCCCGTTGGGCTACCACCCGGGCCGGGAAAGAGCGATGTGGTCGTCTGATCCTGCTCTATGAAGTTCCGATATTTGTTATGGAAAGCAGTGATGCCCCCGGTTGTATCACCGTTCTGATATTTCGCTCCGACTTCGAAGCCATTGCTGGTTTCCGGTTCGAGATAGGGATTTCCCACCACTGCATAACCGCGGGCGATATTGGGGAAGCTGAGATAGAGTTCGTTGACTGTGGGAGCACGGTAAGCGGTGGACCATTGGGCGAAAACCTGAACCTCCGGCGTCAGATCGTAACTCGCCATCAGTTTCGGAGAAAACCGTGAGCCATTGCGATCCTGGGGCAGTCCGAGAGTGGCGTAGGACGGATGAGTAGAGATATCGCCCGAGGGATCGTAATCGAAGTAATCGAAACGGATGCCGGGTGTCAGGCGAAAGCCGCTCGTGCCAAAGGCGATTTCGTCCTCTGCGTAAAGGCCGAGGCGATTGCCGTTGACATGCGGAATATCCGCCGAAGACGCCGCGGCGGAAGAGCCGGTGACAGAGGTGAACCATTCCTTGAAATCAAAGGTCGAGGCATCTCCTCCGATGCGAACGGTGTGGTCGAGACTGCCCGTATCGAACGTGGATGTCAGACCGCCGACGAGCCCGAAGGTACTGTCGCGCATGAAGTCTTCGCGCGCGATGGGCTGGCCGTTGAGTTGCAAACCTCCAGAACCGGACTCTTTCGATAAAGCCTGCCAGTAAGCGGTCAATCGCGCCGTGTCGATCACAGCGTCCGCGGATGGCGCCTCGAACTCGTAATCGAGAGACAGCCGTTCACGCAGCGTATCGTCGTAACCGGAATACGCACCAGGCAGATAAGTGCCGTGCAACGTCTTGAGGTCGGTATCACTGTTCATCTGGTAGCGTTCCGCCGTAATGCCGATGCGGTGGCCTCCCTCCAGATCCTGGCGAAGCTTGAACATCAGATTGTTCTGGTCGTAATCGCCGGGGTTTGGCTTGGTCCTGCGGATACCCAAAATGTCAGCGGTGCCCTTATTGTCTGTTTCATGCCCCCGCTTGTAGGATCCCTGAAACAACACGGACGTGTTCTCGATCTTGCGCGCGACTGCAAGTGTACCGCCTGCGCTTCTGTCCTCGCTATCATAGGTCGTTTTAGCCACTCCGCCCCACTCGCGTCCTTCACCGATCAGGTCTTCCGGCTCCAGCGTTCTCAGCACCAGTGCTCCGGCCAATGCGCCTGAGCCTACGCGGCTGGAATCGGACCCGCGCAGAATATCGACGGCAGATAACGCAGAGAAATCGAAACTGGAGGCCCCGCTGCTCATTGTCGAGGTTGCCTGCCCTGAGCGGGCGAAATTCTCAAAGAATGGAACGGGGATGTTGTCAACGAGCGTCGTGACGCGCGCGCCTCCCAGACCACGAACAAACAAGCCGCCAATTTTGCCAGGCTTCGGCGCAATAAAATCGACGCCCGGCTCAGTCGTATTGCCAAGGTCGCTGAGGCTGCCAATATCTTTCTTGCGGATCTCTTCCGCAGTCGTTTCGCTGGCGAATGGAGTGTCGGACGACACGGCGTTCCCAGGCTTCGTCCGCGCACCCTTGATAATGATTCGTTTCAGCACGGTGGGTTGTTGATCGTCCTGTGTGGGTGCGGTCTGCGCCTCTGCGGCAACGGTAGTGGACAGCACAAGCGCAAGCGCCGTGCAGACGAACAAGGCGGACTGAGAACCGCGGATAAGCATGATTGACCCCCTGATGACGAGCGGCAAGAAGCACGCGCGGCGGTGCGCGCTACAGCCTCGGGCTAGCTCGACGGATATGTGCTGAAATGTGACGGCTATGCCGTGAACGGAGGAGTAGAAAACATGATAGTTCGAGTCAACATAATAAACATGATAATAATTATCATCATTTAGCCGGATGCAATCTGTTGCGATAATGTGACACTAGGCCGGAGACCAGTTGCATACGGCTCAAGCGCCAAAAAACGCTGATAACCAAGATTTGCGAACACCACTGACTTGAAGATCAATTTCTTCCGCCTAGATCACCGCTCTACGATCGTCAACGTATCGCAACGCAGGCCGGAGGCGCCCCGCCAATATGAAATCACTTGAACTCATTATCGAACGGATCATTCTTTCAAGCCGCTGGCTTCTGGTCGTGTTTTACTTCGGCCTTGTCGCAGCTCTCGGCGTTTATGCCTTTTCCTTCATCCTGAAGTTTCTCAAGATCGCGAAAAACGTTTTCGTCTACACCGACGCCGAGATGATCCTCGCCATGCTGGCCTTGATCGACGCCGCATTGGTAGCGAGCCTGATCGTCATGGTGATGATCTCAGGCTACGAAAACTTCGTCAGCCGTTTCGATGAAGCTGACGATCAGGTCTCGTTCCTCGGTAAGCTGGATGCAGGCAGCCTGAAGATCAAGGTCGCCTCGTCCATCGTCGCTATCTCCTCCATCCATTTGTTGCAGATTTTCCTGAACGCCAACCAATATTCCGACAGCAAGCTGATGTGGTTCACCATTATCCATCTTGCCTTCGTTGTTTCGGCGGTAATGCTCGGCTTCCTGGAAAAGCTAATGAACAAGCAGAAAGCGCCCAAGGTCGACCCCGACTTGTGAAGCCCTGCTCCGGCAACGCTTGTGAAGGTCCCACACCATAACGCTCGCTGCTTGCTTTTCGGCAACCAGCGAACGGTTATTCAAGTTTAAACGATTAAAAGAATCCGCGGCACATTCAAATGTGTGACTATTGGAAGTAAGGGGTGGAATTTTGTGGTGATTGATATATGCCTCAAGCATAACATATGAGCGCATTGAATGTGGTTAAGATGACGACATTGGAACGGCAGTCACTATTCAGTCAGGAAATCTTGGCTTCTCAGAACCGTTCCGATTGGTTGAAAACTGTCTCCGCCATGGCGCAGACTCTTGGCTTCTCGCACGTGACGTTGATGAAAGTACCGTGCACGGAGGAAAAGCTTCTAGCCCCTATTATCCTCGAGACGACACTACCTGCCAGCTTCATCAGGGCAATGGACGAGCATTCCACGCTGCTGGAATGTCCCATCCTGGGAAAGATCGCCCACTCGTCGATACCGCAGTACTGGTCTATGCGCGAAGAGGTCTTTTCGTCCTCGGTTTGCCAAGTCATCAAAGATGGATTGGCACGACAAGGCATTGACACGGGCGTGATCGCACCGATCAATTTTCTGAACGGCCGTCGTTACGTTTTGCGTTTCGAAGGTCGGGCGCCAAAGCCAAGCCAAGCCGTCCTCAACGAAATCGGCATCATCTCCATCCACGCGTTCGACGTATACGACCGCGTTCGCAAGGCTGAAATGGCGGTGCCGAGATCCTTGACGAAGCGGGAGATCGAAGTCATTCGCTGGACATCCCACGGCAAAACGTCGTCCGAGATTGGTCAGATCCTGTCTCTCTCGGACCACACCATCAATGCCTATCTCAACAATGCCATCAAAAAGCTCGACTGCGTCAACAGAACGCAGCTCGTCGCCAAGGCGATCCGGCTGAAGGTCATTAGTTGAGCGTCTGCAAACCTTTTTAAAAAGCAAAATATCGCAGCTCGACAAGGACTTAGACCTTAAACACTGACCGCCCTCCCGATGAAAACTCACCGGAAGCGCGATCTCAGTTCAGCGGTCAAGGACGGAGCGCAGTTCCACTAGGTTAGAGCGCACTCTCAGCACGTAAAAACCCATCGTCGCAAGATGCGAAGGCATGATCCATCCGCTTTCGTCACCATTTGAGATAACGAATGGTTGTATCCGAAGAGCTGCCCGCGTCTGCGCCAGCGTATCGTTCCATAGGCTTGTGACATTGCGCTCGCGAATGACCTGCTGGAAATCCACGCCCGCCGCCGAGAGGATGCCGTAATAACCGTAAAGCTGGCCATAGGCGAACCAGAAGCGATCATCTGCGCGTGTGTCGAACCAGCCGCCATTGTAGTTCTCGGAGCGTTCACGAAGGATTGCGGACGTGCCGCCGATATCGTTGGCGATACGATCGATGAACTGGATCAAATTGTCCGCGCGCGTATCGAAAACCGAGGTACACTGGCTGAGGCTGACATTGAACTTGCGCAGGCTCTCCGCCGCTGAACGATAATAGCTTGGCGTTGGCGTCTTCGGACCGAAGGGGCTCAGACCGAAATACCAGGAATATTCGTCATATTGCAGATTGCCGCGAGCATTCTGAAGGTCGTTATTGATGCCAGAGGTACCGCGAACGCGACCGAGCGTATCGACCAGCTCTACTGCCGTGCGGCGAACCGCCTGGTTTACACCGCGCTGGAAAGACGCCTTGTTATCGAGAAAAGGCGTGCTGTCCCAATCCATGCCGAACAATCCGAGCTTGTACAGCAGCATCGAGGATATCCAGGCATTTTGGTCGACATTGAAGTCGATGAGACCTGCCGCGACATCCACCGTGGCGGAAGGCTGGCAGCTGCGCGCAGACGACGCTGGCGCTACCGGAGCCGCAGCAGCTGTCGTTGCTTCGGCCGCAGGCTGCGCGCCGGTTTGCGCTTGGGGCACAGTTGCCGGAGCGGCTGGCAGTTCCTGCCCGGCGCTAACGGTACGGGTCGAAAGCTTGTAATCGTCGACATAATCCGGATTGAAGTTCTTCCAGACCTGGGTTTGCCAGATGAAATAGCCATAAAGACCAAAAAGCAGCACGAGACAGACGGCGAGCGGCGCCTGTATCATCCATGTCCGTTCGCCCGCGTGGCCCCGCCGGGCGCGAAACGGCCAGATCAGCGCTGCGCCGATGACGGAAAGGCCCCTTCCAAACGCGCTGAAAATGCGCCGAAAAAACGCCAAAACGGAATCAAGCATGCTCACCTCTCTCGATTGTCATCGGACGGCCAACCCCTATCTGAGTAAGACGCCATCCTCAAATAGGTGCGCGCTGGAGCGTTGCAAAGCGCGCAGCCATCTTTTTAGGTCTGACCCGTGCTTTCAATGGCGACCACGCGAGCGCGCGCGACCCTGTAACGACGCGCAAAGGCATCCTTCACCGGCATCCGGCGCTTATCGATATCATCGAGCGTGATGGTATTATGGGCGTGTATTCTCAAAAGATCGAGAAGATGCGGTCGCGGGACATTGTCCACCTGGGATATATCCTGCATCAGCCCGTCGAGCGTCATCGTTACTGCGCCGTAGAGTTGAATGGCGCGCTCCATATCCAGCACCAGAATGTTATAAAGCGTTGCATGCGCTGAAAGGCGCTGGGTGGCTTGCTGCGAAAGAGCTTCCTGTAACAGAATATGCTCCTCGAGCCGTTCATGGCGCGCCCTCGTCAGGCGATAGTCCCGCTCTTGCTCCTCAAGCGTGAGAGAAAGCGCCTCGCGCTCGGCCTCCAGCACCACCCGCCGCTTGTCATCCGTAACGCTTCCCAACTTCCATTGCACGGTGGCCAGGGTCGCGTTGATCTCTTTGAGCCGCTGTCGCCCGGCTTCAATCGTCGTTGCCGCTTCCCGACGCTTTTCCATAAGGTCGACCAGCGGCGTTTCACACTTTTCATGAAGGTCGGACGCAGCGCGTTTCTCCTCCGACAGAAGTGCGGCCACATCATCGCACAGAAAAAGCAATCGCTTCAGCTCCTGTGCGATGGCAAGTTTTTTCACCCGCTCGGCCCTCAGTTTCATGGCCTTGCTGCGGGAAAAGAATGTCATGAGCTTTTCATAGCGCGTACGCTCACTGGCCGCGTGAAAGCTTTCAAAGGCTTTCTCGATTTCGCCGGACAGGGAGAGTGTGAGATTGGCAAAATTTTTCTCGGCGTCGTCATAACGCGCCAAGACCGCATCGAGAGCCTGCCGCTCGGCACTATCATCGCGCTCCTCTTTGACGGCGACATTCCCTGTTACGGAAAAGCGCTTGAGCCGCTCAAGCAGATCAGCCTCGGCCAGGCGCATCGCGCTCACTGCCGCCTTGACCTTTTCAATTTCACCTTCCAGTGGCGGCGTCTTCGCCATGGCGTTCCTCTCCCCGAATCGAGTTGGCACTAAAGCATGATCCAGAAAAAAACGCGCAAAGGTTTTGCGATAACGCCATGCATTCAACAGAGAATCGAAGCTGGGAGCGTATCTGAAAAGATGGCGACGCGCCCTGTCGTCCTTGAACCAAGCACCGTGCTTTCCAGTAGGCCCCTCGCTTCCATTTATCCACGAAAGGCCCGATCTCTACGCGATGGATTAAAGGACGAGCGCATCACCACACCGTCGAGCGGTGCGCAGCCTCACAGATTGAGCTTAGCCAGCTCCGCGTCCAGGCGATCGCGTGCCTTCTTCGGCATTTTTCCCGCCTTGACCGCATTGAGATTGCTCGGCGCATCGCCAACAACCACCAGCGCCACCATGCCCATGCCAAAATGCGGCGTGCATTTGAAAACGTAGGCGCCCTCTTTCTCCACCGTCACCTTCAGCGCCTCGTTCATCTTACCTTTGGCCTCGGCAACGCCATCCGGCAACAACTCCTTGATCGAGGCGGCGTCATGGCCCTTGTCGACTGGAACGAAGGTGATCACATCGCCGACATTCGCCTTGACCGCTGCGGGTTCGAAGACCATGGCCTCGCCATCCGCCCCCTTGTTCAGCATCTTGATCTCGATCTCGGCAGCCGCAGCCGGAAAGCTAAAGATGCCGGCAACGACTGCCGCGGTGAGAAGGTGAAGAACCCTGTTCTGCATTGCGCTAACTCCTGAAAGGGAACCGCTCGATGCGGTCCGTCGGCAAAAGGTCCTACGCCTGAACGAGCGCTGCCTCTTTGACCAGAGTCAAATTGCGCGTGATATCCTGGCGCCGTGCCAGAAGCGTGCCTTCACTCGCCCTTCACCGCTTCGACCCAGTGGCGACGGCAGAAGGAAATATATTTTTCATTGCCGCCGACGTCGATCTGGGCACCTTCCTTGACGACCGCGCCGCCTTCGTCGAAGCGCGCCACCATGGTGGCCTTGCGACCGCAATGGCAGATGGTCCGGATTTCCCGAAGCTCATCCGCGATGGCGAGAAGTTCTTTCGATGCGGGAAAAAGCTTGCCCTGAAAATCCGTGCGCAGACCGTAGGTCATGACCGGAATATTGAGTCTGTCGGCAATATTCGCCAACTGCCAGACATGGTGCTCCGAAAGGAAGTTCGCCTCGTCGATGAAGACGCAAGCCACCGGCTCCTCCGAGTGCAGTCGCGCAACTTCGGCAAAAATATCCGTGCTGTCTTCGAAGATCATCGCATCCGATGACAAGCCGATGCGCGATGCGACCTTGCCCACACCCGCCCTGTTGTCGAAGGCTGCGGTAAAAATGAGCGTACGCATTCCACGCTCCTGGTAGTTGTAGGAGGCCTGCAGAAGCATGGTGGATTTTCCGGCATTCATTGCCGAATAGTTGAAATAGAGCTTCGCCATCATGGCCTCCGATCCAGGTTTGTGCTCTTTTGCCCCGCACGCAGAGCGGAAGGAAGGGTGCAAGCGCAAAAGTCACAGCTTTCGCTCCGCTCGTCGCAGCCGGTAGCCGACAATGTCGCAAACAGCGCCATTGCCCACGCAAATACGCATGAGTTGATTGTGATTGGCGGATATTGATAATGATAAGGGAACAAAAAAGGGAGTAAGCAATGCTTGCACAACATCGACGCTGTCTGGTTCTTGCCGCGGCAGTCTCCGCAATCGCAGTCCTTTCCACGAGCGCCATGGCGGCTGAAGCCGAAAGCTGCGGAACGGTTCGCTTCTCGGATGTCGGCTGGACCGACATTACCGCAACCACAGCCACCGCATCTGTTATCCTGAAAAGCATCGGCTACGAAACCGACGTCAAGCTTCTCTCCGTTCCGGTTACCTACAATTCTCTGAAAAACAAGGACATCGACGTCTTCCTCGGCAACTGGATGCCGACGATGGAAGGCGACATCAAGCCTTATCGCGAAGACAAATCCGTCGAAACCGTGCGCGAGAACCTGACTGGCGCGAAATACACACTCGCCACAAATGCCAAGGGTGCCGAACTCGGCATCAAGGACTTCAAGGATATCACAACCCATAGCAGCGAACTCGGCGGCAAGATTTACGGCATCGAGCCCGGCAATGACGGCAACCGCCTCATTCTCGGCATGGTCGAAAAAGATACCTTTGGTCTGAAGGACTTCCAGGTGGTGGAATCCTCCGAGCAGGGCATGCTGGCGCAGGTAGCACGCGCCGATAAGGCCGGTGAGCCCATCGTGTTCCTCGGCTGGGAACCCCACCCGATGAACTCCAACTTCAAGCTGACATATCTAACCGGCGGCGATGACGTCTTCGGCCCGAATCTCGGCGGCGCGACGATCTACACGAACGTTCGCAAGGGTTATCTGGATGAATGCCCGAATGTCGGCACCTTCCTGAAGAACCTGCAATTCTCGCTTCCGATGGAAAACGAGATCATGGGCAAAATCCTGAATGACGGCATGGAAGGCGAAGCCGCAGCCACCGCATGGCTGAAGGCCAACCCGAGCGTTATCGAGCCATGGCTTGCAGGCGTGAAGACCAAGGACGGCAGCGGCGATGCGCTGGCGGCAGCCAAGAAGAATATCGGCCTGTAACGGCCGGTAAATTTCCTATCACGCCCGGCTTCCGAACGCTTGAGCGTCGGAAGCCGAATAAATGAACCCGTTCACGAAAGGCAAAATCTTACCGTGGAATGGCTCAGTGCACCCCAAAATCGTTTACCGGTCGGTCGCTATGCCAAAGAGGCAATTGACTGGCTGACCACAAATCTTTCTTTCTTTTTCGATTGGTTAGCCTTTATTTTCGGAAGCGTCATCGACGCCATCCTCTATGTCCTCCAGGCGCCCCACCCCCTTGTCATAGTAGCGATACTGACAGCGCTCTCCGCCTGGATGAGACGCTCGATTGGCATGCCGCTCTTCACAGCCCTCGGCCTGCTTCTCATCATCAATCTCGGATACTGGAAAGCAACGACCGAAACGTTGGCGCTCGTGATCGCCGCAAGCTCGGTCTGTATGCTGATCGGCATTCCGCTTGGCATCCTCGCGGCTCGGCGAAAATGGGTCTATAGCGTCATGCGCCCCGCGCTGGACCTGATGCAGACGATCCCGACCTTCGTTTATCTCATCCCTGCACTCGTGCTTTTCGGACTGGGCATGGTACCGGGCCTCATCGCAACCGTGATCTTCGCGGTCCCCGCTCCCATCCGCCTCACACGTCTGGGCATCATTTCCACGCCGCCGGCGCTGGTGGAGGCCGCAGTGGCTTTCGGCGCAACGCCGTCACAGGTCTTGCGCAAGGTCGAACTGCCCTTCGCTATGCCGCAGATCATGGCGGGCCTGACCCAGACCATCATGCTATCACTGTCCATGGTGGTCATCTCGGCGCTCGTCGGCGCAAACGGTCTTGGCGTGCCTGTCGTGCGCGCTCTGAACACCGTCAACATAGCGATGGGCTTCGAAGCGGGTCTTTGCATCGTCATCGTCGCGATCATTTTGGACCGGCTCTTTCGCCTGCCAGGCTCGGAGGATGAGGCATGAGTGACGCAATCATCTTCGGAAACGTCGATATCGTCTTCGGCGACAATCCCAGCGCCGCCCTCCCTATGATCGATGCAGGGCGAACCCGCAGCGACATCAACAAGGAAACCGGCCTGGTCCTTGGCGTCGCCAATGCCTCGTTGTCGGTCAAGGAGGGCGAAATCCTCGTCCTCATGGGTTTGTCGGGCTCTGGCAAATCGACCTTGCTACGCGCCGTCAACCGGCTTGCCCCTGTGGTGCGCGGCAATGTCAGCGTCAAGACCGACACCGGCTTTGTCGATCCCTACATGGCATCGACGAAGGTACTGCGAGACCTTCGTGCACGCACCGTATCGATGGTCTTCCAGCAGTTCGGCCTTTTGCCCTGGCGAAATGTGGCTGACAATGTCGGCTTCGGGCTGGAGCTTTCAGGCATGCCGGAAGCCGCACGCAAGAAGCGGGTGGCCGAACAGCTCGAACTCGTCAATCTGTCCGACTGGGCCAACCGCAAGGTGGGTGAACTTTCGGGCGGTATGCAGCAACGCGTTGGCCTTGCACGGGCCTTTGCGACCGGTGCGCCGATTCTTCTGATGGACGAGCCGTTTTCAGCTCTCGATCCCTTGATCCGCAGCCGTCTCCAAGATGAGCTTCTCGAGTTCCAGAGCAGGCTGAAGAAGACGATCCTCTTTGTCAGCCACGATCTCGACGAGGCATTTCGCATCGGCAACCGCATCGCCATGATGGAAGGCGGTCGCATTATCCAATGTGGCACGCCGCAGGACATCGTTCGCAACCCTGCCAATCAGTATGTCGCGGATTTCGTTCAGAACATGAACCCGATTTCCATGCTGACGGCAGCAGATGTCATGCGGCCTGGCGTAACGGCAGAAACCGGCAACATGCCGGTCGTTGCGACCGCCCGTCCCTCTTTGCCGCTGGTCGATATACTGGACGCGATGGCAAAACAGCCAGGCACCATCGGCATTGTCGAACACGGCGCGGTTATTGGCACGATCGGCCCGGAGGATATCGTTCGCGGTTTGACGCGTCATCGCAATCGATGATGTCCTCGCGGCAAAACGATCAGCGGCCTAAACCGAAGAGCTGCCTTGACACGAAGAAGCAGAGCACCACAGATCAAGCGGTGCTCTGCAGGCAAACAACAGATCGCAACGCCTGAAGATGACTGAGCGCGCTGTCCAAAGACAGATCAAACAAAAATGACAATCGCCCAAGCACGCAAGAGTAGAACCCACCCGCGCGTCACACCGAGGACCCGGTTCTACCTGAGATGGGTTAGCACTTGATTTTAGGCGGTCATGACACCAAGCCTAAAACACCGATGGTGGAGCCCAAAAACTGCCCAAAAACAAAAAAGATCATTTGACCGTCTGTTTGGCGATAAACATTTCTTATTTTTCATCTGAAATGCCGAAATTCAGAAAATGATGCTAAAAAATACACCGACCAAACCGAAATATATTATTCAACAAAACACTAATAAAGAATAGCCTTTACCTTAGATTTAGGTATATACAGTCCGGGTTCCGCATTGATACACTATCACCTATTGGGGGCATTCGTGCCTCAGGGGAGTGGCCAAGGGGCGGCTTCGATTCAGGAGAGCGTGAATGACGACGCAGACATTATCAGAACAAGCCAATTCGGCGGCAGGCCTTCTGTCGGCAATGGCAAACCCGAAAAGGCTGATGATACTGTGCAGCCTCGTCGAAGGCGAAGTCCCGGTGGGCGTTCTTGCAACGCAGGTTGGATTGAGCCAGTCGGCACTATCGCAGCACCTTTCGAAGCTCCGCGCACAGCGGCTGGTCAAGACGCGCCGCGATGCGCAGACGATCTACTATTCCAGCACATCAGACTCCGTCAAAAAAGTCCTGGCGACGCTGGAAGAGATTTATTGCGCGCAAAGCGATAACAAGTCTGCAGCCTGAACGCATGAGCAGCTGATAGAGTCCGCTGCTCCTGGTTTTTGCTTAACGTCGGCCAGCCAGCAACGCCGGATATTGTTCGGCAATTGCCCATCGGCTTTATGGTCTTGAATACCAATTGCTTCACGTATGTCTGCGCGCACACTGCACTCAGGTCAGAGTTGCTCGTCAGAGGAAACGGCGATCTCTCGGCAATAAAGCGTCCTATGCGCGTCTCGTTGGACGCACATAGGACGCTTTATGTTTTTTATCGAAGCATCGTGCTTTTCCGAAAAGCGGCCCCGATTTTCGAACGGGTACGATCCCTTAGGTTTCAGGCTGATAAAGCCGCTTGCTCCTTGAGTATTTGCGCGGCACGCGCATAGCCACCGGCGGCGCCGTCCACGAAATGCATGTGGTCTCGCGAGAGCGGGCTCGGGACGATGCACGTCATCAACGCAGCGCCCTGCTCATGCAGACCGTAGAAGCACACGCCGTCCCGTTCGGCGCTTCCTAGCCGCGCCTTGATCAGGGATAGGCGGTGGCTATCCACATCGACTGTCATCTTCAAACCATCGTCGAACTTGCGGAAATCCGTATTGCTGGCCACCGCACTTTTGTACTGAACCGGATCGAAGCGCCCGATTGGCTTTCGCAGCCGGTAGAGAACACTAATCAACACTGTCTGAAACGCCACCCAGCACCCTTTGCGCAGTTGCGACAGCCGATCGCCGAAGCCGGACAGCGCCTTGGCTTCCATGACGAGTCCATCGCGAATGAAGCCAAGCGGAGGCCCTTCGACCGGAACCGGATGTCCACCGCGACCATCCTCGTTGGCAAGGCTTACGATGTCAGCCACCAGTCGCCGAAAGCCTGTCATGTCGCCACCTGGACGCGGCATCGCGATGATCGACACGACGGTTCCGTACCGCGCCTCGATGGGGTTCCAGCGACACGAAAGACCTGAGAGGTCGGGCCGCTCGCCGGGTGTAGCGCTCTCAACCGTATAGCGTCCGCCCTTCATCTGCATGTCTGCCCAATTGTTTCCCCCACCCGAAAACATCGCATAGGAAACATCGTCGCTCGCCTGAAACCGCGCCACGCGTACGTCCAGTCCTTGCGCCCGGATTTCCGTCACCGGAACGATGGCCGCTCGCAATGCCAGCCCAAGATCGTCGCTGACCCACGCCCGCACCTTCGAGAGAGCGTCGCGGGAAGCATCGATCGCGTTGGGCGGGACGGCAATCGCCGCGCCGTCTCCTCCGAAAACAAACGGCAGGTCGTGACGTTGAAGCGCGTTGAGAACGGCAGAAATGACACCGGCGCCGGCCATGTTGACAGCCTTGTATCGACCGCTGGCGATTGCTTCAGTGGAATCGACGATATCGGCAAGCGCCAGCACCCAGCCGTCCGGCAGAGGTCGATAAAGTGCTGGCTCCGCGACGTCCTCGAAATGCCGGAAGACAGGAAGGGTGCGTAGAAATTCTTCATCGGACGACAGCATGCCCGCATTATCCTCCCCGCTCGTCGCAAAAGCCAGTCGTGATATCAGGATACTCAGGGCAAGCAGCGCAGATCGTAGCATGCTCGCGATAACATAGCTTTTACCTGAGCTTTTACGCCGGCGGGACCGTTTCGGATCAAACACGGCTTGCTAAATTGCCATCGCCTTGCCACAACGAGCGCCGGGGTACGGAATTCAAATGTGAAACGGAACTCCTTTGCCCGGCAGACGACGGCTTGCTTTGAGCAAGCTCGCGTGACCACAGCCGGGTCGCATCGGGCAAGACGCCCAACCCAAGGAGAAATTGAATGAAAACCAAGATTTTGACGGGCCTGGCCCTTGCCGCGTCCGTGGCCTTCGCACCGGCAGCGCATGCCGATATCGTCATCGGTCTGGTAGCACCGCTCACGGGTCCAGTTGCCGCTTATGGCGATCAGGTGAAGAACGGCGCCCAGACAGCCGTGGATGTCATCAACAAGAATGGCGGCATTCTCGGTGAGAAAGTTGTCCTCAAGCTGGCGGACGACGCAGGCGAACCGAAGCAGGGCGTATCTGCCGCAAACCAGCTGGTTGCAGATGGTGTCAAGTTCGTCGTTGGCCCCGTCACCTCAGGCGTTGCCATTCCGGCCTCCGACGTTTTCGCTGAAAACGGCGTTGTGATGGTGACGCCGACGGCGACTGCACCGGATCTCACCAGCCGTGATCTTTGGAACATTTTCCGTACTTGCGGTCGTGACGATCAGCAGGCCGAAGTCGCCGCCAAATTTGTTCTGGCGCAGTTGAAGGACCGGCAGATCGCCATCATTCACGACAAGGGCGCCTATGGTAAAGGCCTCGCGGATGCGTTCAAGAAGACCTTGAACGAAGGTGGCGTAAAGGAAGTCATGTATGACGCCCTGACACCGGGCGAAAAGGACCTGAGCGCGCTGACGGCGCGTCTGAAGTCGGAAGGCGTGGATGTCGTTTATTTCGGCGGCTACCATCCTGAAGCCGGCCTTCTGGTCCGTCAGCTGCACGACATCGGCGCCAAGGCGACCGTGATTGCCGGTGACGGTCTGTCCAACTCCGAATTTGCCAACATCGGCGGTACGGCTGCCGACGGTACCATCTTCACCAATGCCGCCGATGCGACGAAGAGCGCCGATTCCAAGGCTGCGTCCGAAGCCCTCAAGGCCGCTAACATCCCGGCAGAAGCCTTCACGCTCAACGCTTACGCAGCCGTGGAAGTGCTCAAAGCCGGCATCGAAAAGGCCGGCTCTGCTGAAGATTCCGAAGCTGTTGCCAAGGCGCTGAAAAGCGGCGAACCGATTGCGACTGCCATCGGCAAGCTGACCTATGGCGAAACGGGCGACCTGACCTCGCAGGCCTTCTCGCTCTACAAGTGGCAGGGCGGCAAGATCGTTTCGGCACAGTGATGCGTGGCGTCTCGCTTGCCTCAGCCTCGTAGTCGCGGCTTGACGTAAGCGGTACGACACCAGACAATCCGACCGAAACATCGACTTGATAGACCGGGCGCGTTCTTCGCGCCCGGTTTTCTTTTGCATGGGAATGCCTTTCCGGGCTTAATTGGCCAAGGCAAGAATCGAAATGAGGTACAGCGTGGGATCTGAACTTGAACGCAGGATCGACCAGGGTGCGGGGCGCGAAAAGGCAGATATCGTCCTGAAAGGCGGCCGCTTTTTCGATCTTGTCACTGGCGAGCTTGTCGCCTCCGACATTGCGATCTGCGGCGATACGATTGTCGGAACCTGTGAGACCTATCAAGGTGTCGAGGAAATCGACATCAGCGGCAAGATCGTCGTTCCCGGCTTCATCGATACCCATCTGCACATCGAATCATCTTTGGTCACGCCGCATGAGTTCGACCGCTGCGTTCTGCCTTATGGTGTGACGACCGCGATCTGCGATCCGCATGAAATCGCCAATGTGCTGGGCGCGCAGGGTATTCAGTTTTTCCTGGAGTCTTCACTGCAGACCATCATGGATATCCGTGTCCAGTTGTCTTCCTGCGTACCGGCCACGCATCTGGAAACGGCGGGCGCTGACCTTCCCATTGAAAAGCTTCTCCCCTTCCGCGATCACCCCAAGGTCATCGGCCTGGCAGAGTTCATGAATTTTCCGGGCGTGATCCACAAAGACCCGATCTGCATGGCGAAACTCGAGGCGTTTCAAGGGCAGCATATCGACGGGCACGCGCCTCTTCTCTCCGGGACAGGGCTTAACGGCTATCTCTCGGCAGGCATCCGCACAGAGCATGAATGCACAAGCGCAAAAGAGGCACTGGAAAAAATTCGCAAGGGCGTTCATGTTCTTGTGCGCGAAGGGTCCGTGTCCAAGGATCTGCACGCGCTGATGTCGATCATCACAGAACGCCTGTCGCCCTATCTGGCTCTCTGCACCGATGACCGCAATCCCCTCGATATCGCCGAGCAAGGCCATCTGGATTATATGATCCGAACCGCAATCGCCAACGGCGTAGAGCCCCTTGCCATCTATCGCGCAGCCTCGATCTCGGCGGCAAGAGCCTTCGGCCTACGAGACCGAGGTCTTGTCGCGCCGGGCTGGCGCGCGGATCTCGTGGTGATCGACACATTGCAGAACTGCAAAGCGGACATGGTCTTTTCTGCGGGCAGACACGTTACGCCAGAGCTTTTTGCCACGCGCAAACCCGTCGCACCAGTCGGCCTCGACAGCGTCAAGGCGCGGCCCGTTCTTGCGGCACATTTCGGTGTGCCGGCAAGGCAAGGAAAAACGTCCGTTCTCGGCGTGCTGCCAGGCAAGATCATCACCGAACATCGCCGTTTCAAACTGCCGAGCGATGGCAATCAGACGACCGTCGATCTCGACAACGACATCATCAAAGTGGCCGTCATCGAACGGCACGGAAAGAACGGCAACCATGCCAACGCCTTCGTGCAGGGCTTCGGCCTGAAGAGAGGCGCCATTGCATCCACCGTCGGGCATGACAGCCACAATATCTGCGTCGTCGGCGTCAGCGAGGACGATATGGCGCTTGCTGCCAATCGCCTAGGAGAAATCCAGGGTGGCTTCGTTGTGGTAGAGAATGGCGAGATCACTGGCGAGATTGCCCTTCCGGTGGCCGGTCTCATGAGCCTGGAGCCCTATGAGACGGTGCGCGATACGCTGCACACGCTGCGCAAGGCCGCCTATGCGCTTGGCACCACGCTGGAGGAACCATTCTTGCAGGTCGCGTTTCTACCGCTTCCGGTCATTCCACATCTCAAACTTTCGGACAAAGGGCTGGTAGACGTGGATCTCTTCCAACTCATTGATGAAGCGCCTTGACTAAAAATGGGCAAAGTCGCGGAATGACAATAAAAACCATGCATTGAGCTGGAGTTTTACTTCACGATCAATCAGATGATAACATCAATTTAATACAGCGTAACTATCATATATACATCTATCCTTGACCGATAAGATGGGAGAGAAATATTGGTCATAAAGCGCATCGACAAAAATCAACTTGAAATTGGGATGTTCGTCGAAGCGATAGAAGGTCCGTGGCAAAACGATTCATCCGTTGGGAGACGTTTTGTTGTCAAAGACGCTACTCAACTGGCATCAATCTTGAACGGCAAAGTCAGCGGCGTTTTCATCAACACCGCACTTGGCAACAATACCGTTCGGGACAGCAGCGCCTCACCGGCCTCAAAAAGCATGAAGTCTGCAACCAAAGAGGAAAAACTTCTCGTCGCGCAGCGGATTCATTCTCAGGCGGACGAGACAAGAACGCTTCTTCAGGGCGTCTTCGAGGGTAAAGACATCAGCATAGATGCCTTCACTCCGCTTGCCGACGACGTTGGCCGGACTATGGACGAAAATCCCTCGCTTTTCATGGGCATGTCTCGCCTGCGGTCGCGCGATACGGCCACCTTCGTGCATTCGCTCTCCGTCGCAGCGCTTCTTGTCCACTTTGCCCGGTCGCTCGAGATGGATGAAAAGACCGTCCAGCTCTTGTGTATTGCAGGCCTGCTGCATGATGTCGGCAAGCTCGCAATCCCGATCCACATCCTGCACAAACAGGGACCGCTCGACGCTGAAGAAAGAATTATCGTTCAAAATCACACTGAACAAGGCCATCGGATTCTGAAGAAGCAGGAGGGCATGCCTCAGATCGTTCTGGACATCTGCCTTTCTCATCATGAACGTCTGGACGGCAAGGGCTATCCGAACGGAATTAAAAGCAACAAGATCAGCAACGAGGTTCGGATGAGCACGATCTGCGACGTGTTCGACGCGCTGACCTCGGCCCGCTCCTACAAGAAAGGCTGGTCGTCGCAACAGGCCCTGACCTGGATGATGGCGCATGAAGAGCAGTTCGACAGGACACTCCTGCGCCGCTTCATCATCAGCCTGGATCCGGAGATGACCAAGGGCGTGATCTGAGAAAGCATGTCGCGTGAAGGCGTACCGGCCAAGTGAAAGCTTAACCGATCACACCTTCTCCACGCGACCGCAAAAGGCATCCAGCGGCTCCAGCTTCACGCCGTCATTGTGGAATGTCGGCTCAAACCCCGGCAGTCCCAGATGCTCGATCAGGCGAAGCTCCGGCGGCAGACGGAAGTCGACGGGCCGGCGTGTCAAATTGAAGACAAAGAGCAGTCTCTCGCCGTTCTTGTGACGGGTAAAGACCAGCACATCCTGATTGGTTTCCAGGAACTCCATAGCACCGTCACGAAGACAAGAATGGCTGCGCCGGAAGGCTAGCATCGCCTTATAGTGATTGAGAACCGAATCCGGCTTGCGCTCCTGCCCGTCGGCGGCCAGCATCGCGTGGGCGTAGGGAACCGGCAGCCAAGGCTTTTCGGCGGTGGTGAAGCCGGCATGCGGTTTGCCTGTTTCCCACACCATCGGCGTGCGGCACCCGTCGCGACCCTTGAAGGCAGGCCAGAAGCGGATACCATAGGGATCGCGCAGATCCTCGAAGGCAAGGTCGGCCTCCGTCAGCGCCAGTTCCTCTCCCTGATACAGGCAGATGGAGCCGCGCAGCGATGCCAGCACGCAAATCGCAAGTTTCGCGACACGGGTCTGCTCCTCCACATTTTCCGCAAAGCGCGTCAGATGGCGTATCACGTCATGATTGGAGAAGGCCCAGCACACCCAGCCGTCGGTCACGGCTTTCTGGAAACCATCGACTGCGCCGCGAATATGGCTGGCTGTGAAGTCCGGCCCAAGCAGATCGAAGGTGTAGCACATGTTGAGCTTGTCATTGTCCGCCGTGTAAGCAGCAACCGTTTTCAGCGAACGTGCGCCATCGCCCACCTCGCCCACGGTCATTCGCCCCTCATACTCATCCAGAAGAGTACGAAAGCGTTTGAGAAAGGCGAGATTCTCGATCTGTGTCTTGTCGTAGAGATGGCTCTGCATACCATAGGGATTGACGTCCGGCGCATCGAGACCGGCATCGTCGCTATCGGGTTCGTGCGGCGGGTTGTTACGCAGCAGCTTGTCGTGGAAGTAGTAGTTGACCGTGTCGAGGCGGAAACCGTCCACACCCCTCTCCAGCCAGAACCGGACGGTTTCCAGCAGTGCATCCTGCACCTCCGGATTATGAAAATTAAGGTCCGGCTGCGAGCCGAGGAAGTTGTGCATGTAATATTGCTTGCGCACTCCATCCCATTCCCAGGCCGGGCCGCCGAAAACGGAGAGCCAGTTGGTGGGCGCCGTGCCATCCGGCTTCGGGTTTGCCCAGACATACCAGTCCGCTTTCGCATTGGTGCGGCTGGCCCGGCTTTCCTTGAACCACGGATGTTGATCGGACGTATGCGAAATCACCTGATCGATGATGACCTTCAGTCCCAGCCGATGCGCCTCGGCGATCAGCGTGTCGAAGTCCGCAAGTGTGCCGAACATCGGGTCCACGTCGCAATAATCCGAAACGTCATAACCCATATCCGCCATGGGCGAGGTAAAGAACGGCGAGAGCCAGATACCATCAACGCCGAGCGCATGGATATAGGGCAGATGTTTGGTGATGCCGGCAAGATCGCCGAAACCGTCCCCCGTCGTGTCCTGAAACGAGCGTGGATAGACCTGGTATATGACCGCTCCCCTCCACCAGTCTGCATCGTGAACTCTGTGTCCGGTGGTAGACGTGGCTTGCGGCATGAACGATCTCCGAAGTGAAGGTGCCCAACCATATAAAGCCCGGACTGATCCGTAAACGGCGAATGCCGATTGAATGTGAGATCGCGCCTTCAAACGGCATCCACCGCCCTTGCAAGCGGGGCTGTGGCGTCGTAATGGCGAAGCGTCACGACACGAGGAGAGTGCAGTGGGTGGACGGTTTCTTTCGATCGGCGAATGCATGGTGGAGCTCTCGCAGGCTGGCGACGGTCTTCTGCGCAAGGGCTTTGCCGGGGACACGCTGAACACCGCCTGGTATGCACGCGCCTGCCTGCCGCAGGACTGGTCGGTGGATTATTTCACCGCGCTCGGTGACGATCCGCTCTCTCAGGAAATGCTGTCCTTCATCGAAGGTGCTGGCATCGGCACGAAACACATCTCCCGAATCCAGGGCGGCACGCCCGGCCTCTACCTCATCAATCTGAAAGACGGCGAGCGCACCTTTAGCTATTGGCGCAGCACCTCTGCCGCCCGCCAGCTTGCCACCGATGCCGACCATCTGCGCAGCACCATCGAGGCTGCCGATATCGTCTATTTCTCCGGCATCACGCTCGCCATTCTTGCCACCCCGCTAGCGGTCGACAGCTTCCTGTCTGAACTGCGTCGTGCGAAAGCCGCTGGAAAACAGGTGGTCTTCGACCCCAATATTCGCCCCCGCCTTTGGGCCAATCGCGAGATCATGCTGGAAACCATCACAAACGGCGCGCGCGCGGCTACGCTCGTCATGCCAAGCTTCGATGACGAGGCGAGCAACTTCGGCGATGTCGATGTGGAAGCCACCATTGCCCGCTACCGCGCACTCGGCGTCGCCAATATCGTGGTGAAAGATGGCGCAAAGGGCGCGACACTCGATTTCGGCGGTGAGCGCAGCCATGCGCCAGCCATTCAGGCGGTCAAGGTCGTGGATACAACGAGCGCCGGGGACAGCTTCAACGGCGCCTTCCTTTCACGCTTCGTCACCGGCAGCACACCGGAAGAAGCCGCAACCTTTGCCGCCAAGGCAGCGGCAACCGTCATCGGTCACCATGGCGCTCTGATCAGCCCCGAGCTCCTGCCCAAGGCATAAAAGACGAGGACAGTCTGTTCGAGACCTGTCGTTGTGCTGCGGAAAATGTCGATTTCGGGAACCGGAACGCCGCCTGCCGAGCGTCGATCAGCACCGCAAGCATGGGAAATGGTCATTTGCAGGCAGCCAACGGGGATTGTTGGATAGGCTGTGACATGATGCTGTAACACGCCCGTCGCATACACGCGAAGGCCGGTAAATCACCGGGAGTCGCAAGCGCGCGAGGGTCGGCACAGCATGACCAGAATTACCATCGTCACGGATGCCTGGCATCCACAGGTCAACGGCGTCGTCCGCTCCATCGAGAACACCAATGCCGAGCTTGAGCGCATGGGCGTGGACGTCTGCATGGTCACGCCACAAAGCTTTCACTCGATACCCTGCCCCACTTATCCGGAAATTCGTCTCTCAGTCGCAAGCTATCGACGCGTTTCGGCAGAGATTGAGAAGGGGCAGCCGTCCTACGTCCATATTGCCACGGAAGGACCACTGGGCTTCATGGCGCGCCGCTGGTGCATCAAGCACGGTATGCGCTTTTCAACGAGCTACCACACGCGCTTCCCGGAATATGTGGCGGCCCGCTTCCCCGTGCCGGAAAGCTGGCTCTACGCTTTCGTACGCTGGTTCCACAATGGCGGCAGCGCCTGCATGGTGGCAACGCCAAGCCTTGAGACGGAACTCCAATCCAAGGGCGTCAAGAACCTCAAGCGCTGGAGCCGCGGCATCGACGCCAAGCTCTTCCGTCCCATGCCGAAGGACGAACGCCCCTTCGGCCTGCCCCGCCCGATTTTCATGACGATCGGCCGCGTTTCGGTGGAAAAGAACCTCCCCGAATTTCTCGATCTTGATCTGCCGGGCTCCAAGGTCGTGGTGGGCGACGGACCCGCGCGCACCGAGCTCCAACAGAAACACCCAGACGTCCTGTTTACCGGCGTGAAGACCGGTGAAGACTTGGCAAGGGCCTATGCTCAGGCCGATGTCTTTGTCTTCCCCTCCAAAACCGATACCTTCGGCAACACCATTCTGGAAGCGCTATCGAGCGGCGTTCCCGTTGCAGCCTTTCCGGTAACCGGTCCGGTTGATATTCTCGGCGGTCATCCGAAAGCCGGTGCGCTGTCTGAGGATTTGCGCAAAGCCTGCCTTGCCGCGCTGGATTGCTCACCGGAAGCAGCTCTTGCGGTTTCCCGCAACTACTCCTGGGAAAAGGCGTCGCGCCAGTTCCTTGACAATGTGACCTCTGCGGCAACCAGCGGCCTCCCGGGCTTCTGCGCCGCCCATGCGCTGTGAGCGGATTACGAGTGAGCGGCCTGCATTTTCAGTAGACGCACGCGCCCATTACTGTCAGAAGGCGTCAGGACGCGACTGCCGTTATCTTTAGAACGGGGTCGGGCTGCTGATTGACGTCAGGCGGCTGCCGCGAGGTTACGCAGGCCGTCCTATTTACTCACCACGAACCGATCAGCATATTGCCGACAAGCGGAATAGTGCGGCTTTTGCCGTTGCTGTCGCTGACCGAGATGTCACTCTGCATCTGCTTCGGCGATTTGCGAAACCAGCCGGCGGCGATCGAGGCGAGATCACCTATCATCCCGTGCTTGCGCCAGTCGGCAAAGCGCTTGGCCATCGCATCTGCTTCATGCTTGAAGAAGAAGTCGCCCGACTGCGAAAGGTCGTTGATGGAAGAAGCCATGGATGACAAGGGCTTCTGAAACATCTTAGCCGGAACCGAGAGACCCTGCGCGGCCTGCGGAAACGCCGGTGCCATGAAATCGATGACCCAGTCCTCCGCCTCCACCCAGCAATGGAAGTTTTCGCCAGCACCCGTCACATGCCCGTCATCGCGATGATCGGCAAAGAGCAGCATCGTGCCGCCGAGGTTATAGGCCGCCAGCCCACCCTTCGGCTTCGCCTTCACCTTGTAATGATGCTCCAGAATGAACGCGCCGAACGTGCTGAAATACATAGACGCCGTCGCCGGATCGGCGTTCTCGTCGAGAAGCAGGCTGTTGATGACGCGATAGATGCGATGATAGTCGCTCTGCTTGATCAGCATGATGTTTGACCTGTCATTTCAAGTTCATAAGACGCATGCGGGCGATAGGTCGCGATGTTGGCATGGACAAAAGACGCTCTCTCCCGCGCCGCCAATTCCTCTGCCGTCATCCTCGGCCTTGAGCCGAGGATCCATAACGTCACCATCAAGCGCTTCCAAACATGGATCCTCGCCTCAGGGCGAGGATGACGCAGAGCGTGGAGTGACGGACTTACGCGTGCCTCAACTTCACACCGACTACCGCTTCTTCGCCTTGTGCTCGAACGGATTGTCGGAGCCGCGATAATGCACCCGGATCGGTACGCCCGGCATATCGAAATCCTTGCGCAGACCATTGACGAGGTAGCGCGTGTAGGATTCCGGAATAGCCTCAGGCCGGGTGCAGGAAATCATGAAGGCCGGTGGGCGAGCCTTGACCTGCGTCATGTATTTCAGGCGCAGACGACGGCCCGATACAGCCGGTGGCGGATGCTGGGTGACCTGCATATCCAGCCAACGGTTGAGCTTGGCGGTGGAGATGCGGCGGTTCCAGACCTTGTCGGTGTCGATGATGTTCTGCATAAGCCGGTCGAGGCCGTAGCCCGTCTGCCCGGAAATCGGCACGGCACGAATGCCGCGCGCCTGTGGCAGAAGGCGCTCAGTCTTTTCGCGCAGATCGGCAAGAAATGCCTGTGCGTCTTCCACCAGATCCCACTTGTTAAAGGCCAGAACCGCAGCGCGGCCTTCGCGAATGACCAGATCGACGAGCTGCAGATCCTGCTTTTCGAAAGGAATGGTCGAATCGAAGACGATGACGACGGTTTCGGCAAAGCGGATGGAGCGCAGCGAATCCGCCACCGAAAGCTTCTCGAGCTTCTCCGTCACCTTCGCCTTGCGACGCATACCGGCCGTGTCGAACATCTTGATGGTGCGGCCGCGCCAGTCCCATTCGACCGAAATACTGTCACGCGTGATACCGGCTTCCGGGCCGGTCAGAAGACGGTCTTCACCGAGGAAGCGGTTGATCAGCGTCGACTTACCAGCATTCGGACGGCCAATAATCGCCACACGCAGTGGCTTGGTATCGTCATAGGCGGGCTCGTAATCTTCGTCTTCTTCCTCGTCGCCGGAAAGCACAACGTCGGTTTCGGCCTCTTCGAAAGCGTCGTCCGGCGGAAAAGCAACATCTTCCCCAATAGCGGCAACGATGGCATCGCGCAGGTCAATCATACCCTGACCATGCTCGGCGGAAATCGGGCATGGCTCGCCAAGACCGAGCGTATAGGCGTCATAGAAACCGCCGTCCGAGCCACGCGCTTCGGACTTGTTGGCAACGAGCACGACGGGCTTGCCGCGACGGCGCAACATTTCACCCAGTGTCTCGTCGGCGGGAGTAAGGCCATATTTGGCGTCCACGACGAAGAGCGTCAGATCGGCTTCCTCGATCGCCTCTTCCGTTTGCGCCCACATGCGGCCCTGCAGCGTCTCCGGTGCGGACTGCTCGAGACCTGCGGTATCGATGATGGTGAAACGCAGGTCTATGAGCTTTGCGTCGCCCGGACGACGGTCGCGGGTAACACCCGGCGTGTCGTCCACGAGCGCCAGCTTTTTTCCGACCAGACGGTTGAAAAGCGTGGATTTGCCGACATTCGGACGTCCGACGATGGCGACGGTGAAAGTCATGATAGTGCCCTAACTTCTATAGCGTCGGACCGGAAACCCAACGGGCTCCGGTCCGACGCCTTCAACAGAAAACCTTTGCAGCACGTCATGCCCCACCCATGGGCCAAGCAACGTGCCGCAGGAAATGAGAATTTACGCTGCCTTGCCGGATGCGGCAATATTATCGAGCATGATCTGCGCGCGTTGCGCGACATTGCGCGGTGCCTGAGCATCGCCGGTAATGAGTTCGAACCACTGCTTTGCCTGGGCAAAGTTACCGGCCTTGTAAGCAGCAAGACCGAGCGCTTCGCGTGCCGAATTGCGCAGCGGCTGAGCGTCATCCGAGAGGGCCTCTGCTTGCGCTGAAACCTGCTCGTAGGTGCCATTATCAACGAGGAGCCACGCCGCGCGCACCTTGGCGATGTCACGGAAAATCTGGGGGGCGCTGGTATCGTTGCCAATTGCGGTAAACGCAGCGACGGCTCCGGCGGCGTCGCCCTTCTGCGCCAAAAGCGTGGCCGCACGGAACTTGGCCAGAACCGGATACGAACCGTGGCCAGCCGTTTCCAGATCGGACAGGGCCTTTAGCGCTTCGTCGTTCTTTCCTTCGGAGGCAAGCTTCAAGGCGTTGGCGAACTGGTCACCGGAAGCCGAGGCACGGCTGTTGCTCCAATATTCGTAGATGCCGGCGCCAGCGGAAGCCAGAACGATCAAAATGGCGGCGCCAATCACGACCGCACCATAACGTCCCCAGAAATTGCTCAACCGCTCGGAGCGGATCTGCTCGTTCACTTCGCGGATGAAGCTATCATTCTCGTGCGCCATCGAATTCTCCGTTACCCGCACCGAGAGGCGAACGCCGATCGGTCTGCGGACATGCCAAGGCAATCTTGTTGCGGCAAGCCGCAAAAAGGCCAACCACATTTATTGGTGGGCCTTCTAGCCTATTTTCCTTGAGATGTAAGGGGGAAACGTCAGTTTCCTACATCGCAATCGGCTGGACGCCAATCAACCATTCGTGCAGCTTCCAGATGAAAGCGGCCCACAGCACGATGCCGAGAAGCACCGCGATCAGATCGTCACGCGCCGAAACGAACGGACGAACGAGATTTTCGCCCGCACGCGCACGTCGCTTCAGGAATATCCGCATCACCACGCCCCAGGCGAGGAACGACGCAAACAGGATGACGGACGATGTCTCGCCATTGGCGAGAAGATGCGCAAAAGCCCAGATCTTCACCGACAGCACCAGCGGATGCTTTGTTTTCGTTACGATGTGCCCGGCTGGCAGGGCACTTGCCACAAGACAGATCATCGCAATGAGCATCAGCGTCACGGCGATATGCGCCATCCAGACTGGCGGGTAATAAAGCATCCCCGTCACCTGTCGCGCTTCATTGAAGGCATAAGCGACGAAGGCAATGGTAAAAATGCTGACGAGCGAATAGACGCCCTTGAAGGGCTTTTCGCCCAGCCCGTCGATCAGACGCGCACGGAACGCTGGAGCAACCAGCCTGAGAGAATGGGTGGCGAAGAACAGGATGAGGGAAACGACAAGCAGAAACATGTTGGCGTCCTTGCGCGGAAGGGAAGATAATCTTTTGACAATGAGTTATGGCTAAATCCCCCGAAAAGCCAGTGAAATCAAAGCTTCGCCTTATTCCAAGCTCAAAAGGCCGCTTTTGAAAATTCTGCGTGGTTCCTGATGTTGCGTTCGCTTGCCCTCCTGCCCCTCCTCCTTGCCTCTGCGTCGATAGCGCAGGCGGAAGATGTGCAAGCGTCACCCAAGCCAAAGCAGTTGGTGCTGGTTTCCTTTGATGGCGCAGGCGACAACGCGCTCTGGCAAAGAAGCCGCGCGACCGCCAAGGAAGTCGGCGCGCATTTCACCTATTTTCTTGCCTGCACGCTGGTGATGGACCGCAAGACCAGCGCCAAGAGCTATCAGGGCCCCGGCCAGAAACTCGGCCGCTCCAATGTCGGCTTCGGCCAGTCGGTGGAAGAGGTGGCAACGCGCCTGCGACACATCTGGGACGCTCACCAGGAAGGCCACGAAATCGCCAACCACACCTGCGGCCATTTCGATGGCGGCAACTGGACGGCGGATCAATGGGACGCAGAGTTTACCACCTTCACCAGCACGCTTGGAAACGCCTGGGCGGCAATCGGCAAGAAGGATGAGGAGCCGCAGGGCTGGCACGATTTCGTGCGGGGCATCAATGGCTTTCGCGCACCCTATCTATCGCAGAGCGATGCCCTCACCGCAGCCCAGAAGAAGCACGGCTTCGTCTTCGACGCCACCAGCATCACCAAAGGACCGGCATGGCCCATCCGCAAGGACGGCATCGAACATTTCGGTCTGCCGCTGATCCCTGAAGGACCGGGCGACCGGCCGATCATCGCCATGGATTACAATCTCTTCGTCCGCCACTCCATGGCGATCGAGACACCTGCCAAATCCGCCGAATTCGAAGAGCGCGCCTACAAGGCCTTCCGCGCCGCATTCGACAAGCAATATGGGGGCGAACGCATCCCGCTCCAGCTCGGCTTTCATTTCGTCAAGATGAATGGCGGCGCCTATTGGAACGCCTATGAGCGCCTGCTGCGCGAAGTCTGCAAGAAGGACGATGTCGCCTGCGTCAGCTATGAAGAAGCGATGCCGATGATCGATGCGCGGCGGAAGGAAAAGTCGCAAGGGTGAGAGAGCGGTAGCGGTGGGTCTCGTTGCCTGTGCACTGCATTGCGCAGAGGAACAAACGACCTGTTCCGAGTGATGGTCGTGCGTTACCAGACCATTCGTAACCGTTGAAACAAAAATCCTCGGGTCGAGCCCGAGGATCAAGAAAAGACAGCATTAAGGGCTTCAACCCACGTTATGTGGGCTTATTTGCAGCCAACTCGCCCTCTTCAGCTTCACGCTTCAAATAGCGCTGGTCGATTTCCGGCAAAGGCTTGTCATCAATGGCCGCTTCAAATGCCTTTAAGCGTTTATGGATCGAGAGCAGCTCGATGATCGTGGTCCAGGAGTTCACCAGATACTGGAACGAATTGCTGACCTGACCGAAAGCGGTAGCGATCTGTTGATAGATACCGTAGGTGATCTTGCCGGCAACGATGGTCGGGACGAGCATCAGCAGCAGGAACACGGCATCTGCCTGAATGTAGAAATACCGCGCGACATTAAAGTACAGATAGTGCCAATACATACGGAAATAGTTCTTCCGCACATTTGAGAAGAGCTGCTTGACCGTGATCGGGTCGGCCCTGTCCGCATGATCTTCACCGTAGACAAGCTCTTTACGATAAGCGGCTTCGACACGTTGGTTTCGGAAGTTAAGCCCCGGCAGTTTGATACCGACCGTCGCCAGCAACACGGTGCCGAAGGCAGACCAGAGGATGGCAAGCCAGAACAGCGCGTGCGGCACCTCGCCGATGATCGGCAACTCGCTCACATAGCTCGAAAGCCCGAAAAGGATCGGCAGGAACACAACGAGTGTCATGACGGAATTGATCAGCGTGATGCCAAGGCCTTCCAGGGTAGCCGAGAAGCGCATTGTGTCTTCTTGCACACGCTGGGATGCACCTTCGATATGACGCAGCTTCTCCCACTTCGACATGTAAAAATCATTCATCGCCGTGCGCCAGCGGAAGATATAATGGCTTGTGAAGAAGTCGGTCAGGATCGACACCGCCATGCTGAAAAAGACAAGCTTCGCGAAGACGATCTGCAGGCTGTAGAAATCCCAGGTGGTGATACCGGGTTGCTTGCTGAGCGCATTCTGCAAAAGGTCGCCAAAGGGGCGGCGGAAGTTGTTGATGACGACTGTGACCTGGACACCGAAATAGGTGACGGCAATGATCAGAAGCGAGCCCCAGACAGACCAATATTTCCACGGATGCTCCCGTGCAACGATGGTCCAGAACAGACCGAAAGCTGCAAGGCAAAGCGCCAGATATGAATAGAAAAAGAGATTTGCTGGAACGAGGAAATAGGTGAGATCGTAGGGTTCCTGCTCAGGCATCACGTAGCCAAGAGAACGCCCCCACGGATCGACAACAAAATACCAGCCTAAGATCGCAACCAGCGCCCAAACAATGGCAGAGGTAAAAAACAGCTTGGGTTTGGGAAAGAAGGAATGAAACACGTTCGAACTCTCGCGAGCTTGAGATCAGCCGTTATTGGCGAAGCAGATTTGGGGAGAAATTAGGCCAGAGATTTGCACGACGCAATGCAGCAAACGCTAAGTTACGAAGATGTAAGGCAAAACGGGCAAGTCCGGCTTGATCATTACGACGGCACTACAGCGCAGCCGTGCAACACAGTTCCTTTTACTCGGCAAGCGTCAGGATCAGCGGTCCGTTTTTGGTGGCCACCACCGTATGTTCGAACTGCACGGTCGGTGCGCTCGGGTCGCTGAATAGCGTCCACGGATCGTCATCGCCATCCTCGGCCCAATAGGCGCCCATGGAGAGGAACGGCTCGACGGTAAACACCAGGCCTTCCGTCATGATCCGGGTTTCATCCTTGTCCGGCCAGGTGGCAAGTTCCTTCGGCTCCTCATGGAGCGAGCGACCAATGCCGTGGCTGGCGAGATTGGTGATCAGCGTATAGCGGTTCTTCTTGGCGAAAGCCCCGATGGAGTTGCCGATATCGGCAAGCGGGCGGCCAGCCTTGACCTGTTGCAAGCCGGTCCACATGGCGCGCTTGCCATCGCGGCAAAGACGCTCGATCTCCTTCTTGACCGGCGGCACCGCAAAGGACGAGCCGGTATCGCCGAAGAAGCCATCTTTGACGGCGGAGACATCGATATTGACGAGATCGCCCGCCTTGATGATACGCGGACCGGGAATACCGTGAGCCACTTCCTCATTGACGCTGATGCAGGTGGCGCCCGGAAACTCATAGCAGAACTCGGGCGCCGACTGCGCGCCATTGCTTTCAAGAATGTTGCGACCAATGGCGTCGAGTTCGGCAGTGGTGATCCCCGGCTCAAGCGCGTCGGCCATGGTCTGCATCGCAAGCGCGCAAATCCGGCCAACATCCTTCAGCTTGTCGAGCTCTTCTTCCGTCGAGATAACCATTCTGCGTCCATATCCTGCGCATTGTCTTCAGCAAAGGGCGCCAAAAGGCGCCCGATCATCCCGTGGCTTTCACCTTATCGGCAGTGCCAGTCAATTCTTTTCTGACGATTGGGGCGACTTTCGTGCCGTAGAGTTCGATCCCGCGCATGATCTGATCATGCGGCATCAGGCCGATTGCCATCTGCAACAGGAAGCGATCATTCTTGAAGACGCCATGCGCCTTGATGATCTTTTCCGCCACCAGTTCCGGTTCACCGAGGAAAAGATTGCCCTCGGCACTTCGCGCCATATCGTAATGCGCCCGGTTCGTCGGGCCCCAGCCGCGCTCGCGGCCGATGCGGTTCATCACCTCCGCCTGCGGGCCATAAAACTGGTCTGCTGCCTTGTCGGTGGTATCGGCAATGAAGCCGTGGACATTGATGCTGGTCTTCTGCTTCTCAACCGGCTGGCCTGCCCGGCGCGCCGCTTCCCGGTAAAGATCGAATAGCGGCGCAAAGCGGCGATATTCACCGCCGATGATGGCCAGCGCTACCGGCAGACCCATGGCTCCGGCACGCGCCACCGATTGCGGCGTGCCGCCAACTGCGATCCACACGGGCAGCGCCTCCTGCAAGGGACGCGGATAGACGCCACGCCCATTGATCGGGGCGCGCTTTTCGCCGGACCAGGTAACGATTTCCTGATCTCTGACCGCCAGAAGCAGATCGAGCTTTTCGGCAAAGAGGTCGTCGTAGTCTTCGAGATTATAGCCGAAGAGCGGATAGGACTCGATGAAGGAACCGCGCCCCGCCATGATTTCCGCCCGGCCATTGGAGAGCAGATCGACGGTGGCGAATTGCTGAAACACGCGGATAGGATCGTCCGAACTCAGGACCGAAACGGCGCTAGAGAGGCGAATGTTTTTCGTCTTCACCGCAGCGGCTGCCAGCACAGTCGAGGGCGACGACACTACATAGTCAGGCCTGTGATGCTCACCCAAACCGAAGACATCGAGACCCACCTGGTCGGCCAGCTCGATTTCCTCCAGCAGGTTCTTCAAGCGGCGCGCACCTTCCGGCCCACGCCCGTCGGCCGGGTTGGGATTGACGTCGGCGAAAGTGTAAAGGCCAAGTTCCATGCTCGTCTTCCTAAACTCGATTGAACTCTTGAGATAGACATCGAAGGTCACCGGCGCAAATTCAAAATCTGAACCGGAAACTTCGATTTTCTCGATGGGTCTGCGCTGAAGCTTAGATGTTGCTGAGCGTGCGGCGCACCGCGTTCTTCCAGCCTTTCAGCTTACGTGCACGAACCTCGTTATCCATCTTCGGTTCGAAGCGGCGGTCGCGCGCCCAGGTTTCGGCAAAGGCCTTCATGTCCGGCCACACCCCTGCCCGGCTGCCCGCAAGCCAGGCGGCACCGAGTGCCGTCGTCTCAAGGATCACGGGACGGTCCACCGGCGCATCGATCAAGTCGGACAGGCGCTGCATGGTCCAATCGGAAGCCACCATGCCGCCATCGACGCGAAGGACGATATCGCAATCGTCGTTCTTCCAGTCTTTGTGCATGGCATCCAGAAGATCACCCGTCTGATAGCAGACGGCTTCCAGTGCCGCGCGCGCGAACTCCGCAGGACCGGTGCCGCGTGTCAGGCCAAACATCGCGCCACGCGCTTCCGCATCCCACCAGGGCGCGCCAAGACCGACGAAGGCCGGCACGAGATACACCTCCTGCGCATCATCCGCCTTGTCTGCCAGCGTCCCGGTTTCCGAAGCAGAGCCGATGACTTTGAGCCCGTCGCGCAGCCATTGGACCGCAGCACCGGCAACGAAGATCGAACCTTCCAGCGCGTAATAGGACTTGCCGTCCAGACGATAGGCAATCGTCGTCAAGAGGCGGTTCTTGGACCGGACAATGTCCTCGCCGGTGTTCAACAGCGCAAAGCAGCCTGTGCCGTAGGTGGATTTCAGCATGCCCGGCGAAAAGCAGGCCTGCCCGATAACAGCGGCGTGCTGATCTCCGGCGACACCGAGGATCGGGATTTCCGCGCCGAACAGCTCGCCATCCGCCACGCCGAAGTCTGCGGCGCAATCCAGAACCTCCGGCAGCACGGATTTCGGCACATCAAGAATGTCGAGGAGTTCCTTGTCCCAGACATTCTTCTCGATGTTGAACATCAGCGTGCGCGAAGCATTGGTGGCATCGGTCACGAAGGACTTGCCGCCAGTCAGTCGCCAGATGAGGAATGTATCGACCGTTCCGAAGCAAAGCTCGCCCTTCTCCGCCCGCTTGCGCGCACCCTTCACATTGGAGAGCAGCCAGGAAAGCTTGGTGCCGGAAAAATATGGGTCGAGCAGCAGACCGGTGCGCTTGGCAAAGATCTTTTCGTGGCCGGCCTTTTTCAGCTTGTCGCAAAGCTTTGCCGTGCGCCGGTCCTGCCAGACGATGGCATTGTGCAACGGTTTGCCGGTTTCGCGGTCCCAGATCAGCGTCGTCTCACGCTGATTGGTGATGCCGATGGCTGCAATGTCGGATGCCTGCAGATTGGCTTTCTTGAGAGCTTCCTTGATCGACCAGACGACCGTTTCCCAGATTTCCTCGGGATCGTGCTCCACCCACCCGGAATTCGGGAAGATCTGGCGAAACTCCTTCTGGCCTGATCCGACAACCTTCATGGACTCATCGAAGATGATCGCGCGCGTCGACGTGGTGCCCTGGTCAATGGCGATAACGTATCCGCCCATTCATTCCTCCCTGAAATCAATCGCGCGCACCACAATATGCTCAACAGACAAAGTCAAGCCACAAGCGGCGTCCGTTTCGAATCCAATTGCCAGTTCCCCCGGTTTGAGCATAACGTTGTCTAAAGTCTTGCATCGACGTCAAAAAAGGGGAACGCATGCTAAGGACAGTGATCGTTACCGGCTCGACCAGCGGAATTGGCTTAGGCATCGCGCAAGCCTTCGCCAATAATGGCTGCAACGTCATGCTGAACGGCTTCGGCGATTCCGACGATATCGAAAGCAACAGGCTTTTGATGGAGGCAGAAAGCGGCACCCGCGTGCTCTATCACCCCGCTGATATGACGAAACCGGAAGAGATTTTCGACCTCGTCAAGACCACGCATGAGAAGCTTGGTTCGGTGGATGTGCTGGTCAACAATGCCGGTGTCCAGCATGTAGCACCGGTGGAGGAATTCCCGCCGGAACAATGGGACCGTATCATCGCCATCAACCTGACGAGCGCCTTCCACACCATGCGCGCCGTCATCCCGCTGATGAAGACAGCAGGCAGAGGCCGCATCATCAACATCGCCTCCGCCCATGGGCTTGTGGCCTCGCCATACAAATCTGCCTATGTTGCGGCAAAACATGGTATCATGGGGCTTACGAAATCCGCTGCACTGGAGTTGGCGGAAACCGGCATCACCGTCAACGCCATTTGCCCCGGCTATGTGCTGACCTCGCTGGTGGAAAAACAGATACCGGATACTGCAAAGGCGCGTGGCATCAGCGAGGAAGCCGTGAAGAACGATGTTCTCTTACGCCTGCAGGCAACTAAGGAATTCGTCAATGTCGAGGATGTGGCCGCCACCGCGCTCTTCCTGGCAAGTGACGCGGCCAAGCAGATAACCGGCACGCATATTTCCATCGACGGCGGCTGGACGGCGCAATAGACCCGAATAAATCACTTCATTCGGGTGGACTCCGAAACAGATACGAAGGCAGTGCATGAAAGACGCAATCAGCTTCATCCTCAATAACGAGACGATCACTCTGTCGGACTTTGCGCCGACGGAAACCCTGCTCGATTATCTGAGGCTGCGCAAACGCCTGACGGGCACCAAGGAAGGCTGTGCGGAGGGCGATTGCGGCGCCTGCACGGTGTTGATCGGCAGGTTGCTGGAAGGCTCGCTGCGCTACGAAAGCGTCAATGCCTGCATCCGTTTCCTAGGCTCGCTGCATGGCACCCATATCGTCACGATCGAGCATCTGGCGCGAAAGGACGGTACGCTTCACCCGGTCCAGCAGGCCATGGTGGATTATCACGGCTCGCAATGCGGCTTTTGCACGCCGGGCTTCGTTATGTCGCTCTACGGTCTTTGGCTTTCCAGCGACAAGCCCTCGCGGGCTGAGATCGAGAAAGCGCTGCAAGGCAACCTCTGTCGGTGTACCGGCTATGAGCCCATCGTCAAAGCCGCCGAGAGTGTCACCGCCGCACGGCCCAGCACGCTTTTCGACCCCATCGAAAGCGAGCGCTCCACCATCATGTCGCGTCTCTGGGGCATCCAGCAGAACGACACGATCACCGTGACCAAGGATGGTCATCGCACCATCATTCCGGGCAACCTCACCGATCTTGCCAATGCCTATGCTGCGGAACCGAAGGCCACTATCGTTGCCGGTTCCACCGACGTGGGCCTTTGGGTCACCAAGCAGATGCGGGAGCTTAAGACCGTCATCTTCATCAATCACCTGAGCGAGCTGCAATCGATCTCCGTGTCGGAAGGCATGATTTCGATTGGCGCCGGAGTGACTTACGCGCAGGCCTTCAACACGCTTGCCGACCATATCCCGGCTTTCGGTCGCCTGATCGACCGCCTCGGGGGGCAACAGGTGCGCAACATGGGAACGATCGGCGGCAACATCGCCAATGGTTCGCCCATCGGCGATACGCCCCCGCCGCTGATTGCACTCGGCGCGACGCTGACGCTGCGCTCCACTTCCGGCAGCCGCACGATCCCGCTCGAAACTTTCTTTATTGAATATGGCAAGCAGGACCGTCTGCCCGGGGAATTCGTTGAGAAGATCGAGGTGCCGCTGCCTGCAACCGACACTCATTTTGCCATCTACAAGATTTCCAAGCGCCGCGATGAGGATATCTCGGCACTCTGCGCCGCCTATCATCTCGCGCTTGGCGAAGACGGCACGGTGAGCGATATCCGCATCGCCTTCGGCGGCATGGCCGGTACGCCAAAGCGCGCCACGGCTTTGGAAGAGGCGCTGAAGGGCAAGGCCTGGACGCAAAGTACCATGGATGCCGCACGCGATACCATCGACGCGGATTTCCAGCCGCTGACCGACTGGCGCGCCACCGCGCAGTACCGCCAGCTAACGGCAAAGAACCTGCTGACCCGTTTCTTCCTGGAGACATCGGGGACGCCGCAGGAAATCAGGCGCTTTGCGCTTGAGGAGGTCTGACACATGGACACCACCACATTCGAACGCGCCAAGAACGAAGTCGATGGCAAGATGCACGGGTCGCTTCGCCATGATTCAGCGCATAAGCATGTCACCGGAAGTGCCGAATATATCGACGATATCCCGGAACCCGCAGGCCTGATCCATGGCGCGCTCGGCCTGTCGGACCGGGCGCATGCCGAAATCCTGTCCATCGATCTCTCCGAAGTCGAGGCAACGCCCGGCGTTGTCTGGGTCATGACAGGCAAGGACGTGCCGGGGGAAAACGATGTCTCCTCCGGTGGGCGCCATGACGAGCCACTGCTGGCCGAAACGCTGGTGCAATTCCACAGCCAGCCGATCTTCGCGGTTTTTGCCGAGACCCGCGGGATTGCCCGCCATGCGGCCCGCAAAGCAAAGATCACCTACAAGGATCTGCCGCACTTTACCGATATCGACTCATCCCTTGAAAATGGCGAGCCGCTGGTGACGCCCGGCATGGTGCTGCAACGCGGTGAGGCTGAAGTGGAGATGGATGTCGCGCCGCGTCGCCTGACCGGCACGATGCGCATCGGCGGTCAGGAACATTTTTACCTCGAGGGCCACATTGCCATGGCCGTGCCCGGCGAGGATGACGAGGTGACGGTGTGGAGTTCCACCCAGCATCCAAGCGAAATCCAGCATATCGTCAGCCACATTCTGCAAGTGCCCTCCAATGCCGTCACCGTGCAGGTGCGCCGCATGGGCGGCGGCTTCGGTGGCAAGGAGACGCAGGGCAACCAGTTTGCCGCACTCTGCGCGATTGCCGCCAAGAAGCTGAAGCGTGCTGTCAAAATCCGTCCGGACCGCGACGAGGATATGGTCGCCACCGGCAAGCGCCACGATTTCCGCGTCGATTACGAACTCGGCTTCGATGACGAAGGCCGCATTCATGCCGTTGATGCAACATACGCCGCCCGCTGCGGCTTCTCATCGGATCTCTCAGGCCCCGTCACGGATCGAGCGCTCTTTCATGCGGATTCGAGCTACTTCTATCCGCATGTAAAGCTTGCCTCCAAGCCACTGAAAACCCACACGGTTTCCAATACCGCCTTTCGCGGTTTCGGCGGCCCGCAAGGAATGCTCGGGGCCGAACGCTTCATCGAGGAAATCGCCTATGCGGTGGGCAAGGACCCGCTCGATATCCGCAAGCTGAATTTTTACGGCGAGACCGGCTCGGGCCGCACCACTACGCCCTATCATCAGGAAGTAGAAGACAACATCATTGCCCGCGTGGTGGAGGAGTTGGAGACCTCCAGCGACTACCGCGCACGCCGTGAGGCGATCGTCGCGTTCAACCGCGAAAGCCCGATCCTGCGCAAGGGCATTGCGCTGACACCGGTCAAATTCGGCATCTCCTTCACCATGACCGCCTTCAACCAGGCGGGTGCTCTGGTGCATGTCTACAATGACGGCTCCATCCACCTGAACCATGGCGGGACGGAAATGGGCCAGGGCCTCTACACCAAGGTCGCGCAGGTCATTGCCGATACGTTCCAGGTGGATATCAGCCGGGTGAAGATCACCGCCACCACCACCGGCAAGGTTCCGAACACTTCGGCGACTGCCGCTTCTTCCGGCACGGATCTCAACGGCATGGCAGCGCTCGATGCCGCCCGTCAGATTAAGGAACGGCTGATCAAGTTTGCCGCGGAAAAATGGAACGTCACGGAACAGGATATCGCCTTCCTGCCGAACCGCGTCCGCATTGGCGATGAAGAAATCGCCTTCAATGATATTGTGCGTCAGGCCTATTTCGCCCGCGTGCAACTCTCTGCCGCAGGCTTCTACAAGACCCCCAAAATCCACTGGGACCGCGCCGCCGGACGCGGCACGCCCTTCTATTACTATGCCTATGGCGCCTCCTGCTCGGAAGTCACCATCGATACGCTGACTGGCGAATATATGATGGAGCGCACCGATATTCTCCACGATGTCGGCAAGTCGCTGAACCCGGCCATCGATATCGGCCAGATCGAAGGCGGCTTCGTTCAGGGCATGGGCTGGCTGACGACGGAGGAACTGTGGTGGGATGGCAAGGGCCGACTGCGCACCCACGCGCCCTCCACTTACAAGATCCCGCTTGCCTCCGACCGGCCAAAAATCTTCAACGTCAAGCTGGCGGAGTGGTCCGAAAACGCCGAACCCACCATTGGCCGCTCCAAGGCCGTCGGCGAGCCGCCTTTCATGCTGGCCAATTCGGTGCTGGAAGCGCTGTCCATGGCGGTTGCCTCGGTTGCCGATTACAAGGTCTGCCCACGCCTCGATGCCCCGGCAACGCCTGAGCGGGTGCTGATGGCGGTGGAGCGGTTGAAGAAGGTGTGAGGCAAACCCGTGCCGGAACCACTGACCGCCTTCCTCGCTCAAGCCCCGGCCATCCTCGTGGAGATCGAAGCCGTCAAGGGCTCTTCTCCGCGTGAGGCTGGCACCTTCATGTTGGTCTCGGCAACCCGCATCTGGGAAACGATCGGCGGCGGTCAATTCGAATATATGGCGATCGATCATGCGCGCGCCATGCTGGAGGGCAGAACAAATGTCGATGCGCTCGACATTCCGCTAGGCCCGGAAATCGGCCAATGCTGCGGCGGTCGCACCCTGCTGCGCTTCACCCGGGTGACGGAGGCTGTCTCGGCTGCGCTGACCGAACGGATGAGAGAGGTCGAGGATCGGCAACCCGCCGTCTTCATTTTCGGTGCTGGCCATGTAGGGAAAGCGCTTGCAAACAGCCTGTCGCTTCTGCCCCTTTCCGTCTCCGTCATCGAGACGCGCCGCGAGGAGTTGATCGGGCTACCGGACAATGTATCGACGCATCTGGCAGCCATGCCCGAAGCGATGGTCAGCGACATCCCCGCAGGCGCTGCGGCAATCATCGTCACCCATGACCACGCGCTGGATTTTCTGATCGCGAAGGAAGCCCTCGGCCGAAACGATCTTGCCTATGTCGGCATGATTGGATCGAGAACCAAGCGCGCCACCTTCGCGAATTGGCTCTCCCGCGAAGGGCACGGCGGCACACTCGACAATCTCGTGCTACCCATCGGCGGCACCGTCGTCAAAGACAAACGCCCCGCCGTCATAGCGGCCTTGGTAACTGCCGAAGTGCTTCACGCAGTTCATCGCTTTGCCGTTCAATGCCCTGCCCGATCCGGCTCCGCCCCTCTATGAAGCCAAGATCGCGCTTGAGATGTTCGCTCAACGCATCGTCATCGAGCCTGTTTACAGGCCTGTAGCCTTCGCCAAACCAGTCGGTCTTCCATAGCCACGCAAAAAAGCGCAGCCAGACGTTCAACGTCGTGGCACCCATCGTATTTTCTCCTGAGCTGTTTTTATGCTGTGAGAAAAATATGCTTGATTTTGACGCCGATAACCAATGAAACGTCAGCCTGAATAGATGAAGAGAGCTTATCCATGAAGATGTCGCGAAACTTTCCGCTGAATGCCCTGCGCGTCTTCGAAAGCGCTGCCCGGCATTTGAGCTTCACCAAGGCAGGCGACGAGCTTGGCATGACGCAGACGGCGGTGAGCTATCAGATCAAGCTTCTGGAGGACTATGTGGGCGCCACGCTCTTTGTTCGTCGTCCAAGGCAGGTCACACTCACATCGGCGGCAGAAAAGCTGGCGCGACAGACATCCGAAGCCCTGACCATGCTGGAAGCGGCCGTTGCGGATACAAGGAAGAGCGTCTCCGATGTGCTGACGATCTCCGCCACGCCGACCTTTGCTCAGCAATGGCTTGCCCGGCGACTTGGGAGCTTCCAGGCGGCCAACCCCAAGACAGCCGTTCACCTCGCGCTTAGCAACGAGATTGTCGATCTCTTGCGCGAGAACATCGATCTGGGCATTCGCTGGGGTAAAGGCGACTGGCCGGGCCTCATCTGCCACCGCATCATGCGGCTGGATTTCGCACCCGTCGTCAGCCCGCTGCTGGTCGAAAAGTTGGGTGGCCTGAAAGAGCCTGCCGACCTGCTGAAGCTCACCATCATCAGCCCGCAGGACCGGTGGTGGAAGCACTGGTTTCGAGAGGCCGGCGTTCACGAGACCGATCTCGACACTCGCACCGGCAGCAATTTTGGCTTCCAATATCTGGAGGCGGCGGCGGCCATGGCTGGCCACGGTGTCGCCATCGTCAATCCCACTCATTTTGCCGAGGATATGGCCGCCGGGCGCCTGATCCAGCCTTTCGATCTCGTCTGCAACGATGGGCATGATTACTGGCTGGTCTATCCGGAAAGCCGTCGCAACGTGCCGAAGATCAAAATCTTCAGGGACTGGATGCTGTCGGAATTTCCTGACGATCTATAAGATCAATAACGGGTCGGTTAAGGGCTGACGACATTCCTGCGCAAAATGCGATGTTGCCTCTTCCCTAGGCAAGCGATTTTTCGCATTGTGCGACGCAAAGACAGGGGAACAGAATGTACGAATACGCCATTGCGTGGGAATGGATGGCCTTTGCCGTTCGCTGGCTGCACGTGATCACCGCCATCGCCTGGATCGGCTCTTCCTTCTACTTCATCGCGCTCGATCTCGGGCTGGTCAAACGCCCGAACATGCCACCCGGCGCCTATGGCGAGGAGTGGCAAGTGCATGGCGGCGGCTTCTATCACATCCAGAAATATCTCGTCGCGCCCGCGCAGATGCCGGAGCATCTCACCTGGTTCAAATGGGAAAGCTACGCCACCTGGCTCTCCGGCTTTGCCATGCTCTGTATCGTCTATTACGGCGGGGCAGACCTCTTCCTCATCGATCATTCGGTGCTGGAACTGACGCAGCTGCAGGCAATCGGCCTGTCGCTCGCCTCGCTTGCCGTCGGCTGGCTGTTTTACGATTTCCTCTGCAAATCGCCGCTCGGCAATAACACCTGGGGCCTGATGATCGTGCTCTATGTGGCGCTCGTCGCCATGGCCTGGGGCTATACGCAGGTTTTCACCGGCCGCGCCGCCTTCCTGCATCTTGGCGCTTTCACCGCCACCATCATGTCAGCCAACGTCTTCTTCATCATCATCCCCAACCAGAAGATTGTTGTCGCAGACCTGATCGCGGGTCACACGCCGGACCCGAAATATGGCCGCATCGCCAAGCAGCGCTCGCTCCACAACAACTATCTGACGCTGCCGGTCATCTTCTTCATGCTGTCGAACCATTACCCGTTGGCATTCGGTACGCAGTTCAACTGGGTGATTGCAGCACTCGTCTTCCTGATGGGCGTTACAATCCGCCACTGGTTCAACACCACCCATGCCCGCAAGGGTAAGCCCACCTGGACGTGGCTGGTTACGGCCCTCATCTTCATCCTCATCATGTGGCTGTCCACCGTGCCGAAGGTGCTGACCGGAGAGCAGGAGGCTGCCGCAGCCAAGCTCTCGCCCGCCCAGCAGATCTTCCTTGCGGACGCGCATTTCGCCAGCGCGCGCGATATCGTCCAGGGGCGCTGTTCCATGTGTCATGCCGCGGAACCCGTGTGGGAGGGCGTCAACTTTACCCCTAAAGCGGTGAAGCTCGAAACCGACACCCAAATTGCCGCGCATGCACGGGAAATCTATTTACAGGCGGGCCGCTCCCATGCCATGCCCCCCGGGAACATCACGGCGATCACGCCACAGGAACGCAAGGTGCTGACCGCCTGGTATGAAAGCGCCGTTTCTCAAGGAAAGACTGAATGACCATGCTGCTGCTGCGCGGACGCCTTTTGAGCTTCAAGCGCGCACCCCTCTCCATCGATGATACGGCAAGCTACCTCTATATCGAAGATGGCGGGCTGCTGGTATCGGAAGGAAAGATCGCAGCCATCGGCGAGTATGCCGATATTCGCGCTAAGGCGCCGGAAGGCGTTGAAGAGAAGGATCACCGCCCTCACCTGATCGTGCCGGGCCTTATCGACATGCATCTGCATTTCCCGCAAATGCAGGTCATCGGCTCCTACGCCGCCAATCTCTTGGAGTGGTTGAACACTTATACCTTCCCGGAAGAATGCCGCTTCGTCGAAAGCGCACATGCGCAGCGTATTGCCACCCATTTCTACGACGAGCTGATCCGCCACGGCACCACCACTGCTGTTGCCTATTGCTCGGTCCACAAGACATCTGCCGATGCCTTTTTCGCCGAAGCCTTGAAGCGCAACATGCTGATGGTCGGCGGCAAGGTGATGATGGATCGCAACGCGCCGCAAGGGCTGCTCGATACACCCGAACTCGGCTATGACGAGACGCGCCAGGTGATTGCCGACTGGCATGGCAAGGGTCGCAACCACGTGGCCATCACCCCACGTTTTGCCATCACCTCCACGCCGAAGCAGATGGAAGCGGCCCAGGCGCTTGCGCAAGAGTTTCCGGACCTCTTCATTCAGACGCATCTTTCGGAAAATCTGGACGAAATCAAATACACCTGCGAGCTTTACCCGGAAGCGATCGACTATACCGACATTTATGTGCGCTACGGCCTGATGGGCAAAAAGACGCTGCTCGGCCACGCCATCCATCTTTCTGATCGCGAAGCGGACGTGCTTTCGGAAACGGGCGCTGTCGCCGTGCATTGCCCCACCTCGAATCTGTTTATCGGCTCCGGCCTGTTTCCGATGAAGAAGCTGCAACGGCGCGAAAAGCCGGTCCGCATCGCGGTTGCGACAGACATCGGCGGCGGCTCCAGCTATTCCATGCTGCGCACGATGGACGAGGCCTACAAGATCCAGCAATTGCTCGGAGAGCGTCTTAACCCGCTGGAAAGCTGGTATCTGATGACACGTGGCAATGCAGAGGCGCTGTCCATGGTCGATCGGATCGGCACGCTGGATGCCGGAACGGATGCCGATATCACCGTCCTCAACGCTTCGTCCACGCCCTCTATGGCGTTGAAGATGGAGGTCGTGAACAGCCTGACGGAGGAACTGTTCCTGATGCTGACAATGGGTGACGACAGAACAGTTGTCGAAACTTACGTTTCCGGCACAGCACAAAAAGCAGTCCTGACTAAATAACCCATTGATTATATGAATAGCTGCCGATAAGGCCTTAATTATATTTAAACTATAACTATTTTACCATGTGATGGACGATCATAGGGCGCCATGATGGCTGATTTCGATCGCCATGTGGACACTCCATCTGCCCGACCCCTACGGTGGCGCCGATCTTCGGCTCCCAAAATATTGCCTCCGTGTCGTACTGGCCTTTCTTGAACGGAATAAAAGAGATGTCATTTTTGAGAAACGCCGGCATCCGGACAAAAGTCCTTGCGGTCGTATTACCGTTATGCGTCGTGGGATTAGCTGCTACCGCTTATACGGCTTATAATTACAGTCAGGCAGACGAAGACTACACGAACTTTATCGTGCAGGACAATGCTGGCGCGCTTTCCTTGGCACGTGGAACCCGAAACCTGACAGCAATTGCCTACGCTGCCTACGAAACCCTGTTCTACGACAGCGGAACGCCGGGCATGGTTTCCGCTATGTCACTCTATAATGACGGTAAGGAAAAATTGCTGCTGCGCTTTCGAGATGCGGCTCAGCGCTTGCCAGACCAAAAAGCCTCAATCGACGCACTGACCAGCCGGGCGCAAGAGGTTATTGCGGTCACAGATGAGGCTGTAAAACTCGGCCAAGCGGATCGCAATGACGAAGCCAAGCTCTTGCTAGCGAAAGCAGACGCTTTGATTCTCCCATTGGCTCAAGACGCCTCCAAGATTCTGGACGACAAAACAAAACAAGTCGTTGCAAAGAGCGAAGAGCTCAGCAACCAGACCGCTACCACTATTTTCTGGTCGATCACTCTAGCTTGCATTTCCTTCGCGCTCGGCATCATCGCATCGCTCGTCGTTGCGACCAAAGGCATCATTACGCCGATTGCGGCCCTTCGCCAGCGGATGACATCGCTTGCCGCGGGCGAAACGCAGGCACCGGTGGACGGCCAGGATCGTCGCGACGAAGTCGGCCAGATGGCGAAGGCTGTCTCCGTCTTCCGCGAAAACGCGCTGGAAAAGCAACGGATGGAAAAGGAAGCTGCTGCCAATCTCAGCCTGACGGAGAAGGAACGTGCAGAGCGCGAAGCGCAGAAGGCAAGAGACGCCGCTGACATTCAGTTCGCCGTCGATCAACTGGCAAATGCGCTGAACAAGCTGGCAGCGGGCGATGTCGCCTACCGGATCGAGACGCCATTCGTGTCCCATCTCGATACGCTGCGCACCAATTTCAACAGTTCTATCGGCAATCTGAATGACGCGCTGCGGGCTGTGGGACAAAACGCCCGCGGCATCGATGCCGGCGCCAATGAAATCCGCGCTGCGGCCGACGATCTCTCCAAGCGTACCGAACAACAGGCGGCATCCGTCGAGGAAACCGCCGCCGCTCTGGAGGAAATCACCACGACGGTCAAAGATTCCAGCAGACGTGCCGAAGAAGTCGGCAAGCTGGTCGACAAGGCGCGTGACGGCGCCGAAAGATCCGGCGATGTCGTTCGCAAAGCGGTCACCGCCATGCAGGAAATCGAACGGTCGTCTGGAGAAATCACCAACATCATCAGCGTTATCGATGAGATCGCCTTCCAGACCAACCTTCTGGCACTGAATGCAGGTGTAGAGGCCGCCCGCGCTGGAGAGGCGGGCAAGGGCTTTGCCGTCGTCGCGCAGGAAGTGCGTGAACTGGCGCAGCGTTCGGCAAAGGCCGCCAAGGAGATCAAGGAGCTCATCAACAATTCCGGCACGCATGTCCGCGCAGGCGTCGACCTCGTCGGCGACACGGGCCGCGCGCTCGAGGTCATCGTGGGCGAGGTTCAGGAGATCAACCGCCACGTCAATGCGATTGTCGAATCATCTCGCGAACAGGCCGTCGGTCTCCAGGAGATCAACACCGCGGTCAACTCGATGGATCAGGGTACGCAACAGAATGCGGCTATGGTGGAGCAGTCCACCGCCGCCAGCCATAGCCTTGCTAAGGAGGCAGCATCGCTGAACCAATTGCTGTTGCGCTTTAATCTCGGCGAAACCGACGGAAGAAGCCGCACCACATCAGCACCTGTTACAGGCACACCGAGGGCCGCCACAAGCGCCTCCAAGCCTGCCGCCTCACCTGCACATGCCCTTGGCCGCAAGATCGCCAGCGCGTTTGGTGGCGGCGCTGCGGCGGCAGCTGCAACAGTTGCTTCCGCCAGCTGGGAAGAATTTTAAGACAAAGCGCTTCCAGCAAACACCTGCGAACAGGCGGCCTTGAGCCGCCTGTTCTGCTTCTTGTGACCGTGTTTTTCTTGCCGGTAACGTGTCGTAATGGGGAATCGTTGGCGTCAAAGACGGACGCTATCCCCTGTGACAGAATTGCTCATTTCGCGCAAATGTGGAGCTCCGGTAGCGACTCCGTCTTCAAATGAAGTAATCTTGCCGTTTCAACAGCAGGGTCAGATTTGAATGACACACCTCGCAGATCACTATCGCGCCTACATTGCCTGCCTGAACGACCAACGCTGGGACGATCTCGGATCATTCGTTGCCTCCGACGTTACACATAATGGCCGAAGATTCGGCCTCGATGGTTACAGGCGGATGCTGATCAGCGACTTCGAGACGATTCCGGATCTCTCCTTTAAGATCGCCCTCCTTGTCTGCGAGCCGCCCTACGTCTCAGCCAGGCTCGAATTCGACTGCTCGCCGAAATCCACGTTCCTGGGACTTGCCATCGCCGGACGGCGTATTTCCTTCGCCGAAAACGTCTTCTACGAGTTCCGCGACATGCAGATCGTCTCCGTCTGGTCCATCCTCGACAAAGCGGCGATCGAGGCCCAATTAGAACGCCATGCGCCCTTTGAGGACACACAGAGTTCTAACTCCTGAATTTCAGCATTTTGATTTTCTAAAAATCGATTTCGATTTTCGGGCGGATGCTGAGGTCTTGAATCGCAAGCGTCACGCGCCAGGGACACGCGCGATCACCTTGATCTCGAAATCAAAACCGGCAAGCCAGTTCACGCCGACGGCCGTCCAGTTCGGATAGGGCGCTTGCGGAAACATTTTATCCTTTCCAGCCATCACCGCCGCGAATTGCTGTTCTGGATCGGTGTGAAATGTCGTCACGTCGATGATGTCGTCGATCGTACCTCCGGCCGCCTCCAGCACTGCTTTGAGATTTGTGAAGGCCAGTTCAACCTGCTTGTCAAATTCCGGCTCTGGCGATCCATCCTCCCGCGCGCCAACCTGTCCAGAGATGAACAGAAGATCGCCGGATCGGATGGCGGCGGAATAGCGATGCATATCGTAAAGCGCCTGACGGCGTGCTGGAAAAATTGCTTCGGACTTTGTCATTTGCTCTCTCCTGTTGGGGGCGATTGGCGTGTTCGCCTCGGCTGATGGACAGATAGCAATGACGCATAGATGCGATTAGACGTTGAAATTGGGATGTGCTCATGCAAAATTCCCATCAATCATGCGCCCATCCCTGACCGAACTTACTACCTTCATGGCCGTCGCCACGCACCGCAGCTTCCGTCGTGCGGCGGACGAGCTTGGAACTGCCCCCTCCACCTTGAGCCACACCGTGCGTGCGCTTGAGGAGCGCCTTGGCGTACGGCTCCTGAACCGGACGACCCGTAGCGTCTCGCCCACGGAAGCGGGCCTGTCGCTGCTCAACCGGTTGCACAATGTGATGAATTTGCTGGACGAGGCGCTCGATGCTACGGCGACTTTTCGTGGCAATGTCGCAGGCCGGGTCAGGATAAACGCGCCGCGCGTCACGATCGCCTATCTCGTGCGTGAAATCCTTCCGCTGATGACAGAGCGCTTTCCCGACGTCGAGGTCGATCTCGTGGCGGACGGCCGTTTGATCGATATCGTTTCCGCTGGCTTCGATGCCGGTGTTCGTCTGATGGAAGCAATCCCGAAGGACATGGTCGCCGTCCCTTTCGGCAAGCCCGTACATTTCCTTTGCGTGGCCTCGCCCGCCTATCTGAAGCGCGCAGGAGAACCGCTCACGCCCCACGAACTGCCACATCATCATTGCATCGGCCACCGCCTGCCAAGCGGCAAGCTTTACAAATGGGAGTTTGATCGCGCCGGACAGGAACTCACCGTCGATACGGGTGGGACAGTTGTTTTGGATGATGAGGATCTTATGGTCGAGGCTGCCGCCAGTGGTTTAGGGATCGCATATGTCGTCAACTGGATTGCCCAACCCGCCATCGACGCTGGCAAGCTGACACCGGTGCTGACATCCTGGATGCACGCGGCTGAGAGGATGGCACTTTATTATCCCGGCCATCGGTCCGTTCCCCCGCCCCTGCGCGCGTTTATCGACGTCGTCAAAGCTGCGCCCAATGTGTGAGCATCCCCGAGCGGGACGAATTTTGGCAGCACTCCACCAAAGCGAAAGGATAACGGGCGGCGATACCACCCGCTTGTCCTGTTGCTCTGGGGCCAATACCGCCTCAGCCGAGGCGCAAGGAATACGGATCGACAGCGCCGCTGCCCGAACCTGATGCGACCTTGGCCCTGCCGTCGTAGCGACGTTTCAATAGCCTGGAATATTCAAAAACCGCGCGAGGGGTCCACACCCCACCGGCTATACGCACGTTACCGAAGTCGGTCATCATCGCAGCCAGATCGTAGCCGGTACCCACGTCCAGCAGGCTCTTGACCGCCCAGGCGCAATTTTTTCTCAGAAGAAAATAGCCGGGCTTCTTGGCGAGCATATTGGCCCAGGCACGTTTCATCGCCGCTTCGTTGAGACCGGAAATACTGACACTGGCGGTCGGCGGTTTTCCCTCTCCGTTAGGTCCGATGTCTTGCTCATAGGTGTAAGGACTGACAGGATCCTTGAGAAAGCCGCCTTCAGCGCGCGTGTTCGGCCACCAACTTACATAGGTTTCTAGGCCCTTGGATTGTCCGACGCCTATCTTCATGCTGATGTGTCCAACATTCGCCCTAGAGGCTTCCGGTGCCCAGAAGAATACGGTGATCATGCTATCCTCCAAAATACGCCACGCAAAATGCGTCAAAATTCTCGTGGAAATAGTGGGTTCATTGCCAATGCGAGAAAATGGCACGTAGAAGGCGATTTTAAGGCGTGATGTTACAACTCACCGGCGATCAGTTGTACACGACCCCAGCGACGGAGCGCACGCGTGAGCTTCGTTTTGTCGCACGGGACAGATGATCGTCGCCACATTTCGATGTTGCACCTTGGTATTTCATGGTATGCAGTCAGCATTCAGATTTGAAGGTTTTATCCATGAGCAAAATCCTCACCATCGCCGACCTGAAGAGACAGGCACAACGGCGCGTGCCCAAAATGTTCTTCGATTACGCCGACAGCGGCGCATGGACCGAAGGCACATATCGCGCCAATGAGGATGATTTTCAAAAGATAAAGCTGCGCCAACGCGTGCTGGTCGACATGACCAACCGTTCGCTGGAAACGGAAATGATCGGCGAAAAGGTGTCCATGCCAGTTGCGCTGTCTCCGACAGGTCTTACCGGCATGCAGCATGCCGACGGGGAAATGCTGGCCGCCAAGGCTGCTGAGGAATTCGGCGTTCCCTTCACGCTGTCCACCATGAGCATCTGCTCGATTGAGGATGTCGCCTCTGTCACCTCGCGTCCCTTCTGGTTCCAGCTGTATGTGATGAAGGATCGCGACTTCATCAACAATCTGATCGACCGGGCGAAGGCCGCCAAATGCTCGGCGCTGGTCCTGACACTCGACCTGCAAATCCTCGGCCAGCGCCATAAGGATCTGCGCAACGGCCTGTCGGCCCCGCCAAAGTTTACACCGAAGCATATCTGGCAGATGGCGACACGGCCCAAATGGTGCCTCGACATGCTGCAGACCAAGCGCCGCAGCTTCGGCAACATCGTCGGCCATGCCAAGAACGTCTCAGATCTCTCCTCCCTCTCCTCTTGGACGGCGGAGCAGTTCGACCCGCGTCTCTCCTGGAAGGATGTCGAGTGGATCAAGGAACGCTGGGGTGGCAAACTGATCCTGAAGGGTATTCTTGACGAGGAGGACGCACGCGCCGCCGCGGAGTCTGGTGCCGATGCCATCATCGTCTCCAACCATGGCGGCCGGCAATTGGACGGTGCCCTCTCCTCCATCGCCATGCTGCCGAAGATCGTCGATGCCGTCGGCGACCGGATTGAAGTCCATATGGATGGCGGCATTCGCTCCGGCCAGGACGTGCTGAAAGCCATCGCGCTTGGCGCCAAGGGCACCTATATCGGTCGCCCCTTCCTCTACGGTCTTGGCGCCAACGGAAAGCTCGGCGTAACGACAGCGCTTGAGATTATCCGCAAGGAAATGGACATCACCATGGCGCTTTGCGGCAAGCGCCTGATCACTGATGTCGATCGCAGCATCCTCGTTCAGAACCCCTGATCGAGAGCTATCCAGACCACGCAACGCTGCTGCCGCCCTCACAATCACGTGAGGGCGGCACCGTTTCCTCCCCCTTTTCAAAGCCATAAGCACGAGAGTTTCAAAGGTGTTCGCGCCACCTCGACAAAGACGCGTTTGCGAGCTCCCGATCAAACCCTAAAACCCCGCTGAAGGCGCCTTTGTAGAGGCATCTAGCCCGAACGCTCCGCTTCCCCATCGTCCCTTATGAGCGCTCGGAAGCAGTGCCGAAGCACTGGAGAATCTCCGCCAAGCCCCAAATCTGACCCGCCACCAGTGGGGGTCGATTTTCATCCTTAATTAAGCATGAAGGCAGTCTCTAAACTTTGAACGGTTTTGTTGCCTGAAAGCTTCGCTACTTTAAGGGCAACGGGCAGCACAGGGACGCATAAGGGGAATTTCATGTCGGGTAAGATCAGACGGGGAACGGCTGAAGCATGGCTTTTCGCTTTGGCGTTCTTCTGCGCGATCCTCACATTCGGGGCAGCACCGGCGCAGGCACGCTATGCGCATATCGTCATCGACGCGAATTCGGGAAAAGTGCTGGATTCGCAAAATGCCGATCAGCTGAAATACCCAGCATCGCTGACCAAGATGATGACCCTCTATCTGACATTCGAGGCTCTGCATAAGGGCCGTATCAGCTGGGACCAGCGCATCACCATGTCGAAGAACGGTGCTGCGACCATTCCCTCCAAGCTTTACGTGCGCGCCGGCACCACCTTCACCGTGCGCGAAGCCGTCTATGGCATGATCGTCAAATCCGCCAATGACCTTGCCGAAGGCATGGGCGATCATCTCGGCGGCTCGGAAGCCCGCTTTGCCGACATGATGACACGCAAGGCCCGCCAGCTTGGCATGACGAAAACCGTGTTCCGCAATGCCTCCGGCCTGCCGAATAAGTCGCAGGTGACGACAGCGCGCGATATGGCGAAACTCGGCCTTGCCCTACAGCGGGATTTCCCACGTGAATACAAGATGTTCAGCGCCACCTCCTTCAGCTTTCGCGGTAAGACCATTCGCGGTCATAACCGTCTGCTGACGCGCTACAAGGGCGTTGACGGCATCAAGACCGGTTACACCAATGCCTCCGGCTTCAACATCGTCAGCGCCGTCAATCACAATGGTCGCAGCGTCGTTGCCGTCGTGCTCGGCGGACAGAGCGCGCAACGCCGTGATAACCAGGTCGTTGCCCTTCTCGACAGGACGCTACCGAAAGCATCGCGTACACGCGGCACGGAACAGCTGATCGCCAGTGCCAGCACCAGCCGCACCTTCGATACCCCCCCGTCGGTCGTGCCGCTTCCCATGTTTGCCGAACGCCAAGACCCGATCGCTCAGAAGATTGCATCGGCAGACAACGTCATGGCGGATATGATGCAGACATCCGCCGTCGCACCATCCGCCGTTCCCCCAGGTAGAAGCCGCTGGGAAGTGCAGATCGCTGCAACCGACTCCGAAGCCGCTGCTCTGTCTATGTTGAAATCCGCCAAGGCCTCGCTCTCATCCGGCCATGCCGGTGTGGCCCCCTATACCGAAGCCGTGAGCACCGGTGGCGCGACACTCTATCGCGCCCGCTTCACCGGTTTCGACACCCAGGCAGAGGCACTTTCAGCCTGCAAGGACTTGAAAGCTCGCTCCTACTCCTGCGTGGTGATGACCAGCAACGGCTAGGCCCCACAGCGGCGAGCGCGTTCTACCGAGATCAGTCTAGCCAGCCGCCTTCAATGGCGTTGCCGATGCGATTCATCCCATTCTTGCGGGCCAGCGCAGCCATGGGCGCTGCGTCGTAGCGGATATTGCGATGGGTCACCTGCCAGCCGAGCGCGGTCTCTTCGAGAACCGCATAGGAAGCGAGCCCATGGCCAACCTCCACCTGATGATAGACGGGCTCGTCATCCTTCCAGCCGGGACAGCCGACGCTGCCCGGATTGACGATCAGCCTTCCGTCGGAAAGCCGCACGGTGCGGGCGATATGCGTGTGGCCGCACAGCATGATCGGCTGATGGATGCCGCTGGCGAGCGCCTCAATCTCGGCACGCGGGCGAAGATGCAGCACGCCTTCCGGCAATATACGCTCCAGCCAGTAATCGAGATCGCCAGCCGGTGAGCCGTGACAGCAATAGGCCACGCCCTTGAACACCATGTCGAAGGGCAAGGTCTTCAGCCAGTCTATATCTGCAGGTGAAAGCTGCGGGGAGATCGTCTTTTCCCACGGTCCCATCTCATCGGGCTGCTGCTCGATCAAGGCACGGTCATGATTGCCGCGCACCGTCGGAATGCCTCGGTCGATCAGCAGTCTCGCCGTGCGCCCCGCATCCAGCGGTCCGCTGAAACAGTCGCCAAGATTGACGATATCGGTGATCCCAAGCTTTTCAATATCTGCCAGCACCGCTTCGAGTGCCGCATGGTTTCCGTGAACATCGGCAATCACGGCAAAGATCATGGCGATCAGCTGCCGCGATAGGTGGAGTAGCTGAACGGCGAGAGCAGCAATGGCACGTGATAATGCCCGGCCTCATCGGCAATGCCGAAGCGGATGGGAATGATGTCTAGGAAGGCAGGTTCGGGAAGTACAAGGCCTTTTTGTCGCAAGTAATCGCCCGCATGGAAAACCAGCTCATACTGTCCGGCGCGAAACGCCTCCCCCATCAGGAGCGGCCCGCCATCCACCCGACCATCGCTATTGGTCTCCACGCTCTTCAGCTTCTCGCGGGTGTCGCCATCCAGCCGGTAGAGATCGATCTTCAGGCCTGCGGCCGGCGTGCCGTGGGCGGCATCGAGAACATGGGTCGTCAGGCCGGTCATGGGCTGGGCTCCGCTATGTGAAAGGGTTGCTCGTAAAAATATTCTTCCAGATTGACGCCCGGCCCATCCCGATCCACCACCAGAAAATCGCTTGTCTCACCGATCGTCATCAGCGGATGGTGCCAGACATTGCGGTGATAGTTCACCCCTTGGCCGGGAGCCGTCAGAAACGCATGAGGCCGACCGGGCTTGCCACCCTCATCCTCCGCGACCACCACCAGAAACGGTCGCGTTGAGAGCGGCGAAAAGCTCTGGCTGCCAAAGGGATGCCGCTCCATAATATCCACGACGTAGGGAAAACGCCTTGGCTTTCCCCGAAAGATGTTGATCACCACCCGCGCGCCCTCACCCGTGACATCGGCTTGAGAGAGCGCATGATAACGCTCGGTATTGCCGCCATTGATGAGGCGCATCGTCGACGGATCGGCTTCGATGACATCGCCAAAGGCACGAAAAGCTTCGCGCTCGAGAGGGCGGATTTCCAGAAACTCACTCAATGCTCATTCACCTTGCGCTCGCCAGTTTCGGATGGTGGCAAGATGCTCTTGCAACTCGGGAATACTCTCCGTCACCGTCTTCCAGACAACAGACATTTCAGCTCGGAAATAGTCATGCACGATGAGGTTTCGCATACCCTTCATCCGCACCCAAGGGATATCGGGGTGTTGCCGCAAGAACTCCGGCGCTCCTCGGTCGATCTTGACCACAGCTTCTCCAATGATCGCAAGCCCCATCATCACCGCCATCTGTGTCCGTTCGTCGGAAAGAAATGCGGCCTCGTCCATGTCCGTGACGAATTTCAGAATACTTGCCGTAGCGGTCTCGATCTCTTCGAGCTGGAGAAGCAGCCGGTCCGAATTCATATCGGCTTTGCTTCCTGCAACACACGATCCCTGATCCTGGCATGAAGCCCACCAGATGTGACGACATCGACAGGCACGCCCAGAGTCTCGGACAGTTCTTCGAGTAATCCTCCGAGGTCGAAAAGCGTCGTCTCCGGCAAGGCATCGACCAGAATATCGAGATCGCTATCCGAGCGATCTTCGCCGCGCGCCACCGAACCGAAGACACGCGGGTTTGCCGCGTTGAAGCGCTTCGTCGCTTCGCGGATCGCCTCCCGATTCTGTTCCAGCACCTCCGACGGTCTCATCGCTCAAATCCTTTGCTGGCAGAGAATATAGAGCGAGAAACCCCGCATGGAAAGCCGCCGCATCAGGCAGCAGCCTCAGGCAACAGCGCGGAAAGGCGCAAGTAAGCGATCTTCTCCACCTGCGCGGTTGCCGTGGCAAACTCCTGTTCGGCATCGTTGTGAATGCGCTCTTCGAAGGCACGCAGAATATCGTCCTTGTTAAGCCCCTTCACTGCGATGATGAAAGGAAAGCCGTTCTTCTCCACGTAGGCCGTGTTGAGCTCTGTAAAACGCGCATGCTCCGCCAGTGTCAGTCGATCGAGCCCGGCACCGGCCTGTTCCTTTTTGCTGTCTTCTGTCAGCCCACCGGCAATGGCGAGCTTGCCAGCAAGATCTGGATGCGCCCGCAAGACGCCAAGACGCTCCTCATAAGATGCCGCACGAAACGGCACGCACAACGCCTCGTGAACACCTCTCGCCGTCAGCGGCTCCACCACGACCCCTGAATCATAGGCGCGTTCGGCGATAAAGGGGGAATGCTCGAAGACGCCGCCGAAGCGGCTGATGAAATCGTCACGCTCTAGCATCAAAGCGCCTCCGGCTTGTGATGCTCATGCCAGTGGCGCGCGATGTCGATACGCTGCGGTATCCAGACCTTCTCGTGGCCGAGCACATATTCGATGAAGCGGCGAAGCGCTGCCGCACGTCCCGGACGACCGACCAGACGGCAATGAAGCCCGACACTCATCATCTTGGCCGAGCCTTCCACGCCCTCTTGATAGAGCACGTCGAAGGCATCCTTCAGATAGGTGTAGAACTGATCGCCGGAATTGAAGCCCTGCGGCGTGGCAAAGCGCATATCGTTGGTTTCAAGCGTATAGGGGATGATCAGGAACGGATCGTTCTTTGCCCCCTTCACCCAATAGGGCAGATCGTCCGCGTAGGAGTCAGAGGAGTAGAGGAAGCCACCCTCCTCCATGACGAGCTTTAGCGTATGGTCCGACGGCTTGCCCTGATACATGCCGTAGGGGCGCTCGCCCGTCAGTTCGGTGTGGAGCCGCACGGCTTCGAGAATGTGCTTGCGCTCTTCCTCTTCGGAATAATCCTTATATTCCAGCCAGCGATAGCCATGGCTGGCGATCTCCCATCCGGCTTCTTTCATGGCGGCAACCGCCTCCGGGTTGCGCGCCATAGCCGAGGTCACGCCGTACACGGTGGTGGTCACGCCAAGCGAGGTGAACATTCGCCACAGACGCCAGAAACCGGCGCGCGAGCCGTATTCGTAGATCGATTCCATGTTCAGGTTGCGCTGCCCCGGCCATGGTTGCGCGCCGACGATTTCCGACAGCAGCGATTCCGACGCCTTGTCATTGTCGAGAATGCAACTCTCTCCGCCCTCTTCGTAATTGATGACGAATTGCACGGCGATGCGCACACCGCCCGGCCATTTCGGATCGGGGGCGTTGCGGCCGTAACCAATGAGATTGCGGGGATAGTCTGCGGAAATCATCAAATCACCTTCACGAAATTTCGCGAACGGTAGCATTGCAGACCGGAAAGTCGAGAGCGTTTCAGCGCAATTTCACCAAAAGCGCCGCTGCCTTTTCGCTGGGCTGAGGCGTCCAGCGCACCTCGCAATCAGGCGATCTTGCGCGCCGAGACACGACCCATGGGATGCAGCGAATGCACCCTGAACGGTGCCCCCGGCTCCTCTTCGACAAAGAGCGCCAGATTGGCAAACTCCAGCGGGCGTTCGAGGAGAGCAGCGAACACGCTGCGCAATGCACGCTCCAGGCGCGCACAATCGGCCGGTACGATGGCCCCTGTGAGCGTCATTTGAAAACGAAACTCATCCATGACGTAAGGGTGCCCCCAGCGGTGCAGATTGGTCAGCTGCGTAGCAGACAGCCGGTGCGGATCGGCCCGGTCGATATCTGCATCCGACAGCGGTGTACGATACCGGTCGAAATCCTGCACGACGCTGGCTGCGAGAAAATTCAAAGTCTCTGACGGCCACGACGGTACGAGCCCATAGCTGTTACCGAGCTTGGCGATTTCGAGCGGCGGCAACGTGAAAGGCTGGTGTGTACCGGCAAACCGCATCAGGTCACGAAGCAGCGCGGCTTCGGTCATGCCCTCGGCAAGCTGGAACGGCGCCTTGATCGCACCATGGAAACCGTAGCGGCGCGGAAGTGCGGTGAAGTAGGAGAGTTCCTGCATCCCGAGGCCAGTCTGCGCAGGCGGCTCCACGCTGTGGCCGGAATAGACGTCACGACCGAGCCACGATGCAGCAGCAAAAGTCATCGGGTCGTTCGGGGAAGGCGTGTAATGAATGGCGTACCGCATGCGTCGTCACCTCGCCCCGCTCAACTGGGATTTATGTCTGTCTGTTCATGGCGACAGCAGATAGGTGATTTGCGTGACAGATTAACGACGTGGTCCGAACGTCGCTCACAGATTTGCGTGAACAAGCGCAAGATGCGCATCGGTGCGGAAGCTGGAAGGCACATCCATATCCTTGCCCTGAACAGCGCAAAGTGCGGCATCCGCAAGACGATGAGCCAAACCGAAACTCACCTTGAAGCCGCCGGTTAGCGCTACGATGTGAGAGTGTTCAGGATGCGCCCCCACCATCGGATCACGACCGATGGCCTTTGGCCGAAGCCCGGCCCAGCGTTCGATGATCTCGGCCTTCGAAAGCTCCGGCACGATCTCTCTCGCTGCGCTCAACAGCGCATCCAGTTTGTCATCGGTGGCGAAGGGCTCAGCAAAAGAATCCTCGCTGGTGCTGCCGATTGCGACTGTCCCGTCCTCATGCGGCACGATGTAAAGTCCATTGAGGAACACCACCGGCATGGTGGAATCGATCGATGCCCGCAACAGGGCGGCCTGCCCTTTGACCGCCTGCCCGAGTGCAGCCTCGGACCGAAGAGCAAATGTCTGCATCAAAAGGGGAAAAGAGGCGTACCCCGCCGAAACAATAGCGTGCGAGAACGACAGGCGCGATCCGTCGTCGAAATGCGCAATGCTGTCCTTGCCGAGCGATACGATCTTTTGTCTCTCTACGACACGCACATGCCGCGACGCATTGAGGAACGCAGTCAGTGACGCAACCAAGCCGCGCGGAGAGACCTTCGCGGCTAAGGTGTCATGCACGAACCCCGCCTGCCCTGCCGATGCATCGACCCAGTTTTCCGCCGGTGGCGCATCCAGCACGTGCCAGTGGAACCGCTGGCCCTGCTGATCCCAATTCGTCTTCGCCTCCTGACTATGGCGTTCAGCAATCACACGCAGATGCGGTTTCGGCAGCGGAATGATGCGCCCGCACCGCCTGTATCCAGCCGAGAGGTCTGTCTCGGCTTCAAGCCGCGCAATCTCGTCTTCCAATGTCAGAAGCGCATCGAACTGGAACTGCTTCTTGTCGTTCCAGCGATCCGGCATATGCGGCATCAGCGCGCCAAGCAGCCCCCCACTCGCGCCGCAACCTGCGTGCCCGGCATCGACAAGCACCGTATCGATCCCCAGACGGTCAGCTTTCCGCGCCGCCCACAGCCCCATGATACCGCCGCCGATGATCAGCAGCGACGCACTGGGCGGCAAAGATGATTGACCTCTGTGATCGGGAAGACTATCGGCTTGGACCATGACACATCCCGAAGACTTGGACCCGGACAGCACCGGCGAAAACATGCTGGATTGGCGAGAGGGCGATATGCCCTATTCGCTGGCCTTTGGCGATCATTTTTATTGCCAGACGGATGGGCGGCTGGAATGCGGCCATGTCTTCCTGAACGGCAATGGCCTTCCAGGTCGCTGGGCCGATCAGCAGGAAGAAACATTCCTCATCGGTGAACTCGGCTTCGGTACCGCGCTCAATCTCACCGAAACATGGCGACAGTGGAAGCTTGCACGCCGCCCCGGCAAGACATTGCACTTCGTTTCCTTCGAACTCTACCCCATGCGGGCGCAAGAGATCGACCGGGCGCTGTCGCGCTGGCCGGAAGTCGACACGGAACGTCAGGCCCTCGTCGCGCTGTGGCCGCAAGAGCCGCAAGGCATCATTGCGCTGCAACTGGATGATCAGACGAAGCTCACCGTCGTCTGCGGCGAGGCACTCCAAGGTATTGGGACGAGTTCGCTCACATTCGATGCCTGGTTCCTGGATGGATTTGCGCCATCGCGCAACCCAGACATGTGGTCGGTAGAGATCATGAACTCAATCTATGAAAAGACGCGTGAGAGCGGAACCTTTGCGACCTATGCCGCCGCAGGCTTCGTGCGTCGCAATCTGCAGGCCGTCGGCTTCAAGGTCGAACGCCGCAAGGGTTTTGCCGGTAAACGGGAAATGCTGTGCGGCATCAAGCATATCGATACGAACTCGCCCACCTAGCCTCGTCATCGTCCTGAAAACACGCTCAAAACAAAAACGCCCGGATCAACGTCCGGGCGTTTGTGCATTCATCAGGCTGGATCAGCCGCGCTTGCGACCGCGACCGGCGTTACCGGCAGGACGCGCCTGACCGGCAGCGGCAAAGGAGCCGGACTTGCGAGCCGGACGACCCTGACCGGCGCGGTGCTTGCGCGGACCGGCAGACTTCGCGCCCTCGCCACCGTCAACCTTGGTGCGCTTGAAGTCGGACGTGACTTCCAGATCGTTATCGCGCTCGACCGGAGCGAACTCGCCCGCACGCTGACCGCGGAAATCGCCGTTGCGGCGCCCGCCTTCACGATGACCACCTTCACGGTGACCGCCTTCACGATGACCGCGCGCCGGACGGTCGCCATGCGAACGCTCGCCGCGCTCGCCACCCTGACGACGTCCACCGTTGCCTGCGCCGTTTCCACGACCGCCACGGTTGCCGCTACCGCGGGTCGGGCTGGCAAGACCTTCCGGACGCTCACCGGAGAGGACCGGAATTTCGATCTTCATCAGCTTTTCGATGTCGTGCAGCAGACGGGTTTCGTCCGGTGCGCAAAACGCAATCGCGATACCATCACGACCCGCACGGGCCGTACGACCGATGCGGTGAACATAGGCATCCGCCACTTCAGGCAAGTCGTAGTTGAAGACATGCGTTACGGCTGGAATGTCGATGCCGCGTGCAGCAACGTCGGTCGCCACCAGCACCTTGACTTCGCCATCCTTGAAGCCCTTCAACGCGCGCTCGCGCTGACCCTGGCTCTTGTTGCCATGGATCGAAGCAACCTTATAGCCGACATGTTCGAGATGCTTGTAAAGCTTCTCGGCGCCATGCTTGGTGCGAAGGAAGACGATGGCGCGGCCATCCGGATTTTCGGCAAGCGACTTCTTCAGGAGGTCGGTCTTGTCGTTCTTGCCGGCGACGAAGTGAACATACTGCTCCACCTTGTCGGCAGCCTTGCCCGGAGGCGTGACTTCCACCTTGACCGGGTCGGTCAGGTAGCTACCGGCAAGATCGGCAATCGCCTTCGGCATGGTGGCCGAGAACAGAAGCGTCTGGCGCTTTGCCGGCACCATCTTGGAAATCTTGCGCAGGTCGTGAATGAAGCCGAGATCGAGCATCTGGTCTGCTTCGTCGAGCACGAGATGCGTGACCTTGGACAGCGAAATTGCGTTCCGCGCAATCAGGTCCAGCAGACGGCCAGGGGTCGCGACCAGAATGTCGGTGCCCTTTTCCAGCTGCAGCTGCTGCTTGTTGATCGACGCGCCGCCGACAACCTGGTTGATACGCAGAGGCGTCTTCTTGACGAAGGAGCGCAGGTTCTCGCCGATCTGGTTGACCAGCTCGCGCGTCGGCGCAAGGATCAGAGAACGGGTGGTGCGGTTGGCAGGACGTTCGGCATGCTTCATCAGCATTTCGATCATCGGAAGACCGAATGCGGCAGTCTTGCCGGTGCCGGTCTGTGCAAGACCGATAACATCGCGGCCTTCCATCAGAAGTGGGATGGCTTTCGCCTGAATAGGTGTTGGTGTCGTATAACCGAGTGCGGTGACAGCGGCCACGATCTTTTCGGAGAGGCCGAGTTCGTTAAAACTGGTCAATAGAATACCTTTCGGGGCGCCAAAACGCTTCAGCCGGTTCAGCCCATGCTGTCCGGTTGTCTTGGCGTCAAGAACCCCGCGTGAATTGGGAACTTGGTGGGTTGAAATAACTCTCTGCGCTCAGCACCGGCGAATGATCGCCGTATTCTGCATCAAATGCGCTTTTCCTTCATGCGTGCGTATGATTTTGAAAGGACGCTACAGCTCACGCGGCTGTGGAAGGTGAAAGCTTGAGACGGCATGTGGTCTTTTTGTCGAAAAAAGTCAAGCAATTCTTTCACCAACGCTGCGGCAGCGACTTGATGCTGATGGTTAAAAAAGCTTGAAAAGCCTTCCGGGCCCATGGTTTTTCGAGCATGGCTCTCTTAGCCTGTAACAAGATTAAAGATATTTGATTCTATTGATAGTTCGGAGCGGGGCTTGAGTATCGAGGGCAGCTTGTTGGAAAAGGCCTGTCAGGGAATTTTGTCCCTGCGCCTGCCAGCTTGCGTCAAGGATAGTGAGCTGCGCTATGTCTGCGTCAACAATGGCTATGCCCGTTTTGCCGGAAAACGCCCGGAAGATTTTGTCGGGCAGTCGAGCCATATGATGTTCGATACGGCTGACGATGTGGAGCGAGAAGACAAGGAACGCCGCTGCCTCGTCTTCGCTACCGACGAGATCGCCACCTGCCGGGGCATAGTGCCGGACGCCCACGCGCTGCACTGCGAACGCTTCATCGACGAGACTGGGCAAATCTTTCTTTATGAAGTTTTCGAAAAGATGCCTGCCTTCGGCGGCGTGGGGCAGTTAAACACTGCCAGCGGTCTGGAAATTGACGGTCCGCCTTACGGCAAAGCGGTCGAGGCGATTGCGCAGCTTCGCACGCCACTTGCTGGCATTCTAGGCATGGCGCAAGCGCTTGCCCGAACCGATCTCGACGCCCGGCAGAAAGCCTATGCAGACACGATAATTCTCTCCGGCAACGCCTTGTTGCAAAGCCTCGACGCTGTACTGCACACCTCACACGGCATCTCAGCATCCTTGCAAACCAGCCACTTCGACCCCGCCGATTTGGTGGAGGAGATAGCGTCGCTGCTCGCCTTCTACGCGCGGAAGAAGGGAGTGACCCTTTTTGCCGACATCGATATATCGGCAGAGATGATCGTCGAAGCGGATGCGGCGCGCTTGCGCCAGATCGTCACCGAGCTTGTCAGCAACGCCATCCGCTTCACCCATTCCGGCCACGTCATCGTCAGGCTCCAAGCCGAGCACGCCGCGTCAGGCGGCACCTCGCTTCTGCTCACCGTGGAAGATACCGGTGTTGGCATGTCGCAGGAGCAACTCGCTTCACTTCTGGGCCAGCACGATGGTTCGGCACGTACCGTAACAGGCTTTGCAGAAAGCATCAGCAACGTCTTTCTGCTCGACGGCCAGATCGAAGCGGAAAGCGAAGAGAACAAAGGGGCGGCCTTCACGGTCACACTACCGGTCGCCGTGATCTCGGCACAACCCGTCACGCCTCTGTGCCCCCCCGATGCGAGCATATTGGTGATCGATGGCGATGCAATCAGTCGCGATATCCTCACAAGGCGCCTGCGCGACTGGCGGCTCGATGCCTACGCCGCCGAGACCGGCGCGACCGGACTTGCAATTCTGGAGGAAGCGGTGGCCTTGGGCTTGCGCCCTGCCGCCATTCTTATGGATGAAACCATGACGGATATGCCCGCCGATGACGTGGTGCGCTTCATACGCCACCATCCGGGCGTGCAAGACATCCCCGTGATCCTGCTGACCTCGCTGGTCAAAGACGAGCTCGACGAGGCCGCGCACGCCTACATAGCCAAGCCTTTGCGCATCCGACACCTGAGAGACGCGCTGGAAGCCTTGCTGCCCGCGCCTGCTATGCACAATAATCTGCCTCCACCAGTCACCGCGACGATGACGAATGACCAGTCGCAGTCGATTTCTACGCCTCTACCGTCCCAAAAAAGCCGTGCGGGGATCGATGTGCTGGTGGCAGAAGACAATGAGGTGAACCAGATCGTCTTCAGCCAGATCCTGCAGCAGACGGGACTCGATTTTCGCGTCGTCGGCGATGGCAAGACAGCGGTGGAGGTCTGGCGCAACGAGAACCCGTCACTGATCTTGATGGACGTATCGATGCCGGTCATGAGCGGCTATCAGGCAGTCCAGTCGATCCGCCAGATGGAGGACGAAGAGGAAGGCCGTCTCGGTCGCGTCCCGATCATCGGCGTCACGGCGCACGCTCTCGATCGTGACAGCGAACTATGCCTCGCCTGCGGCATGGACGACTATATTTCCAAACCCATCAGCCCGGAACTGCTGCGCGCCAAGATCAACCAGTGGATACCTAGAGGCGCGCTGGAAGCGCTTTAGGCGAGACCAGCGCTTCGGCAGGAGGACGACGCAGCCGCACTCGGACTGCGGAGCGAGCAGCAGAGCCAACGCCACTCGTTACCGCTATCCCCGGCCTTGCGCCAAGGATAGCGACGAAGAAGTTTCTTAGCGCTTATCGACAGCAAAGGCTCCCGGACCTGCGGTCACGAGGAACAGGAAGATGAAGCAAAAAAGGATCGCAGCATCGCCCCCGTTGATGGCAGGGAAGACGCTTTTGGGCGCATGTGCCATGAAATAGGCAACAGCCATTTGGCCGGAGAGAATGAAGGCGACCGGGCGGGTGAAGAGACCGATGAGGATGAGAATGCCGCCGACGAGTTCAAGCAACGCGGCCGCAAGAAGAAGTGGGGGAAGTGATCCTTCCATTGTCGCAGCGGGAAAGCCAAAAAGCTTCTGCGTGCCATGTTCGATAAAGAGAAGCGCGGCGATGATGCGCAGTGCTGCTAGTGCGTAAGGCTGATAGCGGGAAAGTTTTTCAAATACGGACATTCAAGCGTTCCTGATTGCGCATTCCCAGCGCCTTTGATCGGCGTCGTGTCTAGAAATGCTTTCAAACAATGAGTTGGAGCTAGGGCGGCGGAAATATGTTCACCGCATTTGCTCAGGGTTGCACATCGTCGATAGGCTCGAAATCTGGCGTCCAACAATCACATTTGCGCTATCAAAAAAGAAACAAGCCGCCAAAGTTCAGCTCAACTCTCCGTTGAGTTGTAAAAGACGGCCTCCTCTGTGCGCTCGCTCGCAGGATTCAACCGCTAGCACGCGTTAAAATCAGAAATTTATCCACATGTTTTGAGATGAATGCATGCTTGGACCGCGCTCATGCGGTCATCAAAACCGCATCCCGATAATAGGGGGTGAAGGGGCTGAATTCGATCTTACCTTTCACGACGGTTGCCACAGTATTGGCCGGAATGATTTCCCACATCTCTCCGCCAGTGCCGAAAGGCTCGGAGGCGATCGCGATACCTTCTCCGATGTTGCGCCAATAGAGGGTCGGCGGGCGCGCATCGCTCGACCAGCGGAATGCATGCAATTTTTCGCCATCGGCATGGATGGCGCTAAAACGGATCGGCTGGTCCACGCCGGCATCCAGCACCACATCCATGCAGATCTCGATGGTGCGCGAAAGCGCGTCGACCGGGTCGCGATCGAGACCAAGGCCTGCCGCGATCAGGAACATTGCCTCGCTATCGCCATTACCGGCGCGCGAACAATAGACGTCGTCGGAAATATGCGTCTCGATAGCGCGTTTCACCTTTTCATAGCCGCCGATCTGGCCGTTATGCATGAAGAGGTGCCGGCCAAAGCCGAAGGGATGACAGTTCGCCATCGATACGCCGCCGGTGGTCGCAGAGCGTACATGCGCTAGAAACATGCCAGCGCGGATCTGATGACAGAGCGAGGTCAGGTTCCTGTCCGACCATGCGGGCAGGATGCCGCGATAGATGCCGGGCTCTGGTCGTTCGCCATACCAGCCAATCCCGCACCCGTCGCCATTCACCACCGTCTTTGCTTCCCTTGCGGCAAGCGACTGGCTGATCAGCGAGCTTTCCGGCTCGATCAGAAGCGTGTCGAGCCAGACAGGTGAACCGGAATAGGCCAAGAAACGGCACATGCGAATACCTTCGTACCAGGTTCGGGGCGCCCCCACCGATTACATCATCGGGGACGCCTTCTTTATTGAACGAAGCCGCTCTAGCGCCCGATCAGGGCGTTAATGAGATGCTTCAGGCCTGAATCACAACCACGCGGGCACCGACCGGAACGCGCTCGTACAGGTCGATGATATCGTGGTTGAGCATGCGGATACAACCGCTCGACATCGCGTGCCCGATCGACTGCGGCTGGTTGGTGCCGTGCAGACGGAACATCGTGTCATTGCCGTTGCGATAAAGATAAAGAGCGCGCGCACCCAGCGGATTGTTAAGACCACCTGGCATGCCACCGGCATATCTCAGGTTCCGCTCCGGCTCGCGGCGGATCATGTTAGGCGTCGGCGTCCAGCTTGGCCATTCGGCCTTGCGTCCGACATAGGCATTGCCCTTCAGCGCCAGACCCTGGCGACCGACACCAACGCCATAGCGCACCGCGCGACCACCACCGAGCACAAAGTACAGGCGGCGTGCCGGTGTATCGACGACAACGGTACCGGCCGGATAGGTGGTCTCGTAGGCCACTTCCTGGCGGCGCAGTTCCGGCTTGATCTTCTCAAGCGGCATGGCTGGCATAGGATATTGTTCATTTGGCAAAGCTGCATAATTCTGCCGCTGGCCCGCGGGATTGATACTTGCACAACCTGCCAGGAAAAGTGGCAATCCAAACAGAACACCACGACGCGAAATCGACATATTACCCCCTGCCGCAACGAATCTTTCGATTTAACGAGAGGTATAATTTTATGGTTAACAAACGCCTAATATCTGCAATCGATAGTTAAGGGTCATATGACACGACCTCAATTTACGGTCACAGCGAGTTTGCAAAAGCGAACAGAACTGTTCTGCGACGCTATTCCCAACTTTTAATGGAAAGATCCGCCGACAAGTCGAGCCTATTTTATAGGCAAAGATAGTTTGGCACCTCCTCCCAAATTTGGAACTCACTTGGTGGTATCACTTGAACTTTTCAGGCTCTGCCGCATTTTAATGCTACACGTGAAAGATTGCTTTATTTTCAGCCACTTTGCGTCACGGCGGCACACCAAAAAATCTAAATCGCCGCCCTCTCATCCGGCTTGCATTGCTTCGGGCATTGTATTCAAATGTACAAAAAGGGGACCTGAAAGTTGGCATTTGATGAAATGATAAATGCGGACTCAACGCCGCGAAGCCCATACGCAAACTACAACGACTGGTACAGCCGCCAGGACAGGGCGCACCTGATCCAGAAATCGAAAGACGCTGAAAACATCTTTCGCAGAACCGGCATCACCTTTGCCGTTTACGGCCACGCCGACAGCGCCGAAAAGCTTATCCCCTTCGACATCATCCCGCGCATCATTTCCGGCAAGGAATGGCGCAAGCTCGCCCAGGGCATCGAGCAGCGCGTCATTGCGCTGAATGCCTTTCTCGATGACATCTACCACAAGCAGGAAATCATCAAGGCGGGCCGCATTCCCCGCGAACTGATCGAGAAGAACGAGGCCTTCCTGCCGCAGATGATCGGCTTCAGGCCTCCCGGCGGTGTGTACACCCATATCGTCGGTACAGATATCGTGCGCACCGGCGAAGACCAGTTCTATGTGCTGGAAGACAACGCCAGAACGCCTTCCGGTGTCAGCTACATGCTGGAAAACCGCGAAACCATGATGCAGATGTTCCCCGAACTCTTCCACGAGAACAGGGTCCGGCGCGTCGAGGATTACCCCTATCTTCTGCGCCAGTCGCTGGCTTCACTTGCGCCGCCTGGCTGCAAGGGCAAGCCACGCGTGGCAGTCCTGACACCCGGCATCTACAACTCTGCCTATTACGAGCACTCCTTCCTGGCCGACATGATGGGCGTGGAACTGGTGGAAGGCTCGGACCTGCGCGTCATGGACGGCAAGGTGAAGATGCGCACGACGCAGGGCTATGAGGCGATCGACGTGCTGTATCGCCGCGTCGATGACGACTTCCTCGACCCCCTCACCTTCCGCCCGGATTCCGCGCTCGGCATTCCCGGCATCATGGATGTCTACCGCGCCGGAAACATTACCATTGCCAATGCGCCAGGTACGGGCATTTCCGATGACAAAGCGATCTACTCCTACATGCCGGAAATCGTCGAGTTCTATACCGGCCGCAAGCCGCTTCTGGAAAATGTGCCGACCTGGCGCTGTTCGGAGCCGGACAGCCTGAAATATGTCCTCGACAACCTGGCTGACCTTGTCGTCAAGGAAGTGCATGGCTCCGGCGGTTATGGCATGCTGGTGGGCCCGACCGCCAGCAAGAAAGAACGCGCGCTATTTGCCGACAAGCTGCGGGCGCGCCCGAACAATTACATCGCCCAGCCGACACTGTCTCTCTCCACCGTCCCGATCATGGTGAAGAACGGCATCGCACCGCGCCATGTCGATCTTCGTCCCTATGTGCTCGTGTCCGACAAGGTCAAAATCATTCCAGGCGGCTTGACCCGCGTGGCCCTCAAGCAGGGTTCGCTCGTCGTCAATTCCAGCCAGGGTGGCGGCACCAAAGACACCTGGGTACTGGAGGACTGAGCCATGTTGGGAAGAACTGCAAACGGGCTCTACTGGATGTTCCGCTATATCGAGCGGGCCGAAAACATTGCGCGCCTCGTTGATGCGGGCCTGCGTGTCTCGCTGACGCGAAGCGGCAGTGCGGATGAGGATTGGGACGGGGTCCTGCAAAGTGCGGGCGTGCGCGAAGCTTTCCTCCAAAGCAATGAGAAGGTGACGTCCGCCGATGCGATCGACTACCTCCTGCGCGACAAGTCCAACCCGTCAAGCGTCATGTCCTGCATCGACGCAGGCCGCAACAATGCCCGCATGGTGCGCACGGCGCTGACCCGCGAAACCTGGGAAGCGACCAACGAATTCTGGATCGAGCTGAAAAGCCTGCTCGGACGCCGCCTGAAACCTGCGGAAATGCCGCATGTCATCGACGTCATCAAGCATCGGGCAGGCTTGGTGCGGGGCGCCTTCCATGGCTCGATGCTGCGCAACGATCTCTACAACTTCTCGCGCATCGGCACGTTCATCGAACGAGCGGATAACACGGCGCGCATTCTCGACGTAAAATATTACGTGCTGCTACCGGCGGCCGCGCAAGTCGGCTCGTCCCTCGACAATGCGCAGTGGGAATCGATCCTGCGTTCCGTCTCCGCCCATCGCTCCTATGGCTGGGTCTACGACGCGGAATACAAGCCCGCCAATATTGCCGACTTCCTGATCCTCAACGCCCGCATGCCGCGTTCTCTTGCCTACTGCTATGAGAAGATCGTCAGCAACCTCGGCTATCTCGCCAAAGACTACGGAGAGCGGCACAAGGCGCACGAAACATCCGACGCCATTTTGTCGACTTTGAAGGAAACCACCATCGACCGCGTGATGGACCGGGGCCTGCACGAGTTTCTGGAAGCTTTCGTCAATAGAAACGGCCAGCTTGGGCAGGAAATTACGGACGGCTATCGCTTCTATCAGTAAGCGGAACAAGACGGGGACAAAGGGCGAATGCGTCTGAAAATCAACCACACGACCGAATATCTTTACGAAGAGCCGGTGCCATATTCCCTCCAGCGCCTTCGCCTGACGCCGGTCAGTGGACCGATGCAGACGGTGCTGAACTGGGACGTCGCCGTCGATGGCGCGACCGTCGAAGTGGCCTATGACGATCATTTCGGCAATCGCGTCGAGCTTGTGGAGAGCGAAGGTCCGAGCCGCGCCGTCAAAGTTACGGCAAGCGGCGAGGTCGAAACGAAGGACAAGGCAGGCGTCTTCGGCCCGCATATCGGCAACGCCCCGCTCTGGCTCTTCATGCGCGACACGCCGCTGACCAAGCCCGGTAAGCTCATACGGGATATCGCCCGCCAAAGTTCAGGCAGCACCGAGCTCGAACGTCTTCACGAACTGATGGCGCTGATCCACCTTGAAGTAGCATACCAAACCGGAAGCACCGGCACCGAGACCTCGGCCGAACAGGCGCTGGAGGCCGGCAAGGGGGTCTGTCAGGACCACGCCCACATCTTCATTTCCGCAGCGCGGGTGCTTGGCCACCCTGCCCGTTATGTTTCCGGTTATCTGATGATGGAAGGCGTGGACGAACAGGTCGCGACCCACGCCTGGGGTGAAGCTCACCTTCCCGGCCTCGGCTGGGTGGGCTTCGATGCCGCCAACAAGATCTGCCCGGACGAGCGTTATGTGCGCATCGCCACTGGCCTTTGCTACCGCGATTGCGCCCCCGTCTCCGGCATGCGCGTCGGCGTCTCCGGCGAAAGCCTGAGTGTTTCCGTCACCGTGCATGAATCGCAAAGTCAGAGCCAAACGCAGGGTTAGACCTAGCTTCAGATAAAAGTTGTTGCACGGCTTTTGCGTTAAATCGCCCAAAAGACGTATCAACAGCCTTCGGAACGGTCCCGGCGCATTCTTCGGTAGTTACAGATCACGCAACGCTGGCGTTTGTCTTTTCATGACCGGCTGGACGAGAGGCTCGCCGCGTCGCAAAGGTGGCCGCGAGATTGGAGCGGTGGCAGCGTCTATAAAATTCAATCGTTTCGACAGACATACCCGCTGGAAGATCGATAAAATTCTCAAGCATCATTCCCTCGCGATCATCCAGCACCTCCTGTTCCAGAGCAGAAGCAGGGATATGAGCCACAGCGTTTTGAATGTTTTCAAAATAGGCGATGTTGCGGTCCACGATGGATGGGTCACTCGTTTGACCATGCGCAAGAACGAGGTGTTTCGCCTTCAGGCCGCGAATGGCGTTCAACGAGGAACAGAGGCTGCGCAAGTCTTCCGGCGAACTGCTCCAGACTTCCGGAATGGGATGCTCCACCGCATCGACGGCCAGACAAGTCTCGATCTCCGGTATCCACACGGCAAGATGGTCCGGCGTGTGTCCTGGAGTGTGGAAAAGATGCAAAGTGAGATCGCCGCCATGCAGGGTCATACTGTCGCCACTGAAGGTCAAGTTTGGTGAAACAAGCTCCACCTCGTTGAAGCGAGACTCCGTCTTCCTTTTCTCTGCCAGAGTTCGGAGCGCCGAGGGGTCACGCAATCGCTCGATTGCAGATTGATGCGCAATGATCGGCGCACCACTGACTGCACGATTGCCCCAGAAATGGTCCCAATCCATGTGCGAGTTGACAACGATCAGAGGCCGACCCTGCATCCGATCGGCAAGCAGATCCAGCGCGTGACGACACTGGCTGGGTGTCCCCAACGTATCGATCAGCACGTTGAAGCGGTCGGTCCCGACGAACACAGCGTCGACCTCATCGCCAGCCCGGATAATGACGATACGGTCATCCAGGCCCGCGTAGGACGTCAGCACCACATCATTCGTCATTGTTCCCACCGCTTGATTGCCAAAACGCAACAGACCGTTTTACGACTTGGCCAGATCATGGTTGGAAGGCTTTGATGTCGTCAAGCGCTTAGACGGTCTTCGTGTGCCAGCCTCGCAAAAGCCCCCAAGCCCTGAACAGCTTTCAGACGGATGGCGGACTTGGAGATTGTTGGACAGACGTGCTAAACCGCTTCTCCTTTAAGAAGGTACCACTAGGAAGACACGGTCCATGACAGCCCGCGACGACAATACGATCGATTTTTACGCCCGAGAAGTTGCTGCCTATACGACCCGAGGCGAAGAGGCCTCCCCTCGCCTCAAGGCCTTTCTCGCCATCCTGCCAGCGGGCGGTCGTATTCTTGAACTGGGCTGCGGCGCAGGTCAGGATAGTGAGGCCATGCTTGGTCTCGGCTTCGACGTTCACCCCACAGACGGTACGCCTGAAATGGCCCGCGCCGCCCAAGACCGTCTCGGCGTTGCGACCAGCACGCTGCTCTTTGAGGATATTAACGAGCAAAACGCCTATGATGGAATCTGGGCCAATGCCTGCCTGCTACACGTGCCCCGTGCCACGCTTCCGTCCATCATCGCCCGCATCCATGCTGCCTTGAAAGATAAGGGCGTGTTCTATGCCAGCTATAAGGCAGGCACTGCTGAAGGCCGCGACGATCTCGACCGCTTCTACAATTATCCTTCTCCCGAGTGGCTTTTGGAGGTCTACCAGCAATGTTCCTGGACCTCAGTCACTATCGACGAAGCCAAAGGCGGCGGCTACGACAACAAGCCAACCGACTGGCTGCATGTAACCGCCGTGAAACCATAACGACGCCCTTTTTTTGGGCCGCTCCTGCTTTTCACGTTGCACACCGCATATCCGCGGAACCTAGTCCACTCAGAACAGTTCTCAGTGTGGGGAACACAGGGACGGAATTCGTGACCGGACAAGAATATCGATTGGCAAGATTTCTGAGCCATGACGCCATAAAGCAAACCTCTCGCCCTGCATCGCGAAAATCTGTGCAGACCGACGAACTTTTCTCGCATCTGCTACAGCGCCTGGACGAAGCAGAGATGCCGGATGATCAGTCTTGCGCAGATGCCGAGAAGACAGGCGTTCAGAGTTCCAAGATGCTTCCTTGTTAAGGAAGAGCTCCAAGACCTCTAACTGAGAGTGGGCCCGCGCCTGCATCATGAGTGCGAGCCTTCACCTGAGCGTCGCTGAGCGATCAGTATATTTGCACCCCGTTGCTCTTCAGTTTTTCAAGAACGTCCCTGTTGTCAGCATCACGGGAAAGACCTTCGACCTTCTTGAGCGACCGGATATCGAGCAGAGCTTTTATATTTTCGGCTGGAACGTTGATGTCGATCCATTCAAGTTTGTGCAAAGGCACAAGTGTTTGAAGATCGAAACTGTCAATCATCGACGTGACAAAAATCGCTTTCAGATTGACGCAGAGGCCAATATCCGATGTGTCCCTAACGTCGAAAACAGTCTCTTCACCTCCCCAGAAATACCATGCATAGGGATAAATCTCTTCCCCGCCATCGAATTGTACCCTGTCGACGGCATCGAGGAGCTCAGGCGTCAGGGGGTAGCGAACAAGATAATCAAGCGCCTGCGGTATAAGGTCATACCCGTCCTGCTCAAGATCGACCTGTCGGCCAAGAACATGGCTGGCAAGTTGCTCTGGAGTGCCAAGGTCAAGCAGCTTGGATCGCAACAGCGATGACATGACAACGAGCTTCAAATTGGGATCGGAAAACGGAGCGCCGGGGGCGCCCTTGGCAACCGGGTATGGTGGGGCAGTCGGTTCTGTATATTCGGCCTTGGGGTTGGAAATCTCAATCTCGTACAGATTTCCATTGCTGATCCGCGCAGACAAAATGCCCTCCGGAAGACGCATTGTGCCGTAGCGCGTCCCGCTCAGGACCTTACTTTCCTCACCGACCTTCATGTCGGGGACAGCAGATGGCAATTCTTTGAGGCTGATGCCCATGGGTACACCCGCTATTGTCTGGTCGAAGCGAGAGTTGAACGTGATCGTTCCAATCCGACCGGTACGATCCAGTCGCACGATCACCCCATAGCTGTTTTCCAGAATGTCGATCACCCCACCTTTATGCGGCGCAGGGGCGCGCCAGGCGGTACCCATGGCCTTCTCAACTGCCGCGCCCGGCATGCCCGGTCGCAATGCTGCAAGTGCTGACACATCCACGCTATCGTCTTGCGCTATCAAAGGCTCGCCTCCCATCCCCGCAACGATACCCAATGTAACTGCTCCGGTGAGGAACTCTCGTTTTCGCATACGGTGCTCCGTTCGCAGATAATGAACCTGAATGAAGAAGGATGATGATATCCGAGAAACGACCAGAGATTAAATGCGGGCTTGTTTCATCGCTTCTGCGGGGACGTCTTCGACCCGCTACGGCGAAATACTATTCCCGATACCGGCAGCGCAAAGGCACTGAAAGAAGGATTTTCCATGCCGAGAGACAGACGGCCCCGGCGCAAATCTACCTCTCAGATCTCGGAGAGCGAAGCCAGGTTTGTTGATGCCGTGAAGACGACGCCCGTTACGTTATAATCGATAGAGGCTTTGCCAGTCAGCCCCAGCCCAAGCATTCTGATCAAGCGGGTGCCGAAACCTGACTTTTTCGGCGGGCTCACGGCAGGGCCTCCGCTTTCAACCCATGCGAAGTGAAATTCATCGCCATCGATCCTCCAATCGATGATGACCCTTCCCTCACTCGTCGACAACGCACCGTATTTGGCCGCATTTGTTGCAAGTTCATGCAGCGAAAGCGCAAGCGTGTTGCTCCCCTGGTGGGACAGAAGGAAATCTGGACCTGAGATAACAAAACGCTTTCCCGCATCGAAGGGTTCAATCGCGCGTTCGATGACAGCCCTGATATTGGCCGAGAGAAAGTCCCTACCCCGCAGCACATCATGAGACCGTCCAAGCGCATCCAGGCGGCTCGTGATGTTGTTGCGCATCGTCGTGACATCAAAATCACCGCGCATCGACTGGTTGACGATAGACTGCACGGTCGCCATCATGTTCTTGATGCGATGGCCCATCTCCTGGGCAATTACGGCCTTCTCCGCCTCGACTGCCTTACGCGCCGTGATGTCCATCGAAATGCCGTTCATCATCAACGGTTGACCGTCAGCCCCGAACTTCGTCTCAGCCCTGACCTCGACCCAGCTCACCTCGCCATCCGGGAGGTTGACACGGTATTCGACCTGCAGATTGCCGTCAGACGACAATGCCGAGGCCACCGCATCCTGCCAACGTTCACGATCGCCGGGATGGACGGCGGCCTTCAGGTCATCGTAATCGAACTTGTCTGTCGGGTTGCGGCCAAAATTCGCCTTGCACAGAGCGGAGCATGACAGCCGCTGCGATGGGATATCCAACGTCCATGTTCCAAGGCTGCCCGCCTTGAGCGTGAAGCTCAGGCGCTCCTCATTGGCGATAAGCTCGGCGATCCGGCGTTGCAACTCGACCTGATAATCTTCCTGATCCCGGATTGTCTTGATCGCACGCTCCCGCGTGACATCGAACTGCGAGGCAAAAAAATAGGTCAGTTGCTCGCCATCGAAGACAGGCGACACAAGCAGCCGGTTCCAGAAGACGGAACCATCCCGCCTGTAGTTCAGGAGGTCGAGCTCAATAGCCTTTCGCTCAGCAATTGCCCGCTTCAGACGGATAACATCGTCAGCATTGGTGGCTGGCCCCTGAAGAAAGCGGCAGTTCTTGCCGAGAATTTCTTCGCGGCCATACCCCGTCAGCTTACAAAATGCGTCATTTGCAAAGACGATCGGGTTGTCAGCCTGGCGCGGATCAGTGATGACCATCGGCATCCGGGATGCGCGGATTGCTGCCGCAAACGGATCGGCACCAGATACCAATTCGCTGATCTCACGCTCAATACGCCGGTGCTCAGTCGTGTCCATAGCCTATGCATATACTCCCTTTGTTCTTTTGTATTGCGGAAAATAGATGGACGACAAAAAACTGGCACAACATAAAGGCCTGCCTACACACCGCTCTATTACTATCTGAATGAACAAGAATTCGGCGTCCTGTGTCAGGGTAAATCTGCCAGACGCCGGAATGATGCCGGACGTAGCAAGGCTGGCCGCGCCCTCTGTCGAACAAACGGTCAATCAATGGTTCCGATATGGCTTGAAGCACGCCATCATGCCCCACTAAAGCGATCATCGATGCATCACATTGGAGTAGCGCCACCTTCTTCAGCAAAGCCCTGCTGCGAAGGAGCAGGCACGACCCACGCTCCCCATCGTCTGGCAGTATACCCTTCAGTTGTTTTCGCGTTACGCCCCGCTCTCTCTTGTGCAGTTTAAGGGCGCAAGATGCTCTGTCGCCGAGAAAGCATTGCAAAAAGCTTGAGGCCCGCCCACATCTCATAGCGGACCTCAATCGCGTCAACCTCTGAGTTCTAGTGACCGCCAGTAGCGGTACAAAGCCTCCACATCACCACTGGTGATGATCGGCATTGCAAAGGACAATCGATCATCCGACCAATCCCACCATGCCATTTCGTGCAGTAGCGCGATCTCTCGATCCCTAAACCGCTTGCGAATGACCTTCGCCGGGTTGCCGCCGATAATGCTGTACGGCTCGACGTCACGCGTCACCACCGCGCGTGTACCGATGACAGCACCGTTGCCGACACGGACGCCCGGCATGATGATCGCCTCCGAACCGATCCATACATCATTGCCAATGACGGTGTCACCGGCGGGAAGATATCCGTTCTTCGCGTCGCGGAAGGCCTGTACCTCAGGCATCCAATAGAATGGAAATGTGCTGATCCATTCATGCCGATGCCCCTGGTTTCCCGCCATGATGAAAGCAGCACCCGAACCGATCGAGCAGAAGCTGCCGATGATCAATCGATCGGCGCCCTCATCCGGCACGAGGTAGCGCGCACAATCCTCAAAGCCGTGGCCGTGATAATAACCCGAATAGTAGCTGTAACGACCAACGGAAATGTTGGGGTTGGTCACCTGCTTGTCGAGCGTGACGCCCTTAAACGGGCTCTCGAAATAGTTCTCCATGGAATCCTCCTGCATGGTCAATTCTCGTTCGCATGAGCAAACGAAACCAACGCCGGAAGCAGTCAGCTTCTGGCGCGCCACGCCCCTCGCGTCAGAGCGGGAGCGAAATGCAGGGGGTACACGGTGCAGATTTCATCGTAGTAAGATAGTCGAAAAAGATGCGTTGCCAACGAGCCGGGCAGTCGTGACATACACGAGCCGCTCCGGTTGAGGTGCGGCCATCCTGTCAAATCGCATTAGCTTGAGCGAAACACACCATTGATCAAAAGAAAACCGCACGATGAAACCACCAAAGGCCATCCTTGAAACCGTGATCTACGCCACAGATCTTGATGCTGCGGAGCGCTTCTATTGCGACATCATAGGCTTGGAAGTCGTCAGGACGATCGAGAACCAGTTTGTCTTCCTGCGCTGCGGCGAGCAGATGCTGCTGATCTTCAACCCGGAGACTTCACGCATTGCGGACGGTGGTAATCCTCTTCCGCGCCATGGCACAAATGGTGCCGGACACTTGTGCTTCAGAGCTGAGAACAGATCGGAAGTCGATGCGTGGCGCGATCACTTCATCGCCAAGGGTGTTGAGATCGACCTCTATCACAGGTGGGACAATGGCACCTATTCCGTCTACGTCAGCGACCCCGCAGGCAATTCTGTCGAAGTGGGAGAAGCAGGCCTATGGGCAATCTAAGAGGACGTGCGCTCTGACAAAGAAAAGGGCCCGAACGCTAAGCGTCGAGCCCTCTTCGTCAAGTCTGACGGACGGCATCCGATAAGAAAACCGCCCTGCCCGCTAAATCTGGCGAACCGTGATCGTCTCTTCCTCGGCAACCTTCAGCGGGTTGCGCAGCGGCAGGCCAAAGCCACCGGCTTCAATCTCGAACACATCGCCAGCTTCGGTCTTGATGCCATCCGCGAAAGACAGCGTGGCCGTGCCGAACATGTGAACATGCACTTCGCCCGGAACGCGGAACAAGCCGTATTTGAAGTGATGATATTCGAGGTTCGCGAAGGTGTGGGACATGTTGTCCTCACCGGAAACGAACGGCTTTTCGAAAATCACCTTGCCGTCGCGCAGGATACGGGACGTGCCGCGGATATCGGATGGCGGTGCGCCAACGCGAATTTCCGGACCGAAGCTTGCGGGGCGCAGCTTGGAGTGAGCGAGGTAGAGATAATTGATCCGCTCGGTCACGTGGTCGGAGAACTCGTTCGACACGGCAAAGCCGATGCGCACAGGCTCGCCCTTGTCGGAGATCACGTAGATACCGGCCATCTCCGGCTCTTCGCCGCCATCAAGCGCAAAAGACGGAGAGACGAGCGCTGCACCCGGGGCTGCCGAGACGTGGCCGTTGCCCTTGTAGAACCATTCGGGCTGTACGCCCTTTTCGCCAGCCTTCGGCTTGCCGTTCTCGAGGCCCATCTTGAACATCTTCATCGAGTCCGTCAGCGTCTCGTCAGACGCTTCCGAAGTCTTCTTGTGCATGCTGTCGCGCGTGGCGGCAGAACCGAGATGCGTCAGGCCTGTGCCGGTCAGATGCAGATGCGCCGGATCCGGATGGGTGATCGGCGGCAGGAAGCGGCCTTCGGAATAGGCCTTTTCGAGATCGACCGCATCGCCAAACCCGTGGGCCGCAATTACCTCAGCGAGCGACTTGCCGCCATTGGCAGCTTCCATCGCCAGCGCATAGACCGAATCTGTATTGTTGACCGCACGAGCCTGCTCGCCGTCCTCGCGTGCCGCGACGATGATCTTGCCGCTGGCATCCTTGATTTGAGAAATCAGCATGATTGTTCCTTCCTGGGCGTCATGAAACGCCGCCGCCTCATGGAAGTGGCCGGAAACCGGCCACTTGCTGTCGTTCTATAGGTGCGGGTGGACCTGACGGTCAGCCCTTGTTCTTGTTGTAGACATCGAAGAACACGGCAGCCAGAAGCACAAGGCCCTTGACCATCTGCTGGAAGTCGATGCCGAGACCGACGATCGACATGCCGTTGTTCATCACGCCCATGATAAAGGCGCCGATGACCGCACCGGTGATCTTGCCGACGCCGCCGGAAGCGGACGCGCCGCCGATGAAGCAGGCCGCGATCACGTCCAGTTCGAAGCCCACGCCAGCCTTCGGCGTTGCAGAGTTCAGGCGCGTTGCCACGATCATGCCGGCGAGACCAGCGAGAACACCCATGTTGACAAAGGTCAGGAAGCTCAGGCGTTCGGTGTTGATACCGGAAAGCTTCGTCGCCTTCTCGTTGCCGCCCATCGCATAGATGCGACGACCGATCGTGGTGCGACGGGTTACGAAGCTATAGATCGCAATCAGCACCAGCATGACGATCAGAACGTTCGGCAGACCGCGATAGGTCGACAGGCTGTAGCCGAGGAACATAATCGCAGCAGCGATCAGCAGGTTCTGCACCAGGAAGAAGCCGAAAGGCTCAACCTGGATGCCGTGCTTCTCATTGACCTGACGACGACGCCAGGCCAGCACGAGAAGAACAGCCGAAATCGCAACCGTCAGGATCAGCGAGGTGGTGTTGATGCCCTCGATGCCGCCAATATCTGGCAGGAAGCCCGTGCTGATGACCTGGAAATCGGACGGGAACGGACCGATGTTCTTGCCGCCCAGAACGAACAGTGTCAGGCCGCGAAACACCAACATGCCCGCCAGCGTCACGATAAAGGACGGAATGCGGTGATAGGCAATCCAGTATCCTTGCGCCGCACCGATGATGCCGCCGATGACAAGGCAGATCAACGCGGCCAGGAATGGGTTCATGCCCCATTGCACGGTCAAGATCGCGGCTATCGCGCCAACGAAGGCGACGATGGAGCCGACCGAAAGGTCGATATGCCCCGCCACGATGACGAGCAGCATGCCGAGCGCCATGATGACAATGAACGAGTTCTGCAACACCAGGTTGGTCAGGTTGACCGGACGGAAGAGAATGCCGCCTGTGTAGAACTGGAAGAAGAGCATAATGGCGACGAGCGCGATCAGCATGCCGTATTCGCGGATATTGGACCGGATATACGAGCCGACCGAGACGACGTTGTTCTCTTCGGTGGATGTGTTGGTCGAACTCATCAGTTCTTCTCCCCTGAGCGCATGATAGCGCGCATGATGCTTTCCTGGCTCGCCTCTCCCTTCGGCAATTCGGCGACAATCCGTCCTTCGTTCATCACGTAGATGCGGTCGCAGTTGCCAAGCAGCTCGGGCATTTCCGATGAGATCATCAAAACGCCCTTACCGTCGGCGGCAAGCTGGTTGATAATGGTGTAAATTTCATATTTCGCGCCGACGTCGATACCGCGCGTCGGTTCGTCCAGAATAAGCACGTCCGGATTGGAGAATAGCCACTTGGACAGCACGACCTTTTGCTGGTTGCCGCCCGACAGATTGACCGTTTCCTGGAAGATGCCGGAAGAGCGAATACGCAAGCGCTTGCGGAAATCCGACGCGACCTGCATTTCCTTGATGTCGTCAATGACGGTAGCGGACGAGACACCGGCAAGATTGGCAAGCGTCGTGTTGTGCAGAATATTGTCGTTCAGCACGAGACCCAGATGCTTGCGGTCTTCGGTCACGTAGGCCAGGCCGGCGTCGATCGCCTTGCGAACGGTGCTCACATCCACCGGCTTGCCGTGGATCAGAACATCGCCGGAGATCTTGTGACCATAGGACTTGCCGAACACGCTCATGGCGAATTCGGTGCGACCTGCACCCATGAGACCCGCAATACCGACAACCTCGCCCTTACGGACATTGATGTTGATATCGTGCAGGACCTGACGATCGCGGTGCTGCTGGTGATAGGCGTTCCAGTTCTTGACTTCGAGAATGGTCTCGCCGATCGGCACATCGCGCGGCGGATAGCGGTCTTCCAGATCGCGGCCCACCATGTTGCGGATGATCACGTCTTCGCTGATCTCTTCCTTATGGCAGTCGAGCGTCTTCACCGTCATGCCGTCGCGCAGCACGGTAATCTGGTCGGCCACCTTGCGCACTTCGTTCAGCTTGTGAGTGATGATGATCGAGGTCAGCCCTTGCGTGCGGAACTCCATCAGGAGGTTGAGCAGCGCTTCGGAATCGCTTTCGTTCAACGATGCGGTCGGCTCGTCGAGGATCAAAAGCTTCACGCTCTTCGACAGCGCCTTGGCGATTTCCACCAGCTGCTGTTTGCCGACACCGATATCGGTGATGAGCGTTTCGGGCGATTCCTTCAGGCCGACCTTCTTCAGCAACTCGCGTGTGCGCGTGAATGTCTGCTGCCAGCTGATGACGCCGTTCTGCGCGACCTCGTTGCCGAGAAAAATGTTTTCTGCAATCGACAGAAGCGGCACGAGCGCCAGCTCCTGGTGAATGATGATGATGCCGATATCTTCACTGTCGTTGATGGCGCGGAAATTGCGCAGCTCACCCTCGTAGTGGATTTCGCCGTCATAGGTGCCAGCGGGATAAACGCCGGAAAGGACCTTCATAAGGGTCGACTTTCCCGCGCCATTCTCGCCGACGAGCGCATGTATCTCACCCTGACGAACCTTGAGGTTCACGTTTTGCAGCGCTTTCACGCCCGGAAACGTTTTGGTGATGTTGCGCATTTCGAGAATGGTGTTGTCCATATCACAATCCTGCGCCGTACAATCCGGCGTTCTTATGTGGGTAAACGGGGAGCGACGATCACGTCGCTCCCCGTCACGATCATGAAGAAATTACTTCAGCTGGTCGGCCTTGTAGTAACCGCTTCCAACCAGAACCTTTTCAGCATTGTCCTTGGTCACGAGAACCGGCTTCAGCAGGTAGGACGGAACAACCTTGACGCCGTTTTCGTAGGTCTTGGTGTCGTTGACTTCAGGCTCTTTGCCTTCCATCAGCGCGTTGACCATGTTGACGGTAACCTTGGCGAGTTCGCGCGTGTCCTTGAAGACGGTCGAGTACTGTTCGCCAGCCATGATGGACTTGACGGACGGAACTTCAGCGTCCTGACCGGAAACGACCGGCAGCGGCTGGTCCTTGGAACCGTAACCTACGCCCTTGAGCGAGGAGATGATACCGATGGAGATGCCGTCGTAAGGCGACAGAACCGCATCAAGCTTGGCGTCGGTGTAGTAAGCGGAGAGCAGGTTGTCCATGCGAGCCTGGGCCGTTGCCGGATCCCAACGCAGAGTACCGACCTTGTCCATGCCCATCTGGCCGGACTTCACGACGAGCTTGCCGCTGTCGATGTAAGGCTTCAGGACAGACATCGCGCCATCATAGAAGAAGAACGCGTTGTTGTCGTCCGGCGAACCGCCGAAGAGCTCGATGTTGAACGGACCCTTGCCGTCCTTCAGGCCAAGCTTGTCGGCAATAGAGGTTGCCTGCAGAACGCCAACCTGGAAGTTGTCGAAGGTTGCGTAGTAGCTGACGTCGCCGCTGTTACGGATCAGGCGGTCATAGGCGATAACCTTGATGCCCTGTTCGCCAGCCTGCTTGAGAACGTCCGACAGAGTCGTGCCGTCGATCGAAGCGATAACGAGGACCTTGACGCCCTTCGTGACCATGTTTTCGATCTGGGAAAGCTGGTTCGGAATGTCGTCGTCAGCATACTGTAGATCGGTCGTGTAGCCGGCGTCTTTCAGCTGCTTGACGATGTTGTTGCCGTCGTCGATCCAGCGAGCCGAGGACTTGGTCGGCATGGCGATACCGACCGTGCCCTTGTCCTGCGCCCAGACGGGCGACGCAAATGCTGCAGCGCCGATGGCGCAGGCAGCAAACAACGAAATGATGGATTTCATGAACTCTCTCCCTTGGAACCCTTTTAGGCACCTGTATCCTTACAGACTGCCGTCAAATCCATGCGCGGTAGTGAAGAATCGAGCTTACTCGAACGGGCTCCCTGAGCTATTCCGTCTTTCACCGCTCCTCCCCGGCATGAGGTGCAAACTGTTCTGAATCCATATAACTGTCAAATAGAATATCTCTCTTTTCCTATATCTTTTTTGGTATATTAAATCGATATAAATTTTTGTCGGGCGCGTTAACGGCTCAGAAGGCACGAAAAATGGAACGGGATGAAACAAATCTGAGTGAGCTTCCCTCCGTCACAGAAGACAACCCCCTGTTGCGCGCAGGGTTGAAAATGACCCATCTACGTATGCTTGTGATGGTAGAAGAACACGGTCAGGTCAGCGCGGCCGCGACCGCGCTCAACATGACGCAGCCAGCCGCATCGCGAATCCTGTCGGAAATGGAAGCCATTGTGAAAAGCCCGCTTTGCCAGCGGGCATCGCGTGGCGTGGTGTTAACCAAGTTTGGAAAAGCCCTGGCAACACGCGCCAAGAAGATTCTGCTGGAGCTCCGAGAGGCGAGTCGCGAACTGGCGCAGATGAAATCGGGAAGCGGCGGATCGGTCTATATCGGGTCCGTTACGGCTCCGGCCATCAGCATGGTGGTGCCGGCCTTGCGCAAGGCGATGGACATCTATCCCGGCATCGAGATCAGCGTTCAGGTGGAAACCAGCAATATTCTCGCACGCGAGCTCTTGGCCGCACGGCATGACTTCGTCATCGGTCGCATTCCCGACGATCTCGACCCGGCTCTGTTCAACGCCCATGAAATCGGCATCGAGCGCGCCTGTCTTCTGGTCGGCAAGAATCATCCGTTGCTCCAGAACCCTCCGGCGAGGTTGGAGGACCTTTGCGATTACGACTGGGTGTTCCAGCCTCCGGGCACGCTGCTTCGGCGCACGATCGAGGATGTCTTTCTGTCGCATGGCGTTTCGCTGCCGCGCAATATCATCAACACGCCGTCCACCGTGCTGACACTCGCCATCGTTTCCGCCACCAATGCGATCGCGCCACTGGCGCTGGAAATGGCTGAATTCGTGTCAGGCCAGCACGCCCCGATAGGCGAGATTCGCATTCTGCCGACCGATTTCGAACTGAGCGTCAAACCCTTCAGCCTGCTGACGGTCAAAGACCGGGTATTGCCTCCAAGTGCGCAGCTTCTCTATGATCTGATACTCGATGAAAGCCGCAAAAGCGCATGATACTTAAGCCTCGGGCAACATTGCGATGGTTGTCTACCGAGGCGCCACCACCGCGCATGCCCGCAATCAGCCCGACAAAGGTTCGGCGCTTACATCATCGTCACGACACTCGGAATTAAGTTTTGAAAGACGATGATACGACCTTAAAAGAGTGGGAACGTCATGCTTTTCGGCCAGTCGGTTTTTCAGTCTGTTGTCACCCGCCTTGAGCGCGAAGCGGAAGAACTGCCCGAGGAGGAAGATCCGGCAATCTTCAGCCGCCGCATCATCTTCGATCCTGGCCCACTCAAGACATCCGACATGCCGGAGATGGAGCCGGACAATCGACCGCTCTCGGCCTATCTAGACCTTCTGGAAGATGCGCCACTCTTGAAAGGGCCCGTGCCGGCACAAGACACAGAAGACCCGCCTCCAGCCGTCATGCCCGCCTACCTGCAGAAGACATCGCTCGCCGAGGTGAGCGATGAGCTTGGCATTGGCGAACACGATACGGTGGACAGCCTGGCCGAGAAGCGCCGCCGCTTCGCGCGGCTCAATCATCCAGATGCGGTGTCCGCCGCATTTCGCCAGAACGCCCATCTGCGCATGACCGCAGCCAATCTCCTTATCGATCAGGCCATCCGGCTTCTGGCATTACAGGGCGTAAACCGTCGCTAACTTATCCTTCAATCCTGCTCTGATGTCGAAATGGTTTCTCCAGGCTTATCCACGGAGGGCTTGAAGGTCAGCAGCAACGCATAGGCAGCGTAGAGCGCCAGTCCACCGACAAGGGTCGACCAGAAGGGTTCATGATTGACGAATTCAACGACTGCCCAGCCAGCGCAGGCGCCGACGATCAAGAGCCGCACCCAGAGCGGACGATACATAGGGTGGTTGGTGTCGATAAAAAGCATGGTTTCTCCATCGTGCCACGCGCGCCTCTTCTTAAAGAAACCGGCGCAAGCTCGAAATCGGCACGTCCGGGCAGCATATCCCCCCAAGAGGCGGCAGAATGCAAGACCGCAAAGGTGAGAGCGGGAGGATAATCGAACGTTCAACTGGATTGTGATCGATCGGAAATCTTCTTCCACCCGAAAATTCACCGATACCGGTTGCGCAGGCTATCGCAGCTCACGCGTAAAGAACTCTTATAAAACAAAAACGGTGCGCACCGGCACCGCTTCGTCATCGTTCCTAAATGCGGGGGCGATGAGTGATGATCACTCTTCGATCTTGCGCAACAGGCCGACCAGCTGATCGCGGGCTTTCTCCCCGCCCAGCCTGCGAACGATCTTGTCCTCATGCGCCTTCCATACCCGTTGGATATCGTCGAGCAGGGCGTTCCCATCTTCTGTCATTTCCAGATAATGAACACGCCGGTCGGTCAGGGATTTGCGTCGGCTCAGAAGCCCCTTCTCCTCAAGCCCGTCGATGATCGCGACGAAATTCGCCCGCTGAATGCCGAGCGCTTCAGCCACATCGCTCTGCTTTAGATCGGAATTGTTGGACACGACGACAAGAACGGAAAAATCTGCCGGCCGAAGACCGTAGCCGAGAAGATTTTCGTTAAACTCACTGACCACTGCAAGTTGTGCCTTGCGAAGCCGGTAAAGCACTGCATCGGACAGGATGGAGTAGTCGATATCCAGCTTCGCACGTTTGGACTGATCAGGAGACGACTCTTTCGTCTCCGAATATTTCCCCTTCGCCCGACCTTGCTCGAAAGCGATATCCAAAGTCATCCCGGTCTCCTGTCGACAATCGTCATATAGTGGAAGCTGTTGAAATATGTTTATTAGAACAATGTTTAATAGTAATTAATCCAGCGGTCTAGTCTTTGAAGGAGCGAAAACTTATAGAGCGCTGATCGCCATGCGCCGCTTCTATACTGAAGGACTGAATATTAGCGTCGATAACCAATATATTGTAAATGCATCATTAATTCAGTCTCCGACACCCTTTAGAACACTCCCAGAAAGCGTCGCTGCGCCTGGGTAATTTCGGTTCAGTCTTCGAAAAAACGGCGACTGTTAATTTACGCCCGCAAGAAATTGGGTGCAATCCAAAGATGTGACATATAACAGATGATTTATCATGTTTCTTCACGTTTCAGCCTTCGGTCGAAGCCAACGACATTTTAAAGATTGAAGAGACGTGAAAGCTGGTTTAAGAAACCGACCATATTAAAACGCGACTCGAAGCCGCGTCTTAAGGGCACCCGTAGCTCAGCTGGATAGAGTGTTGGATTCCGATTCCAAAGGTCACAGGTTCGAATCCTGTCGGGTGCGCCAAATAGCGCCGATTTCCCTCCGCAATACGCTATAGCCGCCGAGCGTGCGACGCTTCGTTTCGGGTTTCTGGAGAATACCGCGCTAACGCGCAGAAGCGACGGCGGTTGACGGTAAAAAGTTCGAATCGTGTTGGGCCGAAAGGACGTACGCCTTCGACGATTGTCACCACGGAACGTTATGTCCTTCCCGGTCGAGATAGCGAAGACCGGGCTTTCCCTGCTGTGTGAGAAGCGTGGTGACGATTTGCGGTATGGTTTCTTCCATGCCAAAGGGCGCATCGGGGCCGCCGAGCCCGGTGCGTATCCAGCCTGGCGCCATCAGCACCAGGGCGCGAGAATCGTGGGCATGGCGAGCCGCGTAGCTGCGCATATATTGGTTTAGCGCAGCCTTGGAGCCGCGATAGACCTCATGACCGCCATTGGTATTCTTGAAAATGCTGCCTTGCCCGGACGACATGACGCCGATCAGGCCAGCCGGCGTCACACAATCCTGCAATCCTTCGACCACCCGCATGGGGCTGAGCGCATTCGTGACCATCACGCGGATGAACTCATCGGTCGAAACCTCCGCAATGGTCTCATCCTGATTGGTATTCGCCGTACCAGCGTTCACGAACAGGATATCGATCTGTGTCTCTGCCAGCCGATCACGCAACCCTGCGATCTCATCCGGCCGCGTGATGTCGAGTTGGGCAATTTCGACACGGCCTGGATGTGCATCGTCAAGGTCGTGCAACAAGGTTCGATCAGATCCGCGCACCGTTCCGATCACATTCCAGTTGCGTGCCAAAAATTCCGCGGCCATTGCATGGCCAAGTCCGCGCGATGCGCCGACGATGAGTGTGGTTTTATTGGTTTTGTTTGCATGGTTCGAGGTCATGATCTCACTGTTCCTTCTTGGTGTCGGACGCCATCATCTTCCCCGCAAATGAAATGCGCCAGACGCACAGGATGCAAACTATTGTTGCATGAGGCGCTATCCATCTGTCGGGTATCGGATAGAGTGTTTCAATGGACACCATTGACCTCAATCTTTTGCCGGCACTCGATGCGCTTCTGACAGAAGGCAGTGTAACGGCGGCAGCGCGGCGATTGGGCCTGAGTTCATCCGCCATGAGCCGGACGCTTGCCCGATTGCGTACCGCGACCGGCGATCCTCTGCTCGTGAGGGCAGGTCGTGGGCTGGTGCCAACGCCACGCGCCATCGCGCTGCGTGAGCGCGTTCATATGCTGGCGCGCGATGTGCGCGCCGTTCTCAGCCCGCAGGACGCCACGCTCGATCTGGCCACTCTGGAGCGGACCTTCACGATCCGGGCCAATGAAGGTTTCATCGCCTTGTTTTCCGCTCCCTTAGTGGCCGCGGTGGTCGCGACCGCTCCCCATGCGCGCCTGCGCTTTGCGCCAAAGTCGGTTAAAGAGGCGGGTCCGCTCCGGGACGGAATGATCGATCTGGAAATTGGAGTGCTGGGGGACTTTGCGCCCGAGGTTCGAACGCATTTTCTCTTTCGCGACCGCTTTGTCAGCGTTGTCCGAAACGAGCATCCGCTGCTCTCAGTACCGGTGACGCCCGAGCGATATACCGCCGCCAAGCATGTCGTCGTGTCAAGGCGCGGGCAATTCACAGGGCCGGTCGATGACGCTCTTGAGGCGCTCGGCCTTACCCGCGAGATCGTGGCCGTGGTGCCGGGCTTCCCCGATGCGTTGCGGATTGCGCGCCAGTCCGATCTCGTCGCGCTGGTGACGCAATCCTGCTTATCCGACCCACAGCTCGTAGAAGGGTTGGTAAGCTTCCCCCTGCCGGTGGAAACACCGGAGATCGCCGTCGTCGCGCTCTGGCATCCCCGCACGGAAGCCGACCCTGCGCATCGCTGGCTGCGCGAAACAGTTATGTCCGTTTGCCGGCGCTCCCAGTTTTCGTTGAAACCGCAGGACAATGGCGGCTCAGCAGAATCTGCAAGCCACGTCCGCCACGACAAAAGTGACAGGCAGTCCACATAATTCTCCAAGCTCGCATCGACAGAGCCCGTCCCACCGGCTGTCATGCGAATTTGCCTCTGACGCTTGATACTGTGATCCACGTCGGCATCGCCTCTATCAAGGGCGGGTCCGTCCGGTTGCACGTGCGCTTGCGTGATGACGCTGGCTGGAGGAGACTCTCAGCCATCGAAGACACGATCCGTGCCGCGCGTGCGGGCAGCCGGCGGCAGCGGCGTCTCAAAGCAAACTTACGCCAGGGGTGGCCCGTTGCCCGCTTGGCACAAGCGCCTGCCAAATCAACGTTTGTCGATAGAGCCAGCTTATCGCGATACAAGCCTGACCAGATTGTCGAGTGAGGCGTTGTTCCCGGTTTCTGTTCCTCGGATCATTGCGTCGCCGCAGAACGACATTACCTGAACCATCATCTGGACCTTGGTTCCGCCGTCCCGATCTTCGAGCAATGTGGTGATAAGACGCGCCGCCAAGGGTCTGGCCTCCCGATTGCACAACTTCACACCACACGATCCGGGCATTGGGGACGATGGAAATATAGGTGGCGGTACCCGTGTACTGCGGATCATCCTTCCTGCAAAGGAAAGTACCCTGGCCGCCTTTTCCCGGAAATCGGCCAGATGCCGCCAAGCGACCTCGACGGCTTTTATCTTGCCCAAAAGTGCGCAGCGTCCTGGCCGGACATTCGGATCATAATCGCGTCGGGACAGATTGAACAGAAAGCCGAGGACCTCCCGGAAGGCGCAGTTTTCGTGAGGAAGCCGTTCAGCGCAGACGTCGTTCACGATCATCTTCAGCAACTGTTGCCGGACGGAAAGAAGCCCGAACCGCTCAAACGGCGAGCGTCTTCATTAGGCTGACATTTGAGGCGACGAGACCCCGCGACGCAGACCCACGCCTTATCACACGCGTTCAACCGCATTGGCGCATTTTACAATACGGCGTGCCGCCAGATCGCGGCGAGGATGTGGAAGAGCAATCAGGCGTCACTTCGAGCCGAAGTCGGAATGTTCTCATGTAAAATCGTGAGATCGATAAGAATGCGAGCACCAAACCTCAAACCTGCCAGCGGCTTCTCCATCACCTGAAATGCGGCGCGCACCCCGGCCTCACTGTTCGATTGCGCCGCAAGGCATACGCAAGGCATAGCCGGTATTTACCAGCGACAATCCCAGTCTGGCTGCAGAATAAAGGCCTCCAATGAGCACCCCGAATAACGGTATGCAGACCATCCACGCGATGGCAAATTTCATGGCTGAGCAACACCCCGAAATTATGCTGATCATGGCGCAGAAATTGCGGCTCCATCTATCGAACTCCCTGGCCAGTTTTCACGGCAACAGGGTTGCGCATGGGCCGTTCAAGGGTTTGCTGCTCGGCGCGGATACGCATTGGGGAGAAGGTGCTGATAGAGGGGGCATGATCCTTGGGCTCTACGAGCAGGAAATTCTCAATATAGTGGACGAGATTCCGGCCAGGTATCGGACATTCATCGATCTGGGCGCTGCCGACGGATATTACGGCTTGGGCATGCTGGTGAACAACCGGTTCGATACGTCCTACTGCTATGAAATAACCGAACGTGGCCGCGAGGTGATCGCCGCTAACGCCGTTCTGAACGGTGTGGCAGACAGGGTCATCATCCGTGGCGAAGCGACCCGTGAGTTTTATAACGACCTCCCCGCGGAAGTGCGTGACCAGTCGCTGGTCCTTGTCGATATCGAGGGCGCCGAATTCGATCTCATCGATGCCGGTACGTTCGCCGCCTTTTCCAAAGCTATGATCGTCGTCGAGATTCACGATTGGATGGTCGAGAACGGGCCTGAAAAGATGGCCAAGCTGCAGGTCGATGCCGCACGCACCCATCGCGTCACAGAAATCAAGATGGGTGCCCGCGACCTCTCCGGCATCCCAGAGCTTCAAAGCATGCCCGACACCCAACGCTGGTTGCTGTGCTCGGAAAACCGCGCGCGGGTGATGGTGTGGCTGAGATTCGATCCCATCGAAATGGACGACACTCCTGACGCGTGAGTTAGGCTCATTCGTTGCTCTTCGGACAAAGGTAAGCGCTGGGCAAACGGATATCGCAGATGACAGCTCGGACGCGGATGCGGCAGAGCTGCGATGAACATCCAGCAGGCTCCTGAGATTGTCTAATCCATACCGGACCGGACGGGCATCACACTAGCGGCTGTATGGCCGCCCTCATCAAGGGTGATTTTCCCTCTCAGACGAACAAGCCCGTTCTCCCGACCTTGGCAAACCGGCTTATACGAAATTTTTCTGCAGGAGCACATGCGCTATCGTCAGTCGCAGTTCGGAGGTCTTGTCGGTCTTTGTCAGCGCATTGAGAACATGGACCAGGGTATGCGGGTTTTGTACCGACACGCCGGACGATGAGCGGACGATCTGAACGTGCTTGTCCATCAGCGTAAAGTCGCCGGCGCCCAGCGCATGCAAAAAGAAATTCAGAAAGGGCTGATCGCCCAGCGTGAGGATGGCGCCTGGTTGACGTACCAGTTCGACGACGCACGAGAAGGCATCCTTGCAGATACGGGCATTGCGCATACCGATGATGCCCGAATTGCCGAAAGCCACCTCGCCCGAATAGGGAACGATGTTCGTATCGAAGAGAAACTTCCCGAACCAGTTGCCATAGCCGCCCCATTCGGACGGAATGCTCGGCATGCCAGCATATTCTGCCCACTCGGTTGCAATACAGACCTTGTCCGACATCAGGATGGCGATCAGGAGATCGTCGATCGGGCCCGCACAGACCACGTCGCAATCGAGGTACAGGATTGGCTGGAATTGTTCGAGGGCAGCATCGTCCAGGCAATAGCGGCCAAGCCAAGGTGAGCCATGCGGCATGGGAAAGATCCGCAAGGACTTTTGAAAACGCTCGGGCACATGCTTGCGCACCGCCGCCTCGGTAAAGCTGGTGATGATCCCGACCGTGCCATCAAATCGACCGTAGCGATCAAGGCTTTCCAGAGAGAGCGCCAACGTCTCCAGATACTCATAGCTGCCATATACGCAGTAATACACAAGCGGGTTGAAGCTTGAGACAGCCGCGTCGGGTCCCTGCTTTATTTCAGCATGTTCAGATGTTGGCGGCCAGTCACTGAAGTCAACAAGCCCGCCCATCTTGTCGGTCCGGTTGAGTGACCGAAAATCCAAAAGGCGCTCAGGTCGCTGAAAGTCAAGAAGGGTGCGCGTTGGGTGGTGCAACCACCGACCGTTCCACGCCGCAACCTTGGCTATGCTCGACAGCGGCACGAGCTGATAGATTTCCCAGTCGTTTACAGAAGAGCGCATCTCGTTGGAGCCGTCGCGCATATTGGATGAGAGATACTGCCCATCCGCCAAGAACACCATTTGGCCCTTTCGATCCGGCAATTCGAGGGCACCCAGATCGGCAATCCGGTATACGGAATTTTCAATCCGGGCAGCACCTCCACTCAGGCGGCGGAAAATCGCTGCGTCCGGGTCGGTCTTGGCACAGACACACAAGAAGGAAGTATTGGGTGAACCGATTTTGGTGTGCGTCAGCAGACCCGAGGCTGCGTCCAGACTGAGGAACGAGTTGTGATGCGTGGAAACGAGAAAGACATCGTCATCGTTAAGCTTCGACACATCGTTCGCGTCAACGGTAAAGAAGTTGATTGTCTGGAGCAAAATCGTTTCCGCCGATCAAAAGTGTGCCTTCGTCGCTTGCCTCCGTTTTCTCGGCCTCGAGACTTTACCGAATGCACGAGCCGCTCAAGGGTTGGGAAAGCAATAGAAGAATGACCGATGCGTATCGAAGAATCCTTGCTTGAAGCTAACCGCTGAAACCATTGGTCAAGTGTTCCCGCCCAGGGACCAAAAACAGCGTCGCGGATGAGGGACGCTACAATTTTACCGCTAAACGCCAACATCGCACAACAGCGCTTGACTCTGCTTCAAACAAGAACATAATAAGAACATTCAAACATCTACAGAGGCTTGGAGGCTTTCGATGATACGGCGTGTTGCGGTTCTGTGTGCAGTTCTTTCGGTCGCGCCAACCTTGGCGTTGGCGTGTTCGGAGCCTTCCAGCGACATTCGTACGCCCCGCGCACCGTCGAGGATTTCACAACCCTCCTGCTTATATTCGTCGAACTGCACAGAATACGATATCCGCTCCTACAAGAACGATGTGGGGTACTATATCGAAAGGCTGAACAGATATGCCAGGGACGCTGAATATGCAGCCGATGCGGCCAAGCAGTTTGCAAATGCGGCGGAAGAATATGCCAGATGCGAAGGCAGCAACGCCCAGTCCGCTGTTCGATGACCGTTGCAAGCCTTGATGCTCCATCCGGATCGTCTTCGCTGAGCGCACTGAAATGATCAAGACAACCGATATGAACAGACGGCATCCCGGCTGAAGACGGGTGCCTTGCCGTCGCTCGCTCATCCGCCCCCCAAAGAACCAGTCATCGCGGCAAGTCAGGCACCACTGATGACTGCCGTAAGTTTTGCCAGAATAGAAACCAACTCGAAATAGAGAGCAGGAGCTTACAATGAAGCGACTTATTCTTTCCTCCATCATGATACTTGCAGCCAACAGCGCCTTTGCCGAATGTGGAATGAACAGTTCCAAATGCTTCAAGAAAGACGGAAAGACGTATGAGCTTGAGCAAAAGCTCGGAGGCGGATACTCCGTCACTGAAGACGGCTCCAGTTACGGTGTCCTCTCGCAGAATTTGAGCGGCTCGTGGAAGCTGACCAAGCCGGACGGCACGACCGAGACGTTTGATCGCAAACCATCTTCTATTTCAAAATACTAGAGTTCTACGCCCTCCATCGAGGGCGTGAAGAATGTTTCATCGTCTCACATCTCAGCCTTAAGCCCCGAAAATCGGTTTCGAGTTTCGGGGCTTAAGGCTTGGAAATAGCCATGATGCGGGCCTTCGCCGCATCTCATACTTGGCTTCCTGATCAGGCGGTCAGCCGCTGTGGTCAGTTGAATGCGTTGCACGGCATCTTTGACAACGGTCTTGTCATTTACGTCATTATACATTATAGAATATTATATAATGAATTTGAATGGAGGGAGTCATGCCAGTCAGCAAAATCTCCGAGACGTTGTCTGTCTCGACCCAGCCAAGCCTCGAGGAAATCACGACGCTGCGCTCGCAAGGCTTTACCACAATCATCAACAACCGCCCCGATGGCGAAGACGACCCGCAGCCTGGCACGACATCGCAGGCGCAGGCGGCGGATCAAGGTGATCTCGCCTATGCCTATATCCCCGTCACGCTTACAACGATTACCGAAGCCGATGTTCGGGCATTTCAAGCAGCACTCCTTCGCTCCAATGGGCCCGTTCTAGCCCATTGCAAAAGCGGCACCCGTTCCTTCAGCCTCCACATCATCGGTGAGGTCCTGGACGGGCGCATGGCAGCTGAAGATCTCCCTGCCTTCGGCCAGCAGCACGGCTTCGATACGAGTGCAGCGCAAAAATGGCTGACCCGCCATGCAGCTCGTCGAGCGCAGGTAAAAGCCTTTTTCGACGCACGCACCTCAAGCGTTCAATATGTCGTTTCCGACCCGCAGACGGATAAGTGCGCCATCATCGATCCGGTCCTGGATTTCGATGAGAAGTCCGGTGAAACGGCCACGCGTCATGCCGATGCCATTCTCGATTACGTTCGCGATCGAAGCCTGACGGTCGAATGGATTCTCGACACACACCCTCATGCCGACCATTTCTCCGCCGCCCACTATCTGAAGCAGAAGACCGGCGCGCAAACCGCAATCGGCACACGTGTCGTTGACGTGCAGTCCTTGTGGAAAGACATTTATCACTGGCCGGAACTTCTTGCCGACGGTTCTCAATGGGACCGGCTTTTCGCCGATGGGGACAGCTTCAAGATCGGCTCCATCGACGCGCGAGTCCTGTTTTCGCCAGGGCATACGCTTGCCTCTGTCACCTACGTTATCGCGGACGCCGCATTCGTTCACGATACCCTGTTCATGCCCGATAGCGGCACCGCGCGCGCTGATTTTCCAGGCGGCGATGCCGCCGCCCTTTGGCGCTCGATCCAGGCTATTCTCGCGCTGCCAGACGAAACGCGGCTCTTTACTGGGCATGACTACCAGCCCAATGGGCGCAGTCCACGCTGGGAGAGCACGGTTGCCGAACAGAAAGCGTCCAACCCGCATATTGCCGGCGTGAGCGAGGATGAATTCGTCGCACTCCGGGTTAAACGCGACAGGACATTGCCGATGCCCAAGCTCATCCTGCATGCGCTTCAGGTGAATATTTGCGGCGGTCGCCTGCCGGAACCCGAAGAAAACGGCAAGCGCTACCTGAAATTTCCGCTGGATGCCTTGCAGGGAGCGGCGTGGGAATGACTATTGAACCCAAGGCAGCCACGCTCTCTCCCGCCGAAATGGCGGGCCGCGCCACAGAGGTTGCCAGCCTCCTCAAGACATTGTCGCACCCGGCGCGGCTGATGATTGTCTGCACCCTGATCGAGGGTGAATTTTCCGTTGGCGATCTGGAGGAGAGGATCGACCTTCATCAACCCCATCTTTCCCAGCACCTGACCGTGTTACGAAATTCCGATATCGTGGAGACACGGCGTGATGGCAAGCAGATCTTCTATCGCCTCACTGAGCAGAGGGCCGTTCAACTGATCGGCGCCCTCTACGATATTTTCTGCGTGAGGGATGAGCCATGAGCCTTTATTTTTCCTCTCTCGCAGGCGGCATGTTGATCGGAGCCGGGGCAGTCATGCTTCTGCTGCTGAATGGCAAAATTGCAGGAATAAGCGGCATCGTCGGGCGTCTGGCCCGGGGCATTGGGCTTTCCACCAATCTTGCCTTCATTCTTGGGCTGATACTGGGACCGCTTGTCTATTTCTATCTTTTCGATGACTGGCCGGACATTCACATCGCCACAGGCTGGCCGCTGATCATTGTAGCCGGGCTGCTCGTAGGCTTCGGTTCGCGCATGGGGTCGGGCTGCACCAGCGGCCACGGCGTGGTCGGCCTCGCGCGGCTATCGCCGCGCTCGATTGCGGCAGTCGCGACCTTTTTGACCACAGGTGTCATCGCAGTTACGGTCTTGAGAGGGTTTGCATTATGAAGCACACAAAATTGCAGCTTCCCGCAGCACTCGCATCCGGTCTTGTCTTTGGCTTCGGCCTGTCGCTTTCAGGCATGCTCAACCCCTCTCGCGTCAAAGCCTTTCTGGATGTTTTCGGCGCTTGGGACCCAAGCCTTGCCTTTGTTCTGGGCGGGGCCGTCGTCATTGCCGCCATCGGTGTCCAGGTCATGAAGCGGATGGACGGCCCTCTCCTTGATGCCACCTTTCATCTGCCAGAGGGCCGCAGCATCGATACGCCACTGATCATGGGTTCGGCGCTCTTTGGTCTCGGCTGGGGCATTGGCGGTTTCTGTCCAGGTCCAGCGGTTGCGTCTCTCTCGGTCGCATCGCTTAAAGGCGACATACCGCAGCTGTTCCTCTTTATTATCTCGATGCTGACCGGCATGGCGTTTCACGACCGGATCTGGAGCAGACAGCGTTAAGGTCAAACCCGAGCGCCGCTTCGAAATTCTCTGTCTTTCACGCCTTAAATAGTTATGATATCGAATTATACTGCGTTTTCTTAATACCCTTTTTTATTCAAGGTCTTCTTCATTGTTCGAGGGTCCAGACAGTTTTCGTTTCGTCGCCGCTGCATTCGCCGCGTCTGATGATTGCATCAAGGTCATCGCGATCGACGGTTCGTTACAGTTCATGACCGAAGGTGGCCAGCGGATAATGGAGGTGGACGACTTTTCGGCGATAAAAGGGTGCTACTGGCCGGACTTTTGGCAGGGAATAGGCAACAAGGATGCAATCGCGGCCATCGATGAAGCGCGCGCCGGACGCGCTGCCCGCTTCACCGGCTATGCCAATACCGCCAAGGGAAATGAGCGCTACTGGGACGTGAAGGTTTCGCCGATCTTCAACGAACAAGGCGCTGTCGAAAGCATCCTCTCCATTTCAAGAGACATCACCGCGCTCAAGGCGTTCGAGGACGAACAGATCCTCTTGCGCAACGAACTGGCCCACCGCATCAAGAACATCCTAGCGCTCGTCCAGGCCGTCGCCTCGCAGACGCTGAAAGACGATGCCGATATGGCGACGGCAAAGCCAACCTTTCTTTCGCGTCTGGGCGCGCTAAGCCGTGGTCATGAAATCCTCATCAACGCGCAACACAGCTCCACCCAGATGAGTATGCTGGCAGACGCTGTGGTACAGGATCATGGGACAGACCGCGTTGCGGTCGATGGGCCGGAGATCAACCTCTCGGCCAAATGCGCGCTGGCACTGACGCTCGCTTTCCATGAGCTGGCCACCAATGCGCTGAAATATGGCGCGCTTTCCAGAGAAACCGGCCGTGTCTCACTGACCTGGACCATCAGCTCAGAAACCGGCGAGCCCATGCTGCACCTCACCTGGCGGGAAACCGGTGGCCCGGAAGTGTCTACACCTTCGCACAAGGGGTTTGGATCGCGGATGATCGAAAAGGCGCTCTCCTCCTATCTCGGCGGGACGAGCTGCATCGATTATCGAAAAGACGGGCTCGTGTTCTCCATCTCCGCGCCGGTCGTGAATCTGACTGAGAATTGAAAAAAGTCGCTGGCGCTGGTGTTTTTAACATCGGCACCTTGCAAACAGTTGACGGCATCAAAATATCCATTATTCTGGATATATGGATACTAACCAGGCCATCTTAGCGCTGTCGGCCCTTGCGCAGTCTACTCGTCTTGAAACCTTCCGCCTGCTCGTCAAGGCGGAGCCAGATGGCGTGCCGGCTGGTGAGTTGGCGAAACTGGTGGACGTGCCGCAAAATACCATGTCGGCACATCTCGGCATCTTGCAGCGTGCAGGCGTTGTGAGAAGCGATCGGCAGAGCCGATCCATCATCTACCGCGCCGACCTTGACGGTTTGCGCGCGCTCACGCTTTTTCTGCTCAAGGATTGCTGCAACGGGAACGCTGACCTCTGCGCGCCGCTGATCGCCGATTTGATGCCCTGCTGTACGGCTGAAACGGCAGGTTCAAACACCAGAAAGACAAGTTGATGTCCGCATTCGAACGCTACCTGACGGTCTGGGTCTTTCTCTGCATTCTGGTCGGCGTTGCGCTGGGCCACTTGGTACCCGGTGTCTTTCACGCGGTGGGCATGGCAGAGATCGCCAAGGTCAATATACCCATCGCCTTGCTGATCTGGTTGATGATCATCCCGATGCTGCTGAAAATCGATTTCGGCTCTATGTCAAAGGTCGGGCGCTACTGGCGCGGCATCGGCGTGACGCTGTTCATCAACTGGGCGATCAAGCCGTTCTCCATGGCGCTTCTCGGCTGGCTGTTCATCGGCTGGCTGTTTCGCCCGATGCTGCCGGCAGATCAGATCCAATCCTATATTGCGGGTTTGATCATCCTTGCTGCGGCGCCCTGCACGGCAATGGTTTTCGTCTGGTCGAATCTGACGAAGGGCGAGCCGCATTTCACCCTGTCGCAGGTGGCGCTGAATGACGCCATCATGATCATCGCCTTCGCGCCGATCGTCGGCCTACTTCTCGGCCTCTCCTCCATTACCGTGCCCTGGGATACGCTGACCATCTCGGTCGTTCTTTATATCCTTATCCCGGTTGCCATTGCGCAAGTGCTTCGCAAGGTGCTGACCGCTGACGGAACGACGAGGGCGCTGGATGCCTGGCTTGCCCGGCTGCAGCCGCTTTCCCTGGTCGCGCTGCTGGCAACGCTCGTCCTTCTCTTCGGCTTTCAGGGCGAACAGATCGTCAAGCAGCCTGCGATCATCGGACTTCTTGCGATCCCGATCCTGATACAGGTCTACTTCAATTCCGGCTTAGCCTATCTTCTCAATCGAGTATCGGGCGAGCAGCACTGCGTGGCGGGGCCATCGGCCCTGATCGGCGCCAGCAATTTCTTCGAGCTGGCGGTAGCAGCAGCCATCAGCCTGTTCGGTTTCCAATCAGGTGCGGCACTTGCCACCGTCGTCGGTGTCCTCATCGAGGTACCCGTCATGCTCTCCGTCGTCTGGATCGTGAACCGCTCGAAGGGCTGGTACGAAAGCGCCTCATCCGTTTCAAAGAAAACCCGAACCGAAGGCACATAATCATGCATGTCACTATCTACCACAACCCATCCTGTGGCACGTCGCGCAACACGCTGGCCATGATCCGGAATGCCGGTATCGAACCCACCGTCGTCGAGTATCTCGAAACTCCGCCGTCACGCGCAGAACTGAAGACCATGATTGCCGATGCGGGGCTAACGGTCAGGGACGCGATCCGGGAAAAGGGAACGCCCCATGCTGAGCTCGGGCTGGATGACTCTACCTTGAGCGACGAACAGTTGCTGGATGCGATGGTGAAAGAGCCGATCCTCATCAATCGGCCTTTCGTGATCACGCCGCTCGGCACAAGACTGTGCCGCCCATCTGAAGTGGTGCTCGATATCCTGCCCGATAGCCACAAGGGCGCGTTCACCAAGGAGGATGGAGAAAAGGTTCTCGACCAGGAGGGAAAGCGCGTTGTCTGAGCCCCTGCCCGCGTTGAACCGCGAACATCTTCATCCGATCGATGCAGAAGCCCTGCGGCCTGCCATGTCCACGCATAGGCCAAGGATATTGATCCTTTACGGCTCGCTGAGGGAGGTGTCCTATAGCAGGCTTCTCGCCTTCGAAGTCCGTCGCCTGCTGGAACAGCTGGGATGCGAGGTCCGGCTATTCGATCCCGCGGGACTACCGCTTCCGGATGAAGCACCAGCCAGCCACCCGAAAGTGCAGGAGCTTCGTGACCTTTCCCAATGGTCGGAGGGGCAGGTGTGGATCAGCCCGGAACGTCACGGCGCCATGACCGGCATCATGAAATCGCAGATCGACTGGATTCCCTTGTCGCTCGGTTCCGTTCGTCCAACCCAGGGCAAGACCCTGGCGGTGATGGAAGTATCCGGCGGGAGCCAGTCCTTCAACGCCGTCAACCAGATGCGTATTCTTGGCCGCTGGATGCGGATGATCACGATCCCCAACCAATCCTCCGTCGCCAAGGCCTTTCAGGAGTTCGATGCTGAGGGGCGGATGAAACCTTCCTCCTATTACGACCGCGTCGTCGATGTCTGCGAGGAACTGGTGAAGTTCACCCTTCTTACACGCGATGCTTCCTCCTATCTGACCAGCCGTTATAGCGAGCGAAAGGAAGAAGCGGCCGCGCTCGAGAAGCGGGTGTCGCTGAACTCCATTTGACCGGCCGCGGCGCTTGTGCCGGTTAAGCCCGGCATGAGCGCGCAACCACGATGAAGGCGGCAATGCTGATGGCCCCGAGGCCCGCATTGACGGCCAGCGCAAAGCTCAAGCCGACATTTTCCATGGCAGCGGCAAAGGCGAACGGCGCGACAGCGCCGACCGCCAGACGGGCGGCGGTCAGCTTGCCGGTGAGCGCGCCATATCCCTGCGACCCGGCGAGATAGAGAGGCAGGCTGCCTTGGGCGATGCTGTTGATGCCGGAACCGAGGCCCAGACAGATGGCAAAGGCTACCGCACCCGGCAACCAGTCCGCACTCGCAAGCAGGATCACGACGCCGGAAACGATCAAGCCTGCCGATAGGACAGCAAGCCCGGGTGGCGACAGGCGCTTTCCGAAAACCATATTGATCAGACGGCTAAGAACCTGTGCCGGCCCAAAGAGGGAGCCGATCACTACCGCTGCAGCACCCAGTCCAAGCGACCCCAGCATGGGCACCAGATGCACCAGCATTGCCGAGAGCGTAAATCCTAAAAGCGCGAAAGCAATGGAAACGATCAGCAGGGTCCGCTCGCGCCGATGAGCAGGCACCGCCCCCACAACGGTTGGTCGCGCACGACAAGGCGCGCCACGCGCAGTTTTGCTTCGGCTCCTGATCCAGACATGCAGCGGCATGCAGACAAGAAGATTGAGCGCGGCAAAAACGAGATAGACCTCACGCCATGAAAGATGGTTGGCAAGGACCGTGGTAATCGGCCAGAAGATCGTCGAGGCAAAGCCCCCGATAAGCGTCAGATAGGTGATGCTGCGTGAGGCGCTATGAGCATCGCTCTCGACCAACGTCGCGAAGGCCGCCTGATACTGCACCATACCGGACGAAACCTCCAGCAGGATGATCGCAATCGCAAAGGTGGCGACCGAAGGCGCTGCGGCGCAGAGTACGAGCATGAGTGATGCCAGTGCAGACCCCGCCGCCATAATGGTTGCCGCTCCCAGGCGATCCATTTGCCGGCCAATGTAAATCGCCGATAGTCCGCCGATGAACAGGGAAACAGAGAAAACCCCGAAGACTTGCGCCAGCGACAGCTCCAGATCCTCTGCCATTCCCGGGGCCAGTATACTGAAGCTGTAATAGAGCGTGCCATAACCGAGGATTTGCGTCAGGCCGAGCGCCGAAACAATCGATGCCGAGACTCTTGACTCAACCACCGACATTCACCCCCGCAGCAGACCGGCAACGGTTTTCACTAGGCTGAACACTCTGCCGGATTGCAGAATGGCCGGCGCAGCAGTCTTCCATGAGAAATGTGACTAGGTCGGCCAACGTTTCGTAATTGGCACGATAGACGATGAAGCGCGACACGCGCTGCCGGACAATCAAGCCGGACCGCTCCAGTTCCTTTAAATGGAACGAGACATTGGTGGCAGACACACCCATGCGTTCGGCAATTCTGCCAGCCGCAAGTCCTTCTTCCCCGGCCACCACAAGCGCACGCACGATACCGAGCCGGGTTTCCTGCGACAGTGCCGCAAACGATGACAGAGCCTGATGCATATCCATATTTCAATAATCCTTGAATTATTGAATAGAGGCATAGCGCATGAAATGGAGATCGGCAAGGCGGGATGTTCCCCCTGAAACAGATGGGAGCCGCTACAGCGTGCCTTTGTCGCTCGCGATCTTGCTTTCGAGCGTCCTGGCAATAGCCTTGAGATTGCGCGGTTTACCGGCGATCTTTTCCAGCGCAGCTATGACAAGGTCGCGTGCGACATAATCCGATTTATGCCCGAGATTGTGAACGACGACGAGCTCTGCGCCCGGCACATCGCGCGCCAGATGCTTGGAGTGGATCTCGGTCGAGACGACTCCGTCCTTGTCTCCGGCGATGATGATCGTTTTTGCTCTGATGTCCTTGTAATGCGCGGAGGCGTCTTTTGCCCAGCCATTCAACGCGCCTACTTCCTGGGCGTTGTGGCGGAAGGCCGCAGGGCGAAGCGCACGATACGCCTTGGTCTTGGAGACGTAATCGGAAGGCATCGGGTTTGGCGCAAAGACCCCCTTCACCGCACTGTTCAGCGCGAGAAGCCCGGCAGGTGGCGCAATCAGCGTGCTGAAGAACACCCCGGCCACAGGCGCGCGCGCCGCATCATAATACCAGCTGATCCCACCCGGCCAAGGGTAGAGCGCAGGCGACAGGAACACCAGACCCTCCACCATATCCTTGTGGCGAAGCGCAAAGGCCGCGGTGATCGCCCCTCCGAAGGAATGACCGACGATGATCGCCTTGCGAATGCCGCGCTTCTTCATCGCCTGGGCAATGGCATCGGCCTGCGCATCCGGAAGAATGTTCTCCTTCGGGCCGATATCGGAAAGGCCATGCCCCGGCCTGTCGACAAACAGCAGCGTCGCACGACCTTTCAGCGGCTCGCCGAACGCATAAAGCGGATCGTAAAGGCTTGTGCTGGCCCCATGGATAAAGACGATTGGCGGCAGATCGGCTTGCTTCCCCGCAGGCACGATGATGCTGTTCAGCTCGAAGCCGCCAACATCGACCCTAGCCTCACCCTTTGCTAGACTATCCGCTGCTGCAATGGCAGGCGTCATCACGCTCATGGCAAGAACCGTTCCAAGCATCGGCAGCAAAGTGTTGGGCATGATGGTCCTGAAGAAAAAGGTCTTATGAGGGTTTAAACCCGGCTCTCTCGAAAGGCGAGATGGAAATGGCAGGTCTCGTCAATGGGTGGAGCGTCGGTTCATTTTTCCCGTGAGCCAGCAGGAGCCAAAGGCAGTAGCCGCAGACAGGACGGATCCCCAGATCAGGTCCGCGATCGTCAGTGTCGTTGGCCAGGTTACGAGGGTCGCCTGATTGGTGAGATCGTAGGTGCCGTAGGCGGCAAAGCCGAAAAAGGCGCCGTTTCGCAGAGCGACACTCAGGCTTGCCCGTTCCAGGCCCGGCAAAACTGCAAAGAAGGTGAGTGCTCCGCAATAGATCAGATAGAACAGCACGGCGGGGGCGAGCCGGAATTGCGGCGCAAGAAGGTCGCCGAGCAGCGGACGGTACAGGATATCGGCCATCGTACTTAGCCATACCGCATCAATGGCCAGAAAAAAGACCATGGTTGCTATGTAGGCGATGACGAAGCGTTTCATGGGAACTCCTGAAGCCCGAGACGGGATAGATATGGATGGAAGGACAGGCGAGACCGCACAGGTTTCAGGCAATCTCGCCGGAAGCGTTCCGGATCAGTTGATGCGCGTCCAGTTGACACCCTTGCACAAGATGCCCGCAAGGACGCACCCTTTGGTCGTCATGCTGTTGCCTTTCACCGATACGGTCAGCTTATAGGTGAGGTCGCGTTGCGGATCGAAAGCGGTACCGGAATACCCGCCGCCGGATGTCGGCTTGATGCTCATGACCAGCTTGTCGCCGGTTTTTTCCTTGGGCGTGCCGGGTTTGATCCAGGTGTTGACCGCGCAGATATCGGAGCCGCAGGGTGCAATCTTGACCTTGGCGTTGCCGTCGCCTCTTGCCCATTGACCTTCGATAGTGTCGGCAAATGCACTGCTGGTGCTGATAACAAGGGCAAGTATGGACAGTTTCAGAGCTGTTTTCATGCTGAAATCCTCTTACTATACGCAGTCTGCGCCGGGTGATGACGAGAACAACGCGCCGACCACGGTTTCGGATCACAAGAAACCGGACAAGAATTTTTTTCTTCCGCGAGGAAACCGCAGACACCGCTCATCCGTAGATTTGGATGATATAGGCTCGATCACGGAAAGCACCTTTCGATGGATGTCCTCTTCCTGTTTCTCATCGCCATTGGCCTCTCGCTTGCCATGGTAGCGGCCTGGGCCGTGCAGCGCCGCACCGGCGCCAGCGGCTGGATCGACACGATTTGGTCCTTTGCGATCGGCATCGGCGGCATAATCGCGATCCTGATTGCCTCCGGCACGACGCAGCGCAGGCTCGCAGCGTTTCTTCTGATCGTTGTCTGGTCCATTCGTTTGGGAAGCCATATCGGCTTTCGAACGAAGGGTGGTGGCGAAGATCCGCGCTATGCCAAGCTCATAGAGGAATGGGGAGGCAGCGCTTCTAAACGTCTCTTTCTTTTCCTCCAAATTCAGGCTTTAGCTGGGTTTATTCTGGTGCTCGCCATTTATCTGGCGGCATTCAATACGGCGTCCTTCCCGCATTCGCTCGATCTCGTGGCAGTTGTGATCGGACTTCTCGCTGTCGCGGGCGAAGCGCTTTCCGACCGGCAGCTCTCGCGTTTTCGCAAGAAGCCTGAAGCGAAGACGGAAGTGTGCGAAGAAGGTTTCTGGCGATACTCCCGCCACCCCAATTATTTCTTTGAATGGCTCTACTGGTGTTCATGGCCACTTCTGGCTCTGACTGGCCCCTCGCCCTTCGCCTGGGCGGCACTTTTGGCGCCCGCGCTGATGTATTGGTTGCTCGTCCATGCATCGGGCATACCGCCGCTCGAAGATCACATGCTGCGCTCGCGCGGCGAAAAGTTTCGCGCGCTTCAGCGTCGCGTCAACGCGTTTTTCCCCGGACCACGCAAAGAGGAGGCATGACATGAATATGTTGGCATTCGCCATCAACGCTGCGGAAAAGGCACCTCTTTCCGATAGTCTGACACTGACCGGCATCGACTTCCTCTGCAACCGCACCAAGCGCCGACTTGAAAAGGTACCGGACGGCGACGAACTGGCCTTTGCCCGAGACATGGCGGACTTCCCGGTCGCAACCCATACGGATGAGGCCAATCGACAGCATTACGAGGTTCCGGCCGAATTCTTCTCGCTGGTCCTTGGTCCGCAGCGCAAATATTCCTGCTGCTACTATCCGAGCGACACCACGACGCTGGCAGATGCCGAAACCGCCGCCCTGGCAGAAACCGTCAAGCACGCCGATATCTACGACGGAATGGATATCCTCGAACTTGGCTGCGGATGGGGTTCGCTTTCACTCTATCTGGCGCGGCAATTTCCCAATTCCCGCATCACCTCCGTTTCAAATTCCTCCTCCCAGCGTGCCTATATCGTTGGAGAGGCCGAGCGGCAGGGTCTGACCAACCTGACCATCATCACTGCCGACATGAATGATTTCGCGCCATCGGGCATCTACGACCGTATCGTTTCGGTGGAAATGTTCGAACACATGTCCAACTGGCGGGCGCTGTTTGAACGCACCAACAGCTGGCTGAAGACGGATGGCCGTTTGTTCATCCATGTCTTCACCCACAAGAACCGCTCCTACCGTTTCAATCCGGACGATCCAGCCGACTGGATCGCGCATCACTTCTTCACCGGCGGTATCATGCCGGCGCACGACCTGCCGCATCGGTTTGGCGATGTGTACGCGGTGGAGGCGGAGTGGCGTTGGTCCGGCACCCATTATCGCCGCACGGCCATGGACTGGCTTGCCAATTTCGACCGCGAATCTGAGCGTATCAGGCCGATCCTTCAACGGGTCTATGGAAAGGACGCCGCGCTCTGGCATCGGCGCTGGAGATTGTTTTTCCTCGCGACCGCCGGGCTCTTCGGCCACGACCAGGGTCAGGTTTGGGGCGTCGGACACTACTTGCTGAAACCGGTCGGCAAATGATGCCGTCCGGTCGAAATGGCAGACAAGACGCCCTCACGGCGGCCACGGTAACGGTTGCCTGGGTTATCGTCGCCAACAAGCCATTCTACCCGCCAACGATCTGGTGGGTGGTGGGCAACGGCGTCGAGTCGGCGTGGATCAGCGTCCTCTCCATGCCCTTCTTCCTCGCCATCCCATTTATCGCCAAGCGTTCGGCACTCGCAGCAAGGATCGCACTGCCGGTCATCGGGACGATCGATACCGTGTTCGAAACGAAACTTTTCGGCACCGGATCGGGGACCGAGCTATTCTTCGCCGCCTGCATCATGCTGGTAGCACTGTCCTTCAGGGCGAGCGAAAAACTCTGGCAGATCGGCCTGACGGGCTTCGTCTTTGCCGGCTTCCTGGCCACCCGGTATCTGATCGGCGATGCGCTTCACCTCTGGAGCGCGCAGGATCTGGGCAAACTCTTCAACCTCAATGCTTTCGCCGTCGCCTGTCTCACCGCTTTTATCGCGCTGCGCTATTCAGGCATTCGAGGCGCCGATCACTCCTCGGGCACCAACCCGTCATAAACTTCAAGCAGGGCTGCGGAGATTGCCGCACCCAGCGCATTTGCCGCCTCGCGAATGTCCTCCTCCTTGCCATCGCGCGATGCAATGGCAAGCTCGGAAGCCTCCACCGCGATAATCGCCTTGGCGCGCTCAATAGCCCAGAGGCCGAAATCGCCACGATTGTCGATCGATACAGTGTCCATTTTATCCTATCCCGTGAACGTCACTCGCCGGTATAGAACATGGATCGAACGACACCAAGCTTGGCGCATGACTGCTATGGCGACAAGAAAACAGACCCTTCCAACGTCAGCGGCAATAGAATACCACCCTTTAGGCGATGGAGCGGGATCAATGCCGGACGTTTGGCGTTAGGGATGGCGAGGGCCTCTCATAAACAGCCCGCCGACAGTTACAGCATAAGGAGCTTTGTCAGATGAGTCTGAAGTTTGGAACGAGCGGTTTGCGCGGTCTTTCGGAAGATTTGAAGGGTAAGGCCTCTTCCCTCTACGCCACGGCCTTTGCCCGGCACCTGCTGAACGCTGGGTTGGCGCAACCTGGCGATCCGATCCTGATCGGCCAGGATTTTCGCGACTCCAGCCCCGCCATCGCGTCAAGCTGTATCGCAGCGCTAGAGGGTGCTGGTTTGAAGCCGATCGATTGTGGCGCGCTGCCCACACCTGCCCTTGCGCTTTATGGCGTGTCTCTCAAGGCGGCTGCGCTGATGATCACCGGCTCGCATATCCCGGCAGACCGGAACGGCATCAAATTCTACCGTCCCGATGGCGAAATCGACAAGCAGGATGAAACAGCAATTGCCGATCTGGCTGCAAACCTGAAGCAGGACGAACTGACGGAAGAAAAAGGCGCTGCCCAAACCCGAGCCACCGAAGCGACCCGGCTCTTTCTCGAGCGCAACATCGGCCTCCTGCCGGGAAATGCGCTGCAAGGCTTGAAGATTGGCGTTTATCAGCACAGCACGGTGGCGCGGGATCTATTTGTCGATGTACTGGCGCATTATGGCGCAGAGGTCATTGCGCTCGGTCGTTCCGAAAGTTTCATTCCGGTGGACACCGAAGCCGTTTCTCCTGAAACGCTGGAGAAGTTGAAAGCCTGGGCGCCCGAGCATGGGTTGGACGCGATCGTATCTGCCGATGGCGATGGTGATCGACCCCTTCTGGCGGATGAAACCGGCACACCGTTGCGTGGCGATCTGATCGGGCTTATCACTGCCAACTTCCTGAAGGCACAGGTCGTCGTTACACCGGTTACCTCCAATTCCGGTATCGAAGCTGCAGGCGAGTTCAAGGTTGTCCGCACCAAGGTGGGTTCGCCCTTCGTCATTGCCGGTATGGCGGACGCGCTCGGCGAGGGAAGCGATCGCATCGTCGGCTTCGAAGCCAATGGCGGTTTCCTGACCGGAACCCCCTTTACCCTGCATGGCAAGATCATCGCGCCGTTGCCAACCCGAGACTGCTTCCTGCCGATCCTCGCAACGCTGCAATTGAAAGCTTTGGAGAAGAAAAAACTCTCGCAGATTGCCGCAGCCTATAGTCTGCCTGTCGCCGCAGCCGACCGCCTGCAGAATTTCGCTCAGGAGAAAAGCTCGGCGCTGATGGAGCATCTGCGTGCCTCGCGCAGCAATCTCGAGCAGTTCCTGCGCCCGGTCGGCCAAGTCCAGTCCACGAGCGATATCGACGGGTTGCGGGTCACATTGACTAATGGCAACACCATCCACTTCCGCCCGTCCGGCAATGCGCCGGAAATGCGCTGCTATGTGGAAGCGGCCAATGAAGACGAGGCCAATGCGTTGCTCAATCAAGGACTGGATCTCATCCGCAATTTCGGCTGATCCGTTCAACCCATCACCCGGATGCGGCGACGCAAATTGCCGCATCCACCGCCTTTACGATTGCACTTTGCGTGGTTACGCGCCAGAAAGCGGATCAGACGGAGGCGGCACGGCTTGGCAGACGAAACGATCACTCTCTACGAAGCCATTGGTGGCGACGCGACGGTTCGCGCCCTGACGAGGCGCTTCTATGAGCTGATGGATACCCTTCCGGAAGCTGCGCATTGCCGCGCTATCCACCCGCCGGATTTGACCGGCAGCGAAAGCAAGTTCTACGATTACCTCACCGGCTATCTCGGTGGACCGCCCGTTTATGTGGAAAAACACGGCCACCCAATGCTGCGCCGCCGCCATTTCGTTGCACCCATTGGCGCAACGGAGCGCGACGAGTGGCTGCTGTGCTTCCGACGCGCGATGGATGAAACAATCGAGAACCCGAAGTTGCGCGAAATCATCTGGGGACCGGTCGAGAAACTGGCCTTCCACATGCAGAACCGGGAGGAAGGCGAGCAATGAAAGATGGTATTTTGAGAGCCGCGACGCTGTTTCTGGGCGGCCTGCTCGGCGCATCCGGCGTTGCACTTGCTGCGGCCGCCACCCACACCGGCGCCACCTATATGCTTGGCAACGCGTCTGCCATGTGTCTAGCCCATGCGCCGGTGCTGCTTGGCCTCCATCTCGGCTGGGACCGTATTAAAACCGCCCTGCCCTCTGCCATTCTTCTGGGTCTGGGCACCGCACTTTTCGCCGGTGATCTGGTGTCGAAGCATTTCACCGGCGCAAGCCTTTTTCCCATGGCAGCACCTGCTGGCGGGCTTGGCATGATTTTCGGCTGGCTGGTGCTTTCACTTTCGGCCTTCTTCAAGACCGCGCGCGACTGACCTGACGACGAGAGCCGCCGCGGCAGGCCATCAGCGCCGGCTGCGCTAGAGACGGAACGCCGTTTGCGTAACCTCGTTATCGCTCCAACAGAGTATTCAAGCCGGCGGCGACGGACGATCGGGCTGCAATGGAGCGGGGGCTAAATGACATCGAAATGGCAGTGGTGGATCAACCAGATTGTCCGGCGGATATGGTTCAGGGCCACTCTGTTTTCACTCGGAGGCGTCGCATCCGCGCTTCTCGCCGTTGCCTTTTCCTCTTACATTCCTGCAGATCTTCCGGCGAAGATCGGCGCTGACGCTGTCGACAAGATCCTCGGCATCATCGCGTCGAGCATGCTGACGGTCACTACCTTCTCCTTGAGCACGATGGTCGCCGCCTATTCGGCAGCAACCAACAATGTCACGCCGCGGGCCACCAAGCTCGTGATGGAAGACAGCACGACACAAAACGTGCTGGCCACCTTCGTCGGCTCGTTCCTCTTCAGTCTCGTCGGCATCATCGCGCTGGCGACCGGTGTATATGGCGACCAGGGGCGCGTCATTCTTTTCGTCGTGACGATCGGCGTCATCATTCTCATCATCGTCACCTTGCTCCGGTGGATCGATCATCTCTCACGCCTCGGCCGCGTTACTGAAACGACCGAGCGCGTCGAAAAAGCGACCATAGAAGCCCTTCGGGCCTGGATAAAAAGTCCCTGCCTTGGCGGGAAAGAACTGGAGGAGAATGATCCGAGGCTCGGCGCGCCAAACACGCCCGTCCACCAGCCAAAGGTCGGCTACGTCCAGCATGTGGATGGTGGCGTGCTGGGGCAAATCTCGGAAGAATTCGACGTCGACATTGCAGTGGTGGCCATCGCGGGTAAGCTTGTTGCGCCGAATATTCCCCTGGCATGGATCGTCGGCGATGTTGATGAAGAGGTCCAAAAGCGCATAGCCTCCGCGTTCACGATCGGCGACGTGCGGTCCTTTGACCAGGATCCCCGTTTCGGTGCTGCGGTTCTGGCTGAAATTGCGTCCCGGTCATTGTCGCAAGCGATCAACGATTCCGGAACTGCGATCGATCTGATTTCGAGATACATGCGCGTGCTGGCCGTCTGGGATGAACACGCTGACGATATCGATGTGCAATATCCACGTCTGCATGTCGCGCCCATCAGGCTCGAAGATGTCTTTGATGATCTCTTCATTCCGCTTGCCCGGGATGGCGCCGCGATCCTTGAAGTGGGCATTCGATTGCAGAAAGCGTTCATCACGCTTTCCGGATTTCGCCACCCCGAATTCAGACGCATTGCCCTTCACCATTCGAGAAGCGCAATAAAGCGCGCTGAGGCAACATCGATGATCGAAGAAGATCTGGATAAGCTCCGGCATATAGCAGGCCTTCTGGAAGCAGCTTAAGCCCGAGCGACGCAGCCAGGCAACGGCACATCTCCTACCCTCACCGCCGGTAACTTCGCTCGAGGCACGACTCGCGGTTGACGGCGACGGTTTGGCGCGTTTCCGCCACGAGACGCATGCCGCATCACATCGATTTTCGTCGAGCCCTACCAATGTTTCTTGCACGCAGCTTTGCTGCGCAAACGCATTTGACAACGCAAATCATCCCGCTACAGTATGACGCAATAAGAATGCATATTCCATTATTATGGATTTAATAGAGGGAACGTCATGCTTAAACGCACTCTGCTCGCAGCCTCCTTGCTGTTCTTGCCGGCCATTTCCACACCCACCCTCGCCAGCGGCGTCGTCAATGTCGCCACCATCGGCGAACCGCCCACACTCGACCCAATGGCGTCGACGGCAGATCTGGTGGGCATGATCACGCAGCATATCTTCGAGACGCTCTTCACATTCGATGCCGAATGGAATGTCGTTCCGCTGCTGGCCGAGGGCATGCCGACGGTCTCCGCCGACGGCAAGACCTATGACATCGTCCTGCGCAAGGGCATCAAGTTCCATGACGGCGCCACCATGACGTCGGCCGATGTCGTCGCCTCGATCGAGCGTTGGGCAAAGATCGCATCGCGCGGCAAGCAGGTCGCACCCTATCTGACTTCGGTTACCGCCAAGGGCGATGACGCCATCCAGATCGTGCTGAACAAGCCCTATGCACCCCTGCTGTCGCTTCTGGCCTTCAACAACTCCGCCGCCGTCATCATGCCGAAGGCAAATCTTGCCGAAGACCCATTGACGAAAATCATCGGCACCGGCCCTTACATGCTGAAAGAACGCAAGGCAGACCAATATATCCAGTTGGTCCGCTTCGATGGCTACCAGTCGCGGTCCGAAGCGGCCAACGGTTTTGGTGGTGCGCGCAAGGCGATCCTCGATGAAGTCCGCTTCGTGCCGGTTCCAGATGCCAACACCCGCCTCGAAGGTGCCGTCTCCGGGCAGTTCGACTATGCCGATTCTCTACCGCCTGAAACCTTCGACCGTCTGAAGGCGTCGCAGGCTTCCGAGCCTGTGGTGCTGAAGCCCTATGGTGCGCCGGTTATGGTGATGAACACCAAGGAAGGCGTGCTTGCCAATAAGGAGATGCGTCACGCCATCCAGGCCGCGCTGAACCCGGAAGACATGCTGCTGGCCGCCTTCGGCAATCCGGAATTCTTCGCCGTCGATGGCGCGCTCTATCCACAAGGCTACACATGGCACACGGAAGAAGGCATCGAGCGCTATGGCGCGGGCGACCCCGAAGCTGCGGCAGCCATGGCCAAAAAAGCCGGCTATGACGGCGAAAAGCCAATCCGCATCCTGACCAGCCGCCAGTATGAATTCCATTACAAGATGGCGCAGGTCGCAGCCGAATATCTGAAGGCCGCCGGCTTCAAGGTCGAGCTTGGCGTGTTCGACTGGGCAACGCTCACAACCCGCCGCGCCGACCCGAAACTGTGGGATATCTTCATCACCCACGGCCCGTTCCCGCCAGAGCCGATTCTTAATGGCTGGATGTCCGACAGCTATCCCGGCTGGTGGTCGACGCCTGCCAAGGCCGCCGCAGTCGAGCCCTTCATTGCGGAGTCCGACCCGGAAAAGCGCAAGGCCCTCTTCGCCGAAATTCAGAAGGTCTTCTATGAGGAAGCCCCGGTTTACAAGGTCGGTGATTTCAATGCGCTGAGTTCGAAGAAGAAGACGCTCAAGGACTTCACGCCATCGCCCTGGCCCTATTTCTGGAATGTCAGCACCGGCAACTGAGTGCAACTCTCCTCCCAAGAACACACGTGTCCCGCAGCCCATGCGGGACACGCCGCAAGCCTCCTTCATCGATAATGAGCATCTGTCATGACGCGTTCTTTTCCCAAGGACTTTCTCTGGGGCGTCGCCGCCTCCGCCTTCCAGACCGAAGGCGCCGTCAACAAGGATGGCCGCGGCCAGAGCGTATGGGATGTCTATGCCCACACGCCGGGCCGCACCACCAATGGCGAAACCGCCGACATCGCCTGCGACCATTACCACCGCTATCCGGAAGATATTGGCCTGATGAGCGGTCTCGGCGTCGGTGCCTATAGACTGTCGACCGCATGGCCGCGCATTTTCCCGGAGGGGTCGGGTCAGGTGAACCAGCGCGGGCTTGATTTTTACGACCGCGTTATCGACCTTCTCCTGTATGAAGGCATCGAGCCGTGGATCTGCCTTCATCATTGGGACATGCCGGTGGCGGTGGAAGAAAAGGGCGGCTGGCGCTCACGCGAGACGCCCAAGATCTTTGCCGATTATGCCGCGACGATTGCTCGCCACTTCGGTGATCGCGTCAAACGCTTTGCCCCGATCAACGAACCGAATGTCATTCCCTGGGTCGCCTATAATGTCGGCCGTCACGCGCCGGGCAAGCAGTCCTATGAGGACAGCCTGAAAGCCATCCACACGCTGAACCTCGCCCATGGTTACTCGGTCAAGGCCGTGCGCGCGGAAGCACCAAAGGCAGAGGTCGGCAACATCGTCTCGCTTGGTCCCGTTCGCCCGCATTATGACGACGCTGCTCACGAGGAAGCCCGCATTCTGGGCGACTGCCTGTGGCGCCGCGTTACCGTCGATCCGCTGTGGCTCGGCACCTACCCAGAGCCGATCGCTAGGGAAATGGAGCCGCTGATCATCGGCGACGACATGGCCGACATCAGCCAGACAATGGATTTCTTCGGGCTCAACCACTATAATCCTGTCTTCGTCGGCCCCAACAAGAACACGACCTTCGGCGTCGCAGAAACCGCGCCGCCTACCTGCATGGGGCCGCTGACAGACGTCAACTGGGTCGTCGATCCGCAGGCATTCCTTGAACAGATCCGCGACACCAGCGAGCGCTATAACAAGCCGACGATCTACATCACGGAAAATGGCGCGTCATATCCGGACGCTCTCGGCCCTGACCGCAAGGTCATCGACAAGGATCGCATCGCCTATTTCGAAGGATATCTGAACGTCCTGCTCGACGCGCTGGAAGAAGGCCACGATATCCGGGGCTATTTCGCCTGGTCGCTGATGGACAATTTCGAATGGGGCCGCGGCTACTCCAAGCGCTTCGGTCTGGTCTATGTCGATTACCCGACACTGCAGCGCATTCCGAAAGCGTCGTATCACTGGTTGAGCGAAGTCATCCGCAGGAACGCTTTGTAGAAACCATGTTTCGCCACGTAGAGGTGGGCGCGATCAGCCTCAGACCTCTCCTCCGTCATCCTCGCCCTTGAGGCGAGGATCCACTATTTTTACGACTCGATAGTAGGGGTACCTGCAGACCTCATCCGGGGCCGCATCATCCCTTAATTCGCACCGCGCTCATTCATCGTCTGCAGCGCCCGCTCAAGGCTCGACTTGCTACCGTTGCGCAGCGGGATAAACGTCTTGCCGAACTTCTTGCAGCCGGATTTGACGCGCAGACACGCGTCGTGGCTGATACAGTCGATGGGGCAGAAGACGCAGTCGACCGAAGGCAACAGCGTGTCAATGCGGGACACCGCTTCGCGCAACCCCCCGTCATGATGGATCAGTTCGGCATCGAAATTGCTGGCGATCTGACGCAGATGCGCCACCTGGCAATCGCGCCCGCCGACATAGAGAAAGCTTTTCGGACCGGACGATGCCTGCTGCTGCAAGGATGTCTCTGGCGATTGAGAGCGATCATCCTGCTTGCCCCGCACTGCCTTCTTTTTCTCTTTCCGCGCCATGCCTCACCTTGCTGTTGAAACCCGACCCTCCGCCGGTTCTTGCCGCCACGATATTAAAGATGAGTTTTGGAGTAAAGAATAAAGTTGATGATAATCGTCATGTTTTCTCGTCAAGATGGTCCGCCTTGGGAAAAACACGTAACGACCAGCGATCTCAGCCCGTAACTGTCGATCCCGATCGCGAGCCATTATTCATAAATGTATAGCCGAACCTCTGGCTACACGGATTGAAAAGTAGCGATTGCGCATTTAAATTCCCTGTACAAGAGCTCTTACCAAGCTTGCGCCAGGGGGATGGGACACGCTGGTGCAGTATCGTCGAAATCAAGGTTCGGAAAACCGGATGGACGCCGATATCGTATAACGGTCTAACGAATATCGCATGCACTTCTCGCTTGGGATAAACGGCGCCGATGATGGCGCACGAGCATCACGCGACCCACTTTGGACGGACACATTATGCGCATCGCACCGATTGCAGGTTTTACTGCCCTTCTTCTTCTCGGCTCGGCTCTCCAGACGGTGGCATGGGCAGAGGGCGAGCCCGTGCAGGCAAGCCGCAATAACCTGCCCTCCATCGTGGTAACGGAAGTCGCGAAGCGCGATCTTGTGGACCGCGTGATTGCCACCGGCACCATTCGCCCGGTGGACGAAATTTACGTGCAGCCACAGGTCGAAGGCCTTGCCGTCGATAGGCTCAATGTCGATGTTGGTGACAAGGTGGAAGCGGGTGCGGTTCTGGCCGAGCTTTCCCGCGACAGCCTGGTTTTGCAGAAGAGCCAGCTGGAAGCCAACAAGGCAAAGGCGCAAGCGGCTGTAGCGCAGAGCAAGGCGCAGGTCATCGAAGCCCAGGCCAATCTGGATGACGCCGTCCGCCAGAAGGACCGCGCCGCCCGCCTCGGTCAATCCGGCTCGGGCTCCGTGTCTCAAGTCGAGCAGACCGCAGCGGCTGCAGATGTGGCCAAAGCCCGGCTGGAAGCCGCCAGGCAGACCGTGACGGTCGGCGAGGCCGATATCAAGGTGGTGGATGCGCAGATCGAGGATATTGATCTGAAGCTTGCGCGCACCGGCGTGAAGACGCCCGTTGCAGGCATCATCTCCGCCAAGAATGCCCGCATCGGCGCCATCGCCACCGGGTCGGGCAATCCGCTTTTCACGGTCATCAAGGATGGCGCGATCGAACTCGTCGCCGAACTGTCGGAAACCGACATTCAGAAGATCGAAGTCGGCCAGAAGGCAAGCCTGACGGTCGCCGGTGGCAATCGCAAGATCGAGGGCACAGTACGCATCGTCTCACCGACCGTCGATCCAACGACGCGCCTTGGCTCGGTTCACATCGTACTGCCGGCCAATAGCCCTGCGCGAGCGGGCATGTATGCGAACGCCGATATCATCGTTGCCTCTGCCAATGCGCTTGCCCTCCCCTTGTCGGCGGTCATCTCCGGTCGCGAAGGCTCCACCACGCGCAGGGTGGAAAATGGCGTCGTCAAGCAGGTGAAGATCGAGACCGGCATTCAGGATTCAGGCTTCGTGGAAATCAAGCAGGGCCTGTCGCTCGGCGATAAGGTCGTGGAGAAGGCAGGCGCGTTCGTCCGCGACGGTGACAAGATCAACCCGGTCCCGGCTGCTGCCGCGGCCTCGAACTAAAGCGAAGGCAAAACCATGAACTTCTCTGCATGGTCCATCCGCAATCCGATTGCGCCGCTGCTTGCATTCGCGCTGCTGATTTTCCTCGGCATCAAGGCATTCTACGACCTGCCGATTACACGCTTCCCCAATATCGACGTTCCTGTCGTTGCCATCACGGTGACGCAGAGCGGCGCCTCGCCCTCCGAGCTAGAGGCGCAGGTGACGAAGGAAGTGGAAGATGCCGTCGCCTCGATCAGCGGCATCGATGAAATCCAATCCACCGTCACCGACGGCCAGTCGCTGACGACTGTTCTCTTCCGTATCGAAAAGCCGACAGAGGAGGCCGTGCAGGATACCAAGGACGCGATCGACAAGATTCGCTCCAATCTGCCCGCCGGCATCGAAGAACCCGTCGTCAGCAAGATCGACGTCGAAGGCCAGGCGATTCAGACCTTTGCGGTCTCCTCGCCGAACATGACGCTGGAGGAACTCTCCTGGTTCGTCGATGACACGATCAAGCGCGCACTCCAGGGGCAGCCAGGCGTCGGCAAGATCGACCGCTACGGCGGCGCCGATCGCGAAGTGCGTGTGTCGCTCAACCCGTCGAAACTCGATGCCTATGGCATTACCGCAGCCGAGGTGAACAACCAGCTGCGCGGCACCAATATCGATCTCGGCTCCGGTCGAGGACAAGTGGGCGGCAACGAACAGACGATCCGCACACTGGGCGACGCGCGCAACGTGGCGGAGCTTTCCAGCACCACGATCGCTCTGCCCAACGGAAACTTCGTCAAACTATCGGAACTCGGACGGGTAACCGATACGTACGAAGAGCCAAAATCCTTCTCGCGCTTCAACGGCAACCCGGCCGTCACCTTCGCCGTCTTCCGCGCCAAGGGCGCCAGCGAAGTGACGGTGGCCGAGACCGTAGCGCAGAACCTCGACAAGGTTCGCACCGACCATCCGGATGTCGCCATCCAGATGGTGGATGATTCCGTTTACTTCACCTACGGCAATTACGAAGCCGCTCTCCATACGCTGATGGAAGGCTCGATCCTCGCCGTCATCGTGGTTTTGCTCTTCCTGCGCAACTGGCGCGCCACCCTCATTGCCGCCGTGGCCCTGCCGCTGTCGGCCATACCCACCTTCTGGGTGATGGATCTGCTCGGCTTCTCGCTGAACCTCGTCAGCTTCCTGGCGCTGACGCTCGCCACCGGTATTCTCGTCGACGATGCGATCGTGGAGGTGGAAAACATCTCGCGACACATCAAGATGGGCAAGACGCCCTATCGCGCAGCGCTCGAAGCTGCAGATGAAATCGGCCTTGCGGTGATCGCCACCAGTTTCACCATCATCGCCGTCTTCGTGCCGGTCTCGTTCATGCCGGGCATTCCCGGTCAGTACTTCATTCAGTTCGGCCTCACCGTCGCCTTCTCCGTCTTCTTCTCGCTGATGGTCGCGCGCCTGATCACGCCGCTGATGGCTGCGTACCTCATGCGCGCCGACGATGCCGTCGACGATCATCACGACAATGACGGTCGCCTGATGAAGGCCTATACGCGCATGGTAACGGGAACGACGCGCAAATGGTGGGCGCGTTATCTGACGCTGCTAGGTGCGATCGGCTTCCTTGTTGCATCGCTGATGCTTCTTGCCCAAGTTCCCGGCAGCTTCCTGCCGCCGGACGACTCCTCACGCGTCGTTCTGTCCATCGAGCTTCCGCCGAATGCAACGCTGGATGAGACGGACGCCACGACCGCCAAGATCAACAACGCGATCAAGGGCATCGATGGCGTCGAAAGCGTCTTCATCCTCGGCGGCGCTTCGCCAAAAGGCGATCTGGAACTGCGCCGCGCAACGGTGCGCGTCATCCTGAAGAAGATCGACCACTCTCTGCTGAAAACCGTCGTCAATGATGGCCTCGGCTCTCTCCCGCTCATTGGGTCTTATCTGCCAAAGGTCGAAGATAATGGCAGAACCCGACCGCAATGGGATGTGGAACGCGATATTTTTGCCAGCATCCACGGCATTCCGGACGTGCGCATCATAAAGCTCAACGACCGTGGCGAGCGCGAACTGACCTTCAACTTCCTCTCCTCCAGCGAGGAGGATTTGAACAAGGCAGTCGGCATCCTGGAAACGCGCCTGCGCGCTTCGCCGATCCTTGCCAATGTCAGCTCCGAGGGCGCACTGCCGCGCCCCGAATTGCAGATACGCCCTCGCAAGGACCAGATCGCCCGCCTCGGCATTACGCCGCAGCAGATCTCGCAGACCGTACGCGTTGCCACTATCGGCGATATCGATGCGCAGTTGACGAAGATCTCACTCGATGACCGGCAAATCCCGATCCGTGTCCAGACATCGCTTGATGTCAGGCGCGATCTGGCTGCCATCCGCGCACTGAAGATCAAGACTGCGTCCGGGGCCACGGTTCCCCTCTATAGCGTTGCCGATATCGACTACGCGGAAGGCCCAAGCTCGATCAAGCGCAATGACCGAAGCCGCGTCGTCGCCATCGGCTCCGACGTGCCTTTCGGCACAGCCCTCGATACGTCGACGGCTGAGTTCAAGCGGATCGTCGAAGAAACGCAGCTTCCGCCCACCGTCCGTCTGGCGGAAAGCGGTGATGCCAAGGTGCAGGGCGAAATGCAGCAGGGCTTCGTCAACGCCATGCTGCTTGGCCTGCTTCTGGTGCTCGTGGTTCTCATCCTGCTCTTCAAGGACGTGATCCAGCCCTTCACCATTCTCTTCTCGCTGCCGCTTGCGATCGGCGGCGTGGCTGTGGCGCTGATCGTCACGCAGAATGCGCTCTCCATGCCCGTTCTCATCGGCATTCTGATGCTGATGGGCATCGTCACCAAGAACGCCATCCTCCTCGTCGATTTCGCCATCGAGATGCGCCGTCACGGCATGGAGCGCGTTCACGCCATGGTGGAGGCGGGCCGCAAGCGTGCCCGCCCGATCATCATGACCTCGATCGCCATGTCGGCTGGCATGCTGCCATCCGCTCTCGGCGTCGGCGAAGGCGGCTCCTTCCGCGCCCCGATGGCAATCGCCGTGATCGGCGGCATCATCGTCTCGACGGTTCTGTCGCTCATCGTCGTCCCGGCTTTCTTCCTGATCATGGACGATCTCTCTGGTCTGCTCGCCCACCTGTTTGGCCGCTTCGTCGGCAAGAAAGAGGAAGAGCATCCGATCCTGTCATCGGAAGAACTGTCGAACGTCGCGCGAGAAAACAGCCAGGCAATCGCTGCCATGGACGAGCGGATTTCAGCAGTGGAGAAAAACACACCAAAGGATGCCCGCACTGGCAAATCCGACAATGTGCTTCGACTTCCGCCTCTCGCGGCGGAGTGACGTTTTCCAGACTTCGATCATGTCGCGCAAAATAAGGCGTTCTGCGCGACATGATTTTCTATCTGCAACGCTGGGGACCACCGCGACGTACTGATTAAGACGGCCCCATCATGATTTTTGTCAAAGTTTGATCGAAATCAATTTGAGCTTCGCCGAGCGCGCTATTCTCTTTCCATGACAACATCCATAGCCGAACTTCGCGCTTCTCACAGTCAACGGGCCGAGAGGACATGAAGGAGGGTATGGTTTGGAGGGCCGAGCGTGAATAGAACCGAGAAACTCACCAGTAGGGACAAATCCCTTCTCATTCGCAGCGATCTTCTGTCGTCCATGAGCGAGGCGTCTGCAAGGTCGGTGATCGATGCCGCGTCGCTGCTGACGCTACCAGCCCGCCATATGCTGTTCACCGAGGCCGGAACGACGGATTTTCTCTATTACGTTCTGACCGGCCATGTGCGGCTTTTCCGCGCCAGCAGGGATGGTCGCGAAGCCGATATCCGCATCTGCGGTCCGGGTGAGACTTTCAATGATTGCATGATCTTCGAAACCGGCGGCAATCGCTACAGCGCCCAGACAACCGAATGCTGCATGCTGGCCCGGCTGGAGCTTGCCAGAATAAGGGCTATGCTGGAGGCCGATCCGACCGTCGCACGGGCCGTTATTCAAACGCTCTCGAAGAACAATCTCAAGGTCATGGACTGCGTTGCCAATGACCGGCTGCAAACCGCTCCTCAGCGGGTAGCGCATTATTTAATGACGCAGGCGCCTTCGGATAACGGATCCTACTCCCTTCGCCTGCCTTTCCAGAAAAGCGTCCTGGCGGGCAAACTCGGCCTGGCGCCGGAAGCACTGTCGCGCGCCTTCTCCACGCTCAAAAGCTGCGGCGTCAGCGTGCGCGGCCGCGTCATTCACATCGACGACCCCGCTGCCCTGAACAGGCTTTGATTTTCAAGACCAGCCTTGGAGCATGTCGCACCACGGTGTGCAGCCGCTTTGCGGCGCCGACATGCGAGATAACAAGGGCTTGAAGAGCTAGATCACGACCCGCTTTTTGAGCGGGGGACTGTCCTGGCGAACCGCCCCTCCCCAAGCGACTTTTTTACAATCCGCCCTGCTGCTTCAGAAAACCGACGATGCGGTCGATACCCTCTCCACGCTTCATATCGGTAAAAAAGAACGGCATATCCTTGCGCATGCGCGTAGCGTCATTGTCCATCACATCAAGATCGGCGCCAACATAGGGCGCCAGATCCTTCTTGTTGATCACCAGAAGATCGGATCGGGTAATGCCTGGGCCGCCTTTGCGCGGGATTTCCTCGCCTTGGCAAACCGAGATGACGTAAATCGTGATATCCGCCAGATCCGGCGAGAAGGTCGCGGCGAGATTGTCACCGCCCGATTCGATGAAGACGACATCGAGATCGGGAAAGCGCTCATTCAGACCGGCAATCGCCTGTAGATTGATCGTCGCATCCTCACGGATTGCTGTGTGCGGGCATCCGCCTGTCTCGACACCGACGATTCGCTCCGATGGCAGCGCCTGCATTCGCACCAGCGCTTCGGCATCTTCCTTGGTGTAGATATCGTTTGTTACGACCGCGACCGAAAATTCTGCGCTCATCGCCTTGCAAAGCTTCTCCGTCAGTGCCGTCTTGCCGGAACCGACAGGCCCCCCGATACCGACTCTGAGCGGGCCATTTCCCGATTTCATCTGCTTCCCCTTCCGGATGTGTTTTGCCGACAATAGCGGCCTCAAGCCCACCCCATCAACAGCAAAATAGAAGCGAAGTGGTCAGGAGCGGAAAAGCCGCGTGGCCTGTACTTCGTGCCGCATGGGTGCGGTATCAGCCATGATCGTGGCCGATCCGAGATCATCCAAGGTGGTTGAACCGGCACGGCCTGCGACATCCGCCACCATCTCCTCCAGCCTTGCCATGATGGCCACGCCGTCCGTCTGCCCTGCGACGCCAAGACGGATGCCCGCCGAAATCAATTGCGATAGTCCCGCGTGAAGATAGGCAGCGAGAACGTCTTCCAGTCCGATATCGTGGGCAGCGGCCACTGCGCCTATGGCAACGGGATAGGTGGGAGTTTGGGGTAGCCGCTCGAAGACCGACGACGGCCAGGCGCGCGCTGCGCCGACAAAGGCATCACCCAGCAGAACCGTTTCACGATAACGCTCCGCGGAGCCCGCAAGAGCCCGAGATAAGGCCGCGATCTCGTCCAGCACGGCGCGGTCTTCAAAGCCTTTCCAGGCCTGACACAGCATGACTGCATCGTTCCAGAGCGTGCCGCATCGAAGCGACAGAGCGATCCATTCGTCGAGCCCGGCGGCATTGGAAACCCGTCGGTCCTCCACAGCGCTTTCCAGCCCACCGGAATAGGAGAACGCCCCCACGGGAAAAGCCGGAGACATCCAGGCCATCAACCTCAGCAGGCTGTCGACATTGCGTTTCGCTGTCATGCGTCAGTCGTGATGATGATGGGCGTGATCACCGTGGGAGTGTCCCCCATGCGAATGGCCGCCATGCGCATGATAGGCCCCGCGCGCAGGCTGGAAAGGTTCCTCCACATCGCGAACCGTCGCGCCCAGGCCTTCCAGCATGGCGCGGATGACGTGGTCGCGTAAGATGAGAATCCGGTCCTCTTCGATCTGCGCAGACAAATGCCGGTTGCCCAGATGCCATGCGAGTTCGATCAAGCGCAGCGGGTTCTTTGCCGTGACTTCGAACAGCTTCTCATCTGCTGCCCGCACCTCGACCAGATCGCCATTTTCAACGACGAGCAAATCGCCATGGGCAAAGAGAACGGCTTCCTTCAGGTCCAGCATGACCATCTCGTCATTCTGGAGATGCAGGAGCTTGCGCCGCAGATGCCGTTGATCATGAGCCAGAGTGACGTAGCCGCTCGGCTCATCGCCGGGCGTGCCGGCAGGAAGATAGGATTGAACGCGTAACATGAAGCTTCCGGTCTGAATGTGATCCTGAAGCATCAAGTCTTGCCGGATGGAGCGGTGGATTGCAAGCCGCTGACTGCGGGCCATCTGGCAATCGCGCTACAGAGCGCAATGTTTCAGGATGCAGCCTGCAATGGCCTCGCCAGACCACTGTCGATCTCCCTGCGCAAATGGGATGCATCGCCATGGCAAAGGCGGTTGCGCCCGGCGGCCTTGGCGCTGTAGAGCGCCTTGTCCGCTATCGCGAAAGTATCGTGCTTGGAACGATTAGCCTCTATTTCCGCCACGCCGACAGATACCGTGGTCTGCAAAAGATGTCCTTCGAAGTTGACCGAGAGACAGGCAACCCGCACGCGCGCCAGCTCGATCAGCGCAACACGATCCTTCCGGTCCCCTCCGCAGACGATGACGCCGAATTCTTCGCCGCCAAGCCTTGCGACGCAATGAAAATCGCCAAAGACGTCCTCGATCGCCGAAGCGACGCGCTTGATCACCATGTCGCCGGCGCCATGGCCGAAATTGTCGTTGATCGACTTGAAGCGGTCGAGGTCGAAGATGGCAAGCGAGGCATCGCCGGTAATATCTTCGAACACCTGATTGAAGGCGCGCCGGTTTGCAAGTCCCGACAACGTGTCGGTTTTACTGAGGCGCTCGAATTCCGCCTGGGACTCGCGCAGATCGCGAATGGCGCGCCCGAGCACCGTACAGAGGATTCCTGCAACCAGACCTCCGACGATCCAACCCATGGCCACGCTGTAGAAGACTGCATCGATCACCGGAAGAGGCAGTATCCTCAAGGCATTGCCAATGCAGATCACGGCGAGACTGACCACGATGGACAAGGATATCGAAATAAACACCATTTTTAGCGCGAAGCCGCGCAGCGACTGCCCTCCGGCAGGGTCGCTGACGCTCATGTCGAGCGAGATAAATTTTGCGAATCCGTCCGCCATCAATCTCCAACCTCCAATGAGCAACCGATAGGGAGAAAAGGTTGCAGCATCGATAATGCATATAGTAAAAGTTTAATCATCTTTTATTCACTTAATGGCGTGAGAGTACATCCGCTTTATCTTAAAAAAGCGGATGTACGATATTCCCTCACGCCCCGTCATGAACGAGACAAGCGCGGGAACGATCCGCAAAAAAATTGTTGAATGCGAATGACGGAGGCCTGAATGCAAAGCTCTCGGCCCTCCTCTTTCTGTCACCCGCGCATATTGAACGGGTAAAACGATCAGCAAAGGGGCTCAGGTTTACGCACTATGAAACCGGCCTGATTTCACGAAATCCCTCAGACAGCGTCGAGCAAGATCCCGCTCCGTCCATCGAGAATACGTGGAGACAAGGGCTGGGGTGTGACAGGCGAAGCCGTTTTTACCGGGGATGTACGCAGACGTAGAGCGATCTGTCAGATTCGCTTACAGCCTTCAGGTCCTTGTGCCATCGCAGTCGTCGGCGCAAAGCCGCTACACGCTTTTGTGACGACCGCGCTTGTGGCCAAAACCCAATCAGAACAGGAAGTAGCGCTGCGCCATGGGCAGCACTGTTGCCGGTTCACAGGTCAGTAGCTCGCCATCAGCGCGCACCTCGTAGGTTTCAGGGTCCACTTCGATATGCGGGGTCAGCGTATTGTGGATCATCGAAGCCTTCGAGATACCGCCGCGGACATTCTTCACTGCCACCAGATTCTTGGCCACGCCGAGACGCTGGGCCAAGCCGCCATCGAGCGAGGCCTGCGAAACGAAGGTGACGGAGGAATTGGTGCGCAGCTTGCCGTAAGCGGCAAACATCGGGCGATAATGCATCGGCTGCGGCGTGGGGATCGACGCGTTCGGATCGCCCATCGGAGCTGCCGCAATCGAGCCGCCGAGCAGCACCATCTCCGGCTTCACGCCGAAGAAGGCAGGCGACCACAAAACCAGATCGGCGCGCTTGCCGACTTCGACCGAGCCAATCTCGTGGCTCACGCCATGGGCAATGGCCGGGTTGATCGTGTATTTGGCAATGTAACGGCGAACGCGGAAATTGTCGTTCTCGCCCGTCTCTTCCTTCAGGCGACCACGCTGGCGCTTCATCTTGTCAGCCGTCTGCCAGGTACGGATGGCGACTTCGCCGACACGGCCCATCGCCTGGCTATCGGAGGAAATGATCGAGAAGGCGCCGAGATCGTGCAGAATATCTTCCGCCGCAATCGTTTCCTTGCGGATGCGGCTTTCGGCAAAGGCGATGTCTTCCGGGATTGACGGCGACAGATGGTGGCAGACCATCAGCATATCCAGATGCTCGGCCAGCGTGTTCACCGTATATGGGCGCGTCGGATTGGTGGAAGACGGAATGACGTTGGGGTTGCCGCAGATCTTGATGATATCCGGCGCGTGACCGCCACCCGCACCTTCCGTGTGGAAAGCGTGGATGGTGCGGCCCTTGATGGCAGCAACCGTATCTTCGACGAAGCCGCTTTCGTTCAGCGTATCGGTGTGGATCATCACCTGCACGTCGAAGGCATCGGCTACCGTCAGGCAATTGTCGATAGCGGCAGGCGTCGTGCCCCAGTCCTCATGCAGCTTCAGCGAGGAAGCACCGGCGAGGATCATTTCTTCCAGCGGCTTCGGCAGCGAGGCATTGCCCTTGCCGGCAAGCGCCAGGTTCATCGGGAAGCCGTCGAAGCTTTCGATCATCCGTTCGATATGCCATGCGCCGGTACAGGTGGTGGCAAGCGTTCCGTGTGCCGGACCCGAGCCGCCGCCCAGCATGCAGGTGACGCCGCTCATCAGCGCTTCTTCGATCTGCTGCGGGCAGATGTAATGAATGTGGGCGTCCATGCCGCCAGCGGTCAGGATCTTGCCCTCGCCGGCAATCGCCTCCGTCGAAGGTCCGACGATGATGGTGACGCCCGGCTGCGTATCCGGGTTGCCCGCCTTGCCGATGCCGTGAATGCGACCGTCCTTCAAGCCCACATCGGCCTTGTAGACGCCGGAGTGATCGACGATCACCACATTGGTGATCACCGTGTCCACCGCGCCTTCAGCACGGGTAGCCTGGCTCTGGCCCATGCCATCACGAATAACCTTGCCGCCGCCGAATTTCACCTCTTCGCCATAGGTGGTGAAATCCTTCTCGATCTCGATGAACAGTTCCGTATCGGCCAGGCGCACCTTGTCGCCGGTGGTCGGACCGAACATGCTGGCATAGGCGGCGCGGGAAATCTTGTAGGACATGGGTTCAGGCTCCTTCGGAGACAGAGAATTTCGATACGGAAGGCAGTCTTTTCAGTCGTCCCTGACCGACCAGCAGATCGACCAACTGTTTTTCGGCAATAAAGGGATGCCCGTCCCAACCTTGATGACCAAAACCGGCAATAGACACCTCGTCTCCCTCCACCATCCTGTCGAGCATATGGCGAATGGTCACGAGCCCGCTGCTCGGGCACACATAATTCTGCGATGAGAGGGATCTCAACTCACCGTCCAGACGATCATGCACCTGCCTGTCTATGATAAGATGCGTCTTTCCGGTCTCGGCAGCGATCGCCGCAAAGCCCACGCTGTAATCGACGCAGAAATCCTCAAGTTCAGGGCGGTCGCGGCGAATGTCCGGCTCCATTTCGCTGAACTTCGCCGGGTCGCGGACGCACCAGATCGCCGTAGCAGACACGACGCCCGGGCTTTCGCGCCAATGCAGCTCCTGGGTCATCTCGCGTCCCGGACGGCCGGTATTGCAAACGGCAACGACATCGGTGCGCCTACCGCCTGCGCCGAGCGAGCGGCAATGATTGAAGCGAATGACGATGTCCGCACGGTCGATGACATCCGCCACCCCGTCCGGCACCTCTCCATTTCCAACAATCATGATCCTGCGGCCCATTTCTCGATCAGAAACCTTCCGAAAGTGCGCGCAGTTCATCCGTGCGCTTGCGGCTCATATCGGCAAGGCAGGACGCGACCAGTTGCGGCTCCATGGAACCGCCACGCGCCTGAAATCCTTCGAAGTCACAATTGGCATCGCGAAAGGCAACCCATGCGCGCTGGGCGGCAACAAGCGCATCGACGGCACCCTTGGTGCTCTCATCAGCACTTTTGTCGCGCTCTGCCACAAGCTTGCGAAGCTTCTGGTACTGGACATTCAAGTCCTTGTCGGCCTTGTCATAGTCTTCACCGGCGCACTGGGTCATTTCCATCTGCGTTTGCGGATTGGCGCAATTCACCTTGTCTTCCTGGGAGAATGCGCCTGTCGCGCCACCCACGCCCACCAGAAAAACGGACGCCGACAGACTGAGGAACGAGCGCTTCGACATCAGAGCTTTCCCATGACCTGCTGGCGAAACCCGTAAACCTCGCGCTTGCCGGAAAGCGGCACCAGCGTTACCTCGCGCTTCTGCCCCGGCTCGAAACGTACCGCCGTACCGGCTGGAATATCGAGCCGCATACCGCGTGCCTTGTCACGTTCGAAGATCAGCCCGGCATTGGTTTCGAAGAAATGGTAGTGGCTGCCAACCTGAACCGGACGGTCACCGGAATTGGCAACCTCGATGGTGATCGTCGGCTGGCCGGCATTGAGCTCTATCGTGCCCTCGGCAGCAATGATCTCGCCTGGTATCATCGCGGTTCTCCCTTCAGCGTGTCCAGCAAAAGCCTGAGCGGTTTTGCCTTGGCAAATGCATAAAACAAAATTGGTCGGCCTTAACGGATCGGCTCATGCACGGTAACGAGCTTGGTGCCGTCCGGGAAAGTGGCTTCCACCTGCACGTCATGGATCATCTCGGCGATGCCTTCCATGACCTGGTCGCGTGAAATCACATGCGCGCCCGCTTCCATCAGTTCGGCTACGGCGCGGCCATCGCGCGCGCCTTCCACCACATAGTCGGTGATCAGCGCGATCGCCTCGGGATAGTTGAGTTTCACGCCGCGTTCGAGCCGTCGGCGCGCCACCATGGCGGCCATGGAGATCAGGAGCTTGTCTTTTTCCCGGGGAGTAAGGTTCATCGTCGTCCCATTCCAGCGCGGCGTGGTCCCTCAACGAAAAAGGGCACGCTTCAATTCATCGTAGCTGCACAGGCACTTAACTGAAATTCCAGACGGTTCTACAGTCGCTGCGCCAGCGTCACAGATTCCAGACTTTCGGCACTGGCGCGCCATTTCGCAAGAGCGAAATGATGGGAAAAAGCATTTTTCTTAAGGAGAATCCGTCCGCAGCAGATAGCCGAACGACGAGCTTTCCCTGCCATTCGCTGGCGCCGCCGCTTTCTCCGGCAAACGCCCTGATTTTAGGCAGCAAGGCCTCAGCCAGCGGGCCGATATAGAGAATGGTGGCAAAGGCGACGCGGCCACATAGCACCGATGAATGCTGCGTCAGGTCGGCAATGCGTCCGTCGAGGAAAAGCTCCTCCGCATGGATGAGCTTGCCGCCGTGGCGAATGCGCCAGCGGTCCCGAAACAACCCCTCCTCCATTGCTTCACCCATGGCCTGGCGACCGAGCAAGACCGCCTCGACGGCGAGGAATTCGGATGAGGCGTGCAGATCGGCATCCAGCCTTCGGGTCAGCGAGGCGCGGTCGAAAAGAATTGTTTCCTGGGGAAGCCAATGGAGCCGGGTATTTTCCTCCGCCGTGACGTGGACGGAGACAGCCGCCGTGCCGGCAGCGGCCTTGTAGACCTTTTCGCAGGCCTGCGTCGTCACGACTAGGCTGGTATCGGCCTTGGCATGTGCCTGCCATTCCAACTCGTCTCCCCCGGTCAAACCGCCGGAGGAGTTGATGAGAATGGCTTCCATTTCATTGGAAAAGGTGTCGGGAAGCCTGATCTTGGCGCAGCCTTCCTGAAACAGTTCGTCCAGACGGCTGCGGCCATTCAGGGCTTTGGTTACAATGCGTCCTCGGCCACGGGCGCGCTGCGGACGGGGTTGGCTGAGGCTTTCAAGGACTGGCTGCTGCACGTCGTCTCCGAGGGCTTCGCGGATGCGGAAACCGCTTTCACAGAGCAATCCGTCTTCGACGTTGCGTCGACAACCATCTGCCCTTCCGTATTCTGGAAGAAATCCCACATTCTTTCGGCGGCATCAACCTGTCTTGCGCTCTCATCACCCGCAGTTTTGCGGTCGACCGCAGGCTGCGCCTTCGGCGTTACGTCGCTGCCGGGCTTGCGGGTCAAAACAGCAGACGTTGCAATCACTTCCGATTTCATCGTGGCGCGTGGCCAGGCGTGATCCCAGGCGTCGATTACATAGGAATGGATGCGCGAACCGCTCTTGCAGACATCGTAGGAATTGACGGTGAAATTACCGAGCGACTTGCTTTTCACCGCGCCCTTGCAGCCATCGAGCTCGGCCCAACGCTTCAGCGCCGTCTCGCCGCCATACTGCCAGTAAGGCTTTCCGCCACCCTGATAGGGATTGGCAGGATCCTTCGTGCCGGCGAACGCGATGATCGACATGGGCTTGGCAGGCGTGCAGCTTGCCATATCCGGACGCCAGCGGCCTTCGGCTTCGACCGGGACGCCAGCACGTAACGAGGCCACGAAGCCCGCCGCGGCAAAATCATTGCTGCCGCTGCACAGATACTGCGACAGCATGCGCCCGCCGCCGGAATAGCCGGAGCCATAGAAGCGCTCTTCATCGACACAGAACTTGGATTTTACCATGGAGACTGCATCGCGAATGAAGGACACCTCATCCAGCCCGCCCGGCCTGGTGGTCACACCCGGCACGTTCCAGGCATGTGTATTCGGCAATTCTCCGTCGAGACTGCCCTGCAGTGCCACGACCATCACGCCCGTGCGCTCGGCGACCTTGTCCCAGCCGCTACGGTCCAGTTGGCCATTCGGGTTGCTGTTGCTGCCATGAAAATCGAAAACGACCGGTACCGGCTTCGATCCATCATAAGAGGATGGAACGAAATAGACGCCCTCGCGTTCTGAACCCTGTGACATGAGCGAAAACTCATGCCGCCCCGGTTTCACAGCCTGACCGCACATCGATGCCGATGCAGCGGCGCTCATGCTTGTGAGGATTGCAAAACCTGCAAACAGCGTTTTGGCAGGAAATGTGAACCGGAACATCCGGCCAGCAACAGTCAAATTCATCGGCACGCCTTTGATTGGCACAGTTCCCCGACAAGATGCCGGAAAATTCGCGGAATGTAAGGGATCGACGGTGGCGGCGTGCAAAAGACCTCACGGGTGTGTCTTGCAAGCAGCATTCATGGTGCCAATAACACAGGATTTTGGTGAATGAAATGTAAAAGCCCGCATGAAAGCCATGCTTGAGCGCATGGCTGTTCACTTTATCACGAGGTTTTTATTACGGCGTGAGCAAATCCGCAGCAACTATACTGTCAAATGCCGCCGCGCTTCCGGCGTGTCGAGCGTTTCCGCCGCACCTTGATGCACCACCTCACCCCGGTCCATGATGTAGACATAGTCGGCAAGCTCGCGGCAGAAATCCAGATATTGCTCAACCAGCAGGATCGCCATGCCGGTTGAATCCCTTAAGTATTTGATCGCCCGGCCAATATCCTTGATGATCGAGGGCTGAATGCCTTCGGTCGGCTCGTCCAGGACCAGGATCTTCGGACGCGTCACGAGTGCCCGACCGATCGCCAGCTGCTGCTGCTGCCCACCGGAAAGATCGCCGCCGCGGCGTGACAACATGCTTTGCAGAACCGGAAACAGGCTGAAAATATCGTCAGGAATAAACCGCTCCTTTCGGGGCAGAGGCGCATATCCGCTCTCCAGATTTTCCTGCACCGTCAGCAACGGAAAGATTTCACGCCCCTGCGGCACATAGCCGACCCCGCGCTTGGCTCGCTGATAGGGCGCAAGCCCGTTCAAGCTCTCTCCACCAAAGGTAATCGCACCGCCGCTGATGGCATGCTGCCCGGTGACGGCACGCAGCAGCGAGCTCTTGCCCACACCATTACGGCCCAGAACGCAGGTGATCTTCCCCATCTCAGCATTCAGCGAAATGCCACGCAAAGCCTGCGCCGCGCCATAATGGAGATTGATGTTTTCGACGCTTAGCATGTTCACCGCCCCAGATAATTCTCAATGACCTTCGGATCGTTCGAAACGAAATCGATCGATCCCTCGGCCAGCACGGAGCCTTCGGCAAGGCATGTCACCTTGACGCCAAGCTCGCGGATGAAGCCCATGTCGTGTTCCACCACCACCACGGAACGGGTCTTGGCGATTTCCTTCAACAGCACCGCCGTTTCCGCCGTCTCGGCGTCCGTCATGCCCGCTACCGGCTCGTCCACCAGAAGAAGCTTCGGCTCCTGCGCCAAGAGCATGCCGATTTCCAGCCACTGCTTCTGCCCGTGCGAAAGGTTCGCCGCCAGATCGTTACGGCGATGGCCGAGGCGCACCGTGGAAAGTATTTCCTCGATGCGTGATTTATCGTCCGTCGTCAGCCGATAGAACAAGGTGGCAAAGACACCGCGCTTGCGGTTAAGCGCCAGTTCCAGATTGTCCCAGACCGTGTGGCTTTCGAACACGGTCGGCTTCTGGAATTTGCGCCCAATGCCGAGCTGGGCGATATCGGCCTCGTCCTTTTTGGTAAGGTCAATCTGGTCTTCGAATAGCACCGTGCCGCTATCGGGCCGCGTCTTGCCGGTGATGATATCCATCATCGTCGTCTTGCCCGCACCGTTGGGTCCGATGATGGCGCGCAGCTCGCCCGGCTCGACCACGAAGGAGAGCGAGTTCAGCGCCCGGAAGCCATCGAAGGAAACGGAAACTCCGTCGAGGTAAAGCAGGCTTTTCGCTCTTGTATCGGAAATCGTGTTCATATCCGCCTCACTCCGCTGCCTGATGCGCCACCGCATCGTCATTGCCGGGCTTTGCCGGGTTGTCTTTCGGCTTTGCACTCTTGCCGCGACGGCCCGCCCAATGATGCTGGATGGTGCCGACAATACCCTTGGGGAAGAACAGCGTCACGGCAATGAAGAGGCCGCCGAGCGCAAACAGCCAGAATTCTGGAAAGGCACCGGTAAAATAGCTCTTGCCGCCATTCACCAGCAGTGCGCCGATGATCGGCCCGATCAGCGTGCCGCGGCCGCCGACCGCCGTCCAGACGACCACCTCAATGGAGTTGGCAGGCGCGAATTCGCCTGGATTGATGATGCCCACCTGCGGCACGAAGAGCGCGCCGGCAATACCTGCCATCATCGCCGAAACCACGAAGGTGAAGAGCTTGATGTTTTCGACGCGAAAGCCAAGGAAGCGAACGCGGCTTTCGGCATCGCGCACACCCACCAGCACCTTGCCGAATTTGGAATTGACGATGCCTGATGCAATTATCAGCGACAGCGCCAGCATCAGTGCCGTCATGGCAAAGAGCACCGCACGTGTGCCGCTCGACTGCACGGAGAAACCGAGGATGTCCTTGAAGTCTGTCAGGCCGTTATTGCCGCCAAAGCCCATGTCGTTGCGGAAGAAGGCAAGCAGCAGCGCATAGGTCATGGCCTGGGTGATGATCGACAGATAGACGCCGTTGACGCGAGAGCGGTAGGCAAACCAACCGAAGATGAAGGCAAGCAGACCGGGCACGACCAGCACCATCAGCATGGCGAACCAGAACATGTCGAAGCCGTGCCAGAACCATGGCAGTTCCTTCCAGTTAAGGAACACCATGAAATCGGGAAGCACCGGATCGCCATAGACGCCGCGCGAGCCGATCTGGCGCATCAGATACATGCCCATGGCATAGCCGCCGAGCGCGAAGAAGGCGCCGTGGCCGAGCGAGAGAATGCCGCAATAGCCCCAGACTAGATCGAGTGCCAGCGCGAGCAACGCATAGGCCAGATACTTTCCGAGCATCGACATCATATAGGTCGGCACGTGCAGCGGGTTGCCGGTCGGCAAGAGCAGGTTCAGTGCTGGAACGATGAGCGCCACGGCCAGAATGATGCCGATGGCAATCGAGATGCGGCGGTCGAGAGCGCGAAGGAGAAAGCCGGTAATCATGCTTCGATCGCCCTTCCCTTGAGTGCGAAGAGACCGCGTGGCCGCTTCTGGATGAACAGGATGATGAGGACGAGGACGAGGATTTTGCCGAGAACGGCACCGACGGTCGGCTCCAGGAACTTGTTGAGGACACCAAGCGACAGCGCGCCGACCAGCGTTCCCCAGAGATTGCCGACACCGCCGAAGACCACGACCATGAAGCTGTCGATAATGTAGCTCTGGCCAAGATTGGGCGACACATTGTCGATCTGGCTGAGGGCGACACCGGCAAGACCGGCAACGCCGGAACCCAGCGCAAAGGTGAAGGCATCGACCCAGGGTGTGCGGATACCCATGGAAGAGGCCATACGCCGGTTCTGGGTCACGGCGCGCATCTGCAGGCCGAAGGAGGACCGCTTCAACACAAGGAGCAGGGCGAAGAACACCGACAGCGAGAAGCAGACGATCCAGACGCGGTTCCAGGTGAAGTTCAGATAGCCGACGCTGAAGGAGCCGGACATCCAGCTTGGGCTGCCGACCTCACGGTTCGTCGGGCCGAAGATGGAGCGCACGCCCTGTTGCAGGATCAGCGAAATGCCCCAGGTGGCAAGCAGCGTTTCCAGCGGACGGCCATAGAGAAAGCGAATGACACCGCGCTCGATGACGAGACCGACGAACCCGGTAGCCAGAAAAGCGACAGGCAGCGCAATGGCGAGCGACCAGTCGAGCAGGCCTGGGAAGTGGCTGCGAATGATATCCTGCACGATAAACGTGGCATAGGCGCCGATCATCACCATCTCGCCATGCGCCATGTTGATGATGCCCATCACGCCGAAGGTGATGGCAAGGCCGATGGCCGCAAGCAGCAGCACCGAGCCGAGCGACAGGCCGTACCATACGTTCTGCGCCGCATCCCATAGCGCCAGCGAGGACTGGATATGGGCGATCGCTCCATCGAGGTCGGGCTTCAGGCTGGCATCGACTGAGGAGGACGCGGCCATCAGGATGCTGATCGCATCGCGCCCGCCAATGGTCTTGATGGTGTCGATGGCACTGCGCTTGTCTTCGACGGAGCGGTCGGAGGTCAGAACGGATACCGCGCGCGCTTCTTCCATACGAGCGCGAACCTGGGCATCGGTTTCTTTCGCAAGTGCCGCTTCCAGAAGCCCGAGATTTTCCGCACTCGGCGCTTTCAAAACCGCATCGGCTGCCGAAAGCCGGATGGAGCGATCCGGACTCAGCAGCGTCAGACCGCCGAGTGCTGCGCGCGTGACACGGCGCAGCGTATTGTTGACCTTGATCTTTGTCACCGCCGCTTTCGGCGCTTCACCAACCGCCTCACCCGTCACCGGATCGATCAGGGTCAGATTATCGCCGACGGACTTGGTCAGAAACACCAGGCTGTCGGCCTTGCGAACATAGAGCTCACCGGCAGCAAGCGCTTCCAGTGCAGGCACGACGCGCGCATCGCCGGTCGCAGCAATCTGCCCGATCAGCGCTTCAGCCTGCTTGAAGTCGGCCTTGCCCAGCGCATCAATCAAGGACTTGGCATCGCCCTGCTGGGCAAAGGCCGAAGCCGTCAGGCTGAACAAAAGGCCGATCACGGCCAACAGTCGGAAAAACATGGTCCCAAGTCCCCCTTGGAGCCTCCCTCCCTCTCGACGTCATCCTCGGGCTTGACCCGAGGATCCATCACGTCTGCCAGAAACCAGCGACGCTAGAGAGAGTGAGTGTAAACAGTGGATCCTCGGGTCACCCTCGGACTTTGATCCGAGGGCCGAGGATGACGGCGGTGTGGGGCGATTGCCCGGTCTCCCTCACCCCGGAGTTGAGCCGGAGTCCAGTCGAGGCGCATCAGCGCCTCGAGAGGGATCACCCAATCACATGCCCTTGCCGCCGCACTTGCCCGACGCAACGTTGAAGTTGCCGCAGGACATTGGCTTGCGCCAATCGGAGATCAGGTCCTTGGAGTCCGGCAGGTAATCGGACCACTCGTCGCCCACGACCTGCGCGGTCTGCTGGACGATCTGGAACTGGCCGTCGGACTGGATTTCACCGATCAGCACCGGCTTGGTGATGTGGTGGTTCGGCATGACGGTCGCGTAACCGCCAGACAGGTTCGGCACGGAAACACCGATGATGCTGTCGAGAACCTTGTCGGTATCTGTCGTGCCGGCAGCCTCGACGGCCTTCACCCAGGCGTTGAAGCCGATATAGGCGGCTTCCATCGGATCGTTGGTCACGCGCTTGTCGTTCTTGGTGAAGGCGTGCCATTCCTTGATGAACTCGGCATTGACCGGCGTATCAACGGACTGGAAGTAGTTCCAGGCAGCAAGGTGGCCGACGAGAGGCGTGGTATCGAGACCGGCAAGCTCTTCTTCACCGACGGAGAAGGCGACGACTGGAATGTCTTCGGCCTTCACGCCCTGGTTGGCCAGTTCCTTGTAGAAGGGAACGTTCGCATCACCATTGATGGTGGAAACGACGGCAGTCTTCTTGCCGGCAGAGCCGAACTTCTTGATGTCGGAGACGATCGTCTGCCAGTCGGAATGCCCGAATGGCGTGTAGTTGATCATGATGTCCTCTTCCTTGACGCCCTTCGACATCAGGTAGGCCTTCAGGATCTTGTTGGTGGTCTGCGGGTAGACATAGTCGGTACCGGCCAGAACCCAGCGCTCCACACCTTCGGTGCTGGCAAGATAATCGACGGCGGGGATCGCCTGCTGGTTCGGTGCCGCACCGGTGTAGAAGATGTTGCGCGAGGACTCTTCGCCCTCATACTGCACGGGGTAGAAGAGGATGGAGTTCAACTCTTCGAAAACCGGCAGGACGGATTTGCGCGAAGACGACGTCCAGCAACCGAACACGGCGGCAACCTTGTCCTGGCTGATCAGCTGACGCGCCTTTTCGGCAAAGAGCGGCCAGTCGGAGGCCGGATCGACAACGACGGCTTCGAGCTTCTTGCCGAGGACGCCGCCCTTCTTGTTCTGCTCTTCGATGAGCATCAGCATGGCGTCTTTCAGCGTCGTTTCCGAAATGGCCATCGTGCCGGAGAGCGAGTGCAGCACGCCGATCTTGATCGTGTCGTCAGCGGCAAATGCGCCGTGGAATGCGGTGGTGGACAAAATGGCGCCAAGCAGCGCGCCCGTGAGCATCTTGCTGAAAGTCATCGGAAGAACCCCTCTTCGTGTTGGGCCGTGAAGGCCTCAGCGGCATGTTGAACCGCTGCTGGAGGGGACTATCGGGCTCGGTGCCGCGAAACCGTATACGTCGTTTGACGTAGGTGGGGTGGCGAAATCAGCACAAGTGGGAAGCGCACCGGTGGTCGCTACGACCGCAACCGGCGTTACGTGGCAGAAACAAGCCCTTAGTTGTGGGGCTTGTCATCTTGGGCGATGGCGTCCTGATGATACCAGCTGTCGAAATCAACACGCGGTGCCTGTGCCTCAGCGGACGCAATATCAGCGTCTTTGCGGAAACGGCTGTAGCCTGCGCGCCCGCCGACCGGGAACTGATAAATCTTGGCACTTTCCAGATTGGGTTCGGTTCTCATGACGGCCTCTTTCTTTTGATCAAAACACCGCAGCACTATGCTTCGTTCCGAAGAATAGCCGATTTCTAGCCGAATTTCACCCTATTCGCTTAAAAAAATATCACAAAGGCTATTTTTTAGGCACAACCGTTGTGCATCGATTAATCGAATAGTCTTTATGCAGCTAATCACTCAAAATTAGCGCTTTCGGCTGAAAAAACATTCAGAACGACCCTTCCGCCTACAGTTTCGGCAGAAAATGAGCCGATTTCACTTCATAAAGCCTTCATAATTCTCAAAAATCGCGAAAAACGGCTTTTGCGCCATCAACCCGGATTTTGCCGTACCAATGGGTTCGGCAGCCATTTCGCTTAAAAAAATGAAGCGTCGATTCGACTGCTCGCACAAACTGGCACGGCGCATGCATATCTATCGGCAGCCCTTGAAAGCGAGAGCGTTTTCCACCGGTAACCGGACGAAAACAATCAAGGCTTCGCATCTTAACCCATGAGAGGTTCGTAATGACTAAGTTCAAACTCGAGTACATCTGGCTGGATGGTTACAAGCCGGTAGCAAACCTGCGCGGCAAGACGCAGATCAAGGAATTCGACGAATTCCCGACACTCGAGCAGCTTCCGCTTTGGGGCTTTGACGGCTCCTCCACCATGCAGGCCGAAGGCCACAGCTCTGACTGCGTTCTGAAGCCAGTCGCAATCTACCCTGACCCAGCCCGCACCAACGGCGCGCTCGTCATGTGCGAAGTCATGATGCCGGATGGCGTAACCCCGCATCCGTCCAACAGCCGCGCAACCATCCTCGACGACGAAGGCGCATGGTTCGGCTTCGAGCAGGAATACTTCTTCTACGAAGATGGCCGCCCGCTCGGCTTTCCAGAGCAGGGCTACCCAGCTCCGCAGGGCCCGTACTACACTGGCGTCGGCTACAAGAACGTTGGTTCGATCGCTCGCGAAATCGTCGAAGAGCATCTCGACCTCTGCCTCGAAGCAGGCATCAACCACGAAGGCATCAACGCCGAAGTGGCAAAGGGCCAGTGGGAATTCCAGGTTTTCGGCAAGGGCTCCAAGAGTGCCGCCGACCAGATCTGGATCGCTCGCTACCTGCTTCTTCGCCTGTGCGAAAAGTACGGCATCGACGTCGAATTCCACTGCAAGCCGCTCGGCGACACCGACTGGAACGGCTCTGGCATGCACTGCAACTTCTCCACCAAGTTCATGCGTGAAGTTGGCGGCAAGGAATATTTCGAAGCCCTCATGGCTGCCTTCGAAAAGAACTGGAAAGAGCACATCGACGTTTACGGTCCGGACAACCACCTGCGCCTGACCGGCAAGCACGAAACCGCTCCTTGGAACAAGTTCTCCTACGGCGTTGCAGACCGTGGCGCATCGATCCGCGTTCCGCACTCCTTCGTCAACAACGGCTATCGTGGTTACCTCGAAGACCGTCGTCCGAACTCCCAGGGCTGCCCGTACCAGATCGCTTCCGTCGTGCTGAAGACGATTGCAGAGGTCCCGACAGCAAAGTCGGCTGCTGCCTAATCTAAAACAAGTGGCGTCGCTCGATCCGGGCGACGCCATTTTTCCGTCTGCCGTTTGCGGGCAACGTGGACTCAACGACCGCGGCGCGCTCGTCATCCTCAGGCTTGACCCGAGGATCCAGGTTTCCATCCGCTGGTGGATGGTCGGGTCAAGCCCGACCATGACGCCGGAGAGAGATACGGACACCAAGCTCTAGTGGAGGCTGTGAAACACTGGCATGGCCGCACGGCAACGCATCATCCCCGTCAGGCGCGAATATAATCGCTGGGTCGCGAACCAGACGCTGGAAGATTACGCGCTGCGATTTACCGCCAAGAGCGCCCGGCAATTCTCCTCGAGCCGCATTTCCCACACCGCCATCGGCGCGATCTCCTTTCTGGCACTGGAAGCCATCGGCGGCGCCATCACCCTCTCCTACGGCACGACCAACGCCTTTTTCGCCATCGTTGCTGCTGCGGTGGCCATGCTGCTCGTCGGCCTGCCGATCAGCCGCTACGCCATCCGCCACGGCGTCGATATCGACCTTCTGACGCGCGGCGCAAGCTTCGGCTATATCGGCTCCACCATTACCTCGCTGATCTACGCCGCCTTCACCTTCATGCTCTTTGCCATCGAGGCGTCGATCATGTCCGGCGCGCTGGAGCTAGCGCTCGGCATCCCGCTGTGGATCGGCTACATCATCTCGGCGGTCATGGTCATTCCGCTCGTCACCCATGGCGTGCGTCTCATCAGCAAGTTTCAGATCCTGACGCAGCCCTTCTGGATCGTCCTCAACGTCCTGCCCTTCCTCTTCATCGCCCTGATGGATTGGCAGAAATTCGATCTCTGGCTGGCATTCTCCGGCATCCACCATGTCTCCGCCGCGCCGGGAGAAGTCGCGCCCTTCAACCTCATCGAGTTCGGCGCGGCCTCCGCCGTCATCTTGGCGCTGATGTCGCAGATCGGCGAACAGGTGGATTTCCTGCGCTTCCTGCCCGCAGAAGGTCAAAGCAAGTGGCGCCACAAGCTCGGCGTCTTTCTTGCGGGTGCCGGCTGGGTTGTGGTGGGCGTGCCAAAGCTTTTGGCGGGCTCCTTCCTGGTGGTGCTGACGCTGTCCTCCGGCGTGCCGGTGGGCAGCGCCGCCGATCCGGCGCAGATGTACCTCACCGCCTTCGGCTATATGATCCCCAACCAGAATGCCGCTCTCGTCCTGATGGTCGCATTCGTCGTGGTCTCGCAGCTCAAGATCAATGTAATGAATGCCTATGCGGGCTCTCTCGCGTGGTCGAACTTCTTTTCCCGCCTCACCCACAGCCATCCAGGCCGCGTCGTCTGGCTGGTCTTCAATGTCGCCATTGCGCTTCTGCTGATGGAGCTTGGCATCTATCGGCTGCTGGAAGAAACGCTCGGCATCTTTTCCATCGTCGCCATGGCATGGCTCTGCACTATCTCCGCCGATCTCTTCATCAACAAGCCGCTGGGCCTTGCCCCTCCCGGCATCGAGTTCAAGCGGGCGCATCTTTACGATATCAATCCCGTCGGAGTCGGTGCCATGGCGCTCTCGGCAACGATTGCGCTTACCGCCCATTTCGGTCTGTTCGGCACGCTCGCAGCCTCGCTCGCGCCCTATATCACCCTGGTCGTCGCTTTCATCGCCTCGCCGCTGATCGCCTGGGGTACGAAGGGAAAATTCTATCTGGCACGCAAGCCGCGCCAGAAGTGGAAGGAACTCTCCAGCATCACCTGCTCCATCTGCGAGCATCCGTTTGAACCGGAAGACATGGCCTGGTGCCCCGCCTATGCCGGTCCGATCTGTTCGCTCTGCTGTTCGCTGGACAGCCGCTGCCACGATATGTGCAAACCGAAAGCCCGGCTGAACTACCAGACGGCACAGGTCGCAAAGAGTTTCCTTCCCGAACAGTTCGTCGTCAAACTTTCGACGCGGCTCGGTCGCTACACCATATTCTCCGCACTCGCTGTCGCAGCTCTTGGCGGCATCCTGGCGCTGATTGCTCATCAGGTCGGCACCGGAACGCCAGCGACCGCGGACGTCGTCAATCGTACCATTCTCATCGTCTTCTTCGTCTTTGCCGTCATTGCCGGCATCGTCTGCTGGTTCCTGGTGCTGGCCCATGACAGCCGGGTGGTGGCGGAGGAAGAATCCTCGCGCCAGAACACATTGCTGTTGAAAGAAATCGCCGCACACCAGAAGACGGATGCCGCCCTCCAATATGCCAAGGAAACGGCGGAAGCAGCCAACCGCGCCAAGAGCCGCTATGTGGTAGGCCTCAGCCACGAATTGCGCACACCGCTCAATGCCGTGCTCGGCTACGCCCAGATCCTTGAGCGGGATGAAACCATCCCGGCACCACGCCAATCCGCCATCAAGGTGATACGCCGCTCCGCCGATCACCTCTCTGGCCTGATCGATGGCCTGCTGGATATTTCCAAGATCGAGGCGGGCAGGTTGCAGGTGCAGTCGAACGAGATCAACATTCAGGATTTCCTCGACCAGATCGTTGATATGTTCCGCCCGCAGGCGCAAGCCAAGGGGCTGGCCTTCCGCCACGAGCGCGCACGAGGCCTGCCGCAATATGTGCGCAGCGACGAGAAACGCCTGCGCCAGATCCTCGTTAACCTGCTCTCCAATGCCATCAAGTTCACCGACAAAGGCACCGTCACCTTCGACGTCAGCTATCGCAGCCAGGTCGCCACCTTCACCGTCACCGATACCGGGCGCGGTATCGCGCAAAAGGATCTCGCCCGCATCTACGAGCCGTTCCAGCGCGGCGAAGCCGAAAGCATCAAGCCCATGCCGGGCCTTGGCCTTGGGCTCACCATCACCCAACTGCTGACCAACACGCTCGGTGGCGAGATTTCTGTCGAAAGCCAGAAGGACGTCGGCTCGACCTTCCGGGTGCGGCTGATGCTCTCCTCGGTCGACAGGCCTAGCACGGCACTCGCGCCGGAAAAGAAAATCGTTTCCTATGCCGGTCCACGCCGCACCGTTGTCGTCGTCGATGACAATGAGGATCACCGCGACCTGATGATGGAGGTGCTCTCGCCGCTCGATTTCGTCGTGCTGACGGCGCAAAGCGGGCCGGACTGCCTGGCGCTGATGGAAGCGATGCAGCCGGATGCCTTCCTCATCGATATCTCCATGCCGGGCATGAGCGGCTGGCAGCTGGTCGACAGGCTGCGTGACGCAGGCCAGACCGCTCCCATCATCATGCTTTCGGCCAATATCGGCGACACGGCAATCATCGGTGCGGGTACGGATGGCCATAATGATGCGCTGGCAAAGCCCGTGGATATCCGCAAGCTCTGCGACCGGCTTGCCGTGCATCTTGGCCTGCAATGGGTCTATGACACCGATCTGCCGCCGGTGAACCTCTCCGCGAAGGAGGAGAAACCGAGCGCGATCCGCCCACCGGAGCCAGTCCATTTGCAGGATTTGCTAGCGCTTGGCGAAATAGGCTATATTCGTGGCATAGAGGCGAAGCTCGACACTCTTGCCTCTCAACCGGAAAATCTGGCCTTCACCGAAGAGGCACGCCGCTTCGTCCGCGCCTTCGATCTCGCCGGCTATGCCGATTATCTGAACAGTTTTGACGCAAGCAAGGGGCACGGATGAATAGACCATTGCAGCCCCGCGATATCGTCCTTTTGGTGGATGACAGCCCGGAAGCGCTGGGCTTCCTTACCGAGGCTCTGGAACAGTCCGGCTTCTCGGTGCTGATCGCGACCTCCGGTCAGGCGGCTCTGAACATCGTCGAGCGCGTCACGCCCGATCTCATCCTTCTCGATGCCGTCATGCCGGGGCTCGATGGTTTTGAGACCTGCCTGCGCCTGAAGGCCAACGCCGCCGTGGCGCAGGTGCCGGTCATCTTCATGACGGGCCTTACCGAAACCGAGCATGTGGTGCGCGCACTCGAATGCGGCGGTGTGGACTATCTCAGCAAGCCGATCAATATCGACGAGCTGCGCGCCAGACTGCGCGTCCACCTCTCCAATGCGAGATCTGCTCAAAGCGCCCGCGTGGCGCTTGATGCCGCCGGTCGCCACCTGCTGGCGGTGCGCGCCGATGGGACGATCCTCTGGTCGACACCGCAGGCCACCCGCCTCATCAATGCCGCAACCGGCAGCAATGATGGTCTCGACATCGTGTCGCGCACTATCGGCGACTGGATGACCCAGACGAGCGCGCGAGACACGCCACTCGTCATCACCCATGCCGAGCGCCCCTCACTGCAATTCACCTTTTTGGGCGCAGTCGGCGCCGACGAGTATCTCTTCCGCCTGACCACCACCAACGAGAAGTCCGGCGATGCTCTCCTGCGCGACCGTTTCTCGCTCACGACACGGGAGTCGGAAGTGCTGGTCTGGATCGCCAAGGGCAAATCCAACCGCGATATCGGCGAGATTCTTGGCCTGTCGGCCCGCACGGTCAACAAGCATCTGGAACAGATCTACGTCAAACTCGGCGTCGAAAACCGTGCCTCCGCCGCAGTAAAGGCGGCCCATGTGCTGCACGATAGTTGAGACTGCCTCGGTCGGCATCTCGACTTTCTCGGAGTGACAGCAACTCATCTGCAAGCCTGACCGCGTCATCACAGTGTCAATGCATCGCTGTCCAGCGCCGTCTATGTGGGCGTGCTTGCGTGGGACGACACCGATTCTTAAGGAGGACCAACATGGACAAGCTCATCATTCTGTCCGGCTGCTCTGGAGGCGGAAAATCCACACTGCTCTCACAACTTTCACACCATGGTTTCGCCACGGTGGAAGAGCCAGGCCGACGGGTCGTCGAACAACAGTTGAACGCGGGAGGCACCGGCCTCCCCTGGCTCGATCTCAAATCGTTCCTTGAGCAGGCGATCGCGTTGGCTAAACAGGACTACAAGGCAGCGTGTGAACGTTCCGGCGTCTCGATCTTCGACCGCAGCCTCATCGACGCCGCTTCCGCGCTACGAACTCTCTCAGACTGGCACTGGTACGAGAGGCTACGGACCGAGTTTCGCTATCACACACAGGTGTTCCTGACGCCTCCCTGGCCCGAAATATACGTGACAGACAACGAACGTCGTCACGGGTTCGAGGAGGCTCTGGAAGAGTATGAGCGGCTGTGTCGCGACTACAAGGATCTGGGATACGACGTCGTCATCTTACCCAAGACGAATATTGAGGAACGGGTAGATTTCATGCTGAGTGCGCTTTGAGATACTGCGACAAGCTGAAAGAAATTCTTCCCTGGGGAAGGAAGGCGCTCACCTGCTGCTGCGTTGAGCCGAAGCATGAAATTAAAGAAGGCGGAACGATCGCCGCCTACCCTAGTCTTTTTCTTAAAACGCCACGCCTGTTTCCCCTCCGACACGCATCGGAAGGGAGAACAGGCAACTCCATTAACGGCAAACGCGGGTCTTGCGGACGATGATCTCACCGTGGCGGCGAATGCGTTCCTTCTTGACGAAACAGTCGCGCGGTGCGTGGCGGTAGTGACGAGGGCGGTACTCTTCGCGCACTGGCTCGCGCATGACGCGCTGCGTCGTCGTTACCGTCACGGTTTCAGCAAAGGATGGTGCCGTCACCGAGAAGAAAGTCGCGGCGGCGAGGACTGCGGAAACAACAAGCTTTTTCATTGATGAACTCCTGAATTGAGGCCGCAGAAAACGTGGCGCAACGCAGGCAGTTCCGCTCATCATCACATTTTTCTAAATTATTGTGATTGAAAGGATTGGAGTTAGACTTTCTGACGCGCAGTCTCCTCCCCGCCAAGAGCCGGGCGCTTGTCCCTCAATGGACCATGGGGGGTCTGAGCGACGATGAAATCCGTTGCATGCCCCTAGAAACATGAAAGCCCGGCATCGCTGCCGGGCTTCATCAATCTCAGACTGACAGAGTAGATTACATGCCCTGCTGGAAGTAGCTGTACTTGCCGTCTGGGCCCTTCTTCCATTCGTACATGACGTAGCCAGGAAGCTTCGGGTCACCCTTTTCGTCGAAGGAAATGTCGCCGAGAACAGTCTTGAACGTACCCTTCTTCAGCGCTGCAGCAACGGCTTCAGCGTCGAGAGAACCGGCAGCCTTTGCACCTTCTGCAATCGTCTGAACGGCAGCATAGGAGTAAAGCGTGTAAGCTTCAGGATTGAAGCCAGCAGCCTTGAACTTCTCGACCAGTTCCTTGTTTTCAGGGCGCAGGGTCGGGTCAGGACCGAAGGTGTTCAGCGTGCCTTCAACAGCGTCGCCTGCAATAGAAGCCAGTTCGTTGGAGACGATACCGTCACCGGAAACGAGCTTGGCCTTGAGGCCCTGGTCCTTTGCCTGACGGATGATCAGGCCGGCTTCGGTGTGGAGGCCACCCCAATAGATGACGGAAACGCCGGCTTCCTTCATCTTCGCGATGAGGGCCGAGAAATCCTTGTCGCCAACATTGACGCCTTCATAGATGACTTCCTTCACGCCAGCGGCGTTGGCAGCCTTCTTGGTTTCATCGGCAAGGCCCTGACCGTAGGGGGTCTTGTCGTGGATGATGGCGACCTTGGCATCCTTGAAGTGGTCTGCGAGGTACTTGCCGGCAATGCCGCCCTGCTGGTCGTCACGGCCGCAGGTGCGGAAGGTGTTCCACAGGCCGCGCTCGGTGAAAACCGGGTTGGTGGCAGCAGGCGTCACTTCGAGAATGCCGTTTTCGGCATAGACTTCAGATGCCGGAATGGAAACGCCGGAGTTGAAGTGACCGACGACGAACTTCACGCCATCGGCTGCGAACTTGTTGGCAACAGAGATGCCCTGCTTGGGGTCGGACACATCGTCACCGAGAACGATCTTGATCTTCTCGCCATTGATACCGCCAGCCGCGTTGATGTCCGCTGCGGCCTGTTCCGCACCCTTCTGGAGCTGAGCGCCGAAAGCAGCGTTCGGGCCAGTCAATGGACCACCGACGCCGATGAGGACATCGGCCCATGCCGAACCGCTGAACGCGACCATTGCGGTCAGCGCAACTGCGGAAAGAAGAGACTTCTTCATTATGTTACTCCCAGTTCCTTTGATTGGGTTGATTTTCTTGACCTGTCCAGCACCCAAATTAACTGTCCAAGCTGTTCCACTCAGGAGGGAATTCTGATTTCAGAAAAACCCGTCTGTCAATGTTTCTTCTTATAGGAAAATGCCGAGGTCCGGTCATAAAGCCAGTAGTAGTTATCGACCATCTGGCGCGTGCGACGGATGCGGAAACCAGCCGTTGCGAAGGCGAGGAGAACCACGACATCGATTAGATAGTAGAAGCCGTTCAGCAGGGGACCGGCAAAGAGCGCGTAGTGCAGAAAGCGCATGACGCAGCCCAGAAGCAGTGCGTAAATCACCACCTGCCAGTAGTTGCCCCAGCCTTCCGCCACGGACTTACCGGTGCGCCAGGCTGTCCAGAAGCCGAGAAGAACGACAAGCGCGCGCAAGACATAGCGAACGCCATTATCGGTTTCGAAAAAAAGGCCCTGCATATTTTCCCCAATCAGCGCCGCCGACGAAATCGCGAACGGCCCTGTTTTCCGTTTTCGCTCGACCGTTTTCCGGCAAGCTTTATTGTTTGTTTTTGCTCCGCCAAACCAGCTAGGCAGTCTGACAGGCTTTTAGCAGATTTGCGCCCAACGCCTTCGAAAGCAAGCACTTTTTCATGGGCAACGGCACAAAATCATAAAAATTTTTGCGCTTTGTCAAAGCACGGGTATCGGAGATCCCCGCACAGTTTTCACCGTCAGTGACGACCGCCTTCGAGATAGGCTGCGCGCACTTCAGGGTTGGCAAGAAGCTCCTTGCCGGAACCGCTCATCGTCACCTTGCCATTGACCATGACGTAAGCGCGGTCCGAAAGCTTGAGGGCGGCAAAAGCATTCTGCTCGACGAGGAAGACGGTCAGCCCCTCTTCCTGGTTGAGCTTCTTGATCGCCTCGAAGATACCCTTGACGATCAGAGGAGCCAGACCGAGCGATGGCTCGTCCAGTAGCAGAAGCTTTGGACGCGACATCAGCGCGCGGCCGATAGACAGCATCTGCTGCTCGCCGCCCGAAAGCGTTCCGCCGCGCTGGCTTTGACGCTCCTTGAGACGAGGGAACATCGTGAAGACCTTCTCGACGTCTTCCTTGAAGTATTTCAGGTTGTCGAGATTGGCGCCCATCTGCAGATTTTCCAGCACCGACATGCGCGGGAAAATCCGGCGTCCTTCGGGAGACTGGGCGATGCGCTTGCGCGCAATCATATGCGTCGGCACACGGGTAATGTCCTCGCCGTCGAAGATGATTTCGCCATGGCGGGCCTGTGGCGCGCCGCAGATCGTCATCATCAGCGTCGACTTGCCAGCACCATTGGCGCCGATGAGAGAGACGATCTCGCCCTTCTTCACCTCGACATCCACGCCAGCAAGAGCGCGGATATTGCCGTAGTAAGTTTCAACGCCTTGAATTTTCAGGAGAGTGTCAGACATCAGACGGCTCCCCCGTTGAGTTCTTCTGCAATCACGTCTTCCACTTCATCATCCTCGACACCCAGATAGGCGGCGATGACCTTTGGATCGTTCTTCACATGATCCGGCGTACCGTCGGAAATCTTCTGCCCATATTCGAGCACCACGACGTGGTCGGAGATTTCCATGACGACCGACATGTCATGTTCGATCAGGAGCAACGAAGTTCCCTCGTCACGAATGCTGCGCAACAGGGTGTTGAGCGCCAACGATTCCTTCGGGTTGAGACCGGCGGCGGGTTCGTCGAGGCAAAGAAGTTCAGGCTCGGTACACATGGCACGGGCAATTTCCAGACGCCGCTGCGCGCCATAGGAAAGATCGCCCGCCGGATCGTCGGCACGATCGATGAGATCGGCCTTCTCCAGCCAGTACTTGGCCTTTTCGATCGATGCTTCCGCCGCATGCGTATAGGCGGGAAGACCGAGCAGGCCGAGGATGGTGTAGCCCGACGCCTTCATGAGCTTGTTGTGCTGGGCCACCAGCAGGTTTTCCAAAACCGTCAGGCCTGAAAACAGGCGGATGTTCTGGAAGGTACGAGCAACCTTGGCCTTCTTGGTCACTTCGAAGTCCGGCAACCGCTCGAGCAGGTGCTCCTCGCCATTGCTGCGCACCATGGTGATCATCCCCATCGTCGGCTTGTAGAAACCGGTGATGCAGTTGAACACGGTGGTCTTGCCAGCGCCGTTCGGGCCGATCAGCGCGGTGATATCGCCGCGCTTCACGTCGAAGGAGAGGTCGTTGATCGCCATCAGACCGCCGAAGCGCATCGACAGATGTTCGACCTTCAGGATGGTATTCTTGTTCATCGCAGTGTTTCCGGACGCCATCAGCCGTGACCTTCCTTGGTGAAGCTGCCGGAGACAGACTTGCGTTTTTTCAGGAAGGCCGTGGGTTCGCGCGAGCCAACGAAGCCGCGCGGTTTGAACAGCATGACGATGACCATCGCTAGGCCGAAGAGCAGCATGCGGTAGAGTTCAGGCGTGAAATCCGGGCCGAAGACATGCTTCAGGAATTCCATTTCACGCAGAAGCTCGGTACCGCCGACCATGACGACTGCAGCAATAGCAATACCGGTCAGCGAGCCCATGCCGCCGAGAACGACGATCGCCAGAATAACCGCCGATTCCAGGAAGACGAAGCTTTCCGGAGACACGAAGCCCTGGCGCGCAGCAAAGAAGGAGCCTGCAAAGCCGCCGAACATCGCACCCGTTGCGAATGCGGTAAGCTTGGTCTTGACCGTATCGATACCGAGCGAGCGGCAGGCGATTTCGTCCTCGCGCAGCGCTTCCCAGGCACGACCGATCGGCATGCGACGCAGCTTGATGGTGACGTAGGCCGTCAGCATGCACAGAAGCAGGATCACGTAGAAGAGGAAGATCTTGTAGTAACCCGACGACATCGGCAGGCCGAAAGCCTTGGTGAAGTTGTTCGGCGCCCCGACATCGAAAGACCAGATGCCGAACACCGATGCCTTGGCAATGCCGGAGATCCCGAAGGTGCCTCGCGTCACGTCCGTCCAGTTCAGAAGCACAAGACGGATGATTTCGCCGAATGCAAGTGTGACGATGGCCAGATAGTCACCGCGCAGGCGCAGCACAGGAAAGCCGAGAATGACGCCCCAGAAGGCGGCAAGGATACCCGCAAGCGGCAGAAGCACCCAGAAGGATAGACCAAAATAGCTGGAGAGCAGCGCGTAGGAATAGGCACCGACTGCATAGAAGGCGACATAGCCGAGATCGAGCAGACCGGCCAGACCGACGACGATGTTCAGACCCCAGGCCAGCATCACATAGATGAGAATCTGGATGCCGAAATTGTCGACGAAGATCAGCGAGCCCTGAGCGCCTTTGAAGTAGACGGCAACGAGGGGATAGGCCAGCAGAAAAACCAGCGCGATCTTCAGGAAATGCTTGTGGAAAAAATTCTTTTCCTCGGAGATTTCCAGAATGCCAGCCTTGGACTTGGCGAGCTTGCGGCGGTCGAGATGCGGCTCGATGACACCGACCACGATGAAGCGACCGACGGCGGCAATTGCGACGAAGATCGCCAGAAGCCCCCAGCGCGTGCCCCAGACCAACTGATTGTTGATATCCTGATAGGTGACGATGCCGACATAAAGAAGGAACATGCCAAGCGAGACGAAGCCGGCAATGATGGCCTCCTTCACCGCTCTGGCCATGACGTTCTGCTCGGCGGCGTTGTCGGAAGGAATATTTGCCATATGCTTAAACCTTCTCGACTTCCGGACGGCCCAGAATGCCAGTCGGCTTGAATATCAGCACGAAGGCCAGGATGCCGAAGGCGGCCACGTCCTTGTAGGCGATGGAGAAATACGCCGACCAGAGCGACTCGATCAGACCGATCAGCAGACCGCCGAGAACGGCACCCGGAAGCGAACCGATGCCGCCCAGAACCGCGGCCGTGAAGGCCTTGACGCCGGGGATGAAACCGTCATTGAACGAGGCGACGCCGTAATACATCAGGTACATCGTACCGGCGACGGCAGCGAGCGCGGCGCCCATAACGAAGGTGACGGAGATCGTCCGGTCGACGTCGACGCCGAGCAATGCCGCCATCTTGCGGTCCTGCTCCGTGGCGCGCTGTGCACGGCCAAGCGGTGTCTTGTTGACGATGTACCAGAAGGCGAACAGCAGAACCGATGTGATCGCCACGATCAACAGCTGCTTCAGCGAAATGGTGATCGCGCCAAAATGATAGGTATCGGTCACCATAGGCGGGATCGGCTTGTTGCGCGGACCCTGCGTGACCTGGATGAAGTTGGACAGCACGATCGACATGCCGATGGCCGTGATCAGCGGCGCGAGGCGGAAAGAGCCACGCAGCGGACGATAGGCCACGCGCTCGATCGCCCAGTTCCACAGGCCCGTCACCAGCATCGCAACGACCATCATCACCAACAGAAGGAGGGCGACTGGAAGGCCTGCAATGAAGGAGGTGAGAATGAGAAAGACGATCAGCGCGGCAAAGCCGCCAAGCATGAAGATATCGCCGTGGGCGAAGTTGATCATGCCGATGATGCCGTAGACCATCGTGTAGCCAATAGCGATGAGGCCGTAGATCGATCCAAGAGTCAGCCCGTTGATGAGCTGCTGGATAAAATACTCCATATTTTTCCCCTGGACACGTTCTCGAATTGGAACGCGTCTCGTTTATGTTGCTTCATGAGGGCTCTCATTGCCGTTTTTTGTCCCTCTTGACGCAAACCCTTATCGCGTTCGTTAAAAATGTGAAGCCAAAAAGGTGGAAATATGCACAAAAAATGATGTTCACTCGTGGATTGCCACAATCGGCATCAAAAAGTTCATGAAAGCGGCAGACAGGCCCGAAAATTTAAGCGCGCAGAACGTCCTGCTTGCCCCCAAATAGATATATTTGACCATAACCGTCTTCCGGCGTAACCAACGCTTTGCAGATAATGCGTAGAGTAACGACGCTCTCGAATATCTAAGCGCAAACCAATTGCGGCCACTACGGTCTGACGGGATCGGGCTCGAAGGATTGAAGATGCTGGAAAGTCTGATCGCGGCGGCTTTAAGCGCCGGCAGGGAAATCATGGCGGTTCATGCCGCAGGTCCGCACGTTACCTATAAGAATGATTGCTCGCCCGTGACCGAGGCGGATCAGCGCGCCGAAGACATCATTCTCTCGGCTCTTGCGCGCGACTATCGCGATATCCCCGTGGTCGCGGAAGAAGCCGCAACGACCGGCCATGTGCCTGAAGTCGATAGCGATTTCTTTCTCGTCGATCCGCTGGACGGCACCAAGGAATTCATTTCCGGCAAACAGGATTTCACTGTCAACATCGCACTTATTCGAAGCGGCAAACCGGTAATCGGCGTGGTCTATGCGCCAGCGCTCGGTGTCGCCTGGACGGGTGAAGGCGAAAGAGCGCGCAAGCTGTTCATCTCGGGCGACTTCGAACCGGCATCGAACCACTCCATTCGCTGCCGCGCCAAACCTGCCCTACCCGTCGCGGTGATCAGCCGTTCGCACTGCACCCCGAAGACGGAAGCTTTCGTCGCGGACAATGGTCTGATCGACAGCATTTCGATAGGTTCTTCGCTGAAGTTCTGCATGTTGGCGGAAGGCGCTGCCGATGTTTATCCGCGCTTCAGCCGCACCATGATGTGGGACACAGCGGCCGGTGATGCGGTGCTGCGCGCGGCAGGCGGCATCACTCTCGATATGGCGGGCCTTCCGCTGCGTTACGAGATCGACCGCAGCAATGACGATATGCTCGCCAATCCCGACTTCATCGCCTGGGGCGCCCCCCCGCGATAAGGGGATGGACGTCTCACTCCGATCGGCAAGAGCAATAAAAACGCGCCCCGCGCAAAATAATTTTGGGCGTCCGGACAGCGCCAAAGCGCCCATTTTTGGGCTGATGTTTCGCAAAACACGAACAAACCCGGCGAAATCATTCAAATTGTTAAAAAATTCTCTCCAACTGCTTAGGTAATTTTTAAAGGTACCTCCCTAAAGTGCGCAGCATATGGTCTTGAGTTTGTGTAGAGTGTCCAATGACCGAAATGATACGCCCACGAGTTAAATATGTCATCGGCCCCGATGGCAGCCCCCTGACGATTGCCGATCTGCCGCCCGCCGACACACGTCGATGGGTCATCCGCCGAAAGGCCGAAGTCGTCGCCGCCGTGCGCGGGGGTCTTCTGAGCCTTGAGGAGGCCTGTGAACGTTATACGCTGACAGTGGAGGAATTCCTGTCCTGGCAGTCTTCGATTGCCGATCATGGCCTTGCTGGCCTGCGCACCACGCGGATTCAGCAGTACCGCCACTAGACGTTTCGGCACGGGCGCACTTGGTTGCGTCCTGCCAATCCGGATCAGGCGTCATCCCATCCCGTGAACACGGGACGGTGTGACGCCGTTTTCGTTTTTGGGAGTGCCGTTTACCCGCCATGCGAAAAGGTCTGCGAGCTTCACAGGCGCTTTGCCACGCCGGCGTCAGGTAACACCTCCCCCTCCCGCGCTTGCTATGCAGTCGTAACCGTCCAACGTCGCACATATGCGCTCATGAGCACCTCTTCGGGCCAAGGAGGCGCAATCAAATCATGCGCACCGGCGCAGCAATGACGACGGCATAGTTCAGGCCATAAAAAAATCCGCCAGGCATCGGCCGGCGGATCGCAATCATTAAGATTAAGAGCACAAGCGTCATTGAAAGCAGCCTCCTGATCAGCTGGCCGCCGTCAATGACGTCAGGTTAACGCGCCTTTGTTAACGCAAAGAGCGTCAGGCGCGGGCGCGAACAGCCGTATCGCGGTTTTCGAGAGCAGCAGCCTTTTCATATTCGGCCTGCACCTCTTCCAGAGAGGCTTCGGCGGCTTCCTGCTGCATCTTCAACTCGCGGATCGAAACCTGCAGGTTATCGGCACGCTGGCGTGCGGCCTTGGCAAAAGTCGGATAGGCAAAATGACTGGGGTCCGTGATCCCGGACTTGCTTTCTTCGAGAGAGATCTGATGGACCAATTCCTTGGCCATCCGTTCGAATTCGGACATCATCGACTGCAGCTGTTGCAACTGACGACGTTTTTCGTTGACCTGAAATTCCTTCAGGCGAACTAGGCTGTCACGCGACTTCATACTCAATACTCCATGGATAGCGAGACCCCGGTTCAAACAGGAACCAACCCGCCACTCCGGCATGTGCCGGAATGATTCTCAAAAGTTACCCGACATTAATAAAAAAACTGCGCTGTTAACTTTTCATTTACGGGCATCGTTAATGATAAGGCGGATCATTTAAGGGTCGGTAAATGCCAAGCCCAAAAAAACACTGGGCACGACAATGGTAGAGTCGATTGAATCACTTACGGGGTTTTCCTCATTCGTTGGTTCATGTTTGGCGATGAGGGATTCACGTTGAAAAACAGCAGAGTGCCCGAACTATTTAATGAATTCTCCACACCTTGCCAAAGGAGAGAAGAATTTGTTAACCATTTGGTGGCAGCCTGCAAATCAGGCAACGTCTGGATCCGCATCGCGCAAAAGGGATTCATTTACTGACCGCGGGCGGCAAAGGGGATAATTATGCGGGTTCTACTTATTGAAGACGACAGCGCAACGGCTCAGAGCATTGAGCTGATGTTGAAGTCGGAAAGTTTCAACGTCTACACCACCGACCTCGGCGAGGAAGGCGTGGATCTTGGAAAGCTCTACGATTACGATATTATCCTTCTCGATCTTAACCTGCCGGACATGTCCGGGTATGAGGTCTTGAGAACGCTGCGCCTGTCCAAGGTCAAGACACCGATCCTCATCCTGTCGGGCATGGCCGGTATCGAAGATAAGGTGCGCGGCCTCGGCTTCGGCGCAGACGACTACATGACCAAGCCCTTCCACAAGGACGAGCTTGTTGCCCGCATCCACGCCATCGTGCGCCGCTCCAAGGGTCACGCCCAGTCGGTCATCGCCACCGGCGAGCTGATCGTCAACCTGGATGCCAAGACAGTTGAAGTCGGCGGCCAGCGGGTTCACCTGACGGGTAAGGAATACCAGATGCTGGAGCTGCTGTCGCTCCGCAAGGGCACCACGCTCACCAAGGAAATGTTCCTCAACCACCTCTACGGCGGCATGGATGAGCCTGAACTGAAGATCATCGACGTGTTCATCTGCAAACTGCGCAAGAAGCTTGCAAACGCGGCAGGCGGCGCGAACTACATCGAAACCGTCTGGGGCCGCGGCTACGTGCTTCGCGAGCCGGATGGCAACGCCGAATTTCTTGAGACTGCCTGATCATCCCCTCAACATGCCTCCCAAGCATGATTGTCATGACAAACCCGCCGTGCAAACGGCGGGTTTTGTTTTGTCCGCGCATAGCGCGACCATAGAGTGCCGTGCATTGCGTTGGACGCGCCATGGATGCCAGAGCTTTTTCGATAGACGTATAGCGCTTTGCCAAATTCGACGTCGATTTTTCAGGCCGATGCTGCAGGAGAAGAGGATGTGATGATGATTCGCACGGCGTCCAAAGACGACGCCTCTAGCCTTGCCGCACTGTCCATCGAGGTTTGGATCGGCACCTATCTTAAAAACGGTGTATCGAAATTCTTCGCCGATTACGCGCTATCGGCCTTCACCACGGAAAAATTCGAAACGCTCATCGATGATAAGAACGAGATCATCCTGATATCCGAAAACAGCGAAGGCATGGACGGCTTCGTGCGCGTCACGCTTCGCAGCCCCGCTCCTGCCGATAACGGTCCAGGAACGGAGATCGCAACGCTCTACGTTCAGCCGAGGCATAAGGGAAAAGGCATCGGCAAGCGGCTTCTTGCTGAAGCTTTCAAGCTCTGCGGTGAGCAAGGATGCAAGGGCGTGTGGCTCGCCGTGAATAGCGAGAATAGGGACGCCATCGTCTTCTACGAGCGCCTCGGATTCACGCGGGACGGTCAGACCGCGTTTCGGATTGGCGAACAGTCCTATGCCAACGAGGTGATGGTGAAGTGGTTTTGACGAGCCCAGCAAGCGCGTCACGATGCCAGTGAAAGGGCAATCGCTTTAAAGCCAACGCCGCTTCTACACTGCAAAGGAAATGGGCCAACTTAACGGTGGCCCACCCATTTATCCAATCAGGCCGCTTCGGCAGCCTGAGCCATGGAGGCCGTGAAGACCACGCGGTCCTCATGCACCTTATATTCGATTACCATTCCGGCCTCTTCGGCAAGCAGCAGCGTATAGTAAGGCTGAACGGAATGCGCGTCGATCGGTTCTTCTTCCGCGCCTGCGGCGATGGAAGCGAATTTGGCAGGCACGCGCATCATCCGGCCTTTGACGGTGATTTCGAAGCGGGCATCGCCTTCCGGGTTTTCGAGAACGATATCCGCATTGCCGCCACGCGGGATCGCGCCGTAGGCAACGAGAAAGAGGTTGAGTAGCAGCTTGACGCGGTTCTTGGCGACGATGGCGCGTGGACCGGACCAAGTCACTTCCACCTTCTTTTCCGCAGCGGCGAAGTCCTTTGCGGCCTTTTCGGCCTCTCCGGTATCGATAGACGCGCCGGCAGAGCCGGACGCGCCGAAAGCAAGACGGGCGAACTTCAGGCGCACGGACGCATTCAGAGCCGAGGTACGGATCAGATCCAGCGCATCGGCATCGGTGCCACCCTCATCGAGAAGCTCCAGTCCGTTATTGATGGCGCCAACCGGCGAAATCACGTCATGGCAAACGCGGCTGCACAGAAGCGCCGCCAGATCGGGGCCGGAGAGCGAAAGATTGAGTTTGGTCGTCATAAATTTTCTCCTGCGCGAATGCGGCGCGGACCCTATCGAAATTGTTAAGCCATAATGACACCATATTTGGTAAACCGATTGTTAATATGATGGTCTCAAAATGCCAAATGTCTTAACAGGACAGTGGTAACAAACAGACGGACGGAACTGACGATGCGAATTAACCAACTCCGCACCATCGCACGCCTCGGACTGGTCAAGATTTTCGTGATCCTTGCGGGCCTTTCTATGTCGGCGGCGCAGGCATCTGCGCAAAGCAGCGATCAATACACCATTCAGGAAATCGTCGATGCCGGTCACGGCTTCTTCGGCGAGACGACGGGCGGACTTGCGAAGGTGGTGGAACGCGCATTTCAGCAGTACGGTCTGCCGAATGGTTATATTCTCGGTCAGGAAGGCTCCGGCGCCTTCGTCGCAGGCCTGACCTACGGCGAAGGCACGCTCTACACGAAGAATGCCGGGCAACATCCGGTCTTCTGGCAGGGCCCCTCGCTCGGGCTCGACTACGGCGGCCAGGGCACCCGCGCCATGATGCTCGTCTATAATCTTCCCTCCGTCAATTCGCTCTATCGCCGCTATGGCGGCGTCAGCGGCTCTGCCTTCATCGTCGCAGGCGTGGGCATGACGGTTCTGAAAAACAGCGACGTCACCATTGCCCCAATCCGCACTGGCATCGGTGCGCGACTTGGCATCAATGTCGGCTATCTGAAGCTTACGCCCCAGCCCACCTGGAATCCGTTCTGATTCGTCAGACGCGCCCTTTTGCGATAAACTGCTTGAACACGACCAGCGTGTAAGGCGATGACCGCCTGGCGCAAGATTGACGTGACAGTCTGCGCCGCGACGATGAAATGAGCTGCCATAGAGGGTTTTCGAACCGTGGCGCTTCTTGTGGAGACGACCACGCGTGATTGAGTACGCCCTGATTTTCGGCCTTGGTTTTCTCTGCGCAATTCTTCTGGTTTCATTGATCGCACCTGCGATCAACCGGCGCATCGTTTCCTATACGGAAAAGCGATTGCGGGCGACCATGCCGATGAGCCCGCAGGAAGTGCGTGCGCAGAAGGATATGGCCCGGGCGCTCTATGCTGCGGAAAACGCACGCACGCGCCAGGAACTGGATGCCGAGCGCGAAAAAGCGCTTGCCCTGAAGTTCAAGAACGAGGCCGCTCAAGCCGAAACCGGTCGCCTTCTGGCCGAAACCCGCGACTTGAAACAGCAACTGGAAAACATGGCGCTGGAAGCGGGCGACCTGCGCGCGAAGGCTCGCCGCCATGAAGATGCCGTGGCGCGATTGACTACGAAGCTGAACGATGCCGAAGAAACGGCCATTGCCCGAACCCAGGAAATCTCCAACCTCACAAAGCGCGTCGGCGCCGTGTCGCGGGAACTGGATGATCTCAAGATTGCGCTCTCGGCCCGAGATCTGGAAATCGAGCAGGCAAAGCAAAAGGCAACCTCTTGGCGCAAGGAACGCGAAGAGATGACACGTCGGTTGGAGGAAGCGGACGTCAAAGCCCGTGAAACCGCCCAGCATATGAACCGGGAAAGCCGCAAGATCGCGCGACTGGAAGATCAGCTTGCCAAGGAAATGGCGCGCAATGCCGACAACGAAATGCTGCTGGAGCGTCGCGTCCAGGAAATAGCCAGACTGAAGGAAAAATCCTCCGGACTTAGCAAAATAAGCGACGCGCAGTTGCCCGCCCCGACCAACGTTCCGATCATCGAACTTGGCGGTGCATCCGAAAGCCCCGAGCGACTGGCCCGCGAAATCGAGGACATCCGCAATCAGGGCACGGCGCTGACCGAACGGCTTCTGACCGTGAAAGACAGGAAGAATGATGAGGCGATCCGCAAGGAGATAGGGCAGATCGCCGCTCGCATGATCGCATTGACGGCAGCACAGGAAGGCGACGCCTCTCCCCTTCCAGCACTCATTGCCGATGCGCAGAGTGTCAGCGATCGCCAGAGCTTAGCAAGTCGCGCCAGCGAACTGATGAACCGGCAGAAAAATGCGTGAGGCGGCGAAGAATATCGATCGACCGCATTAAAAATAAAGACCGATAAAATTGTACCGATCGATTTAAACGCAGCGCAAAATTTGAGCCCTAATGTCGTCTCCAACAGGCGCCGGGCCAAGTTGAAAATCCCGGCGCGATAACCGAAGCGCAAGAAAGCCGGTGCAAAGCCGGACACGAACCGGGGTATCACATGTTGAAGAAGCTTTTCGCCGCAGCACTGTGTGGCATCGTCATCGCATCCATCGCAGATCATGCCCACGCAGCAGGTCCCGGCGGCTTTGCCAGAGGTTTTGCATCCCTCGAACAGAACGTGGTCTCGGCCCCACCAGCAATCCAGCGGGGCGAGCGCGTGGATATCGAGCGGCGGAAGGCTTTGTCGGCACTCGACGATTATTTCCAGCGCTTCGACCAGACCGCGACAAAGCACTGATCATCGTTTCCAAAGCATCATGACCGACTGCCGCCCGTCGTCAGGCCTTGCGCCTCAAACGACAGGCGGCTTTTTTCGTTCGGCAACGGCAATGCCGCCAAGTGCCAGGAGCAGCGCGATGATCTGATAGAGGTGGAGCGTTTCACCGATGATCAGCACCGAGAGAAATGTTCCAAAAACGGGAATGAGGTTGATGAACAGCCCTGCCCGGTTTGGCCCGATCGCTTCCACACCCTTGATGAAAAAGATCTGCGCCACGAGCGAGGGAAAGATTGCCGTGTAAAGGACGATCGCCCAGCCTTTCGCTTCCGGCCAGATTGCCTGATCGCCCATCACTTCCCATCCCATCAGCGGCACGGAAGTAATGAGCGCAGCGGTGGCCGGAATGGCCATCAGGGTGCGCCAGTCCACGGCCGGTTTCCACCGCAAAATGACGGTATAGATCGCGTAAGCCAGCACCGCGAGCAGCATGATGGCATCACCCGGATTGAATTGCAGCCGGATGAGCGACATCAGATCGCCGCGCGATGCCAGAAGCGCAACACCGAAGATCGTCAAAACGAAGCCGATGATCTGGACGGCAAGAACCCTTGTCCGGAACAAGGCGAAGTTGAAGAGAAAGATCACCGCCGGAATGACGGCCTGGATAACCGCGGCATTGATGGCGGAGGTATATTTCAGCGCCGAGTAGAGCGCCGCGTTGAAACAGGTATAGCCCACCGTGCCGAGGATGAAGAAGTAAGGCAGACGCTTCCTGACCACCGGCCAGTCCTTTGCAAGCTGCGGCAGGGAAATGGCAACGATGATGGTAACCGCCACCACCCAACGCAAAAAGGTCAGCACCATAGGGCTGATATGGCCGACGGCAAGCTTGCCGGCGACAGCGTTTCCGCCCCAGCACAAAGCGGCGATGGTGAGAACGAGATAGGCTCTGGAGGGCAAGGCGAGAGACTTTCTTTCGGAGAGTGTGCCGATTTTCTGCACGCGCCCTTAAGGCTTCGCAAGGGCAATTGCACGATTTCCAGCCATAGGATGGGCACAATTATCCTACAAAAGCAAAATTCCGCTGCATAAACAGGGTCGCTTTCCGTAAAACAACGCAGTATAGATTTGCGGGTTTGAGGTAGGGGCGCCCCGGCGCCATGAGCAGGAAAGCAAGAAATGACGAATGTAGTCGTGGTCGGCTCGCAGTGGGGCGACGAAGGCAAGGGTAAGATTGTTGACTGGCTCTCCGAGCGCGCGGACGTGGTCGTGCGCTATCAGGGTGGGCATAATGCCGGTCATACGCTTGTCATTGATGGCGTCAGCTACAAGCTGTCACTGCTCCCTTCCGGCGTCGTTCGCCCCGGCAAGCTTGCTGTCATTGGCAATGGCGTGGTGGTCGATCCGCATGCGCTGATTGCTGAAATCGGTCGTCTGGAAGCTCAGGGCGTCAAGGTCACGCCTGAAAACCTGCGCATTGCAGACAATGCCACCCTCATCCTCTCCTTGCACCGCGAACTGGACGGCATGCGCGAAGACGCGGCCTCCAACAGCGGCACCAAGATCGGCACCACGCGCCGTGGTATCGGCCCTGCTTACGAAGACAAGGTCGGCCGTCGTGCCATCCGCGTCATGGATCTGGAAGATCGCGAAGCGCTTTCGGCCAAGGTCGATCGCATTCTGACGCACCACAACGCGCTGCGTCGCGGCTTCGGCGCTGCCGAAGTTGCGCATGAAACCATCATGGAAGAGCTGACGTCGATTGCCGATCGCATTCTTCCCTTCAGCGAAACCATTTGGCTGCTGCTCGACAAGAAGCGCCGCGCAGGAGCCCGCATTCTGTTCGAAGGCGCGCAAGGTTCGCTTCTCGATATCGACCACGGCACCTACCCTTATGTAACGTCTTCCAACACGGTTGCCGGTCAGGCTGCCGCCGGTTCAGGCATGGGCCCGGGCTCGCTCGGTTACATTCTCGGCATTACCAAGGCCTATACGACACGTGTTGGCGAAGGCCCATTCCCGACCGAACTGCATGATGAAATCGGCCAGTTCCTGGGCGAAAAGGGCCATGAATTCGGCACGGTGACGGGCCGCAAGCGCCGCTGCGGCTGGTTCGATGCGGCACTGGTGCGCCAGTCGGTGGCAACCAACGGCATTACCGGTATCGCACTTACCAAGCTTGACGTTCTGGACGGACTGGAAGAGTTGAAGATCTGCGTCGGCTACAAGCTCGACGGACAGGAAATCGATCACCTTCCGGCAAGCCAGGGCGCACAGGCTCGGGTCGAGCCGATCTACATCACGCTTGAGGGATGGAAGGAATCGACTGTCGGCGCGCGCAAGTGGGCGGATTTGCCTGCGCAGGCAATTAAATATGTGCGTCAGGTCGAGGAGTTGATCGGTGCGCCCGTGGCACTCCTGTCCACCAGCCCGGAGCGCGACGACACCATACTTGTGACTGACCCATTTGAGGACTAATGTCCTCAGCAATCAGACTTCATAACCCATTTCGGGTCGGTATACGGCCGGTCCCGACGAGAAAGTGCTTATGGCGGATTTTGTAGCAGTCATTCGCAAGGCCGTGGATGGCTTGGCGAACAATACTCCCGAAAACCGGGCCAAGGTGTACGACAAGGCACGCAGCGCTGTCGTGCGCCAGCTTGAGAACATGAAGCCGCGCCCGCCGGAAGAAATGCTCCAGCGGCAGATCATGAAGCTCGATACGGCAATTGCCGAGGTCGAGGGAGAATATTCCGAAGCACTTCCCGCTATCGAAGAAGACCAGGCAGGTGCGGACGATGCCGCCCCTGCCCAGGAAGATGTGTCGTCTCCCTATTATGAAGAAAGCGTGGCGCACGAGCAGCGCTATGCTGCGCAAGAGCAGATTGCGGAGCCCGCGCATCGGCAAGACTATGATGACGATGTTCATCCCGACGCCCGTGCCACGCATGAAGAAACACACCATTACGAGCGTGACGAGCCACAAGTCGCTGAAGAACCGGCGTACCAGGCAACGGAACGCGCTCACGATGCTGATGTCTACGCTCAGCCTTCTTCCTACGAGGCACCGGAAAGCCATCACGACGCTGAGGCCGAGCGCAGGCTGGAAGCCTATCAGCATGAGAGCGAGCCAGAGGCACCGGCCTACGCGCCTGAGCCGGCAGACGACCTCCACCATCATGAGGCTCGCCATGAGCCCGACGTCGATCAGGAGCAGGACCACGCCCATCGCGACTGGATCGGCCAGGACAGCCACGTGGAACCCGCTCCCTGGGAGCGCGCAGACGAAAACGGGGAACATTACTCGCCCATTAGCGCGTCGCAGGACGACCATTTTCACGCGGAGCAACGCCCGGCTGACGCCATCTTCGCGAATGGGCATCACGATGACACGCTCCACTATGATGAAGCCTATACCCGCGACGAAAAGCAAGACGCAGAGCCGTTTACAACCGCACATCGGCACACGGAAACCGTGCTGCATGAAAACACGCCACTGCCCTACACGGCAGGTTTCGACGGGCAGGCCAATTACTACGGTCAGGTCAACGTAGAGCCAGAACACAGGCATTTGTCGGACGACGCGCAGCATGAGATTGCCGAGGAGCAGGATTCGCATCTGGATCGTGCGGCTGCAGTCGAAACGGGTCAGCAGGGCAAATCCACCGCCGCCACCGACGATTTCTCCTCCTATTTCCAGGATGCAGCACTCGATCTGCCACCAAAGTCGACACCAGCGCTGCCGCGCGCAGACGAAGACCCGTTTGCGACGAATGACGCCAAGAAGGACGACAAGGATCGCACGCCCTGGGACGATCTGGAAGAGCTGATCGGTTACGATGGCGGCGCGGCGAATAACCGTTCCGACAAGACGGCCAACAGCAATTTCGATAGTGGCTTTACCAATGCAGGCATTCCTGCCGCTGCCTATGCCACAAAGAAGAAGCCCAAGCGCAATTACGCGGGCGTGGTTCTCGGGATCGGTATTCTGGCCGTCCTGGCAGGCGGCGGTTACGCTGTCTGGGCCAACCGCGAAACGCTGAACGATATGGTCGGCGGTCTTGTCAACTCTGCCAAGACAAGCACCTCGACCGGCTCGTCCTCCAGCGAAACCTCGCAGACCGCATCGGCGCCCGCCAATGGCGCAGCGACACCGGCAACGAACCAGCCGGCGGTCAATGGACAGGCTCAAAACCAGGCTGCGACGCCCGGCGCGGCGCGTCCCGATGACGGCTCTGTCACTGGCACCAAATTCACCCAGCGCCTCCTGGCCAATGGCACCGAGAAGGACGAAGGTCCGGGACCGAACCCGAATGGTCAGCCTGTGACAGCGGAAGGCCAGTCGGTCTACCAGCAGAACGAAGCGCCCGCGCCTCAAAATACAGCGACGGCAGCAACGCCCGCCACCCCGGCAGCGGCGCAGCAGACCGCAGCTCCGGCAGCCGCAACCGGCGACCGCATGTTCCTCTATGAGGAAGTGCTCGGCCAGACTGTTCCGACTGCAATCGAAGGCACCGTGTCCTGGTCGCTGCAGAATGAGAAGGATGATGCCGGCAAACCTTCGCCGGAAGTTCAGGGCCAGATCACCATTCCCGGCCGTGGCCTGAGCGCGCTCATCACCTTCAAGCGCAACACCGATCCCTCGCTTCCGGCAAGCCATCTGGTCGAGATCGTCTTCTCGGTTTCTCCCGGCTTCGAAGGCGGCGCGATCGACAGTGTCCAGCGTATTGCGATGAAGTCTACCGAGCAGGATCGCGGCAATGCGCTGATCGCAGTTCCGGCAAAGATCACCGACGATTTCCATATGATCGCGCTGAACGACTTCCCCGAAGCACGCAAGACCAATCTGGAGCTGCTGAGAACCCGCGACTGGATCGATATCCCCGTGTCCTATCGCAATGGCAGACGTGCGCTTTTGACCCTGCAAAAGGGCGCAGACGGCAAGTCCGCTTTCGACACGGCATTGCGCGAGTGGATGGCGGCATCGCCAGCCACCGGCCAATAAGCCGGTCTGATATCGAGACTAAACGAAAAGCCCCGGTGAAGATCTTCACCGGGGCTTTTGCTTGATAGAAAATGTTATGGAGAAGTCGCCGATCAAGCGTCCACGACGCGCAACGCCTTGGCAGCCTCTTCGGCTTCCTTCTGCACCGCGTCCTGCACCTTTTCAAAGGCACGGACCTCGATCTGGCGAACACGCTCGCGGCTGATGTCGAACTCGGTCGAAAGCTCTTCCAGCGTGACCGGATCTTCCGCCAGACGGCGTGCTTCGAAGATGCGACGCTCGCGGTCATTCAACACGCCAAGCGCCTTGGAGAGCATACGGCGGCGGGTTTCGAGTTCATCCTGCTCAATCAGCACCGCTTCCTGGCTTTCATGGTCGTCCACCAGCCAATCCTGCCACTGGCCGGATTCGCCTTCCGACGCCTTGATCGGCGCATTCAGCGATGCGTCACCAGACAGGCGACGGTTCATCGAAATGACCTCTTCCTCAGAGACCTGTAGCTTCGTCGCGATTTCCTTGACGTGCTCAGCCTTCAGATCGCCATCGTCGATTGCCTGCAGCCGTCCCTTGAGGCGGCGCAGGTTGAAGAACAGACGCTTCTGATTGGCGGTCGTACCCATTTTGACGAGCGACCAAGAGCGCAGGATATACTCCTGGATAGACGCCTTGATCCACCACATGGCATAGGTCGCGAGGCGAAAGCCGCGATCGGGGTCGAACTTCTTCACCGCCTGCATGAGGCCGACATTGCCCTCAGACACGACTTCGCCGATCGGCAGACCGTAACCACGGTAACCCATGGCGATCTTGGCAACGAGACGAAGATGGCTGGTAACAAGCTTATGAGCGGCATCTCTGTCGCCATGCTCGGCGTAACGCTTGCCGAGCATATATTCTTCCTGCGGTTCCAGCATTGGGAACTTGCGAATTTCGTCGAGATATCGGTTCAGACCGGCTTCACCGGCCGTAATTGATGGCAAACTGTTGCGGGCCATAGAGCACCCCCTTTATATTTTATCAGGCACGGTTCCCTATAACGCAGGCGAACCTCTCGCGGTTCATTTCCGACCCCGCTTCAAGCCATGTCATAAATATGTATGCGCAAGTCACGTTTCAAGGAAACGCGCCACGCTCATACCAGCCAATGTTTACCTTATCACGGGACACCGGAAAAACCGCTTTCAGCTGAAATCGTTCCGAAAAAATCGCGAGCGCTCCAGCGCAAATTTGTCGCAGGTACTTGCTGTCTTAAGCTCGCAGCGCATCCGCCAGTTCGGCCATGTCGTCGGGCATATCAGTTTCGAACTCCATGACCTCGCCTGTACGCGGATGCTCAAACACCAGCAAATAGGCGTGGAGTGCCTGGCGCGGGAACCGGTTGACTACCGTCTTGGCCGGTTCCGGCAGAAGGTTGGCCTTCGTACGGAAAGCCGCACCATATTCGGGATCTCCGATCAGTGGATGACCGATATGGGCCATATGGACGCGGATCTGGTGCGTGCGGCCGGTCTCGAGCTGGCATTCCACCATGGAGGCGAGCGACGTTGCATCCGGTTTTTCATGATAGCGCTCGACCACTTCGTAGTGGGTGATGGCTTCGCGCGCATCATCGGCATCCTCGCGCTTGACGGCGCGTTTCGTACGGTCGGTGCTGCGACCGAGCGCGGCGTCGATAGTGCCGCGCAGGCTCTTGGGTCGTCCCCAGACGATTGCCTTATAGGCGCGTTCCAGCGGGCCTGTGCGACCGTGATCGGCAAATTGTGCGGCCAGATGCCGGTGGGCATTGTCGTTCTTGGCCACCACCATCACGCCGCTGGTTTCCTTGTCCAGCCGGTGAACGATGCCTGGGCGCTTGACGCCACCAATGCCGGAAAGACTATCGCCGCAGTGATGGATAAGCGCGTTGACAAGCGTTCCCGTCCAGTTGCCGGCGCCTGGATGCACCACCAGACCGGCGGGCTTGATCAGCACGATCAGATCGTCATCCTCATATTCTACCTCGAGCGGGATATCCTCACCCTTGGGTTCGGGATCTTCCGGCTCCGGCATGGTGATCTCGACCCGGTCGCCGCCGCGGATCTTCTTCTTCGGCTCGGTGACGGCGGCACCGTTGACGAAAACGGCTCCCTGCTCAATCAGCGCCTTGAGACGGCTGCGGGAAAGATCGCCCCCCACTTCGGCTGCAAGCCAGGAATCGAGCCGCCCTTCGGCGTCCTCACCAGCAATCAGGACTTTCCTTGCGTCTTCGCCTTGTTTAAAGGGGTCGTTCATTCTTATTTCCGATCAATCCGATACTTCCAAGGACCCAGATGACGCAGATCGAGCAAGACGAACAGGACGACAAGCCGCTAGACCCGGCCATGGAAAAAGTTCGCCGCAAGATGATCCGTTTGCAGATCGTGTCGGGCCTGGTGATGTTTATCAGCCTTATGGCCGTCTTCGGCGCGGTTGTCTACAAGGCGATGGGACCATCGAAAACCGCGACAACCGCAGCAGGTCAGTCTACGCAGGTCCCGTCCGACCAGCCGGTTTCGGCAACGGCTAGCCTACCGCAAGGCTTTACCATCGAGAACGTATCCTTCTCCAATGGCGACATGCTGTTTTATGGGCGCCTGGCCAACGGCACGCGCAAGGCGCTGGTCTTTAATGTCCAGACGCGCCGCTTCATCGCGGACATCACCATCGATGCGCAATGATCTGCCTGCCCTGCCGAACGGCGCGCGTCCTACTGCGATAGAGCGAGCAGACGATCCTCGGATCGCTGCGTTTCGCGACATCAAGGAACGCGACCTGACCGGCAGGCACGGTAAATTCATCGTCGAAGGCACGGTGGTGCTGCGCATGCTGGCGGCAGCCCACAAGACGGGCAGCGATTTCCGTGCTGAATGCATCCTGATCTTGAAAAATCGCCTCGCTGGCGTACTGGATATTCTCTCCGATTTTCCGGCAGACGTGCCGGTCTATGTTGCAGAGGCCGAGGTGCTGGACACCATCGTCGGCTTTCACCTGCATCGCGGCATATTGGCTCTTGGCGCGCGGGTGGAAAGCCGCGACATGGCGCAGACCATTGCAAGCCTGCCGGAAACCTCGCTGGTCGTCGCAGGCTGCGGCCTTTCCAATCACGACAATATGGGCGCGATGTTTCGCAATGCCGCGGCTTTCATGGCCGATGCGGTTTTTCTGGATACGACCTCCTGCGACCCGCTTTATCGCAAGGCGCTACGCGTCTCTGTCGGCTCGGTCCTCTCCGTGCCGTACCATCGCGGCGGAGATGCGCTTTCCATGCTGGAAGCACTGGCAAGCCAAGGTTTCGAAATCTGGAGCCTGTCACCCGCAGGCGAGACCGAGATCCGACAGATCCCGCCCTCCCCGCGCATGGCTCTCGTTATCGGCACCGAGGGCGATGGCCTGCCTCCCGAGCTTCTGTCGCGGTTCCATTCCGCCCGGATCGCTCAGTCGCCGCAGCTCGACAGCCTGAACGCGGGCACCGCGTCCGGTCTTGCGCTCTATCAGATGGCCTCGGCGATGGGCCGGATTTGACGGGTTAACAAGACCTTAACAGATCGCATTTGCATTAACCTTGTCTCAAAACCGAGCATTAAGATTTACGATTTACTAATGTGCGGAACGAAAGGTTTCCGCGATGCGTAGCGTTTTTGTCGCCCTTTTTCTTTTGATCGTTCTGGCAGGCTGTGCGACAGCGCCGTCGCAGATTACCAATGCCTGCGCCATTTTCGAACAGCGCAACGGCATGTTCAACAACTGGCGCAAGGATGCCGAAGCCGCGCAACGCGAGTTCGGCGTGCCTGTTCCGGTCATGATGGCGACGATCTATACGGAATCGAGCTTCCAGCCCTATGCCCGCCCGCCACGCACCAAGCTGCTCGGCTTTATTCCCTGGAAACGCCAGTCCACGGCCTATGGCTACGCTCAGGCGCTGGACGGCACATGGGACCGCTATCGTCGTGAAACAGGCCGCTGGAATGCCAGCCGCACCGATTTCACCGACGCCATCCATTTCGTTGGCTGGTATCACTCCACCAGCAACCGCCAAAACGGCATCGCACTCAACGATCCTTACAATCTCTATCTCGCCTATTATTCCGGCCATGGCGGCTACGCCAATGGCGTTTGGCGCAATAACACGGCCATCCAGAAGGCGGCGCGCCGCTCCGCCAATATGGCGATCCGCTATGAGGCGCAGCTTCGCCAGTGTGGATATTGAGAAGGAGGCGCGGCTGAGCCGGAAGCCGCCGCGTCCTCCACACGTCACATAAAGGGGGTCAAAAACGTCCGCACGGCTTCGATCTCGTTCGAGCGGATCTCATGCCCACCCGGATGCCACTCCTCTGTCACCTCTCCGCCTTGGGCCTTCAGATAGGCGGCAAACGCCTTGGTCACTGGCACCGGGCAAATCGGGTCACGTTCTCCGGCTGTGACCAGAACCCGACGCGTTTGCGGCGCGGGCGCCGCTTTGGGCTCGAACGGAATGAGCGGATGCATCAGCGCCGCCGCATCGAAGAGATCGGGAAACTCGATCAACACATTGGCAAGAATGTTGGCACCGTTGGAAAATCCGAGCCCGATGACCTTCCCTGCCTGATACCCATCGCGATGCGCCGCAACAAAGTCGGCCATACGGCGTGTCCCCCGGTCCAGATCATCGAGATCGTAAACGCCTTCAGCCTTGCGGCGGAAGAAACGGGCTGCGCCGTGTTCCGAGACATCGCCGCGCGGCGAAACCACCGTCGCATTGGGCAAAAGCCGCGACGCGAAATCGAAGAACTGGTTCTCATCGCCGCCGGTGCCGTGAAAAACGAAGAAGATAGGCTGCCCAGCCGCACCTTCGCGCACTTTGTGAATATAACTTTCCTTGCTCATGACATGCTCCTGAAGCCTGCTTTGCTCAAGGCTGGCAGCCATCACTGCCAGCCTCTCTTCGCATCGGTTCAAGCGTTGGCAGGGCCATCCAGGGGCTCTAGATGCTGCTCGAGGAAGGGCCGCAGATGCTTGTGCTGCTCAGGTAATTGCAGCGTTTCACCCAGATGCGCGGTGTCCTCATCACGGTCGAAGCCCGGCTCATTAGTGGCGATTTCGAACAGCACACCGCCCGGCGTGCGGAAATAGATCGCCCAGAAGTAATCGCGGTCGATGACCGGCGTAACCTGATAGCCCGTATCCATCAGCGCTTTTCTGACTTCCAACTGCTTGGCGCGGTTTTCGACAGCAAAGGCAATGTGATGGACGGAGCCGGCACCCAGACGCGCGCCGGAAATATTCGGCATGGTCTCGATATCGATCACATCGGCACCATTGCCACCGGGAATGCCAAGACGGATAACGCCATCCTGCCGGTCGATTTCCTGATAGCCCATGAACTTCAGCAGTTCGGCGGTCGCACCTTCATCGCGCAGCCTAAGCGACGCACCCTGGAAGCCATGGATCGCCTGGTCCTGACCGACACCGTTGCCCGTGAACTGGGCACGGCCGTCATCCTTGACTTCCACGAGTGCGAAGCCATCACCATCGGGACCTGAAAAATGCAGGCGCTTGTTGCCGAAGGCTTCATCGGTTTTCAGCCCTTCGACATTTGCTTTGACAAGACGGTCCTGCCAGTAACCGAGCGAACCCTCCGGCACCGAGAACAACGTGGTGCCGACCTCGCCAGTACCCGGACGTCCGCGAGCGATATGCGGAAACGGGAAGTAGGTCATGACCGAACCTGGAGAGCCGACCTCATCGCCGTAATAGAGGTGATAGACATCCGGAGCATCGAAATTGACCGTCTGCTTCACGCGGCGCAGGCCGAGTGTATCGGTGAAAAAGCGGTTATTGCCGGATGCACTCCCGGCCATGGAGGTGACGTGGTGCAGGCCCTTGATCTGGTTCAACATGATAAAACCCTTATCCTTCGGCGGTTGCTTCATTCTGGAAGCATGTGCCTTGTTCGATGGGCTGAAGATGGTGCAGATCGGTCTCGTCGCATAGTGTGAACAATCAGAACGGATCGTTCTTTTTCTGGGAACGATCCAACTGTCTCACACGTCGTCCGGCAACTGCCAGTCGATCGGGTCTCGTCCATGCGAGACGAGGAAGGCATTGGCCTTTGAGAAATGGTGGTTGCCGAAGAAGCCGTTATGGGCGGAAAGCGGCGATGGGTGGACCGATTTCAGCACCAGATGTTTGCGCTGATCGACGAAAGACGCTTTCTTCTGGGCGTAAGCGCCCCAGAGCAGAAACACCACATGGTCACATTGCTCGTTCACCGTGCGGATGACGGCATCGGTGAACTTCTCCCAGCCCTGGCCTTGATGCGAAGCGGCGCGTGCCTGCTCCACGGTGAGCACGCTGTTGAGGAGCAGAACGCCTTGCTTCGCCCAGCTCTCCAGAAAACCGTGCTTGACGGGATGGACCCCGAGATCGCTCTGCAGTTCCTTGTAAATATTCACGAGCGAGGGCGGGATGCGCACGCCGGGCTGCACCGAAAAGCACAAGCCATGCGCCTGGCCCGGCCCATGATAGGGGTCCTGACCCAGGATCACCACCTTGACCTCATCGAGCGGGGTCAGGTCCAATGCACGAAAATATTCAGGTCCCTTGGGAAAGATCTGCTTTCCGGCCTCTTTCTCGGCCAACAGAAAGCCCTTGAGCTTCTGCATATAGGGGCTGTCAAATTCTGCCGACAGCGCCTGTTTCCAGCTCTCTTCCAGCTTTACGCCAGCCTCTGCCATGGTGAGCCATCTTTCATAAGGGGCTTATTTGAAGCGGTTGCCTCGCTGCAGCACTTCGATCTTGTAGCCATCCGGATCGCAGATGAAGAAATACTTGGCGAAGGATGCCCCTTTGTAATCTGCCTCGATGATCTTGCCAACAGACAGACCAAGCTCGGACAGGCGCTGATGCTCGGCATCCACGTCTTCGACACTGACGGCCAGATGACCGTAACCGTCGCCCAGCGCGTAAGGCACTTCACGGCCCTTGTTCACCGTCAATTCCAGCTCGAAATCGCCTGCGGCGTTGCTGAGGTAGATCAGCGTGAAGGTATCGAACTCAAAGCGGTCAGCGATGTCGAGATCGAAAGCCTGCTTGTAAAAATCCACCGAACGTTTTTCGTCCAGCACCCGAACCATCGAGTGGACCAACTTCGCCATGGTGTTTTCCTTCTGCCTGTTAAAGCGTTTCACGATCTGTCCGATTCGCTTCTCACGCTTTACGTTTTTGTTGTCGCATACCGTCATTCCAAAACCGCTATAGGTTTGGCGCGCCACGCCCTATCCGGTTATATCCCGGCATTTTGGCAGCCAGATAAAGCCGGAACGCAGATATTTCAACCCCTTGGCGTGGGACGCGGCTCTGACACGCTTTTCCTTTGTCAGTCTGGCACGCGCGTGTTACCGGCAGATATGCGCATCTTTTATCTCTGTCTCGGCTGTCTGATGGTCGCCACGGGCGTGGTCGGAGCCTTTCTGCCTCTACTTCCCACGACACCTTTCCTTCTGCTTGCGCTCTGGTGTTTTTCCAAATCGTCGCCCCGGCTGGAAGCCTGGCTGCTGAACCACCCGCGCTTCGGCAAATCCTTAAGCAACTGGCGCGAGCACGGCGCTATCCCGCGTCGGGCCAAAATCGCCGCAGTCTCTTTGATGACAATGAGTTACCTGATTTACGTCTTCATCATCGCGCCACCGGCGCTTTACGCAGTGATCGTCGCGGTCGTGATGATCAGCGCCGCAACCTTCGTCGTCACGCGCCCCTCGCCGCCCAAAGGCTGACGTGGCGGCCTAACGATGACGCGCCTGCGGCAGCACATAGGCAATGTGATCGGCTGGCAAACGCCCCACTGCGCCACCCACGCCATACACACGCGCAATCGTTTCGTCGTTGATGGTTTCGAGCGCTGATCCGCAAGCCGTCACAGCCCCTCGGTGCATGACGATAAGTTGATCGGCAAACTCCGCTGCGAGATTGAGATCATGCAGGATCGCCAGCACCGTGCCGCCAGCGGCAACGAAGTCTTTGGCTGTTTCCAGGACCGAAATCTGATGGCCAAGGTCGAGGCTTGAAGTCGGTTCATCCAGCAGCAGCACGCGGCTTTCGCCATTCTCCAGCGGATACGGGACCTGCGCAAGTGCGCGGGCAAACTGCACCCGCTGCTGCTCTCCGCCCGACAGCACATTATAGGCTCGCCCCTCAAAACCGCTTAAACCCACTTTCGCAAGCGCCCGTCGGGCCTGTTCATCGGGAATGCGAGAACCCTGGGCGACGGCTCCCATCCGCACGATTTCAAGAGCGGTGAAAGGAAAGGCGAGCACCGTGCTCTGCGGCAAAACGGCGCGAAGGCGGGCAAGCTGCACAGGAGAGAAGACGGAGAGGTCGACATTGCCATAAGCCACCTCTCCCGCATCCGGCGCCAGCTCGCCGCACAACACCTTCATCAGCGTTGACTTGCCCGCGCCATTCGGCCCGATGATGACGCTGAAGGTGCCAGGTGTCAGGCTAATGGAGACGTTATCGATGAGGTGCCGTTGTCCACGCGTGACAGTGACATTGCGCGCCGAAATCATGTCGTGCTCCTCAACCCGAGGCCGTTCTTGCCAAGCAGCAGGAAGAGGAAGACCGGCGCGCCGATCAGCGCCATCACCACGCCGATCGGAAGTTCGGCAGGCGCAGCAACGGTGCGCGCAAAACTGTCGGCCAGCAGCAGCAGTGCTGCTCCCCCGATTGCCGATGACGGCAACAGGAAGCGATGCGACGAGCCTATGACGAGGCGCAACAGATGCGGCACGACGATGCCAACGAAGCCGATGGAGCCGGCGGCTGCGACACTCGCGCCACAAGCGGCCGCCACCACTACGATAACGATGCGCTTCAGCCGCTGCACAGGAATGCCCATGTGGAAGGCTGCCGCGTCGCCAAGGATCAGCGCATCGAGCCCCTTGGAAACGAAGGGAATGCTGGCAAGGATCGCCAGCATGAAGGGCAGCGTGGCCAGCACCTTGGTCGACGTTGCACCACCCAGAGACCCGAGGCTCCAGAAAGTGATGTCGCGCAGCGCCCGGTCATCGGCCATGAAAATCATCAGGCCGGTCAGCGCGCCGCTCAAGGCAGCCACCGCAATACCGGCAAGGATCAGCACCGTGGTCGACGTCGCCCCATTGCGGGTGGCGATCAGATAAAGCAGGAAGGTGTTGATCAGCCCACCGGCAAAGGCCATCACCGGCAGAAAGTGAACGCCGAGAAAGAGCGAAAGGGGTGCCAGAACCCCGCCACCCAGCGCCAGAGCAGCCACGGCAAAGAGAGCAGCGCCCGAAGTGACGCCCACCAGACCGGGATCGGCGAGCGGGTTGCGAAACAGCCCCTGCATCATCGCACCGGAAACGGCAAGTGCCGCGCCGATCATCAGACCGAGCCCGGTGCGGGGTAAACGCACAGCCTCAAGAATAACGCGGTCGCGCGCATCCATGTCCGCTGCACCGCCGGTAAAATAGAGCCAGAGTTCATGTAAGCCCACACCGGTTGGGCCGCTTGCCAGCGACACGAGGCAGGCGAGAAGCAGGATGAGGCAAAGCGCGACAAGGGTAAGTAGACCCTTGCGGGATCCATCCCCCGGCACTCGTCCCACCGTCGCATTCATCGCAACAGCGCTCACGGCTTGACGATCTCCGGATAGAGCTTCGATGCCAGCTCGCGTCCGGCAGCGGGCGTGCGTGGACCAAAGCCGATCAGGTAAAGTCCGTCCATGCTGATCAGGGCTTTTGCAGCAGCGGCAGGTGTGGACTGGAAGGCGGGCAGCACAAAGACATCGTCTGGCTTTGCCGCGTGATCGCCACGCTGCATGGTAAGAATGACATCGGGGGCTGCGGCAATCACCGCCTCATCCGTCAGTGGCTTGTAGCCGGTGATCTCAGGTGCGGCATTGACGCCGCCTGCAAGCTCGATGATCGCTGCCGCCTCGGTATCCTTGCCCGCGGCCATGATGCGCCCACCCGCCATGGACAACACGAAGAGCACACGCTTTTTCTTGGTCCCGACGGCAGAAACATCCTTGGAGAGAATAGCCAAGTCGGCATCGACCTTGTCGGCCAGAACCTTGGCCTTGTCTGCAAGGCCGACAGCCGCACCGACATCCTCGATCTTCTTGCCGATCGCCTTTGCATCTGGCGGCGTATCCACCGTCATCATCGGCACTTCGCTGGCTTTCAAAATGCCGATCACGTCCGGCGGGCCGGCACCATCTTCAGACAGGATCAGGTCCGGCTTCTGCGCCAGAACGCCTTCGGAAGAGAGCGCCCGCATATAGCCGACATCCGGCTTGGCGGTGACCTCTGCGGGATAGGTGCTGGTCGAATCGCGGGCAATCACCCGGTCGCCCGCACCAAGCGCGTAGAGAATTTCCGTGATTGTGCCGCCGACCGAGACGATCCGCTTGGCGTCCGGATTGCCCTTCTCAGATGCCCCCGCCGGGAGCGACACGGCAATGACCAGCGCTGGCAAAAGAACACCAAGGAAAGCGGAACGAACGGAAATCGGCATGTGAGAACCCTGCTATCGAACAGCGCGGCAAGACCGCCGCACATAAGTTGAGTTATTTACACATCTTTAAAACACGCACAATCCATTAAAGTGGAGTATTTCACCTACCTTTTAGATTTTGCTCTTTTCATTTGGCGAAGCGCTCAATATCCTGACTGTCAAACACCACTTAATGGAGACAAAAATGTTTATTGCAATGAACCGCTTCCGCGTTGTCCCGGGCTATGAGGAAGCCTTCGAGACCATCTGGCGCGAGCGCAAGCGCCACCTGAGCGAAATGCCGGGCTACCTCGAATTCCACATGCTGAAGGGCGCGACGGCAGAAGACCATACGCTTTATGCCTCCCACACCGTCTGGGCCACCAAGGAAGACTTCACCGCTTGGACGCGCTCCGAGCAGTTCCGTGCGGCACACGCCAATGCCGGCAACAATCGCGGCAAGGTCGAGTATCTCTCCGGCCCGCATTTCGAAGGCTTCGACGTCATCATCCATGAGGACAAGAACGGCGAAACACTCTCGGTCGCCGCATGACGATGAGTGCGCTGATGACAGACGAAGCCGATGAGCGACGCCGCCGCGCTGAAGCAGCACTGGCCGAAAAGCCGGATGGCGTGGTGGAAGCCATTGCCGGCAGGGCAAACGTGACGCCCGCCGAGATTCTGGCGATTCTGCCGCACGGTGCCGCAATCCAGGCGCCTTCTGAAAGCTTCAACCCCATCTGGGATGAGCTGCGTAGCTGGGGCGAAATCCTGATGGTAGTCCAGACGCCGGATATCGTCTTCGAAGTGGCGGGCACGCTGCCGGAAGGCAGCGAAGGCCATGGCTGGTTCAACATCCATGGTGACAGCCCGATTGGGGGCCATATCAAGAAGGAGGCGTGCGTCTCCATTGCCTTCGTCGACCGCACCTTCCACGGACGCCGTTCGCTTTCGGTCTGGTTCATGAACGCGGCGGGCAATGCCATGTTCAAGATCTTCGTGCGCCGCGATGCCGAGAAGCAACTGCTTGCTCACCAGGTGGTCCGCTTCGAGACCCTGCGCGACAGTTTTGCGCCTGATTGAAGCGCTTCAAGCCTGCCGCGCGCCACAGCGCGGCGGCTTTCCGCTAGCCGAATGCGCTTGCCCACGCCGCGTCAATGCACTCCTGCTTTGAACATCGGATGTCGCTCCCGGCATGTTCAGCGCGCCTTGCGTGCCTTATGAATTCAACACATTGATCTGAAGCGTGAAAGGGATGCAGCGGAAGACTTGCGCTGACGCCTGCTTGCGCTATTAGGCACCAGGAAGACCGCGAGGGGACAGACCAGATGACGACCTATGTATTGACCGTAGCCTGCCAATCGACACGCGGAATTGTCGCCGCCATCTCAGGCTATCTCGCGGAAAAGGGTTGCAATATCGTCGATAGCTCGCAGTTCGACGATCTTGAAACCGGCAAGTTCTTCATGCGCGTCTCCTTCATTTCAGAAGAGGGCGTGTCGCTTGCAGAGATCAAGCAAGGCTTCGCGCCGGTTGCCGAGCGTTTCAAGATGGAAGCCGAAATATTCCATGATGGCGAGCGTACCAAGACGCTGCTGATGGTGTCGCGTTTTGGCCATTGTCTCAACGACCTGCTCTACCGTTGGAAGATAGGCGCGCTGCCCATCGATATCGTTGGCGTCGTGTCCAACCACTTCGATTACCAGAAGGTCGTCGTAAACCATGATATCCCCTTCCACCACATCAAGGTGACGAAGGAAAACAAGCCGAAGGCAGAAGCGCAGCTGAACGACCTGATCGAAAGCACCGGCACCGAACTCGTGGTGCTGGCGCGCTACATGCAGGTTCTGTCTGATGACATGTGCCGCAAGATGTCCGGCAAGATCATCAACATTCACCACTCCTTCCTGCCAAGCTTCAAGGGTGCCAACCCCTACAAGCAGGCCTATGAGCGCGGCGTGAAGCTGATTGGCGCCACCGCCCATTACGTCACCGCCGATCTCGACGAAGGCCCAATCATCGAGCAGGACACGGTGCGCATTACCCACGCACAGTCGGCAGAGGATTATGTTTCGCTTGGCCGCGATGTTGAAAGCCAGGTACTGGCCCGCGCCATCCACGCCCACATCCACCACCGCACCTTCATCAATGGCAACCGCACCGTGGTCTTCCCGCCAAGCCCGGGATCCTATGCGTCAGAGCGGATGGGCTGATAGCTTAAGCCTCGGGGAAGCCGAAATTAATTTTGGGCAATAAGCAACTGACAGCGCGCCGCGCCGTTTCTCTTGCGCAGTCCAACCAAGAGGCTTCCTCATGAAAAAGCTGATTATCGCAGGCGCCGCACTCTTCCTCGCGGCCGGAACCGCTTTCGCGCAGCAGCCACCTCCGCCGCCCCCGCCAGCACCGCCGGCCGATGGCATGGCCAAGCCTGATGCACCTCCGCCCCCGCCACCGCCAGGTCCTCGCGGCCCCATGGAACGCGGCCCCGGCCCAGATGGCCCAGGCCCTGACGGTCCACGCGGTCACATGCCTCCTCCGCCGCCGCCTGCCAAGGGCGCGCATTTCCGCATCGAAAACGGCGACAGCAAGATCGACGTAAAGTGTGCGGACGACGAGCCCATGAAGGCTTGCGCCGACATCATGATGCAGATCATCGACAAGGTGAACGAATAAACCTTCTGGAACGGGCGGGATGGCGATCAGCTGCCCTGCCCCTTCCATCTTGACCGATCAGAAGCGGATCGACGCTTTCAAGCCCCGCCCATCGGTCCCATCCTCGAGAACAAGCTGCGCCTTGAAGAGCGTCGCAATCTCCTCGACGATCGCCAATCCCAGACCGGCTCCCGGCGCCACATTCCCCTCGCCGCGCGCAAAACGCTGACGCACGACAGCGCGTTTTTCAGGCGGGATGCCGATGCCGTTATCCTCCACTTCCAGACAGGCTCTGCCTTCGATCTTGCGCACCCGCACGGTGATTTCCGAGCCGCGCCCAGCGTAAGCAATCGCGTTGCTGATAAGGTTGCCGAGAAGCTCTCGAAGCAGCAGCGGTTCGGCCTCGACCATTGCGGGCTCGACCTCCTCGAAGCCGAGATCAATATCGGCCTCTGCCGCGCTCGGCACGAAATCCGCCGTGACAGACTGAGCGAGCGCCACGAGATCGACCGCAACGAGGCTCTGTTTCTCGCCCGAGCCTGCGGCATCGATATTGGCCATGCGCAAAAGCTGCGCCAGAATATGCTCTGCATGGGCAACGGAAGCATCACCCTTCTTGGCCGCCGCCTTGGCTTCTTCCAGCGTCTGGGCGCGGGCGGCGAGCGCGAGTTGCGTGCGGATAATAGCAAGCGGCGTGCGCAACTGATGGCTGGCATTGCCGGTGAAGTGACGCAGCGCATCAAGCGCCGATTGCAGCCGCACCATGAAGGAGTTGACCGTCTCCACCAGATTTTCAACCTCAACCGGCACGGATTGCCGGATAGGATGCAGATCGTCCGGGCTGCGCTCGCCAATCGCCTCGCTCAGGCGATACAGTGGACGAAGCGAAATTGTCACCGCCACCCAGACAATGGCCGCAGCACCGAGAATCATCAAGAGCAGGCGTAGCGCCGAGCGCAGGATGATGGCGCGGGCAAGCCGGCTGCGGGCAATGGTGGTTTCCGCAACGGTGACGGTAAAGGGCACTGAATTGATGCCGGTGGAGGCAAAGCGGCGCAGCGCCGCAACGCGGATCGGCTCGCCGCGAAACACCGCATCCTGAAAGCGTGGGCTGTCGCCTTGCAGACCGTTCACCGAAGGGAGGTTCTGATAGCCGGTCAAAAACTGGCCGTTCGGGCCATCCACCCGATAGAAGACGCGATCCTGCGCCGCCGACGTCAGCATTTCCAGCGCGACATAGGGGATGTCGACCTCAAGCGTGCCATTTTCCGCCACCACGACGCGCTCGGCAATGGCAAGCGCCGAGCCGGAGAGTACGCGGTCGGACACGATGTTGGCGGTGTTGATTGCCTCGCGATAGGTATCGGCAAGTGCCACGCAGCCGATGATCGCGGTGGACACCAGCAGCCAGCCGAGAAGCCTGCGCCGCAGCGAATAGGCCACTTTCCTCATTCGGCGGCCTCGGCCAGCCTTTCGAGATAGTAACCGATCCCGCGCGCGGTCTTCACCGTCAGCCCGTGGGGTGCAAGCCGCTTGCGCAGACGGCTGACATATTGCTCGATGGCATTGCCGGAAAGCTCGTCATCGAAACCGGTCAGCGACTGAACGATGGCTTCCTTCGCCACGACCTTGCCCGCCCGCATGAACAGAACCTCAAGCAATGCCACTTCGCGCGCCGGCAGATCGAGCGGATGACCGCCCGCCGAAAAAGTCCGGGACGTGAGATCGAAGGAGACATTGCCGAAGCTGACCAGCGAAGAGCGTAAGCCAGCATTGCGCCGCAAAAGCACGCGCACCCGCGCCTCGAACTCGGCAATATCGAAGGGCTTGATCATGTAGTCGTCAGCGCCGAGATCGAGTCCCTTGACCTTCTCTTCCGGCGTGCCGCGGGCCGTCAAGATCAGAACGGCCGCCTTGTCCTGGCGCGCGCGCATGGAGCGCAGCACGTCGATGCCATCCTTTTCCGGCAGGTTGAGATCGAGAATAACAAGGTCGAAATTCTCCGCCGCAATTGCCGCATCCGCCGAATTGCCATCCGACACCACATCCACGGCATAGCCGCTGCCGCGCAACAGCGCAGACAGTCCCTCCGACAGAACCTGATTGTCCTCCACCAGCAGTATGCGCAAGCGTAAAACCCCTCTCTCATCCAGACGTTAGCGAAGTCGATATCGCTTGTGAATGGTCTGCGCGAGAAAGCAGACGCTTATGCAGGCGCGACTTGTGAAGATTACCGCCCTGCGGCATGATCGCGCCCATGCGTATCGCCCTTGCTCTTTGTGTCCTTCTTCTAGGCAGTGCCGCGTCTCAGGCGCAGCCAGTGCTTTTTCCGGCATTGTCCGGCAAGACGGACGTCCAGACGCTGGTGGTCTACTCCTCGCTGGATGAGCCGCTGGCGACCCCGATGATCGAAGGGTTCCAGCGCGCCAACCCGGACGTCGCCGTATCCTATGAGGACATGCTGACCGGCGAGATTTACGACCGCATCGTGGAGGAGACCGATAGCGGCAGAAGGACGGCGGACTTCGCCTTCTCCTCCGCCATGGACTTGCAGGTAAAGCTCAGCAATGACGGCTACGCGCAGCGCTCCGATCTGCCCGGCAGCGCGCTTTGGCCCGCCTGGGCCAATTGGCGCAATACCGCCTACGCGCTGACTTTCGAGCCCGCCGTTTTCGTCTATCACAAGCCAAGCTTCGTCAACGAGAAGCCACCCGCGAGCCGGGCTGAATTCGTCGAGTATCTGCAACGCCACGCCAAAGATGTGCATGGCCGCATTGCCACCTATGACATCGAGCGCTCCGGCGTCGGCTTCCTTTTCATGTCGCGCGACCAGGAGCAGTTCGGAGATATCTGGAATGTCATCAAGGCCATGGGGGCCGCGGGCGTCAAAGTCTATTCCACCAGCTCCGCCATTCTGGAACGCATCTCCGATGGCCGCTTCGTGCTGGGCTACAACATCCTTGGCTCCTACGCCGCAGACTGGGCCGCCCGTCACCCGGATGTCGGCATCATGCTGCCCAGCGACTATACCGTGGTCATGTCGCGCATCGGCCTCGTGCCGCAAGCCGCCGCCAATCCGGAACTCGGACGCCGCTACCTGCAGTTCTTCATGTCGAAGGAAGGCCAGACCATCATGGCACGGCAGCTGCAGATCCCGGCCGTCAGCCCGGAAGTGGCCGGCGAAAATACCGCCAACACAATGCAGGCCATCCATGGCGCACAATTGCGCCCTGTCCCGGTCAGCCCCGGCCTGATGGTCTATCTCGACCAGGTGAAGCGGGCGCGCATCATCGAGCGCTGGAACGAGGCCTTGCGGTCGCAGTAGACGGCCAACCTTTCCCATTATTCCTGCGACAAGCACAGGAAGGAGGAAACTTCACGCAAACCGCACGTCACAGCCCTCGCCGCAAAAATTAACAGCCGGTAAACGCTGCAACCATCCATCAGCGTCAGTTAAATGACAGCTTTGTGTGGTGCTCTGCAATTCTTCTTCATGCCGTGGAGGCGGGTGAGGAAGCGGGAGGCAAGTCTCATCGCAGTGTACCGTTCAACAGGCAGCGTCTTCGCGCCATGTCGGCAAATCTGCGTGCTCCTTCCGTTGTCAATGATCGCAACGATGCCCAAACGGCATTCAAGGAGGATTCACTTTGAAGCATTTTTTCCTCGCCTCGCTTCTGGCTGGCGCCATCGCTCTTCCCGCAGCAGCTGCTGATTACACCATCATCGCGCCTGCCAATCCGGGCGGCGGCTGGGACCAGACGGCCCGCTCGCTGCAGACGGTTCTGCAGGAAGAAGGCATTTCCAAGAGCGTGCAGGTTCAAAACGTTCCAGGCGCTGGCGGCACCATCGGTCTGGCCCAGTTCGCAAGCCAGCAGAAGGGCAACGCCAACGCGCTGATCGTTGGTGGCTATGTCATGGTTGGCGCTATCCTCACCAACAAGGCACCTGTGACCCTCAAGGACGTCACCCCGATCGCGCGTCTGACCGGTGAATATGAGGCGGTCGTTGTTCCGGCCTCCTCGCCGATCCAGACGATGGCTGAACTGATCGAGCAGCTGAAGAAGGACCCGGGCAGCGTGTCCTGGGGCGGCGGTTCGGCTGGCGGCACCGACCACATCACGGCGGGCCTGATTGCCAAGGCAGCAGGCGTCGATCCGACCAAGATCAACTACATCGCCTATTCCGGCGGCGGCGAAGCGCTTGCTTCCATCCTCGGCGCGCAGGTCACTGCCGGTATTTCCGGCTATGGCGAATTTGAAAGCCAGGTGAAGGCTGGCACGCTTCGCCTTCTCGCTGTCACCAGCGCAGAGAAGCTTCCAGGCGTTGACGCACCGACCCTGAAGGACAGCGGCCTCGACGTGGTCGTGCAGAACTGGCGCATGGTTGCCGCTCCTCCCGGCCTGACGCCCGATCAGGAAAAGGCCGTCAATGCCGATATCGAGAAGCTGGTCAAATCCGCCAAGTGGCAGGAAACGCTGAAGACGAAGGGTTGGACGGATACCTATCTCGCCGGTGAAGCCTTCAAGGCCGAACTTGCCAAGGATACGGCTGCAACCGAGACCATTCTCAAAGACATCGGACTTGTAAAATGAACCAGGGTATCAACCCCTCACAGACACAAAAACGCCGCCCTGATTGGGCGGCGCTCCTCATCGCGGTGGCGCTTGTCGCCATCGCTGCCGTCATCTTCTGGGATTCCGGCCGTCTGGCCAGCGTTACCGGCTATTCGCCGGTCGGCCCCGCCACCGTGCCTTATGCCATCGCCTTCTGTCTTGTGGGTCTGGCGATCTGGACCGCCATCGAAGCCTGGCGCGGAGAGTTTCCTGAGCGTGACAAACAGGAGGTCGCACCCGTTGTCTGGGTTGTTGCCGGTCTTGCTGCACAGATGCTCCTGTTGAACATTGCAGGCTTTTCGATCGCCACCGGCCTGCTGTTTGCCTTTACCGCACGCGCCTTCGGCAAGAAGAAGCTGCACTACTCGATCCCGCTCGGCATCGTGATCAGCTTCGTCGTCTGGTTCATCTTCGCGCGTCTGCTGCAACTGTCGCTTCCGGCTGGCCCGTTCGAACAACTTTTCATCTGATCGCGACCAAGTTTTAGAACAACAAAGATCAAAGGCTTGACCGCAGCGGGATGCGAACTCCGCGGCAGCCTCGCCCGACAGGGGGACATCTGTCTATGAGCACATTCGAATTTCTATTGCACGGTCTTGAGGTTGCAGCCCAACCCATGAACCTGCTCTACGCGCTGATCGGCGTGACGCTCGGCACCGCCGTGGGCGTTCTGCCCGGTATCGGCCCGGCGCTGACCGTCGCCCTTCTCCTGCCCGTCACCTACCGGCTTGATCCCGCAGGTTCGCTGATCATGTTTGCCGGTATCTATTATGGCGGCATGTATGGTGGCTCGACCACCTCGATCCTGCTGAATACGCCAGGCGAAAGCGCCTCGATCGTGACCGCGCTGGAAGGCAACAAGATGGCCCGCAAGGGTCGTGGCGGTCCAGCGCTTGCCACCGCCGCCATCGGCTCCTTCGTCGCTGGTCTGATCGCAACGATCGCGCTCGCCTTCGTCGCGCCCTATATCGTCAAGCTGGCGCTGGTCTTCGGCCCGCGCGAATATTTTGCGCTGATGGTTCTGGCCTTCGTCACCGTTTCGTCCGCTTTCGGCGATTCCGCGCTGCGCGGCCTCACCTCGCTCTTCATCGGCTTTGCCCTTGCGATTGTCGGCATCGACCAGCTGACGGGTCAGACGCGCATGAGCTTCGGGGTGCCGGATCTTCTCGATGGCATCGAGGTCACCACATTGGCGGTCGCCATGTTCGCCATCGGCGAGACACTCTTCATCGTGGCTCAAGGCCAGACAGGCGAAGACAAGGTCGAAGCCGTCAAGGGTTCGGTCTGGATGAGCGCGCAGGACTGGGCACGCTCCTGGAAGCCATGGCTGCGCGGCACCTTGATCGGCTTCCCCATTGGCGCCATGCCTGCGGGCGGCGCGGAAATCGGCACCTTCCTGTCTTACGCGACCGAAAAGAAGCTGACCAAATATCCGGAAGAATTTGGTGAAGGCGCCATCGAAGGTGTGGCCGGTCCGGAAGCGGCCAACAATGCCTCGGCTGCCGGTACGCTCGTTCCGCTTCTGACGCTCGGCCTGCCCACCACGGCAACGGCTGCCATCATGCTGGCCGGTTTCCAGCAATATGGCCTGCAACCCGGCCCGCTGCTGTTTGCCACCAACCCGCAGCTCGTCTGGGGCCTGATTGCCAGCCTCTTCATCGCCAACCTCATGCTGCTGGTGTTGAACCTGCCGCTGATCGGCCTCTGGGTGAAACTGCTGACCATTCCAAAGCCATGGCTCTATGCTGGCATTCTGCTGTTTGCGACGCTCGGCACCATCGGCGCCAACCCCTCGGTCTTCGAACTCGGCATGCTGCTGGCATTCGGTATCCTCGGCTACATCATGCGCATCTTCGGCTATCCGATTGCGCCAGCCGTCGTTGGCCTTATCCTCGGCCCGCTGGCCGAACAGCAGCTGCGCCGTGCGCTGGCCATCGGTCAGGGTGATCCTTCGGTGCTCTTTACCTCACCGATTGCCGTCGGCCTCTTCCTCGTCGCTGCCGCCGCCTTCATCATTCCGCTGATTATGCGTATCCGTGGACGTGGACAGGTTCTGACGCAGCTTGCGGCCAACGAAGACTGATACCGAACGACGAAACCTCCCAAGACCGGCAGCCCCGCATCGTTTTCCGATGCGGGGTTTTTTCATGGCTCGATGCTCCGATGAGATCGCCATGCACTGCAATCCGGAACACACGCCACCGAACCTGAGTTAAACTCATTAGTATTCACTCTGTGACAGCCATGGGACCATCATGCGAAAGCTCAGCCTTCTTCTCGTTCTGGCGCTTGCCTCCTGTACTTCGACGGCCTCAAGTGTCGAGCCAATCCCCGGCAGCATCACCTATGGCGGTCAACCGCATGGCAGGCTGACCAAAGCCCCTGCCGGTTCCACAATGAGCCACAGTTTCAGAACCGGTGACGGTCGTCTCGCTCTGGAAACCTACCGTATAGAGCCGGACCGCTCACTGACGCTGCTGCGTCGCGAAATCATCAGCGACTATCCGGAAAACTGAACCTTCGCCATAGCGGGGCGGAATTTTCGACGCGCCTCTGAAACGCGGCGGAACATCATACGGCCCTGTCCGTTGCTCTCGTGAAAATGAAGATGCGGAGCGTTTCCGCACCCGTTCAGGAGATGACAATGAAGACTCACAAGACCAAAAACGACCTGCCCTCCAACGCCAAGGCAACGGTAATCGGGCTTTTGAACGAAGCGCTCGCCTCGATGATCGACCTGGCGCTTCTGACCAAGCAGGCCCACTGGAACCTCAAGGGCCCTCAGTTCATCGCAGTCCACGAGTTGCTCGACAGCTTCCGCAAGCTGATCGACAACCACACAGACATTGTCGCCGAACGCGCCGTTCAGCTGGGCGGCACCGCACTTGGAAGCCTCCAAAGCGTGTCCTCCACGACCAAGCTGAAGGCCTACCCCACGGACATCTACAAGATCCATGACCACCTGGCAGAGCTGATCGAGCGCTATGGCGACGTCGCCAATCTGGTGCGCAAGTCGATCGATGAGGCGGATGAGGCGGGCGACGCCAATACGGCCGATATCTTCACCGCGGCCTCTCGCGATCTCGATAAATCGCTCTGGTTCCTGGAAGCCCACGTACAGGAAAAAGCCTGACACGAAAAAGCGCCCGGAATTGACCGGGCGCTTCTCTCTAACTGAAACTAAAACCGAAGCGGATTGAAGCTATTCAGACCTGCTCCGGCGTTTTGGGCCATCCATAACAGATCGGCGTCACATCCGTAGCGCCCGATTTACGTCAGTGGCGCCTCAGAACCGCTTTTCCGATATCTCGAAGCAGATCGTGATCGAGTATGCCGCGCTGAGCGCTGCGGATCAGTATGGCAGCGCACTCATTGGCAACCGGGCTGCTGCGATCTTCAAGGCACTCGAAACAAACACCGTCAAAGATCGTCTGCAGATCCGTAATTTGCTGGGGCGACAATTGTGCGCCAACTCGTTGAAATGCCGCGTACGACAAGGCTCATCCTCCCGTAACATGCTGACAAACGATGTAAATTTCCGTGAACGATTAAGTTCTACACCCGATCGAATCAGAAGTCGAATCAGATTTTAACCAATTATCAATCACTCAATAATTGGAACCGGCTCTTCTTTCAGCCGTTACTTTGACAGACTATAATAGAGGAGACACATCATGGATTGGAACCGCGTAGAAGGTAACTGGAAGCAGGTCAAGGGCAAGATCAAGGAACAGTGGGGCAAGCTCACAGATGACGACCTTGATCAGATTGCAGGCAAGCGCGACCAGCTGGAAGGCAAGATCCAGGAGCGCTACGGCGTCGAAAAAGACCGCGTCAAAGACGACGTCGACAGCTGGTATGGACGCCAGAGCTGGTAAGAGGCGCAGCGAAAGCGCCAAAACTCCACGAGCCGCGCCACCTGCGGCTCGTGTGGCATATGGCGTGTGATTTTACTGGCGCAGCCCCACACCGCCAAGCAGTTTTTCTACAGTTATGTCTATCATCCAGCCAACACCTTTGATCGGCATCCTGTCTCGATCGTAAATGATCCGGCCCCCAACTCTGATCCACCGATAACGCTCAGGATCGATTTCGATCTCATAATCCTCCTGGTACAGGTTGCCATTGAGGAGATTGTCGTGGATGGCCTTCGCTACTCTTTCCCGGCTGGATGGTGCGACCCTCATCAGAAACGCCTCGATCGTCATTCCCTCCGCCCCTTCCGCCTCCGAAAACCCGCAGATCGCGGCACTCACCCGGTCTAGCGAAAGCCAGTTCTCGGTGACGTCCCAGGAATAATACCCTACCTCGTTGATGTCCTTGCCTAAAAGGCAATCCATATCCCTCTCCAAACGGGCGCAACCCTACCGTGCGCCCACATTTTGCTCCGTAGTGCGAAGCCGCGATCACGCTATGTGACAAACATAAGACAACACTAACATTTATAAGACCGTAGGGTGAAGCAGAGTTCCAGCCGTGTGGTATTTTATCAACGACATTCGTGAACTGGCCTACACCAAGGTTAAGCTCTGCGACGGTTTTCCGATGTCCACACGCGAGAAATCGCCACACCCTTTCGGCTGCGAGCAGTTTTTACCTCAGCCTCTATGATGTCGAAGCGTTCGCCCTCTTCGGCGCTGAGATTCCATGTGGATGCCTTAGGGAGCTTGTGTTAAGTTGCGATACAGGAAAGGGAGCCTGGCAAGCCAGCGCTCCCTTCTGTCATGTTTATGCCTGCACGTTAATTGGCCGGGCAATTTGTCTGAGATGAGTTGCCGGCTGTTGTGCCCTGATTTCCATTTGCACCGGGCGCGCAGTCGGTGTTGTTGGTATCAGAATTTGGCGTGGGAGATGCGGCACCGGAGCCATTCGTGCCAGGCGCCGTTGTGCCAAGTGCGGTCGTCGTGCCTGAGCCGGTCGTGCCAGCGCCGGATGAACCGGTTCCGGATGCGCCAGTACCAGACGCACCGCCAGCGCCTGCGCCGGTACCCGTACCATCAGAACTTGAGCTGGAACCCGCACCGGCAGCGCCAGAGCCACCAGCGCCTCCAGAACCACTGCCCGCACCCTGAGCCATCGCCAAAGACGCAAAACTCAACGCAAAAACCGTTCCAACGAGAATCTTCTTCATCTGCTTTCCTCCAAGCGTTGTTGTCGTTACGCTAATCCAACAAGTCGGAGGGCACTCTGTTCCTATTTATATATTTCCGCTGTGGCGGAACAAACCGGTGGCGACTCAAGAACGCCCCACAAACGTCAGAACAAGCACGGATGCTTCCCGGTCGCGAGGAACCGAGAACCTAAGAGACAGTTGTTCTCACTCACCTGGAGAAAAGATATGAAATTTCTAAGCGCAGCAATTTGCCTTTTATCGATCGGCTTTTTGAGCAGTTGCGTCGATGACCGTTACAACGGCGCCGGATACGGCAGCATGGGCGCACGCGGTCAAACCTGTGGTTACGGACAGAACGACGTCTCCCATCCCTATGCGGGGCGATGTGACTGGCGCCGCGAAAACGGCAGGGACTGGGCCGATAGCGGAGCGAACAACTCCATCTACCGGCGACGTTAAAAGAAATACATGGCAACAAGTGGCCGGATTGCTTCCAGGCATCCAGGCACCTTTTTGCCATGAAATGATCAAAATCCATTCAGAAGCCGTTCACGCGACTGAGAGCTAAATGAGGTCACTCAAAGAGGAGTGATGAAAATGCGCAAGATCGTTCTAAGCGTTGCGTTACTGGTCAGCGGTTTGATGGGAACAGGTGCGAGTGCTATGCCTCTCGCCCAGCCTGCAGCACCCACGATGAGCGATATCCAGACGGTCGATTATGCCTGCGGGCGCGGATACCACCTCTCGCCGCATGGCTTCTGCCGCCCAAACGGACCCCCGCGTTACGAGCGTGCCTGGGATCGCAGAGATCCGTGGGAAGCCCGGAGAGAGTGGCGCGAGCGTCAGGCGAGACGAGAATGGCACGAGCGCCGAGCGTGGGAGCGCGAGCGTGAGTGGCGTAGAGGCGGATATGACTACCGCTGGTAAAATCATGGAGCCCGCCATTCAGGCGGGCTCCATTCCCAATCGCGTGAACGGTTGAACTGGAATGATCTCATGCTTCATTGAATCGCTCTTGGGCAGCCTGTTCGGCGGCGCCAACACACCAAAAACCGAAGCGGAACGCAAAGTGCGTCGCGTCATGGTGCCATTGGTCATAATTTTCTTGGTCGGGCTGGTTGTCGTGAGTGCGTTGTGATGCAGCGCATTTGATAGGACGGCGGTTTAACCTGATAAACAACGGGCAAGGCGCACGCGTTCAGCACTATCCAAGATCTTGATCTGCTGAAGCTAAAACAACTAGTGAGAGAATGGTAGCGGGAGAGGGACTTGAACCCCCGACACGCGGATTATGATTCCGCTGCTCTAACCACCTGAGCTACCCCGCCACGAGGGAAACAAAGCTGCGATCTGCGGCCCGTTTCATCAGGATGAGCGGCTTATAAGGTGCCGCTCCCCAAGGTGTCAAGCGCAACCTGCGCAAAAAGTCAGTCTTTCTACAGCCCCAGCCCACGGCCCGATTTCAGGCTGCGACCGGGTTGGCGAGCAGCGCTTTGAGCGATGCTTCCGCTTCCGCGGAGCGCTCCGAACGCTCGATAAAACCGCCGCCATAGACGCGGGCGTCTGGTCCGGGTGCGGAGTAGAGAACGCAAGCCTGGCCAGGTGCGATGCCGGCCTCGCCGATGGCGAGATCCACATAGATGCCCTTCTCGTCTGTATGGAGAACGGCCTCTGCCGGTGGGCGGGTGGAGCGGACCTTGGCGAAACAGGCGAAGCCACCAGCGGCGTCGTCTTCAAGCGCGCCGTCGCCCAGCCAGTTCATGTCACGCAGATAGACGCGGTGGGTTTCCAGCGCCTCGCGCGGGCCCACGATCACGCGGCGGCCACGGGCGTCGAGATGCACCACATAGAGCGGCTCGCCTGTTGCGACACCGATGCCGCGGCGCTGGCCGATGGTGTAATGCACGATACCGTCATGGCGGCCAAGCACGCGGCCGTCCAGATGCACGATATCACCCACAAGCGCTGCATTTGGCTTCAGCTTGTTGATGATATCGGTATACTTGCCCTGCGGCACGAAACAGATGTCCTGGCTGTCCGCCTTCTTCGCAACGACAAGCCCCATCTCTTCCGCCAGCGCACGTGTTTCCGCCTTGGACAGCCCGCCAAGCGGAAAGCGTAAATAGTCGATCTGCTCCTGCGTGGTGGCAAACAGGAACCAGCTCTGGTCACGGTCGCTATCGATCGGGCGATAGAGCGCGCGGCGGTTGGGATTGCCCGGCACGGGGTTACGACGCGAGCGGATGTAGTGACCTGTCGCCAGTGCATCTGCACCCAGTTCCTGGGCGGTGGCGAGCAGATCGGCAAACTTGACCGTCTGGTTGCAGGCAACGCAGGGCACAGGCGTTTCGCCCATGGCATAAGCTTCTGCAAACGGGTTGATCACGGTTTCGCGAAAGCGCGCTTCATAATCCAGCACATAATGGGGAATGCCGAGCGTTTCGCAGACGCGACGCGCATCGTCGATATCTTGGCCCGCACAACAGGAGCCGGCGCGATGAACGGCGGCGCCGTGGTCGTAAAGCTGGAGGGTAATGCCGAGGACGTCATAGCCCTCACGCTTGAGAATGCCAGCCACTACGGAGGAATCGACGCCACCGGACATGGCAACGACAATCCGGGTGTCTTCCGGCTTCTTGTCAAAGTCGAGCGTATTCAAGGTTTTTCCAATCGTCAGTCATAACGGGGGTAAAGGCCCCGCCGCCTGTCGTCAAATCCATTGCACCCAGCCTCAGAGAGGCGCGCAGGCTCGGATTTTCAAGCGCTGCATATAGAAAGAAAAGCCCTTAAACGCAAGTACGGGGTGGCACGTGCCACCCCGTAGAGGATTTGTCTCTGTGTTGCCGGATCAGGCGCCAGCAGTCTTCTGGCTGTCGCCGATCCACTTGTCGCGTTCGCGCCAGAGGGCTGGGATTGCCAGCATCGCAATGCCGACGACGGCAATCGCGGTCTTTTGGATTTGCGTCAGTTCCGCAGTGCGGCCATCCAGGTAGTAGATGCCGTAGACGATGGCGACATGCCAGACATAGACCTGAAGCGAGTGGCGGCCGAGAAGCTGCAGAAACTTCAGAGACAGCACCCAGATCACGCCAGCGGCGATCTTTTGTACGATTGGGTTGTGATGCTTGGGACCGGCAATGATCAGCCATGTCAGGCCAACGCCAACTGCCAGAAAGTTGATCAGGTAGACCGGGCCGAAATCGGCGCGGATTTCCATGGTCGAGAACTTGCCGAGCATGAACTCCGGCATCAAATTCCAGGCCGTCGCAATACGCAGCGGAACAAAGAAGACGCAGACGATCAGCGCGGCCTTTGCAATCCAGCTGCGCTCCGGCGAGAAAATCTTCGTCCACGGAATGCGGTTCTGCGCCGTCATCGCACCCAGTACCAAGGCGGTATAGAACACAAGCTGCCAGCCGAACAGGTTGAAGCTGACGCGAATGCCCTGCTCGTCTACCCCCTTTACCACCTCGTTCATCGGCGTGGTGAAAAGCTGCTGCAGACCGAGCTGACCCGCCATCCACACCAGGAGCGAACCGGCCATGACGTAGGCCCATTTGCCGTCGAGGCAGAGCTTCACCAGGAACGGCGCGAATACCATGTAGACGATATACTGCGGCAGAATGTCCATGAAGGTCGGCTGGAACAGGAAGGTGGCAATCGCTGCCAACCGCAGCGGATCGTCAAACGATGTCATGCCGAGCCAGTTGTACCAGATGTAAGGCGCATGCGGGATGACCATGCGCGCGAAGAGGACTGCGATCACCAGCCCCATTGCGTATTTGTACAGTTCAAGGGCGCGGTTCCAAATCATGTCGCGCCCGGCCTCGTAGCCGTATTTCACCATCTTGCGGGCATACACCATGCCGATCAGCAGGCCGGACAGGAACACGAAGCCCTGCGCGTCCTCAACGAAGGCAAACTGACGGTGGTTGATTTCCACCAGCCAGAAACCGCCTGCGAAGACCAGATGGTTGATCAGCATAAAGACGAGGAAATAGCCGCGCATCCCGTCGATCAGGTCGAAGCGTTTCATCGTTAAAGCTCTCCATTTCGCGGACCGCGCTTATGATCGGTCGCCGTGTTCCTCTACTCGGGTTTGTCCGTGGGTCGGCCCGAAGTTCGGATTGTCAACGCGAATAGAAGGCGGCGGTTCCGCCTATGCGCGCATTTGCTAAAACGCGAGCGGTTCACGTTGACGTGTGCCTTTCTGGGTTAAAAGGCTGCGACTGAATGCGGGATGAACAAAAAAAGGCAATAAATGGACAAGGATGCGGCGCTCCTTTTTCCGGCATTCAGGCCATCTGCCGAAAGCGACTGCTGACCAGTGCAAAGCGGTAAAAACAAAAAGGCGCCGGAATACAAATCCCGACGCCTTTATTATTTAAGAAAGTGAGAGCTTACGCCGCAGCCTGGATGGCTGCGACCTGCCACTCGGAACCATCCTTGCGAACGAAGGTCCACATCTCGGTCGATTCCTCCGGCTCGTGCTCGTTGCCTTCAATCACCTTTCCGGTGGTGCGATCACGCATGATGTCTATTGCCGAGTAGCGCATAGCGACAGTGGCGTAGTCCTGACCGTTTTCATGCCATGCTTCCGCAACGTCGCCCTGGAGTAGCGTCACATCGCGCACGTCGTTCTTCACGCCGCTCGTTGCGTGATCGCTGAGCTCTTCGGCCAGATAGGACATGGCTTCCGGTGTGGTCAGCTTGCGAAGCGTGCCGTAGTCCTCGGCAGCATAGGCAGACTGTACCTGCTGCAACATGTGCTGAAAGGTTTCGAGGTCACCATGCGTCACACCGATTTCATCGCCTTCGGACATGGCGTTTTCATGCGGCGCGGGCTTCGGCGCAGCTGGCGCGGCAGCCGCCGTTGCCGCAGCAGCGCCACCAAAGGCGCCGGCTCTGGAACCCATCTGCGGGATCTTGAAGCCACCCTGCCCTTTTCCGTCATTGCCGGAATAGTCGTTACGCGCATTGTTTGAGCTGGAAGCTCCGCCATAGGCCGGCTGGCCGTGGCGACGCGATGCGAAAAAGCGCATGGCAAGCATCACAAGACCGCCGATCAGCAGCACCTGTAGCAGCATGCCGAAGAAGCCTGCCATACCACCGAAACCGCCGCCCATCAGCATGCCGAACAGGCCGCCCATCAACAGGCCACCCATGAGACCGCCCATCATGCCACCGAACATGCCTCGGTTCTGCTGCGGTGCCTGCGCCGTTGGGCGCGCCGGCTGAGCCGCATTCGGCTGAGACGTCGGGTTGGTGTTGGGCGTCATACTACGGTTGATCGGCGCGGCCTGGCCCGGCGCTGTATTGGTCGCGGGCGGTGCCGAAAAGGTCCGCGTTCCACGGCTGCCGAAGCCGCCGCTGGCACGGCGTGCTTCTGCCATATCGACAGCCACGAACGAAACCGCGATCCCCAAGGCGGCAACTGCGAACAAACCCTTAAAGCGCCGTATGGCAGCAAACATCGTTATCTCCTGTTGGGTCGCCCTCCCATTGAGCGACAAAGAACGAAAGGCATATAGCAACTATCGGTCTTCATTTTGAGAGCTCAAACCATAAATATTTCGTGATACACAACCCTTGGTAGTTACCCGCCTTACGAGCCAAGAAAAAAAGCCCGGTGCGGACTATCCGCACCGGGCTCAAGGATCAGAGAAAAAGTCCTGGCCGATCAGTCGATATTGAAGGTCAGCGGCTTGACCTGGCGGATTGCCGGGTTGGCGCGCAGCTTGTTCAGCACCTCTTCCGAGACCGGACCATCGACATAGAGAAGCGCAATCGCATCGCCGCCATTGGCTTCACGGCCCAACTGGAAGTTGGCGATGTTGACGCCCGCTTCACCGAGCGTCGTGCCCATGAAGCCGATCATGCCGGGGGTGTCGGTATTGGTGATGTAGATCATGTGCTGACCGACATCGGCGTCCATGTTGATGTTCTTGATCTGGATGAAGCGTGCCTTGCCATCCGAGAACACCGTACCAGCCACCGAGCGAACCTGGTTTTCCGTCTTGACGGTCAGCTTGATGAAGCCGTCATAGACACCGGTCTTGTCGCGCTTGACCTCGGAGAGGATGATGCCCTTTTCCTTGATCATGATCGGTGCCGAAACCATGTTGACGTCTGCCACCTGCGGACGAATGAGACCGGCCAGAAGCGCGCTGGTCAGCGCCTTGGTGTTCATGTTGGCGGTTGCGCCATCATAAAGAATTTCGATTTCCTTGGTCGCGCTTTCCTGCACCTGGCCAACGAACGAGCCGAGAACGTCGGCAAGCTTGATGAAGGGCTTCAGGCGTGGCGCTTCGTCAGCGGTGATGGACGGCATGTTGATGGCGTTGGAAACCGCACCCTTGACGAGGTAATCCGACATCTGTTCGGCAACCTGCAAAGCGACGTTTTCCTGTGCTTCCGTCGTCGACGCACCAAGGTGGGGCGTGCAAACGACGTTCGGCAGTCCGAAGAGCGGGCTTTCTGTGGCGGGCTCGACTTCGAAGACGTCGAAACCGGCACCGGCGACATGGCCAGACTTGATGGCATCGGCGAGCGCTGCCTCATCCACCAGACCGCCACGGGCACAATTGACGATGCGCACGCCAGGCTTAGTCTTGGCAAGGTTTTCCGCGCCCAGGATGCCGCGCGTCTTATCAGTCATCGGAACGTGAAGCGTGATGAAGTCGGCCTGTGCCAGCAGCTCATCAAGCTCGACCTTGGTCACACCCATTTCCTGGGCCCGTTCCGGCGACAGGAAGGGGTCGTAGGCCAAGACGTTCATCTTCAGGCCAAGAGCACGCGAGCAGACGATGGAGCCGATATTGCCGGCACCGATGACGCCGAGCGTCTTGCCGGTGATTTCGACACCCATGAATTTCGACTTTTCCCACTTGCCGGCCTGGGTGGAGGCGTCAGCCGCCGGAAGCTGGCGGGCAACGGCAAACATCAGGGCGATGGCGTGTTCGGCGGTGGTGATCGAATTGCCGAAAGGCGTGTTCATGACGATGATACCGCGACGCGATGCCGCCGGAATATCGACATTGTCGACGCCGATACCGGCGCGGCCGATGACCTTCAGATTGGTCGCGGCTTCGATCAGCTTTTCCGTCGCCTTGGTGGCGGAGCGGATGGCAAGACCATCATAATTGCCGATGATTTCGGCGAGCTTGTCCTTGTCCTTGCCGAGCTTCGGCTGGAAATCCACTTCGACGCCACGGTCGCGGAAGATTTGAACGGCGGTTTCCGACAGTTCGTCAGATACGAGTACGCGAGGTGCCATTGTATGGGCTCCTTGAAAAGAGGTTCAGTCTTTAACAGCGGGAAGAATGCGCGGCCCTGCACTTCGCAGGGCCGGAATGGATCAGGCCGCAACCTTGGCAAGCGTTGCCTTCTGGGTCTCGAACGCCCATTTCAGCCAGGGCATCACGGCCTTCATGTCGGCCGTTTCGATGGTCGCACCAGCCCAGATACGAAGGCCGGACGGCGCATCGCGATAGGCGCCGATGTCGAGCGCCACATTTTCCTTTTCGAGAAGGGCAACCATGCCCTTGGCGAAATCGGCCTGGGCGCCAGCATCAAGCGCTGCAACGTCCTTGCAGACGATCTTGAGGCAGACAGAGGTGTTGGAGCGCGTCTCGTCCGCAACCGCCAGATTGGCGATCCAGTTGTTCTCCGTCACGAAGTCGAAGATCACCTTGGCATTAGCGTCAGCGCGTGCAATCAGCGCCTTCAGCCCGCCGAGGTTCTTCGCCCAGAGAAGCGCATCGATATAGTCTTCAACGCAAAGCATCGAGGGCGTATTGATGGTTTCGCCGGTGAAGATGCCTTCGATCAGCTTGCCGCCAGACGTCATGCGGAAGATCTTCGGCAGCGGCCAGGCCGGAACATAGGTCGTCAGGCGCTCGACAGCGCGTGGCGACAGAATGATGACGCCATGACCGCCCTCACCGCCCAGAACCTTCTGCCAGGAGAAGGTCGTGACATCGAGCTTTGTGAAATCAAGATCCTGCGCAAAAGCCGCAGAGGTTGCGTCGCAAATGGTCAGACCCTTGCGATCGGCAGGAATGAAATCGGCATTGGGGACGCGGACACCAGATGTGGTGCCGTTCCAGGTGAAGACAACATCGCGGTCGAAATCGACCTCTGCAAGGTTCGGCAGCAGGCCGTAATCGGCTTCGAACTTGCGAACATCCTTGAGCTTCAACTGCTTGACGACATCGGTGACCCAGCCAGCACCGAAGCTTTCCCAGGCCAGCATGTCGACGCCACGTTCGCCAAGCAGCGACCACATGGCCATTTCAACGGCACCTGTGTCGGATGCGGGAACGATACCGATGCGGTAATCGGCAGGAACATTCAGAATTTCGCGGGTGAGATCAATGGCCTGCTTCAGCTTGGCTTTGCCAACCTTGGCGCGATGCGAACGACCGAGCGGTGCATCGGAGAGAGCATCTAGCGACCAACCGGGGCGCTTCGAGCAGGGACCTGAAGAAAAATGCGTATTGCCCGGACGAACGTCCGGCTTCACTATATCTGTCATTTGACTATCCTTCCAGATAGGCGCTCCACGTTAGGGTGGAGTGTCCTGACACCGTTGCTATTCCTCTCGCCCATTTCCGTCAAGCGGAATATGTCGCAAGCTTCAAGAATTTTGTCCGATCTGCGTCAGCTGCCGGTCACTGCGCAAACGAAAGCCGCCCGTATCGCGAAGATACGAGCGGCTTAATTCTACGTTCGATCTGTGACGTTTACTTGTAAACGGCAGGCTGAACCGGAATATCGGCAGGCGGCATATACTGTGCGGTATCGCAACCATTGAAGACGTAACGGCCACCGAGACGAATCTCATGCGATGTCAGGCCCTTGTCGCGACCAGGACCAGCAGCGCCGTTGAGACCGAACATCTCCCCTTGGCCGATCTGGCGGAAGCGGTAACCGATATCGGCCTTGAAGTCGCAGGTGACATCAACCGTGGCACCAGCCATAAGAGCGTAAGCGAAGCGCCAGCTGCCCTTGCCTTCGAATTCGCAGCAACCGGAATCCGTCTTGAACGTGTCCCACTTCACATGCGCCCCGCCGATACCTGCGCCGACATAAGGGGTGACACGGCCATAGGTGCCGAGATCGACATAGGCGTTCGCCATCAGGCCGAAGGCCTGGAGCGAGGTGTGCGACTCTAGGCTGGGAGCAGTGCCCCGGAATTTAGACTTCGAGAGATAGTCAACCGTCAGGTCGGTGCGCAGATAATTGTTGATCTGATAGCCCACGCCTGCGCCGAAGAGGACGCTGTCCTTCTGGGAAGCGCTAGTGAAGCTCACATCCTCCATCGCAGATGCAGACACAGCGCGGTTAAAGCTGCCGCCACGGAACTTATTGAAGGAATATCCGACATCGCCGCGCAGGTACCAGCCGCTGGCCTCTTTCACCTGAATTTCCGGTGCGCTTTCGATATAGGCAGGAGGGGCTGTCTGATAGACATCCGCAGCAAGTGCGTGTTGACCTGCCATCAGAACGGCAACGATACCGATCAGGCTCTTCTTCATAACGGGCGGCTCCATAAGCGGTATACGCCAGGCGGGCATACACCAGTGATTTCTTCATTTATGGAATCTGAATGAAATTGGTTAAGTGACGATTAACGTGCAGCCCAATCAATATTAATTCGCTAATAAATGCGGTGAATATTGTCTTAACGACAGTAATATTTGCCTTGGCAGACGATGCTCTTGGCCAAACCAGTCATTTTCGAGCATCCAAGGATTGCAGGCCCAAAGACGCCCACAACTGCACGACGTCCGCAATATTCCCTCGACTTATTTGTATTTCTAAAGAACGATATTAACCGGTATCCAGTATAGAATGGAACAACTGCCTTCAGGATGGAAACTATTATCCGCCGCGCAGGTTAGGACGCAATGATAAGAAGCCGTCGAACCAGACGGTCAACACATGTTCCAGAGTGGGCCCTGCTTGAAAATGAACCTGAGAAGCATCTTCGCCATCACATCCCCACCTGATGACAATCCCGAACTGCTGCGGGCACAGTATCTCGCCTTTAGTCGGCAAATGCCGATGATGTATTTTATCCTTCTGTCGAGCACTTGGGCGCTGGCGTTGACATACGTATCGACGGCACCTGTGTGGCTGTCGCTCGGCACACCCCTGCTTTTCACGCTGATGTGTGGAGCACGTATCACCTTCTGGCTGCGCAAACGGCACACAGTCCCTGAAATTGCGGAGATTTCGGCTAACCTGAGACGGGTCAACATCCTCGGCACGGTCATTGCTGTCGCGTTCACCGCCTGGTCCTGCACGCTCTATCCCTATGGCGACGCCTTCCAGAAGTCACACGTCGCCTTCTACATGGCCATCACGGTCATCTCCTGCATATTCTGCATGATGCATGTGCGCTCTGCCGCGCTCATGGTGACGGCGATCGTCAACGGCACATTCGTGGTCTTTTTCGCAACGAGCGGCCATCTGACGTTGGTCGCAACGGCGATCAACATTCTGCTCGTCTGCTTCGGCATGCTGGTGGTTCTGAAAATCAATTACGACAACTTCGAACAGATGGTGCTGGCTCAGCAGAAAACGGAAGCGCTGAGCAACGAGAACCTGAGACTTGCCAATATCGACAGCCTGACCGGCCTGCCGAACAGGCGCGCATTCTTCCATCACCTCGAAACATCCTTCAAGCTGGCGCAGCAGAATGACGACAGACTCGCCGTCGGCGTCATCGATCTGGACGGCTTCAAGCCGGTGAACGACCTTTATGGACACTCCGCCGGCGATCGGCTCTTGCGGGAGGTGGCCGAAAGGCTGGGCGAGTTGTGCGATCAACGCAACATGTTTCTCGCTCGCCTGGGCGGCGACGAGTTCGCCTTCATCACATCCGGTCAGATCAACGATAATGAGATTCTCAACGACGGCAACAAGATGGGCTGTCTTTTGCGTATTCCATTCGAAACGCCGGACGCAACGATCATGATCTCGGCCTCGATCGGCATCGCCGTCTATCCCAACGTCGCATCGACCCCGGATGAACTTTTCGACCGAGCCGATTACGCTCTCTACCAAAGCAAGCGCGAACACCGCGGCAACAGCACGCTCTTTACAGCAAGGCACATCGTCGAGATTCACCGGGATGCACGCATCGAACAGGCTTTGCGCAAAGCCGACCTCGATACAGAGCTATCCGTTGTCTACCAGCCAATCCAAGACGTGACGTCAGGGGAAACAGTGGGCTTTGAGGCTCTGGCGCGCTGGGACAGCAAGCTCTTGGGAGCGGTGACGCCCAGCCAGTTTATTCCGATTGCCGAACGCGCAGGCATCGTCGGCACGCTGACGAAACCTCTGCTAAAAAAGGCTCTAGGCGCGGCGAAAACCTGGCCCGGCACTATCAGGCTGTCTTTCAATCTCTCCGCCCAGGACATCAACAGTGCCGAAGCCACGCTCGCCGTTATCGCCATCATCGTCAATAGCGGCTTCGATCCACGACGGCTTGATCTCGAAATCACGGAAACGGCCATCATCCACGACACGCGACAGGCGCGCAAATCTGTCGAAGCGCTGCGCAAGATCGGCTGCGGTATCTCATTGGACGATTTCGGCACCGGCTATTCGAGCCTGACATCCCTGCACTCGCTGCCGCTGACCAAGCTCAAGATCGACCGCAGCTTCGTCAGAAACATCCAGGACGATACCGCCAGCTACAATATCGTACGCTCTCTGCTGACGCTAAGCCGGGAAATGGGCCTGGACACAATCGTGGAAGGCGTGGAAACCGAAGCCGAGTTGGCCGTCATCAAAACGCTGGGCTGTACGCTGATTCAGGGCTACTTGTTCTCAAAACCAATGTCCGACGAAAGCCTTCATGCGTTTCTCAAGCCAGCATCTACCAGCGTTGACCAGCTGTCGGTGTAAGCAATCTCCAAAGCAGGTCTTGCGCGAAACCGCACTGCGGTTATGCGATGCAGCAGAAACCTCCCGCGTCTTCTGGATGTAAGGCTGCTTTCAGGGAAAGGAAGCCTCCCGCTAAAGCGGCACATGCCCGATGAGAATGCCGGTCAGGCAGCCGACTTCGCGTTGGCAATGATGCCGACGAGATCGTTGACGATGCGTTCGACCTGCGCACTGTCGTCGCCTTCCGCCATCACCCGGATCAAGGGTTCGGTACCGGATGGGCGAATGACAAGACGTCCCTTGTTAGCAAGCGCGCTTTCCGCATCTGCAATAGCCTGCTTGACGACGGGGTTTTCCAAGGGTTTTCCGCCGGAGATGCGGACATTCTTGAGGAGTTGCGGGACGGGCTCGAACTTGCGGCACACCTCGCTGACCGTCCGGCCCGAACGTTTTACCCGTGCCAGCACCTGAAGTGCTGCGACAAGACCGTCACCGGTGGTGCCATAATCGGACAGGACGATATGGCCGGACTGTTCGCCGCCGACGTTGAAATCGTGATTGCGCATATGTTCGACAACGTAGCGGTCACCGACCTTGGTGCGCGCAAGTGTCAGACCCTTGTCGCCAAGGAAGCGCTCGAGCCCGAGATTGGACATGACGGTTGCGACAATACCACCGCCGCGTAAGATATTGTCCTCCGCCCAGCTGTGGGCAATCGTCGCCATCAGCTGGTCGCCGTCAACGATCTGCCCACGCTCATCGACGATGATCACGCGGTCGGCATCGCCATCGAGCGCAATGCCGATATCGGCGCGCACCTCATGCACCTTCTTCTGTAGCGCGTCGGGATGGGTCGAGCCGCACTCGAAATTGATGTTCGTACCGTTCGGCTCGTTGCCTATGGTGACAACTTCCGCGCCGAGTTCCCACAGCGCCGTTGGAGCCACCTTGTAGGCTGCGCCATTGGCGCAATCGATGGCGATCCTCAAACCGCTCAGCGTCACGTCGCGCGGGAGCGTCCGCTTGACGAATTCGATATAGCGATAGATGTCGCCATCGACGCGCTTGGCGCGACCGATTTCATGCGGCTTGGCAAGCTGCGCATAGATATCCTTGTCGAGCAGATCCTCAATTTCGAGCTCAAGCTCGTCGGAAAGCTTGTAGCCATCCGGGCCGAAAAGCTTGATGCCGTTATCGGCAAAAGGATTGTGCGAGGCCGAGATCATCACGCCGATATCGGCACGAAGCGAGCGCGTCAGCATGGCGACGGCAGGCGTCGGGATCGGACCAAGCAGGAAAACATCGAGACCGGCAGCGGTAAACCCGGCAACCAGCGCATTTTCCAGCATATAGCCGGAAAGGCGGGTATCCTTGCCGATGACCACGCGATGACGGTGATGACCACGCCGGAAGATCGTGCCAACGGCAATGCCGACCCGCATCGCCAGATCCGGGGTCATCGGGAAAACGTTCGACTGCCCGCGAATGCCATCAGTTCCGAAATAGCGACGTGTCATGTGAGCTCCAAATATATGACGGCGCCACACATCGACAGGCGGCAACCTTTTCCGCTAGATGCCACAAAGCGAGTCTGGCGGCACGTAAATTACCGCAAAAACCAAATATATGTCGTGAGTGGCGGGTTTTCTCCCCAGGAAAGCGTGGGTGGGTAGCCAAGGTTCTGCCTGGCAAGACACGTGACACGACGCAGCAATCTGCCAACCGCGTATGTCATCCTCTAAGATGTGAGGCGTTCCCAGCAAGCCCTTTTCCATGACGCAAAGCTCCATTGCCCCACTCATCCTCAAGCTCGATGCGATGATAGATAGATCTCAATCGCTTGCGGCTGAAGCCTTCGGATTCACGGATCGAGGCATACGATGACGGAACACGTGGACGCGCTCACCGCCAGACAAAAAGGCCGCCCTTTTGGAGCGGCCTTTTGTCATCGACTTTTGTGCGAGATTTAGCGCGGCTGGGGTTCCATGCCGCCTTCCGCCTCGCCGTCACCCTTGGCCTCATTCGAGCCGTCCTTCTTGACGCCGGCTTTGGGGACTGCGGAACCGCGGCTGCTCGACGAATCATCGCCCATGTCGCGCGCAGGCTTTTCGCCACGCAACAGTGCCTTGATTTCTTCGCCGGACAGCGTCTCATATTCCAGCAGGCCTTCGGCAAGAGCTACGAACTCGTCGTGCTTCTCGGTCAGGATGCGGCGCGCTTCGGTGTAGGCTTCGTCGATCAGACGGCGAACTTCGCTATCGATCGTGCGCGCCGTCGCCTCGGAAACGTTCTTCGACTGCGAAACGGAATGACCAAGGAAGACTTCCTGCTGGTTCTCGCCATAGGCGACCTGACCAAGCTCGTCGGAGAAGCCCCACTGCGTCACCATGGCACGCGCAAGCTTGGTTGCCTGCTCGATATCCGAAGATGCACCTGAGGTGATGTTTTCCTTGCCGAAGGTCAGCTCTTCGGCAACGCGGCCGCCCATCATGATAACGAGGCGCGATACCATCCACTTGTAGCTCATGGAGTAGCGGTCGCCTTCGGGCAACTGCATGACCATGCCGAGTGCGCGGCCACGTGGAATGATCGTCGCCTTGTGCAGCGGATCGGCCACCGGCACGTTGAGCGCGGTGATAGCGTGGCCCGCCTCATGGTAGGCGGTCAGCTTCTTCTCGGCCTCGGTCATGGCGGTCGTGCGGCGTTCCGCACCCATCATGATCTTATCCTTGGCGTCTTCGAATTCCTGCATGGTGACGACACGCTTGTTGCGACGCGCGGCCATCAGGGCTGCTTCGTTGACGAGGTTCATCAGGTCAGCACCGGAGAAGCCCGGCGTGCCGCGTGCCAGAACTTTGAGGTCGACATTCGGCGCCAGCGGCACGTTACGGGCGTGAACCTTCAGAATGCGTTCGCGGCCGACGATATCCGGGTTTGGCACCACGACCTGGCGGTCGAAACGGCCTGGGCGCAGAAGTGCCGGGTCGAGAACGTCCGGACGGTTGGTCGCGGCGATCAGGATGATGCCTTCATTGGCCTCGAAGCCGTCCATCTCGACCAGAAGCTGGTTCAGCGTCTGCTCGCGCTCATCGTTACCGCCGCCAAGACCGGCACCGCGATGGCGACCGACGGCGTCGATTTCGTCGATGAAGATGATGCAGGGCGCGTTTTTCTTCGCCTGTTCGAACATGTCGCGGACGCGAGATGCACCCACACCAACGAACATTTCGACGAAGTCGGAACCGGAAATGGTGAAGAACGGAACATTGGCTTCGCCGGCAACCGAGCGCGCCAGAAGCGTCTTACCCGTACCGGGAGGACCAACGAGCAGCACACCACGCGGGATCTTACCGCCCAGACGCTGGAACTTCTGCGGATCGCGCAGGAATTCGACGATTTCTTCGAGATCCTGCTTGGCTTCATCCACGCCGGCGACGTCGTCAAAAGTGACGCGGCCATGCGCTTCGGTCAGAAGCTTCGCCTTGGATTTGCCAAAGCCCATCGCGCCACGCGATCCACCCTGCATCTGCCGCATGAAAAACAGCCAGACGCCAAGGATCAGGAACATCGGCAACAGCGTGCCCAGATAGCTCAGGAAACCGGACGAGCCATCGCTTTCAGGCCGTGCGACGATGGTGACGTTCTTCTGTTGAAGACGATCCATCAGCGAGTCGTCGATCACTGGAGAATAGGTTTGGAATGTCGTGCCGTTCTCGGCATAGGTGCCCAGTACGCGGTTGCCGGTTACCGTCACTTCACGGACACGGCCAGTGTCGACGTCACGAATAAATTGCGAATATGGAATTTCGCGTGAGCTGGATTGAGACGGGGACGTCTGAAACATGCTGAAAAGTGCGATCAGCAGAAGAGCAATCACCGCCCACAAGGCGAAATTTCTAAAATTTGGGTTCATTGAACTCCCCGAACTCCAACGGACGTATGACCGCCCGCCATTATGTTGCCCCTAACATAAGGAGGACAGTTGCGGTTGCCAAGGCGAAGCGGAGAAGGAGATGTGTTTTGCGGTAAAAACTCTGCGAAATTTCGACGCAATTTTCCAACGCGCCCACCTGTTACAGGCCAAGGCCGGTGATCGGGGGCTGCGCATAAGCCTCGCGGCCCAGACGAACGGCAATCGCATTGGCCAGATCGAGATCGAAACGCGTCAGGAACAGGTCATAGGGCGCAAGCAATGGACGGATGGAAATCGCTTCCATCAAAACCCTCGCCTCTCCCGCCTCTTCAGCCTTGTCTGGCCTGAGATGAGGCTGCGCCAACCGCGCACGCTTGAGGACGCCTGAAGGAATTCTGTCGGGACAGTCGCCCTGTCCTTCTCGCGCCGTATCGGCGCAACCTTCGCCGCTCACGACCATGGCGACGTCCGAGCGATTGGTGATCTCGAACCGCCCATCCCAGACGACAGTTGCACCGGAAGAAATCGTTGTTCTCGGCACATCGCGGTTTTCCCGCATCAGATAGAGTCCGTCCTTGCGTCGGTCGAAGACGACGCGCCCCGCCGTAAGCCTGCCGGGCATTCCTCCGGCCAGAAATTCCATCACCCTGTCCAGGCTGTCGGCGGCGAGCGGATAAGGCCTGCCACCGGCAACGCAGGCCAGCGCGGAGATCGCATAGCGAAGAATGCCGGCATTCTCTCCAAGATGCTCTGCGTGCAGCCGGATCAGGCCCGCAGGAAAGACATCGACGGCGCGGGAAACGAATGCGGCAGCACGCGACGCAAGCTCTGCCCTCTTGAGCGATGGAGCGGCCAGGGACAGATCAACAGGCTCCGGCGTTTTGCGGACCCGCACCCGTTCATATTTTACATCCTCGTTAGACGGATCGTCGAACCAGCCCTGGTTCTTGGTCACGAGATAATCGCGTATATCCTGGCGCCTTACATTCAGAAACGGGCGCAGCACCCAGTGCCGGGAATTGTAAAGAACCGCATCGGCCATGCCGGAAAGGCCGGGCCTGTCCTGCGCCGCATTGCGATGGCTGCGCATGGTAATCGTTTCACGCTGGTCGTCGCGCGTATGGCCAACGACGATAGCAGTCGCGCCGATCTTGTCGGCGACCTGGCCGATCAGCCGGTAGCGCGCCAGTCGCGCCGCAGCGGAAACGCCGGTTTTGGGCTTCTCGTCAGTCCAGCGAAGGCTGTGATGGGGGATGGCAAGCGCATGGCAGAACTGCGCGACCGCGACCGCTTCATCGGCAGCCTCGGGCCGCAAAGCGTGGTCTATGGTGACAACCTCAAGTTTGACATCGACCTGAGCAAAGAGGCGAAGACTATCGTTGAGTGCAAGAAGCAGGCCGGTGGAATCACTGCCGCCTGAGACGGCAACAAGAAGAATGGCGGGCTTTTGAAGTCTGTCGAGAAAGATCCGCGCTGCCTGAAGTGGCGCAAGCGGAGAAGACGGCGTTGCCATGGCAGGGGCTGCGAGCAGGCTCAGCAGCCGATACGCTTCTGTTCGCTGGTGACTTTGCCCAGAACGGTCTTGGAGGCGCTCGGATAGCGCTTGGGCACTTCGCGCAAGGTCGCGCAGGCGGTGTCTTTATTGTCGAGAGCGGCAAGCGACATGCCGAGCTTCAAAAGCATTTCAGGCGCCTTGGGAGACTTTCCGTAATTCTTGTGGCCGTCGAGAAAGGTCTTTGCGGCAGCGGTAAACTTGCCCTGCGAATATTGCGCTTCGCCAAGCCAGAAGCTGGCATCAGCCGCCTTGGAGCCATTGGGATAGCCCTGAATATACTTTTCGAAGCCCTGCTCCGCTTGCTTGTAGTCGCCAGCCAGAACATGGCTGTAGGCTGCCTGATAGATATCGTTCTCGCTGGTCAGCGCAGCGGTATTGACCGGATCGGTACCACTCGGACGGCTGCCGGTGGCGACACCGGGAAGAGCGCCCGCAGAATTATTGGCGTTGGAATTCAGCGTACCGCCAACCGGCAGGCCGCGAGAATCGAGTTCGATGGAGCCGAGCGTCGTTTCCCCAGGTGCGGCATTGGAGCGTGGCCCGGTCGAAGCGGCACCGCCCGCCACCGAAGCGCCGTCGGAAGACGGCTCCCCGATGATGGTGGCGACATCGTCAGATGGCGCACCAGATGTGCCGGCAGGCGGAAGATCCGCCTCCGCCTTCTTCTTCGGCGTCGCTGCCGGTGCTGAAGACTTGCCACCGCCACCTTCCAGCTGCTGGAAGCGGAATTCATTATCTTCCTGCGCCTTGCGAATAGTTTCCTGCATCTGGAGAAGCTGGAAGCTCATCTCTTCGATGCGACCGTTCAACTGGCGGATCTGCTCTTCAAGCTGCTGTACGCGATAGGTCTCATTGGCCTGGACATTGACCACCGGAGCCTTCGAGTTGGTCGTGCTAGCGCTCCCACTCCAACCGAACAACGGCTGCGACATCGCTGTGCCGCTCAAGCCGGTGCAGGCTGCAAGCCCCAGCATTCCCGCCACGACAAGTTTCTTCATAGTGCTTCCTGTCTCATTGATTTGCGCCCCAGCGGCGCAACTCCAGATTTTTTCCATCTGCGATTAAAAAGCAACTTAACTTCGGCCAAACTATGAAAAAAACGAAAGGCGGCCCGGGGGCCGCCTTTGCAAAATTCATCACGATTGCGCGAGGCAATTACATGCCAGCGCCGCCAAGAACGGTAACCGCACGGCGGTTCTGCGACCAGCAGGAGATGTCGTCGCAAACGGCGACCGGACGTTCCTTGCCGTAGGAGATCGTCTTCATGCGGTTGGCAGGGACGCCCTGAGAAGCGAGGAATTCCTTCGTGGCGGCTGCACGGCGTGCGCCGAGTGCCAGGTTGTATTCGCGCGTGCCGCGTTCGTCGGCATGGCCTTCAACCGTGATGGCGTAGTTCGGGTAGCGAGCAAGCCACTGAGCCTGGCGCTGCAGGGTCTGCTGCGCATCGGCACGGATCGAGGTCGAGTCGGTATCGAAGAAGATGCGGTCGCCGACATTGACGGTGAAGTCCTGCTGCGAACCGGGTGTCGCAGAACCTGCACCACCATTGAGGCCGAGATCGCCTGCGCTGTTGGGCATGTTCTTCTTGTTCGCGCAGCCGGCAAGTGCCAGAGCGAGCGTCAGAGCGATGACAGCCGGATTGCGGGCGATTTTCTGCATTGGGCTAAGCGCCGAAGTGTGTGTACGGCTCATCGCCGGTCTCTCCTTAGGATTTCGATAACGTTGCCAGACGCTAACCGATTGAGGTTAACGGCCCCCGAACGCGTATGGTTAACAAAACGGAAATGTCCCAGTTTTTTGCTCCCTCACAGCTATTTGCGGCAAGAAAGAGGCGTATTTCCGGCATTCTCCACAAAACCGCCACAAGAGCCGCGACTACGGACTAATGTGACGGGTATTGATCGTATATGTCATGCAAGCCTGTGCGACGGTCTGGTGCGACATGCACCGTCACACACGGCTACTGCCCTACAGCGAATCGCACAGATCGCGACACGCTTCAGTCCAGCAGCGGCGACCACGCCGGGTCGGAAGCATAGGTCGGTGTCTTCACCTGCTGCTCGTTATAGCCAGTCAGATCGATGGAAAAGAGCTGCGGGCCACCGGCGCCTGCGTTCTGGCGGAAGAACATCAGGACGCGACCATTTGGCGCCCATGTCGGACCCTCATTGTGGAAGCCCGACGTCAGAATGCGCTCGCCGGAGCCATCTGGCTTCATCACACCGATGGAGAACTTGCCGCCCGACTGCTTGGTAAAGGCAATCAGATCGCCACGCGGAGACCAGACCGGCGTGGAATAAGCGCCATCGCCGAAGGAAATACGCGTCTGGCCGGAGCCGTCGGCATTCATCACATAGATCTGCTGGCGTCCGCCACGGTCGCTTTCGAACGCGATGCGCTGGCCATCCGGCGAGTAGGACGGAGCCGTATCGATCGCGCCGGTATTGGTCAGACGCGTCGTTGTACGCGAGCGCAGATCCATCGTGTAGATATTGGCGTTGCCTTCCTGCTGAAGGCTCATGATCACCTTCTGACCATCGGGCGAGAAGCGCGGGGAGAAGGTCATGCCGGGGAAGTTGCCGACGACTTCGCGCTGTCCGGTTTCCAGTTGCAGCAGGTAAACGCGCGGCTGGTTGCCCTCAAACGACATGTAAGTGACTTCCTGGCGGTTCGGCGAGAAGCGCGGCGTCAGAACAAGGTCGTTGCCATTTGTCAGGTTGCGAACATTGAAACCATCCTGGTCCATGATGGAAAGCTGGCGCTTGCGCTGCTGCTTCGGACCGCTTTCGGAAACGAAAACGACGCGGGTATCGAAGTAGCCCTTTTCACCAGTGACGCGCTCATAAATCGCATCGGCGATGATATGGGCGACGCGACGCCAGTTTTCCGGCTGGGTAAAGAACTGCTGACCCATCATCTGCTGGCCGGCGAAGGTATCCCACAGACGGAACTCGGCGCGAAGACGGCCATCGGCCTCCTTCGTCACGCGGCCGGTAACCAGTGCCTGCGCGTTGATGACCTTCCAGTCTTCGAAGCGTGGCGACTGGTCGGGATTGCTGATCTTCTCGATGAAGGCACTCTTGTTGATCGGCGCAAACAGCCCCGAGCGTTGCAGATCGGCTGCGACCACGGCGGAGACCTGCGCGCCGATACCGTCACCCGACATGAAATCGGTGATCGCGATCGGCAGCGGTTGGACATTGCCTTTGGTGATGTTGAGCCGAACTTCCGCGTTGGCCGGCGTGACCGCAACGAACGACAGGATGAGGCCGGAGGCCACCATCATCGCGCGAAGGAAAGAGAACTTGATCATCGAAACAAGCCTTTCAGCTTTTTATGAATTGCACTTTGATCGGAATAGGGATGTGACAGTTTCAACGTCCTGCCTCACACACCGAAATCGTCCGGCGTGAATGTCAGCAACAACGTGTTCCATCCTTTTTCACCATCGTATTTATCCGCTGGGAGATTGGTAAATGGCGCGGATCTCATGACAGCGCGGACCGCACTGCCCTCCACCGCACGGCGCGTGCCTTCCGGCCCGCCGGTTGCGGAAACCTCAGGCCGCCCGACAATCGCGCCCGACCGATCGAGCTGGACACGCACTTCGACGACCACCTGCGCGACATCCGTCAGACCGGCGACCATCGACCAGTTCTTGGAAATCTGCCCGCGAAGGGCATCCATCTCGCTGGCACTCAAACCCGTGCCGATCGTCTTCTTGCCGCCAAGCGCCGCCGTCTGGGTTGAGCGCTTCGCGCCGCCGCCGGATGGCGCCTGCTTGTTGAGAAGCGCTGAAATCTCGTCGGCGTTGAATTCGCTCTGCTGAGTTGCGGCAGCTTTGGCGGTTTCCTGCTTGCGATCAGCCACCTTCTTGTCAGAAGGCTTTTCATTGGCCTTGGCCTGATCGCTCTTCTTCTCGGTGGGTTTTTCCGCAGGCTTCTGCTCAGCCGGTTTCTGGGCCTCGGGCTTTGGCGGCTCGGGCTTCTGTTCCGGCGGCTGCGGGCGCGCATTCGGGCGCGGCACATTCTGCCGCACGGCAATTTCCGCCGGTTCCTGGCTCTGCGGTGGCGGCTCTTCAGCCTTTTGTTCGGCTGGCTTTGGCTCGGCAGGCTTCGGCGGTGGCGTGATTTCCGGTTTTGGCATGGGAAGTGCCGCCATCTCCTGCGGCTTCGGCGCGGTCTCTTCCTTTACGATGTCCTTGACGTCGTTCGGGTTGGTATCGACGACCGGCGCCGGTTGCTCCTGCTTGGGCGGAGCGGCGGCAGCGACATTGTTGTTCGGCTTTTCAGTCGGCGTGGGCGGCGCATCGAGATCGGCGCTGTTGTTGCCGATATTTTGCGCGTTAGGTACGGTGTCAGGACGCGTGGTCGGCACCGGCGCGGATTTCTCCGCCTTCGGCGCCTTCTTGTCACCCTGTTGAATCTGCGTCATTTCCTCGACGGACACGAGTTCTACAGGCATCGACTCGGCCTGAGACACCTCGAGCGGTGCCGGCGAGCCCAGGGACACAAGGGCAAAGGCCAGCAGCGAGGCGTGCACAATCGCAGATGTGGTGATGCTGCCCTTCATCGCGGTCGTCAATTATCCTGTTTCTGTTGTGTTACGAGGCCGATATTCTTGAAGCCGGCACCCTGGATACGTGCCATCACATCCGCGACAACGCCGTAGGCGGCGACAGAATCGGCACGCACGAAGACGCGCTCATTGTATCCGGTGGTGGCAATCGCCTTCAGCTTGTCGGCCACTTCCGCCGCTTCGATCGGCGTTTCCTGCAAATGGATCTGGCCATTGGCATTGACCGAAATGGTGATCGGCTGCGTTTCCGAATTGAGAGCAGACGCAGAGGTCTGCGGCAGATCGACCGGAACGCCGACCGTCATCATCGGTGCTGCCACCATGAAGATGATCAGCAGCACGAGCATGACGTCCACGAGCGGTGTCACGTTGATTTCGCTGATCGCACCGCCGCCACGGCGACCGCGTCCACGGCCGCGACGACCACCCGAACCACCACCGCTTCCGCCTGCTGACATACCCATCGCGTTTTACTCCACTGGCTTTCGGCGTTGCGTCTTACTGCGCGGCCTGACGCGTCTGCAGCTTCTCGTCGATCTGGCGAGACAGGATCGCGGAAAACTCGTCGGCAAAACCTTCCATCCGTGCGGAAAGCTTGTGCGCATCGCCCATAAACTTGTTATAGGCCATGACGGCCGGAATAGCGGCCACGAGGCCGATCGCCGTTGCCAGAAGCGCTTCGGCAATACCGGGCGCGACGACCGCAAGGTTGGTAGATTTCGAACCGGCAATTGCCTGGAACGAGGTCATGATACCGACAACGGTGCCGAACAGGCCGATGAACGGACCCGCAGAACCGATCGTTGCCAGCGAGCCGAGACGCGCCTCGAACTGCTCAGCTTCACGTGCCATCGTCACATCCATGGCCCTATCGATACGCATCTGCAGACCGATCGGCGAACGCGCGCCGCGCTCGAAGGACTTCTTCCATTCGCGCATGGCGGCCACGAAGATTGCCGCAAGACCGCCATTCTGGCGCTCGGCCAGCGTGCGGTACAGCTCTTCAAGCGACTGGCCGGACCAGAATACCTGTTCGAACTGATCGAACTGACGTCGTGCCTTGGTGAAGCTCATATATTTGTCGATGACGATGGCCCACGTCCAAACCGAGGCGGCCAGGAGGCCGATCATCACCAGCTTGACGATGAGTCCAGCCTGCATGAACAGCGCCCAAAGACTCACATCATGCGTTGCCGCTGCCAAACCTGCCTGTTCCATAAATATTCCAATCCCCGAATCCAAACGCCCGGTGCATGACCGGGCGATTCAAACACGCATCAATGCGTTAAGCGTCGCGGTTAAGATCCGCCAGCCCGTCGCCTTTGCCCCGATAACTGCCAGTACGCCTTACTCGCCGCTAAATTTGGTAAAAGGAAGGCGTATAACCCACAAATACCGGGCGTTTCAGTAAGACTACATTATGGTTAAGGGAGTGTTACGAAACATGGGGCCAAGAGCGGGTTTTCTGTCCCGCGCTCCGGTTTACTTCAAAAACTTCTCCGCAATGGTGTCCGGAAGGCGTCTTGGTCTTCCTTTGCCATTGATGACGGCGATGATCACTTTTGCCGCGATCAGCAGGGTCTCGCCACGGCGGATTTCCTGGTTCAGTATCATTTTCGCCCCACCCGCCTTTTCGGTGATGGTAGTGATGGTCAGCACATCATCCATCCGTGCCGGGCTTTTGAAGTCGATCTCCATGCGATGAACCACGAACACCAGGCCTTCCTCATCCGCCGTCAAAAGCGCACTCTGCTCGCAACCGAGGCAGCGCAGATAATCGGTGCGTCCGCGCTCGAGGAAATGCAGATAGCGGGCGTGATAGACGAGGCCGGAGAAATCCGTGTCTTCGTAATAGACCCGCTGCACCAGCCGATGGCCGTGTTCGATCAATTCTCCTGATAGGGAAACGGTAATGTCAGTCATTCTTGAGTCCTGGGTTGATTGCCTTCACGCACGATCACATGCTGATGTCGCGTGGGCAGAGTCTCGATGCTGTCGGCAATGAAGACGGGTCGCAGATCGTTCTGTCTCAGGGCCTTGGCCGTTGCCGGCAACCAGCAGAATTCCACCTCGGTCTCGCCATCGGCGACGCGGTGAATGATATCGCTCTCACGAAATGGGAAGGATTCATCGAGACGGATCTGATAATAAAAGGCCATTTCATGCGCCTGATAATCGCCGTAGGCGAAGAAGTTCTCCGCCGACCAGACGAGGCGTTCGATACTCGCCTTCACGTGAAGCTCTTCTTCAATCTCGCGCAGGATCGTCTCTTCCGTGCTTTCGCCAATTTCGGCCCGCCCACCCGGTAGCGCCCAGTAACGGTCGGTCACACTGCGGTTCACCAGAAGATAGCCTTGGTGGAAGATCAGCGCAGCCACGCGAAAACTGAAGAGCTGCGGCTTGTGGTCCAGCCGGATCATATGGCGCGGTTGGGAAGTGCTCATTTGTCGTCCAGATTGCCGTCGTCCCACACCACATGGCGGGTGGATGGGGGCAAGTTTTCGATCTCTCGGGCAATGAAATAGGGCGGGATATCGAGTGCCGTCAACGCCTCTGTCGTAGCCTTCGCCCAGCGAAACTCCAGCGCATTCTTGCCGTCCTGGACGCGGTGGATGATCTTCTCCTCATCGAAGGGAAAGCTTTCAGGCAGGTCCATCAAATAATAGAAGCCAAGCTCGTGCCACTTCCGACCCTCGTAATGAAAGAAGTTCTCCACCACCCAGAGAAGCCGCCCCACTGAAACCTCGGCACCCAGTTCTTCCACCATCTCGCGCGCCAGCGTCTCTTCCGATCGCTCGCCCATTTCCGCCCTTCCGCCCGGAAAGGTCCAGAATTTTTCGTGGGTGGCGCGGTGGACCAGCACATGGCTGTTGCGAAAGGCGATACCGGCAACGCGCATCTGAAAGAGGCGCTTCGGCTTGAATTTTATACGAATACGGGTGTCTTCAACCATCAGGCATCCAATAAATTAAACAGGAAACATCAAATCAGTTTCCGTCCATCCTAATGCCTGCAATTCGGTTTTGCGAACAGGAGCATCGTCTCCAACGAGAAATTCATCGAGCTGTGGGGGCTTAAGCCGAGTGCCGGACAGCATTGCATGAACCTGGCCGCGATGATGCGTCTGGTGCTGGAAGAGATGGGAGAGAATATCGTCGCAACGATCCTGCTGCACCCGCGCACCGCGATAAACGTGAACCGTTGCGAAGAGCATCTCTCCGTCCAGACCATCGACGAAGGATATCAAATCCATATCGAGGGCAGCTTGCACCTGCGCCAATGTCTCCATATCGGTGTAGGGCTCGCTGACGTCGAAGACCTTGGGACCCAACGAGCCGCCCTTCATCGCATCGAGATAGAACATGTCCACCAGATAGATGTGATTGAGGGTCTCACGGATCGTCGGAAAGAAGCTGGTGCGTGGAGCGACCAGTTCCTCTGCCGTCAGTTGCAGGCACGCTTGGTGCAGGCGAAGATTGGCAAGCCTGTTGTTGCGCGCCAGCTTTTTGAAAACCCGTGTCGGATCATACGTCATCTCGTCACTCCTCTCGCATATAAGTCATGAAGCCCGACGCGATCAGCGCATCGGCCTCCATTTGACGAGCGACGGCGATCTGCGACTCAACTTGCCTTATCAAGCTCCGAATGGCTCTTCAGTACTTTGCCGCCATCGTCCTGCTCGATCAGATAGGCCGGCTCGTCCTTGCTTGCCTTGCGCTTGATCGTCGAGCCGTCGATCTTGCGCTCGACATCCTCGGTGAAGCTCTCGGCCACCTTGCCCTCGCCCTTGCCATTGCCCCACTTCCAGCTGACCTTGGTGCCTTTGCGATACGTCGTCATGCAGCTTCTCCCATTGAAAGAACGGGAAAGGGCGGTGGTGGCGGTCTGGTTCCGTCAGCCGACGAGATCGATCACCACGATTTCCGGTGGTGACAGGAAGCGGATCGGCGCGCCCGAACAACCAAGACCGCCAGACACGATCAGATGACGACTGTTTTCCACCTTGTGACCATAGGCATAACGTTCGCCGTAAATGGAGGGAACGACGGGCCGCCAACCGAACAGATTGACCTGCCCGCCATGGGTATGGCCGGACAATGTCAGAGACACACGCTCCGGCACTGTCGGGAAAATATCCGGCTCATGCGCCATCATAATGATCGGCGCATCATCGGTAACCTGCGCCAGCGTCCCGGGAAGATCGTCAAGGCCCGCGACCTCGCCGCGTTCGCGATAGGCCCACTGATCCTCAAGTCCGGCAATCCAGAAGGGATGCTCCTCGGATCCGCTGCGGATAGCGGTATTGGAATGGACGGTTATGCCGACGGCCCGCAGCGCCCGGTGCGAAACCGTCTCCTTCAGCCGAAGCCTCTGCGCCTCAGGGTCCTGCGCCCAGTCGTGATTGCCGCACACGGCGTGTACGCCATAGGGTGCCCGCAAGGCAGACAGCGCGTTGGCCCATTGCGCTGGCGCGACGATATCTGTGATGAAGCGCTGCATGCCGGTGACATAGTCCCCCAGCAGCAGGATGATATCGCCGCCAAGCGTATTGGCATGGTTGCAAATGCGAGAGATCCGCTCTGGCGACATCCATGGTTCGCAGGCATGCAGATCGGCGATCACGACAATACGCAGGCTTTGCCCCGTCGGCCAATTCGGCGGCGTGATGCGGTAGCGTGTGGTCGCAAGCCGCAACAGTGGCTCTACCCCACCTGCGTAAGCTCCAAGCGAAAAGAAGCCAGCGCTGGCAGTCGCGGCCATTTTAAGAAGCGCACGGCGCGTGATCAAATTTACTCGTCCTCGAGAGAAAGGCGAAACTGCGCCGCTTCGAGATCCTTAGGCGGCTGCATACCGAGATGCTTCCACGCCGTCGCGGTCAAAATACGGCCACGCGGTGTTCTCTGAATAAATCCCTGCTGAATCATATAGGGCTCGATGATGTCCTCGATCGCATCGCGCGGCTCCGAAAGCCCAGCAGCAATCGTCTCGATGCCCACCGGCCCGCCGCCGAAATTCACCGCGATCATCGTCAGATAGCGCATGTCCAGCTGATCGAGACCCATATTATCCACCAGAAGCCGCGTCAGCGCCTGATCGGCAATTTCGCGGGTTACGGCTTCGGCGCGGGCCACTTCGGCAAAGTCGCGCACGCGGCGTAGCAGGCGCCCGGCAATACGCGGCGTTCCGCGCGCGCGGCGCGCAACTTCGCGCGCACCCTCATCCGTCATCGGCAGCCCCATCAACCGCGCACCGCGTCGCACGATCAGTTCAAGCTCATCCACCGTGTAAAAAGACAGGCGCACCGGAATGCCGAAACGGTCGCGAAGCGGCGTGGTCAAAAGACCAAGGCGTGTGGTGGCGGCAACGAGGGTGAACTTCGACAGATCGATCTTCACCGAGCGCGCCGCCGGACCCTCTCCGATGATCAGGTCCAGCTGAAAGTCTTCCATGGCGGGATAGAGGATTTCCTCCACCGCCGGGCTCAGCCGATGGATTTCGTCGATGAACAGAACGTCACGCTCTTCAAGGTTCGTCAGCAGCGCGGCGAGATCGCCAGCTTTCGCGATGACAGGACCGGAGGTCGACTTGAAGTTGACGCCAAGCTCCTTCGCCATGATCTGCGCCAGCGTCGTCTTGCCAAGACCGGGCGGGCCGACGAAGAGCACATGGTCCAGCGCCTCGCCACGGTTCTTCGCCGCTTCGATGAAGATCTTCAGATTGGCGCGCGCCTCCGCCTGGCCGGTAAAATCATCCAGCGTCTGCGGGCGCAGCGTGGTGTCGATATCCTCGCCGCGTTTCTCAGAAGAAATCAGCCGTGCAGCCTCACTCATGTCAAAAGTTCCATTCCGGGTATTTTCCGCGCTGCATTGATGTCGAAGGTGTAAATGGTTTTGCAGCCTTCGCCGAGCGACTGACAGGCGATAAGCGCGTCCGTGAAGTCGGCATTATGGCGCTCAACCAGACGGACGGCTTTGACGACCTTATCGTGTCCTTCAACGACCAAACCCCTTGTGTGCAGCAACTTGCGAATGGCCAAGCTGATCTGTCGTCGATTGAAACCGTATTGTGACTTCAAAGCCCAACTGAGCTCGATCAGAGTGAGAAGCGTTACGAAGACAGTGTAGTCGCGGCCAATCCCTGCTCCGAAACGCAGTGCTGCTTCCCGTTGGTCTGGTTCATCATCAACGAAAAGACGAAGAACGACGTTCGTATCCACGCCATACACTATCATGCAGCGGCATCCGCCTGATCATCATCGGTATCGACGACGCTATGGCCTGCAGCCTTGCTGACGGTCTCGTCTATTTCTTCCAAGGTGGCACGGCCCTTGGGAGGCTTACCTAAAAGGCCAGCGAGATCATTGAAATCAATATTCTTTGGCGTCAGCACCACTTCGCCATCAATGATGGAGTAGACGACCTGATCACCGGGGCGAAGGTTGAGCGCTTCACGCATGTCTTTAGGCAACGTTACCTGCCCCTTTGACGAAACGACGACTTCCCATCCCATGATATGCACCCGTAAGAAAAAACATCATATGGCGGAAATATTATCATTCATCCGCCAAAAATACAAATATCAGATCTACCGTGAAAGCTCCTTCAAGCCCAGTCGGATCAGCTTGGCGCTGTCTCCACCCTCCCCGCCATTCTTCAAGGCGGCCGCCACGGCGTTGGCAGCCTGATCGCGCGAATAGCCGAGATTGGTCAAAGCCGAGACGGCATCGGCGACCGGCGCAGGCGCCGCCCCTTCGCCGATCTCCTGCTTGAGCCCGATGGCACCTGACGCTTCTCCGGCAAAAGCAGGGGCCTTGTTGCGCAGCTCGGTGACGATGCGGATCGCGACCTTCGGACCGACGCCAGGCGCACGCGACACAACGGCCTTGTCCTGCAACGCGATGGCATTGGCAAGTTCGGATGGCGAGAGCGTCGACAGCACGGCAAGCGCCACCTTGGAGCCCACACCCTGCACGCTTTGCAGCAGGTTGAACCACTCGCGTTCCAGAGCACTCATGAAGCCGAACAGCTTCAACTGGTCCTCGCGCACATAGGTCTCGATGAACAGCACGACCGCCTCGCCGACAGAGCCAAGCCGCGACAGCGTGCGTGCCGAGCAATGCGCCACATAGCAGACGCCATGAACGTCAACGAGAACGTAGTCGTCGCCGATTTCTTCTATGGTGCCTTTGAGTTTGCCGATCATCGTCGCGTCCGTGATGTTTGAGAGAGAGAGCTTAAAGCCGAAAAGAGTCTGCCTAGCCGGCGGCGAGAATGCGGCGCATCCGCTCGCCACCGCGGTTATGTGCATGACAGATGGCGATCGCCAGCGCATCGGCGGCATCGTTGCCCTTGAACTCGGCCTTCGGCATCAGGATTTTGAGCATCATGTGGATCTGCTGCTTTTCCCCGTGGCCGACCCCGATCACCGCCTTCTTGACCGCATTCGGTGCATATTCGGAAACATGAAGACCTGCGCGCGCAGGAACGAGCATGGCGATGCCACGCGCCTGTCCGAGCTTCAGCGTCGCCACAGCATCCTTGTTGACAAAGGTCTGTTCAACAGCTGCTTCATCTGGCTGATAGGAATGCACGACATCCGCCAGCCCGTCATGCAACTGGCAAAGGCGCGACGCGAGGTCCATCTCGGCATCGGACGTCACAGTGCCGGAGGCAACGAAACGCAGGCTGTTGCCAATCGTTTCGATGACGCCCCAGCCGGTACGCCTTAGGCCCGGATCAATGCCGATAATTCGAATCGCGTTTTGCATGTGTCAAACCCTATCCTGTGGGCTTGAAACCTGCCAGCCATAAGTGAACAAAACAAAAACATTCAATGAGAAAAGCCGGACTGGAGCCACGCCCTACGCGTCATCAGCCCGTCAGTTTTTTTGAACCATGGATCAATTCGCTGCGACGACTATGGCAAATGCGACACTTCGCATTACATTTCCTTACAAAGAAATGCCGCAAGGAGCATGCCATGATTCCCTTTTCCATTCTCGATCTCTCGCCGATTGGCGACGGAGAGAACGCAAGCAAGGCGCTCGATAATTCCCGCCGCATGGCCATCAAGGCGGAAGAGAACGGTTACGAGCGTTTCTGGCTTGCCGAACATCACGGCATGCCAGGCATCGCCAGCGCCGCCACGTCCATTGTCATTGCCCATGTGGGTGCCGCGACCTCTCGGATCCGCGTCGGCTCGGGTGGCGTCATGCTGCCGAACCATTCGCCGCTCGTGATTGCCGAACAGTTCGGCACGCTCGCAGCATTGCTGCCGGGGCGTGTCGATCTCGGCCTCGGTCGGGCACCGGGTACGGATATGCGCACGGCGCGTGCGCTTCGCCGCAATCTCGACGCTGGAGCGGAAAACTTCCCGCATGACATCGTTGAGCTTCAACGCTATCTCGGCTCCCCCGAGCCGGACCAGGCAATCCTTGCCGTGCCGGGTGTCAACTCCAACGTGCCGATCTGGCTTCTGGGCTCAAGCATCTACAGCGCCCATCTCGCCGCGGCGCTGGGCCTGCCCTATTCTTTCGCCTCGCACTTCGCCCCGGACATGCTGATGGATGCGATTGCCATCTACCGCGAGCGCTTCCAGCCATCCGCGACGTTATCGGAGCCTTACATGATGGTCGGCATCATGGGGGTCGGTGCCGATACGGACGAGGAGGCGCGACATCTCTTCACCTCCGCGCAACAGCAATTCGTCAATCTGCGCAAGAATGTCCGCACGCCCTTCCCGCGGCCGGTGGACAGCATGGACGGTTACTGGAACGATATGGAGCGGATCACGGTGGAACACACGCTGCGCTACGCCGCCGTCGGTTCGCACGCGACCATCGATCGCAAGCTTCAGCAGTTCCTGGGCGAGACCGGCGCAGACGAATTGATCGTCTCCATGCCGATCCACGACATCAATAAGCGGCTGCGGTCGGTTGAAGTTTTCGCCGAGGTGCGCGGAGGCGTGAAGAAGGCGGCTTGAGCCGACTGTGCTCTGACACGCCTCTACCACTGTCACCATTGAAAATGAAAAAGGCCGGAGCAAATCCGGCCTTAGTGCTTTTGATCTGTCGCTTTCGATTGCCGTCCTCACATCGGACGGAGCCAGAGAGTGTCAAGCAGACAGCTTCGCCATGACTTCTTCGGACACTTCGAAGTTCGAATAGACGTTCTGCACGTCGTCATCGTCTTCGAGATTGCCGATAAGCTTCATCAACGACTGGGCCTTTTCCTCATCCACCGGAACGGTGTTCTGCGGACGCCAGACTGCCTTGACGCTGTCAGCTTCGCCAAGCGTCGCTTCGAGCGCCTTGGAAACTTCATTGATGTCTTCGAAGCCGCAGATGATCGTGTGGCCTTCTTCGCCGCTTTCGACATCTTCGGCACCGGCTTCGATTGCCGCTTCCATCACCTTGTCAGCATCGCCAACGGATGCCTTGTAGGTAATTTCGCCGACGCGGTCGAAGGAGAAGGACACCGAACCGGTTTCGCCAAGTGCGCCACCAGCTTTGGTGAAGATCGAGCGGATATTGGATGCCGTGCGGTTGCGGTTGTCCGTCAGCGCCTCGACGATGACTGCCGTGCCACCAGGACCGTAGCCTTCATAGCGCACAGAATCGTAGTTTTCCGCATCCGCGCCGGACGCCTTCTTGATGGCGCGGTCGATATTGTCCTTCGGCATTGACTGCGCCTTGGCGTTCTGCACAGCCAGGCGAAGAGCAGCGTTCATGGTCGGGTCCGGAAGACCGGACTTGGCTGCAACGGTGATTTCACGGGCAAGCTTGGAGAACATCTTCGAACGGATCGAATCCTGTTTCCCCTTGCGATGCATGATGTTCTTGAACTGTGAATGGCCAGCCATGGCACCCCTGATCGGATCGTTTGTTTGGATTGGGGGCCTTATAAGGGCGATATGGCGGCTGTTCAAGCCCGTACCCCCCTTCTTCTCGCATCCACATGACAGCGCTGCAAGGAACAGAAATCCTCTCCCGCCGTTGTGATCACAGGCGGCGAGATCATGACCGGATCGCTGCCGGAAGGAACAGGAACCGCAAGGAGATCACTGAATGGTAAGCCTGACTGAAGCACGCGAACAACCCGCCCGTCAGCTTTGGGACGAGATCAATTCCGTCCATGCGGGCATGCTGGGCCTGGAAGGTCTCCACAGCCACATGCAGCCCATGGCGCCGCATGCGGACCCGAAGACCAACACCATCTGGTTCTTCTCCAAGCGGGATACCGATCTCGTCCAGTCGCTGAAGTCCGGTTCGCGCGCGCATTTTTGCGTTATCGGCAAGGATCACGACTACCACGCCTGCCTGTCGGGCAAGCTGGAAGTCCGTGACGATAAGACCAAGCTCGAGGAATACTGGAACTCCGTTACCGCCGCCTGGTACGAACACGGCAAGAGCGACCCTCAACTGGTGATGCTGGCTCTGCATGTCGATGACGCCGACATCTGGGCCTCCACCGACAGCACGCTGAAATTCGGCTGGGAAATCGCGAAAGCCAATATGTCGGACGAAAAAATGCCGGATGTCGGCGTTCGACAGCACCTGACCTTCGCCTGATCCGATCGTCGACTGACGACCGCAAGCGCCGTGCATCTCTGGGATGCGCGGCGCTTTTGCACAGGCGTGGCCGTTGCACCGATCGGTCGTGGCTGACGTTTGCTACATGCCTTGCGGCACGAGTATTTGCGGCTGGCGGGGAAGGTTTCGCATCGATACCCGGATTATCGGGTCACTGGCATAGGCGATCTTGAACTGAGGTCCGAAGGCCACGAGAAACCGCTCCAGAGCGCTCGGCTGGTGCATCGGCAAAATGAGCGCGGAGCGCAACCGCTTGACGATGCGGCTCATGCTGTCCGCCCCCATCGTCAGCCCGCCGTCGACCGGCACCATCAGCACATCCAGCCGGCCGATTTCCGCATATTGCGTTTCCGTCAACTCGTAATGCAGATGCCCGAGGTGGCCGATGCAGAGCCCGGCCACTTCAAAGATGAAGATCGAATTGCCGTCCTTGGTCAGCAGACCACCGCCACCCCAGCGGTTGCGAATATCCGAGGTCACATTGCGAATATAGACATCGCCCACTTCCAGCTTGTGAACGGCCTTTTCACCCGGCACATCGCTCCAGCCATGCAGCACATGTTTGATCTCAGGCTCTGGTGCGAGCGTGTAATGGGTGGTGTGCGCATTGTTCATGGTCGCTACTGTCGGCATGACCGGCGGGCGGTAGACGCCGTTATAGTCGGTGGCAATCACCACGCCTTCGGGTGACTCGATCGTATAGGTGGAATGGCCGATATACTGGATCTTCACCTCTTCCCGGTCGCTGAGCTCAGCCTTCGTGATATCGGATGGCTTGAAGCTGGCGAAAGTGACCTTGGGAAGCGCCTGCGCAATCGCCTGGCACTGGCTGACGGGAGGGCGATCGGGAGGTTCCTGCGCGGCAACCGAGGCGGCGCTGAACAATATGGCGATCAATGCAGGCATGGATATGCGACGCATGGCACCACTCCCCAGAAAGGCGAATGCAGGGAAGGATGCGGCAAGGATGAGGGTTCGTCTAGCTGTTAGCGGTAGGTTGCGCTCACATTGTTGTCATTGCGGGGTGGACGCAAACACTCAAGCCCAAAACGCCGGAACAGTCTCCGCCAGCCTTGGCCCAATTCGCAAGGGCGCGATCTTCTCCGCCAAGCCGGTGCTATCGGAAATCTCCACCCCAACGCCGCACAGCGTCGCAGGACCGCTTGCCGCCTCGAAACGGCCCTTCGGCATTTTCGAGATAAACCGGTTGATCGGCTCTTCCTTCTCCATGCCGAGCGAGGAATCGTAATCGCCGCACATGCCCGCATCTGACATATAGGCCGTTCCGCCGTTCAGGATCTGTGCATCCGCAGTCGGCACATGCGTATGGGTGCCGACGACGAAGCTGGCGCGGCCATCGACGAAATGGCCGAAACATTGTTTTTCGCTCGTGGCCTCGGCGTGAAAATCGAAGATGATCGCATCCGCCTGCTCCTTCAGCGGGCAGGCCGCGAGAATGCTTTCGGCGGAGCTAAAGGGATCGTCCAACTCAGGATGCATGAAGACGCGGCCCATGATGTTGGCGACCAGCACGCGCGCGCCATTGCGGGCATAAAAGAGGCCCGATCCCTTGCCGGGGGTACCCTTCGGATAGTTGGCTGGCCTCAGGAACTGGTCGTGCCGCTCACAGAAGGAAACGGCCTCTTTCTGGTCCCAGACATGGTTGCCGGTGGTCACCACATCAGCCCCGGCATTGATGGTTTCCAGATAGATGTCTTCGGTAATGCCGAAACCGCCAGCGGCATTCTCGCCATTGACGATGACGAAATCCAGTTTCAGGTCGGAGATCAGTCCCGGCAGTTTCTCCCAGACGGTCGTGCGTCCAGTCTTGCCCACCATATCCCCGAGAAAAAGTAGTCTCATGCCCCTGCCCTGCCAGTGAAATGCCGCATGCCGCTTTCGGTCAAAATCGCGTCCAGCGCGACGTCATGCGCTTCTGCCGGCACTGATGGCACTTCCTGGCAGTCGAATGCAATGCCTATCAGCAAGGGTTCCAGGCCTTTTGCATGTAGGCGCGCAATGGCGCGGTCGTAATGCCCTGCCCCATAGCCGATACGCTGGCCGCGACCATCGAAGACCGAGAGAGGCACAAGCAGGATATCCGGGTCCAAGACCGACGCATTCTCATCCGGCCCCTTGGTGCCAAAGCCGGTCTTTACCAGTTCTGCATCTCGAACGAATTCACGAAAGACGATGGTCTCGCGGTCAAGCATCACCGGCAGGCAAAGTGTGGCGCCCTTGTCGCGCAAAGCTTCCATCAGCGGCCGGGTGTCTGCTTCGGAACGGATGGGCATGAAGCCTGAGATCACAGTCCCGGCAGAAAAAGACAATGCCGCCACAGCTTTTTCAGCCATGGCGGCGCTTTTTTCACTCCGCTCTTCAACAGAAAGAGCGTCCCGCAGGGCGAGACGCTCAAGACGCAATTGCGCTTTTGTAAGCGAAGCAGCGTTGCTCATTAAGCGGCCCGGCTGACAAGGACCTTGTCGATACGGTGACCATCAAGATCGATGACCTCGAAGCGCCAGCCGTTGCGCGTGATGTGCTCGCCAAGTTCCGGTAAGCGGCGGAATTCGTCCAGCACCAAACCGGCAACCGTTTCGAACTCGGCATCCTCATCGATCTGGAAGCCCATGCGATCGGCAAATTCGTCCGCCGCCATCCAGCCGGCCACGAGGAAGCTGCCGTCTTCACGCTGCACCATCGCAGGCTCTTCATCGTCCTCCTCCTGGAAGGCGCCGGTGATGGCCTCCAGAATATCGCCGGAGCTGATGATGCCTTCGAAATGACCATACTCGTCGTAAACAAGAACCATATGCACCGTGGAACGGCGCAGCGACTGGATCACATCGACAGCGCTTGTGAGGTCGGACACGACCGGCACTTCGCGCAGCAACTCGCGAATGTTGAGCTCCTTGCCGGAAGCCAGCGCATCGAAAGCATCCTTGGCGAAAAGCACGCCGAGAATTTCGTCGGAAGCGCCATTGCGCACCGGAAGGCGCGACCGCTGCGTGCCGCGAAGCTGCTCGCGTATTTCCTCAGCCGTGTCCTCGATATCGACGACTTCCACATCTCGACGCGGGGTCATCAGGCCTCTGGCGTTACGGTCGGCAAGACGCATAACGCCGGTGATCATCGCCGACTCCTCGGTCTCGATCACGCCGGCGCTGTGCGCCTCCGCCAGAACCGTGCGGATTTCGTCATCGGTAACAGAAGCGTTTGATTCACCGCTGTGCCCGAGAATAGCCAGCACGATTTTGCCCGACTTATCGAGAAGCCAGACGACCGGCGCACCAATCTTGGACAGGAACACCATGGCGGGAGCTACGCGGGCGGCGACCTTTTCAGCGTCGCGTAGCGCGATCTGCTTTGGCACCAGCTCGCCGACGATCAGCGACAGATAGGTAATGGCAACGACCACGACGCCGACGCCAAGCGCATCGGCGGCACGGTCCGGCACGCCCTGCTCGATGAGCCAGGCTGTGAAGCGAGTACCGAGTGTAGCGCCAGAGAAGGCACCGGAAAGAATGCCGACCAGCGTAATGCCGATCTGCACGGTGGACAAAAACCGTCCGGGATTTTCAGAAAGATTGAGCGCCATTGTGGCGCCCTTGCTGCCTTGAGCGGCCAGCACTTTAAGTCTCGCCGGTCTGGAAGAGACGACAGCAAGTTCGGACATGGCGAGCACCCCGTTCAGTACGGTGAGCAGGACCACGATCATAATTTCAGTAAACAAGTTTAGCTCTTTGGGCTGTTGAACGGCACGTCGCGGTTGCAACCGCATTCGCCTTTAGGACAGGCTGAACGGACATACCAATCCGAATAATAAAGAATTGTTCCATCAATGCAATGACAACATCGTGCCACTGCAAAGCTTTCATCATGAAACCAATAAAATAATCATGGGCGTCGCCCTTCACGCAAAAGGGCGCGATTTAAAACCGATGGTTTGTTGCAACGCCTTCAAACGGGCGAAGCCGCATAGGCTAAAAATGATAAAGTGCGTCCGCGACGACCGATGGATGTTTACGATCCTGGGTGCCTACAAACGTAGGTGGGCACCGTGTGTCCAGCCCCACGAGGCTGGCCAGGGACAGCTCCCTTTGGATCGAGTATGGCCCCAGGGATTGTGGTTCCTGTCGAGAAGCGCAGAACGCACGCTCTATATATGATGGATCGTTATGTTTCGAAAGAGGCTACCGAAGACAATCTTGATCGCAGCCGATACGCGGCAACAGGTTTAATTCACCGAAGGCTTCGGTCTCTCCACCAGCTTTTCGGTGATGCCGTTGAGCCGCATGGCGAGATCGGAAATGGCGAGAACGATCTGCTCATCCGCCTTCGCCTTGCTCTCGGCCATGCCGTCGCGGTTCTGCTGCAGGGAGGCCACCTGGTTTTCCAGGGCTTCGATCTTGCGCGACAGTTCTGACATTTCGTCGGTGATCATGATGCCGGCCATGACGGTCAGTCTCAGATCGCCGATTTCGCCGAACTGACTTTTGAGATGGCCGACATAGCGGTCGAAACGCGCGGCGAGATCGGTCAGATGGTCTTCCTGCCCGGCTTCGCATGCCATGCGGTAGGCTTTTCCGTCGATCATCACGGTGACTTGAGCCATGGGCCGTCTCCTCTTATCTGTCCAGCACGGCGCGGATGGTTTCCATGGCAGTGACCAGACGGCGCGAAACCTCGCGGTTCACCTCTTCCAGCCGGTTGGCGCGAAATTGCGACTGGTCGAGTTCCTGCGCAAGGCGGGCGCGATCAACATGGACGCGCTTGACTTCACTCTCCACCTCTGCGCTTTCGCGCTGGCGTTCGAGACGCACATCCAGGGCGTTTTCAAGGCTGGTGATTGCGGAGCTCAGCTCCGACAGCGCAACATGTATGGTCTTTTCCGCCGTCATCGTTTCTTCCAAACCGCATAAGCGGCAAGCCCGAATCGTTGCCGCCCGATGTCACTCAAGGCCAGCACACGATATTACCCGTTTTGAGCCTGCGTCAATCAAACCAATACATTCAAGCACTTTGCGCTGTGGATGAATGCGGCTTGGCAACGATCTCGTGACGCCATCCTGCCTGATTATGGCCACAGCTTGAGAGGAAGATCGGCCGAACGCACATGAGGCGGATGCGAAACGATTTTTGTTGCCGATCGAACCGCAACAAAGGCTGGATTTGTTGACAGAGCCGCCCCACCTGATATGGATCAACCCGCTTTTTGGATAGTCAGACCGACTATCTCCTTTCACCCGGAACAGACGGAAAAGCCATGATTTCTCGCGACAAACACGACCGGATGGCCAATGCAATCCGATTTCTTGCCATGGATGCTGTGGAGAAGGCCAATTCCGGCCACCCCGGCCTGCCGATGGGAGCAGCGGATGTCGCCACCGTTCTCTTTACCCGCTACCTGAAATTCGACCCCAAGGCGCCACATTGGCCAGACCGCGACCGCTTCGTGCTGTCTGCCGGCCACGGCTCCATGCTGCTCTACTCGTGCCTGTATCTGACGGGCTACGAGGACATGACGATCGACGAGATCAAGCGCTTTCGCCAGCTCGGCTCCAAGACCGCCGGCCACCCGGAATATGGTCACGCCACCGGCATCGAAACGACCACCGGCCCTCTCGGCCAGGGTATTGCCAATGCTGTGGGCATGGCGATTGCCGAGCGTAAGCTCGAAGAAGAATTCGGCTCCGATCTGCAGAGCCATTATACCTATGTGCTGTGCGGCGACGGCTGCCTGATGGAAGGCATCAGCCATGAGGCGATCGCGCTTGCCGGCCATCTGCGTCTGAACAAGCTTGTGCTCTTTTGGGACAACAACAACATCACCATTGACGGTGAAGTCGGCCTGTCCGACTCCACCAACCAGATCGAACGCTTCAAGGCAGTTCACTGGCATACGATCGAAATCGACGGCCACGATCCGGAAGCGATTGCCGCGGCCATCGAAGAAGCCCATAAGTCCGACCGTCCGACCTTCATCGCTGCCAAGACCACCATTGGCTTTGGCGCGCCGAACAAGGCTGGTACCCACAAGGTTCACGGTTCGCCGCTCGGCGCGGAAGAGATTGCCGCCACCCGCAAGCACCTGAACTGGGAATCGGAAGCCTTCGTCATTCCGCAAGACGTGCTGGACGCATGGCGTCTGTCCGGTCTGCGCTCGACCAAGACGCGTCAGGAGTGGGAAGCGCGCCTGGAAGCGGCTGACGCTGAGAAGAAGGCCGAGTTCAAGCGCCGTTTTGCTGGCGACCTGCCCGGCAACTTCGATAGCGCCATCGATGCCTTCAAGAAAAAGGTTGCCGCAAACAACCCGACGGTCGCCACCCGCAAGGCATCCGAAGACACGCTCGAAGTCATCAACGGCGTTGTGCCGGAAACGCTGGGCGGCTCCGCCGACCTGACGCCGTCCAACAACACCAAGACCAGCCAGATGGTGTCGATCACGCCGACGGACTTCTCCGGACGTTACATGCATTACGGCATCCGCGAACACGGAATGGCCGCTGCGATGAACGGTATCGCGCTGCATGGCGGTCTGATCCCTTACTCCGGCGGCTTCATGATCTTCTCGGACTATTGCCGTCCGTCGATCCGTCTTGCCGCTCTGATGGGCATCCGCGTGGTTCACGTTCTGACGCATGACTCGATCGGCGTTGGCGAAGATGGCCCGACCCACCAGCCGGTGGAACAGGTTGCAGCGCTGCGCGCCATTCCGAACCTTCTGGTCTTCCGCCCTGCGGACGAGACAGAAACCGCAGAAGCCTGGCAGCTTGCCTTGCATGAGAAGCATCGCCCCTCCGCACTGGCGCTGACCCGTCAGAACCTGACGCCAGCCCGCAAGGACTATGAAGAGAAGAATCTCGTGGCCTACGGCGCCTACGAACTGGTTTCGGCAAGCGATGCCAAGGTTGCGATCTTTGCCTCCGGTTCGGAAGTTGAGCTGGCGCTGAAGGCCGCTGCCACGCTGAAGGACAAGGGCGTCTCTACCCGCGTCGTTTCCGTTCCCTGCTTTGAACTTTTCAAGGAGCAGCCGGAGACCTATCGCCAGGCCATTATCGGCAACGCGCCAGTCAAGATCGCCGTCGAAGCAGCAGTTCGCCAGGGCTGGGACTACTTCATCGGCAATGACGGCGCTTTCGTCGGCATGCAGTCGTTCGGTGCCTCCGCGCCGGCCAAGGACCTGTTCCAGCATTTCGGCATCACTGCAGAAGCGGTTGTCGCCGCAGCCGAAGAGAAGCTCGGCTGATCCCTCTGGCCGGAGGACAAGGCGTGCTGCGCGCCTGACCTTCGGCCCGACTGCCGCCAGCGGTGGGAAGTCCCAAGTTTTGCCATCGCCTCCACATGCCATTCCATCCAGACGTAAATTATTGATCGGGAGACTGTAAATGACTGTAAAAGTAGCCATTAACGGCTTCGGCCGTATCGGCCGTAACGTCCTTCGCGCCATCGTTGAGTCCGGCCGCACCGATATCGAAGTCGTTGCCATCAACGACCTCGGCCCAGTCGAGACCAACGCGCATCTCTTGCGTTACGACTCCATCCACGGCAAGTTCCCGGCGGAAGTGAAGGTCGAAGGCGACTCGATCATCGTTGGTGGCGGCAAGCCGATCAAGGTGACCGCCGTTCGCGATCCAGCAACCCTGCCGCATGGCGAACTCGGCGTCGATATCGCGCTGGAATGCACCGGCATCTTTACCGCCCGCGACAAGGCTGCCGCGCACCTGACCGCTGGCGCAAAGCGCGTCATCGTTTCGGCGCCTGCTGACGGCGCTGATCTCACGGTCGTTTTCGGCGTCAACCACGACCAGCTGACGAAGGATCACCTCGTCATCTCTAACGCATCCTGCACCACCAACTGCCTGGTACCGGTCGTCAAGGTTCTCGATGACCTCGTTGGCATCGACCATGGCTTCATGACCACGATCCACTCCTACACGGGCGACCAGCCGACACTGGACACCATGCACAAGGATCTGTACCGCGCCCGCGCCGCAGCCCTTTCCATGATCCCGACCTCGACCGGTGCTGCCAAGGCCGTCGGCCTCGTCATGCCGCATCTCAAGGGCAAGCTGGACGGCACGTCCATCCGCGTTCCGACCCCGAACGTTTCGGTCGTCGACTTCAAGTTCGTCGCCAAGAGAGAAACCTCCGTCGCTGAAATCAACGACGCCATCAAGGCTGCGTCGAACGGCGCACTGAAGGGCGTTCTCGGCTACACCGACGAGCCACTGGTCAGCCGTGACTTCAACCACGACAGCCACTCCTCGATCTTCGCTACCGACCAGACCAAGGTCATGGAAGGCAACTTCGTGCGCGTTCTGTCCTGGTACGACAACGAGTGGGGCTTCTCCAACCGCATGTCCGACACGGCAGTGGCTTTCGCCAAGACCATCTAAGCTGGCATCAAGCCAACGGATCACAGAACCGGCGGGAGCAATCCTGCCGGTTTTTTCATGGGCACGAAGCCAGCGCCCGTGCTTCGCCTTGCTCTGGTCCATTTTGGCACTGAACAATCGCTGACAAGATTCGGCATCGGCAGATGTGGCACTGCGCGCCGGATCCACGCGTGCGGGTGTAAGAGGTTAGGGCATTGGAATCATTTTATCTCTTGCTGCTGGTTGCCACCGTCCTCGTTCTTGCGGCCGCTTTCTCCAGCCTGATTGCTTATCGCTTCGGCGCGCCGCTGCTATTGCTCTTCCTGATGATCGGCCTTGTCGCAGGAAAGGATGGCATCGGCATAGAGTTCACCAACAGCGCGGTGGCCTATATGCTGGGCTCTCTGGTGCTGGCAGTCATTCTCTTCGATTCCGGGTTCAGTACGCCTTTACAGACATTCCGGCTCTCATCACGACCGGCCGTGACACTCGCGACGCTTGGCGTGGTGCTGACCGCCGTGTTCTTTGCCGGTGCAGCCGCCCTGCTCCTCGGCCTTTCCTGGCTCGAAGGCCTGCTGCTTGGCTCCATCGTTGCATCCACAGATGCCGCAGCCGTTTTCTTCCTGCTGCGCATCGGCGGCATTCATATCCGCGATCAGGTACGCTCGACGCTTGAGGTTGAATCCGGCACCAACGACCCCATGGCGATCTTTCTCACCATCGCTTTGGTAGAGGTGGTGAGCCGTGGCAAGGGGCTCGCCGGCTTCGACAGCGGTTTCATCCTGATGTTCTTCAAGGAAATGGGCCTTGGCCTGATCTTTGGCATTCTTGGCGGCCTGATGATCGTCAACGTCGTCAACCGCTTCACCATGGATCGCGGGCTCGCACCCATCCTTGTCCTGGCGCTGGCGCTTCTCGTCTTCTCCTTTACCGGCGCGCTGCATGGAAGTGGCTTTCTCGCCGTTTATGTCGCGGGCATCGTTGCGGGCAACCGCAAGATTTTCGCCAAGGGCGCGATCCGTCGCTTCCATGAAGGGATGACATGGCTGGCGCAGATCATCATGTTCCTGATGCTCGGTCTGCTGGCCACACCCTCGCAGTTTCCGGCCATCATCCTGCCCGCCGTCCTGCTCGCCCTCTTCCTCATCTTCATCGCCAGGCCCCTTGCAGTGTGGCTGAGCCTGATGCCGTTCAACTACACCCAGCAGGAAACAAGCTTCGTCGCCTGGGTCGGTCTTCGTGGTGCGGTTTCCATTCTGCTGGCGCTGCTGCCGACGCTCGGCGGGCTGAACAATGCCGAGATCTACTTCAACGCCGCCTTCATCATCGTGCTCGTCTCACTTCTGCTACAGGGGTGGACCATCAAGCCCGTCGCAACCCGCCTTGGCCTCGTCGTGCCGCCCCGCATGGGCGAGGTGGACAAGCTGGAAGTGGATCTACCGGGCACGGCCACCCACGAGCTTATCTCCTACCGCGTGGCCAAGGGCAGCGCCATTCTGCAGGGCGAGCGCATTCCCCGCTGGGCGATGCCGTCTCTGGTGGTGCGCGATGGCAAGTCCATCCGTTATCAATATGCAGGAAGGCTCCGGGAAAACGATCTGGTCTATATTTTCGTCATGCCAAGCTATGCACGGCTTCTGGACCGGCTCTTTGCCAGCGCGAAGCCCGTGACCAAAGACGACGAGGATCTTTTCGGCACCTTCTCCATTGCGCCGCAACGTCCGGCCAAAGAGCTGGACGCCTCCTATGGACCCGGCCTGATTACCGCGCAGGAACAGTCCCTCACCGTGGGCGAGCTCATCGAAGCCCGCCTTGGCGGAAAGGCCGAATATGCCGACCGTATCCGCCTTGGCTCGCTGATCCTGATCGTTCGGGATCTTGATGAAACACACGCCGTTTCAAGCATCGGGATCTCACTGGAGCCAGTCGCGCCCGCCACCACACTGCCGATCTTCATCAGCCTCAAAGACATCATCCACCGCGCCCGCGAACACCGTCGGGAAAAGCGCAAAGCCCGCCTGAACACGAAGTGAAAGCGCGTCATTGCATCGTGACGAAAACGCCTTGCACAGCCGGTCAGGCATAGTATGGTCGCGCCCGAAATATTGTTTGAACACCATGACAGGATCGATCTATGCCCGCCTTCAAGACCCTTGACGACCTCACCGACATCTCCGGAAAGCGTGTTCTCGTCCGCGTCGATCTCAACGTGCCGGTCGCGGACGGCAAGGTAACGGACACGACCCGCCTCGAGCGCGTTGCTCCGACCATTCTCGAACTGTCCGAAAAGGGTGCCAAGGTCATTCTGCTTGCTCATTTCGGCCGTCCGAAAGGTGAGCCTGTCGCGGACATGTCCCTGTCCCTGATCGCACCGGCATTGGAAGAGGTTCTCGACCATAGCGTGCTCTTTGCCAGCGATTCCATCGGTGAAGCCTCAGCAGATGCGATTGCCAAGATGAATGATGGCGATATCCTGCTTCTGGAAAACACCCGCTTCCACAAGGGCGAGGAAAAGAACGATCCGGCCTTTACCGCAGAACTCGCCAAGAACGGCGATATCTACGTCAATGACGCCTTCTCCGCTGCCCACCGCGCCCATGCCTCCACTGAGGGTCTTGCCCGCCATCTGCCGGCCTATGCTGGCCGCACCATGCAGGCCGAACTCGAAGCGCTGGAAAAGGGCCTCGGCGCCCCTGCCCGCCCGGTCGTTGCCATCGTCGGCGGCGCGAAGGTCTCCACCAAAATCGATCTGCTCACGAACCTCGTCAAGAAGGTCGATGCGCTGGTGATCGGCGGCGGCATGGCCAACACGTTCCTCGCTGCCCGCGGTACCCAGGTCGGCAAGTCGCTTTGCGAGCATGATCTCGCCGAAACCGCAAAGCAGATCATGATCGAAGCCGCGACCGCTGGCTGCGCCATCGTGCTGCCGGATGACGGCGTGGTTGCCCGCGAGTTCAAGGCCAATGCCGCCAACGAAGTCGTCGATATCAACGCCATCCCCGAAGACGCCATGATGCTGGATGTCGGCCCGAAGTCGGTCGAAGCCATCAACGGCTGGACTTCGCGCGCTGAAACGCTTGTCTGGAACGGCCCGCTCGGCGCCTTCGAAATCGAACCGTTCGACACGGCAACGGTTGCCGCAGCACGTCACGCCGCCGAATGCACCAAGTCCGGCAAGCTCGTCTCCGTCGCAGGCGGCGGTGATACGGTCGCAGCACTCAACCACGCAGGTGTGGCGGAAGACTTCACCTACATCTCGACGGCTGGCGGCGCCTTCCTTGAATGGATGGAAGGCAAGGTGCTTCCAGGCGTCGCCATTCTGCAAGAGCAGAAGTAAACGGCGCTTCGCCCCCTAGACACTCCTTGCCAACGCCGCAACCGGCGTTGGCTCTTGGCTTAGGGCAGGACGGTACCTCCCTTACCACGCCTTCGACTGGCATGATCCGAGAGTGCAGCCACGGCGCATCTCCTTCTACGGACGCCGATACATCGGCATGACGCCCAGCAAGACGCCAAGAGCCTGTAGAACATGCAGAGCGCCTTCCTTGGACCGCTGCACTTCTTCCTCTCCCGCAGATGACGGTGGAACCAAAAGTCTCAAAAAACGTCTTCTCAGTCTGCAATTTCACCGCTCAACCACGCCCGTAAAACATTCAAACGATTGAATATTCTTCGGTCGCTTCCGTAGGCGAAGACCGCCATCTTTCTGCCTCCGTCTGGTACTCGGGTATGGTCATACACAGGGAGAATGGAAATGACTGAACGTCTGGAAGACATTGCCTTGAAGATGATGTCGAGCGGCAAGGGACTGCTGGCGGCCGATGAGTCCACCGGCACCATCAAGAAGCGTTTCGATACCATCGGCCTGGAATCCACCGAAACGAGCCGTCGTGACTATCGCGAGATGCTGTTTCGCACAGATGCTGCGATGACCAAATGCATCTCCGGCGTCATCCTCTACGAAGAGACGCTGTTCCAGAAGGCAGCCGATGGGACACCCTTAGTCGATATCATAAAGGCGGCAGGCGCCATTCCCGGCATCAAGGTGGATAAGGGCGCAAAACCGCAGGCCTTTTTCCCCGGCGAGACTGTGACCGAAGGCCTGGATGGCCTGGCGGACCGCCTGAAGACCTATTACGACGCCGGTGCGCGCTTTGCCAAATGGCGCGGCGTCATCAATATCGGCGATGGGCTTCCGACCTGGGGATCGATCAAAGCGGATTCGCAGGCGCTGGCCCGCTATGCAGCACTTTGCCAGCAGGCCGGTATCGTGCCGATCGTCGAGCCGGAAGTGCTGATGGATGGCAAACCGGGCACGCACAGTATCGATCGCTGCGCCGAGGTAACGGAATGGGTGCTGCGCACCGTCTTCACCGATCTCTATGACGCCCGCGTCAATCTGGAAGGCATGATCTTGAAACCCAATATGGTGATCGACGGCAAGAACGCCCGCAAGGCAAGCGTCGAAGAGGTCGCGGAAAAGACCGTGAAGGTGCTGAAGGCCACCGTGCCGTCCGCAGTCCCCGGCATCGCCTTCCTCTCCGGCGGCCAGACCTCGGAGGAAGCCACCGCCCACCTCTCGGCGATCAATGCCGGGTATGATCTGCCTTGGTCCGTCACCTTCTCCTATGGCCGCGCGCTACAGGAAACCGCACTTCACGCTTGGGGCGGCAAGGCTGAAAACGTTGCCGCCGGCCAACGCGCCTTCCGCCATCGCGCCGAGATGAATTCTCTGGCGGCCCTTGGAGACTGGAAGCAGGAGCTGGAAAAAGCGGCCTGACGTCCGAGCACAATCCTCAATGGAGGCCGCCCCACCGGGCGGCTTTTTTGCGGCACCCTTTTCCCACTCTCTTCAAATTTCGCACCGCCCGTCGCACTATGCGCCATAACAAGCCCGTCACCGTCCCGACAGCAACCCGACAGTCGGGCGGATGACGTGGTGTCCGGCGGCGGTTTGCGTGAATGTTGGCCTCGTCGAACCTTGGAGAGAATGATGCTGGTACAGAAACTCAGGCTGCAGCGCGGCTGGTCGCAAGAGCAATTGGCAACCGTCAGTGGGCTCAGCGTGCGTACCATCCAGCGCATCGAACGCGGCCAATCGGCGAGCCTCGAAACGCTCTAACATCCGTCTTCAAGATCGACGTGTCGCAACTGACCGTGGAAAAGGAAACGGACATGCAAAGCATTGCTGTCAACGCAAGAGAAGCCGAGGAAGCCATCGCATTCGAACGCGTGCGAAAGATCAAGAAATTCTATCTGCACGTGGCGCAATATGTCGTGGTCATCGCCATGCTGGTCGTGATCAATCTCGTCACCAGCCCTCATTAGTTCCGGGCCATCTGGCCGGCACTCGGCTGGGGCGTTGCCCTGGCTCTGAACGGGCTGACCACCTTCGACCTCGTCCCCTTCCTCAATGCCGCATGGGAAAAGAAGAAGGTCGAAGAACATTTCGGCCGCGAACTCTGATCCGCCTCACAGCCTGTTCGAAAATTGCCGTCGGCGCCTTAGCTAATCGCGTTGACTGGATGGACTGCCACGCCCCTGCCAGCCGGCAGGGGTGCGGGTAGCCGGCATGAGTTTAAGGCCGCAAAAGCAGCACCAGCGTCCACAACACGAAGGCCACCACGGCGATCTTCCAGAAATCGGCACGTCGTCTAAAACCCGGGAAACCGAGCGGGCGGATAAGCTGGATGCCCATGGCAAGAAGTAGCAAAAGGCCGATCGCCTTCGTCATCGCGCAACCTTTTGGCTCAATCCGGCAAGCACCGCGCCGCCGTTTCTGCCATGTTCTGCGGGAACCGCCGGCAAGCGCTGACAGTTCACTCGCAAATGTCTGTTTAAGGGCTTGCAGCATCCGCAAGCCAAATGTCAAACTCATTTCGACGTCGTCACAGAGCGGACATTTTTATGCTCACCATAACGGCCTCCAAAGCGAATCCACTGGCACGTGATACCCGCAATAGCATCGGCATGAGAGTGACTTTATGAGCAGAAATATTCTTCCCGTATTCGCTCTCCTGACCAGCACCCTCTTCCTTTTTCTCGGAAACGGCCTTCAAGGCCTGCTTCTGCCGGTGCGCGGTTCTGCGGAGGGTTACTCCAACGAGGTTCTCGGTTTTCTCGGCACGTCGTGGGCAACGGGCTTCGTCATCGGCTGCTTCGTGGCACCCGCGATCGTTCGCCGTGCGGGACACATCCGCGCCTTCGGCAGTTTCGTGGCGCTGATTTGCCTTACCGTGCTGTTAACCGGGCTTTTCATCGATGACGTCGCCTGGGTGGGCCTGCGCGCACTTACCGGCTTTTGTACCGCCGGCACGTCCATGATCATCGAAAGCTGGCTTAACGAGCGCGCCACCAACGAAAGCCGCGGCGCGATCTTCTCGCTCTATATCGCTATCACGCTGTTCGGCGTGGTCGCAGGTCAGTTGGTCATTCCCTTTGGCCATGTCGGCAACACTTCGCTCTTTATGGTCTGCGCCATCATCTATTGCGTTGCCATTCTGCCTGCCATGCTCTCCAAGGCGGAGAGCCCGCAGCCTTTGAAGAAGGTGAAACTCGATCTGCCGGCGCTCTATCGCAATTCGCCCGTCTCCTTCGTCGGCATCCTGCTGATCGGCATCGCCAACGGCGCCTATGGTACACTGTCGGCGGTCTTCGGCGCGCGCGCCGGTCTTGACCCCACCACCATCGCCATCATGGTCAGCTCCACCATATTCATCGGTGCGCTCGCCCAGTTTCCGGCTGGCAAGCTTTCCGACCGTATCGACCGCCGCTTCGTGCTGGCGGGGCTGGCGGCGCTTTGCGCTGTCGCAGGCCTCGCGATCGCCACAGTCCAGCCATCGCATGTCTATGTGCTGATCGGCATGATTGCGGTCTATGGTGCGGCGGCCAATGCGCTCTACCCAATCGCGGTCGCGCACGCCAATGACTTTGCGTCCTCCGAAGATTTCGTCAAGGTCTCGGGCGGCCTGCTGCTGCTCTACGGCATCGGCACCATCATCGGCCCGACCCTTGGCGGTCCGATCATGACCTATTTCGGACCCTATGCGCTGTTCCTTGTAACGGCGACTTCACATCTGATGATAACCGCCTATTCTATCTTCCGCTCACGCAAGCGCGCGGCACTGACGACCGAGGAGAAGGACAACTTCTCCACTATGCCGACAGCACCTGCACCGCTGTTGACACCCGAAAGTGCCTCGCTTGATCCGAGAGCCCCGCAATATCCTGAAGAGGAAGCAGATTTGCAAAAGGGAGCAGGAATATGAGTATTTTCGATGAGGATCTTCCGCAAAAGCAAGGCGCGACCCACATTGTCGGCAGTGATCTGACGCTGCTTTCCGTGGACGAACTGACCGCCCGCATCAACATTCTGACCGGCGAGATCGAACGGCTGGAACAGGAGCGAGAGAAGAAGTCCGCGGGTCGCAAGGCGGCTGAAAGTCTGTTTAGCGCCAGATGAAAGCCAATGCGGCCGACAAACGTTACGGAGAGCGACAGTTTTTCATTTACCATTAACCAAATATTAAGCTTTCTGAGAGATTACTGTACATGTTCAGTTCTGCTGAACCTCAGGCAGTTTCTCCTATCGGCGAATTGGTCTGATTTTTCTCCCTGTTTTACCTTGAGAGCCGCTTTTGCGGCTCTTTTTTTATCTTGTTGGAAAACCTGCAAAACTGTGGGTATTAACCTTTCTTTAATAATCAGCTTGCGCATTTCAGCTATTGGTATCATCCTGAAAATACAAAGGCCGGAACAATTTACCCGCTAACTCCGTTGCCTCACCGTATCATGCGTAAGCAGGGATTAAAGAAATGTCGGAACAGGTTTTGAATACCATCAGCTTCGCCGGCCGCGCCGCAGCCTCGAACCAGTTCAAGACTCTCTATGCCGAGGGCATGGGCTTGGTGGAAGAAACGGCAAGCTACCTCGACGGCTCCGGTCGCGCGGCATCCAAGGTTCTCCCGCGCATGGCTTCGGTTCTCTACGCCGCAGAATCTATGCGCCTCACCACCCGCTTGATGCAGATGGCATCGTGGCTGCTGCTGCAGCGCGCCGTCAACAATGGCGAAATGACCCGCGATCAGGTTCTGAACGAAAAGAACAAGGTGCGCCTCGACAACTTTAACGTCGACCGCAACGCCCCAGGCTGGAACGATCTGCCGGAATCCTTCCGCGATCTGGTCGAGCGCTCGTTGCGCCTCCAGAACCGCGTTGCCCTTCTCGACCGCGAAATCTACCGCCCCACCGAGGCGAAGGTTCCCGACAACGAGAACAGCGTTCAGGCCCAGCTCAACCTGCTGCGCACCGCTTTCAACAGCAACTGATCGCGCAATTCCTATCGCATGATTTTGAAGAAGCAGGCTCCGGCCTGCTTTTTTGTTTGGCCGCAGTTTAAAGCTCGCTCGCAGCTACCCACCGTTCTGAGCCGGAGGCCGCGTGCCAACCTCTCATTGGGCGGCTTCGTAAAGTACCGGGTACCATCCTGGATCTGTTGTTTTGTGTTGAATCAAAACGTTCCGGACACGCGCGATGCGATAGCCAACAGGTTGGTTGCCGCCACGTCTGACGAAGCGATCACCCGGCGCATCTTAAGTTTCCGAGATAGGCCAGATTTCGAGCCGAAGCCGCATTAAGGAGTTGTCAACGATAGCGGAGCGTCTTTCGGCAAGCTGACTTCATTGATTAAAATCTTAACTCGAAAATATACTGAAATTTGTGGGGGTGCGGCCTAGCTATCGGTCCAATATTAACTTGGTGTGCCGCAGTGTTAGAAGCATTACTCCCTCCGTCTCCCGCATCTTCTACGAAAAGCTCCACTTCTGGATCGTCAGGCGCTCAGTCCGCCACCGGCACATCCGGGCCGGCGAAGAGCGAAGCTCCGTCATCATCCACCCCCACCAGCCAGAGTTCCTCTGCCCAGCCAACGGCGAGCACCCCTGCTCCCGCCGAACACAATGACACCGATACCGACGATGGCACGTATTCTCCTACGCCGTCTCAGCCAGTAGCAGAGGAACCATCCCCTGCTCAGGGCCAGGCAGGCGATGAGGATGCACCCTCGGCTGTAGAGAACAATAATTCCGGCTCCCAGCCGGCCCCGTCAAATGCTCCTGTTCAAAACAGCGAGGCCGCACCGACCGGCGCACAACAACAGCCAGAGAGCGACAATTCCCAGCCAATGGCGAGCACCCCTGCTCCCGCCGAAGACAATGACACCGATACCGACGACGCCACGTATTCTCCTACGCCGTCTCAGCCAGCCGCAGAGGAACCATCCCCTGCTCAGGGCCAGGCAGGTGATGAGGATGCCCCCTCGGCTGTAGAGAACAATAATTCCAGCTCCCAGCCGGCTCCGTCAGATGCTCCTGTTCAAAACAGCGAGGCCGCACCGACCGGCGCACAACAACAGCCAGAGAGCGACAATTCCCAGCCAGTTGCAACTGAAACGCCAGTCAGCGGCGAAGCGGGTAGCCGCCCCAGTTCTTCGGCGCAGGTTGAGAACAAAGACGCCAGCCCTTCTTCTCAATCTCAGACAGGCAGAGACTTGCCGCCACGCACAAGCTCTCCCGCTACAACGGCACCATCCTCTCAAGTGCCAGCGAGACGACCTGCGACGGCCGCTTTGTCCGATAAAGCTGAGGATGTTTACGGCGTCGACATTATCAAATCGAGATCGTCACAGCGCGCCCTTGCCGCTCAGGAGGATGCCGCAGAGACCGCAGCATATAACCGAGCAGTCGAGGTTCAAAGAGACCGCATTCTACGAGGGCTTATCGACGCCATGAACCCGTCGACCGGCCAAAGCAACTTGCTATCACATGACAGCAAGGAAGAACCAAAACAGAGTCTGATTGAAGTTTATTACGCGCAAGCTTGAAGTCACCACCGCTCAGAGGATTTGCCTTTCAGGATCACGTTCTGAAAGGCCCCAGTCTCCTCTCCCCTCGATGCATCGCATGACAGTGGACGGAGTGAGCCATCTCTCCGTGTTACCGGAAGCGCCGGACCAAGATTGGCTTGGAACACTTGTCCCTTCGCTACAGTGATTGGCCGGCACGTGCTTCGATGACTTTGCGAACTCCCTCCGCTGCCGAAAGCCGTCATCACCATCACGACGCCCGCCACCGCAACGAGGGCGGCGGCGATATCAGCAGGGCCACAATAGTCCCAAGTGCTGAAACCGCTCCTTCGGTATAGCTCACGGCTCCCGCGTCGAAATGGTCGTCGCGCAAGGCCAATGAGGGTGCGCAAACGGATCGTGCCGCCGAAAGCAAAACGTCCGGTTTCCGAAGCTCTGCTTGTCCTCCCATCAGACGCACAGTTCTCTATCGTCTTTGATCGACGCACCGTGCTTTATGGAAATCGATTCCAATTTTCAGGCCGATACTGCAGGCAACAAAAAACCCCGGATCGCTCCGAGGTTGTTTTGTAGTCCATAGTCAAACGGATTAGAGGCCGAGGCCGCCGAAACGCTTGTTGAACTTGGAAACGCGACCGCCGCGGTCCATCAGCTGCTGGTTGCCACCAGTCCAGGCCGGATGGGACTTGGGATCGATTTCGAGGTTCATAACTGCGCCCTCGGAACCCCAGGTCGAACGGGTTTCGTATTCGGTACCATCGGTCATGACAACTTTGATCATGTGATAGTCGGGATGGATTTCAGCCTTCATGACAATCTTCCTGCGTAAGTGGGTGCGGACCATTTGCCGCAATTGCGTCAACTGAGCCGATTCAATAAATGAAACCATGAGCCTTTCGGCCATGGCTTCCCAATTTGATGCGGAGCCTATACATGAAGGGCGCCGAGATAACAAGTGCCTGCCGGTCACGGCAAGACACATATCAAGACGCGAAAAAAGCGTTGCCGCCGGGCGTTACCGCCTCTGCGGCATGAAGGAGTGATGGACGTGGCAGACATTGAGGCACAGAAGCCGGCAGGGCGCAGAACCTTGAAACCTCTGGCGAGCCTCTTTCCCTATCTCAAGCGCTACCGCGGACTGGTTGCCGCCGCACTTTGCGCACTCGTTCTGTCTTCCGCCACTACGCTTGCCCTGCCGCTTGCCGTTCGCCGCATTATCGATCACGGCTTTGAAGCCACCGACGGCGCGATGATCAACAACTATTTCGCCATGCTTTTGGCGATCGCCATCGTTCTCGCGCTCGCCAGCGCCATGCGCTATTATTATGTGATGATTATCGGCGAGCGTGTCGTCACCGATCTGCGCCGTGATGTCTTTGCCCACCTCACCTCCTTGTCGCAGGCCTTCTTCGATACGAACCATTCCGGCGAGCTGACCTCGCGCCTGACCGCCGATACTGTGCAGATCCGCTCCGCTTTTGGCTCGTCTGCATCTGTGGCGCTGCGCAACACGCTGCTCTGTCTCGGGGCGGTCGCGATGATGGTCTATACCAGTCCGAAGCTTGCAGGTCTTGCGCTGCTGGCCATCCCCTTCATTGTCTTTCCGCTGATTGCCTTTGGCCGGTCGGTGCGCTTACGCTCCAGAAACACGCAGGATACGCTAGCCGCGTCCTCCGCCTTCGCCTCCGAAACGATTGCGGCAAGCCGCACCATCCAGTCCTTCAATGCCGAGCAACTGGCAAACAGCCGTTACGATGCGGCAGTGGAAAAGGCCTATCAAGGTGCGCGTGCTGCAATCAGCGCCCGCGCCATTCTGACGGCTGTCGCCATCAGTCTCGTCTTCGGCAGCGTCGTTGCGATCCTCTGGTATGGCGCGCAGAGTGTTTTGAGCGGCGCGATCTCCGGCGGCACGCTCAGCCAGTTCGTGCTCTATTCGGTCATCGCCGCAAGCTCGCTCGGTCAGCTTTCCGAAGTCTGGGGTGAGCTGTCGCAGGCAGGTGGTGCCGCCGAGCGCCTGTCCGAATTGCTGGAAGAAAGGTCTCCGGTCGAAGAACCCGCTGCACCCGTGTCGCTTCCCGTTCCGCCACGGGGCGAGGCAAGCTTCGAGCACGTGGCGTTTCATTATCCGAAAGGCGGCGGCAAGCCCATCATCTCGGACCTCTCCTTCCGGGTCGCCTCCGGGGAAACCGTGGCGATTGTCGGGCCTTCGGGTGCAGGAAAAAGCACTGTCTTTTCGCTTTTGATGCGCTTCTACGATCCTCAATCGGGTCTCATCACCATCGACGGTACCGATATCCGCACTGTCACGCTGAAAGACTTGCGCTCCAGGCTGGCCATCGTCCCGCAGGATGTCGCGATCTTCGCCTCTTCCATTCACGACAATATTGCCTTCGGCAGACCCGATGCGACGCGTGAGCAGGTTCAGGCTGCTGCGAAAGCCGCCCAGGCCGATGGCTTCATTGCAAGATTGCCCGAAAGCTACGATACCGTGGTGGGCGAACGTGGCGTCACACTTTCCGGCGGCCAACGCCAGCGCATCGCCATTGCCCGCGCCATTCTGCGCGACGCGCCGATCCTGCTCCTCGATGAAGCAACCTCGGCACTCGATGCCGAAAGCGAAACACTGGTGCAGAAGGCGCTGGATGAGCTCATCGCCAAGCGCACCACCATCGTCATCGCCCATCGGCTTGCGACCGTGCTGAAGGCCGACCGCATTCTGGTGATGGATGAAGGCCGCATCATCGAGGAAGGCACCCATCAAAGCCTGATCCGCCAGGGCGGTCTTTATGCCAAGCTTGCGCGCCTGCAATTCAACACAGGCGTCAACGACGACATTCCATTGGCGAAGTCCGTCTGAGAGCGCGCAGGCGCGCTCCCTCTTGATCCCCGCTCAGCGCTCGGTCAGTTTCAACTCGATGCGACGGTTCTGCGAACGCGCGTCCGGTGTGTCGCCTTCCGCCAGCGGCTGATATTCGCCAAAGCCTGCTGCGACCAGACGGTTGGCCGGCACACCCTTGGAAATCAGAAACTTGACCACCGATGTGGCTCGGGCCGACGAAAGCTCCCAGTTGTCGCGGAAGCGTCCGGAGCCTGACAACGGCACATTGTCGGTATGACCGTCTACCCGCAGCACCCAGTTGATTTCCGGCGGGATTTCCTTGGCAAGATCGATGAGCGCCGTGGCAAGCTTTGCCATCTCCACCTGCCCTTCCGGATTGAGATCCGTTCCGCCCGATGGGAACAGAACTTCGGACTGGAAGACGAAGCGGTCGCCGACGATGCGGATGTTCTCGCGGTCGGAGAGGATTTCACGCAGGCGCCCGAAGAAGTCCGAGCGGTAGCGGTTCAATTCCTGCACGCGCTGCGCCAGCGCCACATTGAGGCGGCGGCCTAGATCGGCAATCTTGACCTGAGATGAGGCATCCTTGGCCTCCGACGCCTGCAAGGCGGCTTCCACCGAGGCGATCTGGGCTCTGAGCGCTGCAATCTGCTGGTTCAGCAATTCGATCTGTGACGATGCTCTCGCACCGGCCTCGCGCGCATCCTCCAGCTCATTCGTCAACTGACCGACGCGGGCATTGGCAGCGGAACTGTTTCCGGCACCGGCATCGAGCAGCGCCTGCAGGCGCGAGCGCTCGCTTTCGGATGCGGCCAGTGTCGATTGCAGATTGGCAAGGGTGTCTTCAATATCTTGCTTGCTGCCCTTTTCCAGCGCCAGCAACTCGGTCAGTTCGGCAATCTGACTGTTAAGGCGGGTCAGAACCTCATCCTTGCCGGAAATTTCGCGCGAAAGCACGAACTGCGCCAGCACGAAGACGGTGAGCAGGAACATGATCGCCATCAAAAGCGTCGACAGCGCATCGACGAAGCCTGGCCAGTAATCCACGCCTCTGTCGCGGCGGCGGTTGCGCGCAAGCGCCATGGTCAATCGCTCCCGTTATCGTGCGGGAGGGAACGTTTGGACGCCGCCTTCTGGTCGGCATCAATGCGTGCGGTCAGACGGTCGAGCGTACGGCGCAGCGCCTTCGATTCCTCCTGCTGCGCTTCGATCCAGTCGCGCAGCATCTGCTGCTCGCCGCGCATATTCTTGACTAGCCCTTGAATGCCTTCGGCAAGATTATGCATGGCGGCAACCGAACGCTCGGTGCCAACCACGCTGCTGGCTGCGGCACGCTTGCCATCGACGAGAAGATCGGCGCCGGTATCGGTGACGGAAGACAGCCAGTTTTCCAGCTGCGTATAGAACCGGTTCTGCGCACGACCGGCCTGCAGATCGAGAAAACCGAGGATGAGCGAGCCGGAAAGACCGAGCAGCGAGGACGAAAACGCCGTGCCCATACCCGAGAGTGGCGCAGTCAGGCCGGATTTCAGCGACGATAGGATATCGGAGCTGTCGCCGGAACTCGGGTCCAACCCCTGAATAACACCACTAATGGCACCAATCGTGCCGATCAAACCCCAGAAGGTGCCGAGCAGACCGAGAAAGACCAGTAGACCGATCATATAACGCGACGTATCGCGCTGCTCATCCAGGCGCGTGGCGATGGAATCGAGGATCGAGCGCTGAGTGACGGCAGACACGCGCACTTCGCCGCGCTTGCCGATCAACGTGCGCATGGGCGCTAGAAGTTTTGGCGGACGGCCCGCCTTGTCGACGCTTCCGGCAGCCTGGAAATTATTGAACCAGCGCACTTCGGGACGCAGGTTGAAGATCTGCGTGAACACCAGAATGACGCCGATGGCGAGAACGCCGAGAATGAAACCGTTGAGGCCCGGATTGCTCATGAAGGCCGCTTCTGCCTGGCGGAACAAAATGGCAGCGATGAAGGCCACGATGATGAGAAAGATCAGCATCGTCCACAGGAACGGCGTCGGACTAGATAGCTTGTGGTGATAGTCTTTCGTCAGCGGTTTCTCGACGCCGACATCGAGCAGTTCCGTATCCGCCATAAACCCATTCCTCTGATGCTGCCACGACCATTGCCCCAGGACTTGAGGCGTCAGCATGGTTCGGAGCGGAAGCTAGAGTAAAAATACGACGAATTGAAGTGTAAAAGCCTTGAGAGAACAAAGCTTTTTGAGAGGAAGGCTCAGCTATTGTTCTATCATAAGGTACGAGATCGAACGCATGGGCATCATGGTGGAAGCGGCGAGTGTTAGAGCAAGGTCTCCTCAACCACCCTCATTCCTGTGCTTGTCACAGGAATCTGGCCGTCGCGCGTCGGCGCGACGAGTAACCATTGCTCCAGACCAAAGACTTGGACTGACTGGATTCCTATGACAAGCACAGGAATTCGGCACAGGGGCAACTCTAAGCCCTATCAGCGACCCGGAACCGGGCGGTTGACCACTTCCAGCAGAGCCTTCTGAATATACTCGTTGCCGGCAACCACACTGCGGCTTTCGAACATGCTGTTGGCGCCGCCCATGTCGGAGACGAAACCGCCAGCCTCACGGATGAGAACGATGCCCGCAGCAATATCCCAAGGCGACAGTTCCGCTTCCCAGAAGCCGTCGAAGCGGCCAGCTGCGACATAAGCGAGATCGAGCGCTGCCGCACCCATGCGGCGCACGCCCGCGGTTTCGCCCATAACGTGGCGAAGCTCGACGAGGAACTTGCCGTGGTTGCCGCGCCCCAGATGCGGAACGCCGCAGCAGACGACGCTGTCGGAAAGTTGCTTGCGGGCTGCCACGCGAATGCGGCGGTCATTGAGGAATGCCCCGCCGCCACGCTCTGCGGTGTAGAGCTCATCCGTTGCCGGGTTGAAGATGACGCCTGCGACGATTTCGCCGCTACGCTCCAGACCGATGGAAACGCCAAATTGCGGAATGCCATGCAGGAAGTTGGTGGTGCCGTCCAGCGGATCGACGATCCAGCGATGCGCGCCATCGGTGCCGATTTCCTCGCCGCCTTCTTCGCCGAGGAAGCCATAGGTGGGACGCGCCTTCATCAGCTCGTCACGAACGATCTTTTCGGCCTTAAGATCGGCCTGAGAAACGAAGTCGCTCGGTCCCTTGACCGATACCTGAAGGTTCTGCACTTCACCGAAGTCACGCGCCAAAGACTTTCCCGCCTTCAGGGCGGCCTGAACCATGACATTGAGAAGGGCTGAACGGGCCATGAAAACATTCCTGGAAGGTGGCTGAACCTGCCGGACAGAAGCGGACAGGCAGGCATATCGGTTTCTATTTTAGGTTTGCGGGTTCAAGACCACAAAACGCGCCGAAATTCAAGGCTAAAGCATGCCGCGTAAAAGTGTGAGTCGGTTTTACGGTAACCACATGCGATGAGACGAAGCATGTCGCGAAACACTGTGCGGCGGTTTTGCCGTCAGTTGGGCCGGAACTTGTTGGCTGCATCGATCGCCTTCTTCTGCTGATCGTCCTCGATGCCGAGATAGAAATCTTCCAGTGCCGGGTCTTTAAGGCCAGCGCGGCGCGACAGCACATACCACTTGGCTGCCTCGACGGGGTCCGGGCGGGTTCCCAGCGCCTGGATGTAGAGATGCGCGACCTTGTTCTGCGCCACCACATTGCCCCGCTGGGCGGCTCCGTTGAGCCAGCGGAAACCTTCCTCCAGATCGCGCTCACCACCCGTACCATTGACCAGCCAGATGCCAAGATCGACCTGCGCGGTATCGAAGCCTGCCTTTGCCGCCCGCGTCAGCCATTCGCGCGCTTTCGCCTTCTTGTCCTTCGGCACTTCGGGTACGTTCAGGTAGATTTGCGAAACGGCATATTGCGCATCCGCCACGCCCTTCTCCGCCGAGGTTTCGTAGAAAGGCAGTGCCGCCATCAGACCCGCTGGCCCTGGCGTCTGCGAAACGAGTATCTGAGCCCAGTTGAAGGCGGCCTCCGGATTTCCGGATTCGGCAGCGCGGCGCATGTAGTCGTCCGCCAGCGTCTTATCGTGCTTGGCAAGCCTGCCTTCCATGAGGATCAGCGCGTATTTGAACATGGCGACCGGATCGCCGTTCTTGGCGGCCTGCTCGTACCAGAAGGCGGCAGTCTTTTCATCGCGGGCGATGCCAAGGCCGCGGCTCATCATTTCCGCCACCAGCGTCTGCGCCGCCGCGTCGCCCTCTTGCGCGCGGGTCAGCGCCTTGTCCAGAGCCTGCACATATTCGCCGCGCTGATAATGACCATAGGCCTCATCGACCTTGCCCTTGAATTCCTTTTCCGCCGGCAGTGGCGGAAGCTCCGCACCCATGCGCTGATAAACGGTGACACCTTGGGAGGGCTGCAAATCCTTCTGCTCTCCACCGGTGACGCGCCCTTTGCGCAGCGGGTCGGCATCCTTGTCAGCCGGTCGGGACAATACGTCCGGTGCCTGGCTTGCCGCCGGTCCGAAATCGGTATCTTCGTCACTAGCACCCTCGCCGCCTGCACTCTCACCCCCACCTGCCTGTGGCTGAAGACCAGGCAGAAGATCGGCATTCGGCTGCGGCTGGCCTTGGGGCTGGCCTTGCTGCGGCGCTGGCTGCTGACCGACAGCACGTGTCTGTGGCTTGGGCTGCTGGCTATCGCCCTGCCCCTGCGCAAAGGCAGGTGCCGCGATCAGGGCGGAAGCAAGGGCCAGAAGCGAGGCCGATCGGGAAAGGCGAAGCAAGCGAAGGATCATCGCCCGTATCAACCGCCAAACCGTGGCGCTTTTTCGTCAAGCAATGCATTGGCTTCTGCAACGGCCTGCGCCGCACCACCCGCATGGCCGAAGACGGCCTGACGCAGGGCCACGAATTCAACGCCGCTTTCGGCCACCGCAACCACCGAAGCCACATCCGAACCGCCCATGACGATCGCCGGAATTTCAATCATCGACGCCCACCATTCGCCAAGTGCGACGTTTTTCGGGTGCGGCTCGGGCTTGATATCGCCTTCCAGCTTGCCGAAGAAGATGTAATCCGGGTTCGCTTCGCCCTGCTCCAGCGCCTTGTGCCGATCATCGGCATTGCCGCCGCCGACGATCAGCTTTGGCGTGAATTTTTCAACAGCTTCGGCAAGTGGCTCCAGGCCGCCCACCACATGCAGACCGTCGGCCTTCACCCGGCCAGCCACGCGGCTGTCACCGGCTACCAATGCCGCCGCCCCTGCCGCCTGCACGATCGGCACTAGCACTTCCGCACGCTTCTGGAACCTGTCGTCATCGAGCGCGTATTGCGGAATGATGACGGAGGCGACATCGCCGCCCCTGAGGGCATCCTCCAGCGCCTTGGCTTGCAGGCCAGCATCTTCGCCTTGCGGCACGATCAGAACCAGGCGGCAGCGATCTTCAGGAGAACCCATGATTTTTCCATTTCCCGCAGAAAGAACGCTTCATCGCCAATCTGCACTCGTTTTCACATCCCTTTTCCGATAAACCGGACTGCACGAAGGATCAACAGTCGATCGCCGGACTCTTTGCGGTCTTTCCGCTCCTGCCCGCCTGGAAATTCACCTCCCATCGCCTCGCTCATCAAGTCTCAGCCATGTCTCTCGATCTCCATTTCTTCCTTGTTGCCATACCCGCCGTCATTCTGGTCGGCCTGTCGAAAGGCGGGCTTGGCGGTGCCTTGGCTCTCATGGGCGTACCGCTGATGGCGCTTGCCGTGCCGCCGGTGCAGGCGGCAGCCATCTTCCTGCCCATCCTGATCGTCATGGATCTGGTGGCTCTCTGGGCATGGCGCCACCATAACCACCGCAAGACGCTGCTTTTGATGCTGCCGGGCGCCCTTGCGGGCATCGCGCTCGGCTGGGCCACCTCGACGCTGATTTCGCCCAATGCCATGCGGCTCGTGGTAGCCGCCGTCACCATCATCTTCGTGTTGCGCTATTTCTATGAATCCTACCGCATGCGCGGCGGACATGAGATTGCACCAAAGCCGCAACGACCGGCAGCGGCGACGCTCTGGTCCAGCCTTTCCGGCTATGCCAGCTTCGTGGCGCATGCGGGCGGCCCACCCTTCCAGATCTATGTGCTGCCGCTGAAACTGGACCCCAAGACCTATACCGGAATGAGCGTGCGTTTCTTCGCCATCATGAACGCGGTCAAACTCATCCCCTATTTTGCACTTGGTGCGCTGGATTCCACCAACCTCACCACCTCCGCGACGCTTCTGCCGGTGGCGATGATTGCCACATTTGCCGGTGCCAAAGTAGTCAAATATATGAAGCCTGCCGTCTTCTACCCCCTGATGTACGGCATGGCCTTCATCGCTGCCCTGAAGCTCTTATGGGATGGCCTCGCTGCCTGATGGTGCAGCGACTGGAAAAAGCGCCTTTTTCTTTAAGACGCCGCCAGCAAAAAGGCCCTGATCGCGCTATGCAACCAGGGCCTCGAACTTTTGCCGCTTCTCAGGCGCCGCCAGCGCCCTGCGGCCTCAATAATCATTGATAATCAATGTTTCGTGGTCGCTTTCAGCCTCTGCAACTCGTCTTTCAGGCGCAGCTTTCTGCGTTTAATGTCTGCAATCTCCCGGTCGTCGGAAGATGGGGAAGCAAGAATACTTTCGAGCTCCTCCTCCAGAGCACCGTGTTTCTTTTCGAGCGATGCAATATGAGCCTGAATGGTCATGCGGCACGTCCTTCCTAGTTGAACCTACCTCCAGCTCTCCAATCGCTGGAGTTTCAGGTTTACGACACCAATGTGACATGGAAAGCGAGGTTTGTCGAAGGCGAAATCGAGGCAATAGTGCGGCAAAAATGCTGGCAAGGAAAACTTCCCGTTACTGCCATTTGATGGTACAGGCACGAGGACGAATAACAAACATGCCGGATGGCGGTCCGGTTCATTACAATGGGGACGACGAGATGCCCGACCAGGAACAGGCGGACGTCCGGCTTACGCTGGCAAGGCTGAGGCAGGAGCACGAGGACTACGACGCGGCCATCAACGCGATGATCCAGACCAGTTGCGAAGCGCTCAGAATTCAAAGAATGAAAAAGAAGAAGCTGGCGATCAAAGACAAGATGACCCAGATCGAAGATCAGATCATCCCGGATATCATCGCCTGATAAACCCTGACGCCCAAAGTCTCTGGACAAGGAGAGGCCGCTTGACCACCGAAATTCCGCCCGTCGCCATCATCATGGGAAGCCAGTCGGACTGGGAAACCATGAAGAACGCCGCCGATACGCTGGACGCGCTCGACATCGAATATGAGGCGCGCATCGTGTCCGCCCACCGCACGCCGGAACGGATGTTCGATTTCGCAACGAATGCGAAAGACGAAGGCTTCAAGGTCATCATCGCCGGTGCAGGCGGTGCCGCCCACCTGCCAGGCATGACGGCGGCGCTCACGCCTCTTCCGGTCTTTGGCGTGCCCGTTCAGTCGAAAACCATGTCCGGTCAGGACAGCCTCTATTCGATCGTGCAGATGCCGGCAGGTATTCCGGTCGGCACACTTGCCATCGGCAAGGCAGGCGCCATCAACGCAGCCCTTCTCGCTGCCGCCGTGCTGGCGCTTTCGGATGAAGATTTGGCCGACCGGCTGGACAATTACCGCGCCCGCCAGACTGCGATCGTTGCTGAATACCCCATGGACGCGCCGCAATGAAATCCTCCACCATCGGTATCATCGGCGGCGGCCAGCTTGGCCGCATGCTGGCCATGGCAGCCGCCCGTCTCAACTTCCGCACCGTCGTGCTGGAGCCACAGGCCGATTGCCCGGCGGCCCAGGTCTGTAATCGCCAGATCGTCGCGGCTTACGATGACGAGAAGGCTTTGGCCGAACTCGCAAGCCTCTGCGATGTCGTGACCTACGAATTTGAGAACGTGCCCGTCGTTGCCGCGGAAACGCTTGCCGCCTCCGTGCCGGTCTATCCACCGGCTGAGGCGCTGAGCGCCTCGCAGGATCGCCTGACGGAAAAGCGCTTCCTCAATGGTTGCGGCATTCCGACAGCAGATTTCCGCGCCGTCGACGATCAGGCGGGCCTGGAAGCGGCACTTGCGGAGTTTGGCGGCAAAGGCGTGCTGAAGACCCGGCGCATGGGCTATGACGGCAAGGGCCAGCGCGTCTTCAAGGGCGGCGAAGACCTGACCGGTGCCTTCGATGCGCTTGGCAAGGTGCCGCTGATTCTGGAAAGCTTCGTTGCTTTCGAGCGTGAGATTTCCATCATCGCTGCGCGTTTTCAGGATGGCACCGTCACCTGTTACGATCCGGCCGAAAACGTTCACCTGAACGGCATTCTCCATACCTCGACGATCCCCGCCGATCTCTCTGACGCGGCTAGGGCGGTCGCGGTGGAATCGGCGCAGAAGCTACTTGCTGCGCTCAACTATATCGGCGTCGTCGGTATCGAGTTCTTCGTGCTGGCGGATGGTTCGCTGGTTGCCAATGAGATGGCGCCGCGTGTCCACAATACCGGCCACTGGACGGAAGCGGCTTGTGTGGTTTCGCAGTTCGAGCAGCATATCCGCGCAGTCTCAGGGCTCGCGCCCGGCAGCACTCAGCGTCATTCCGATTGTGTGATGACCAATCTGATTGGCGACGACATCGACAGCGTTCCAGAATGGCTTGCCCAAAAAGACTGTCTCGTGCATCTTTACGGCAAGACGGAAGCCCGTCCGGGCCGCAAGATGGGCCATGTGACGCAACTCACCAACGCTGGAAAGCCGGGGTTTTCCCGGTAAAAGCTTGCGTAGCGTGTTGACAGGCCGGTGCCGACAGGGTATCTGCCTGCCAACCGAAAAAGGCGCGCCCCGTTGCGCGCTTTTGATTGTTTAGATTATGCGTGCGAAAGCCCGCCAAACTGCGGACCAGAAAAATGAAGATCAAGAACTCGCTCAAAGCGCTTAAGGCTCGTCACCGCGACAACCGTCTGGTTCGCCGCAAGGGCCGCGTCTACATCATCAACAAGCAGAACCCACGCTTCAAGGCTCGTCAGGGCTGATTGCGTTTCTGAGGTGTTCCGTCTGAAAAAGCGGTTCACTTTGTTGATAGCAGACAGAATTCGATTTCCTAATTGGCGCATACGGATTATCGTGATCCGCATGCGCCAATTTCGTTTTTGTGCCTTTCTCCTCGCTTCGCTCAGCCCGCTTGCCTCGGCCACGGCCTTTACCGCCCATGCCGCAGAGCCCGTAGCGGCAACGCCTCAAACGGAGCAGCCTGCTCCCAAAGATCCCGTCGGCGATCTCTTCAACAACCTGAAGAAGGAGCGCGACGCCAAGAAGGCACGCGTCATCGCCACCGAAATCGTTGGCCAGTGGAGCGATTCCGGCAGCCCCACCATCAACCTGTTGATGAAATGGGCAGAGGAAGCCAGCGACGAAAAGCGCAGTGCTGCGGCTTACGACTTCCTGGATCAGGCCATCTTCCTCGACCCCGACTTCGCCGGCGCCTGGTACCGCCGCGCCATGGTCCATCTGGCAGACGGCGACACCCGCAAGGCTATGGCGGACCTCAACAGCACGCTGGAAAAAGAACCCCGATTCTTCCCTGCGCTTTCAGGCCTCGCCAATATTCTCGAAAGCTCCGAGCGCAATGAGACGGCAATGAAAGTCTGGGAGCGCTATCTGGCACTTTATCCTGCGGATAAGGACGCGCAGAAGGAAATGAGCGAGCTTTCGGAGAAGCTGGCGGGTACGCGGAGTTAACCGGCTTGGTGCTTCTGCTGCGCTGTGTCAGGTGTCGTTAAGGGCCGCTTGGCAATCTGCGCATTCACTGCCGATTTGCGGCAACTGCCCAGAGCCCGCACCTTAGCCGTATCACACCAACATCGACCCCATTCGCGGCGTCATCCTAGGGCTTGACCCGACGACGCATAGCCTGCCAGCAGATCGAAGATAGATGGATGCTCGGGTCAGGCCCGAGCATGACGGAGGGCAATGTTAGCACGCGCACAACGATCCGACTGTAAGGATCGACTCTCTCGCCTAAACCAACGCCACAAAGCAAAATCGCCGCAGAAGCGGCGATTTAACAGATCAACCATGGCTGAGCCCGAGGCTCACTCCATGCCGAGTGCTGCCATATAGGTCTGAAGAATGGTCTCTTCCTCGATACGCTCATTGGCGTCCTTCTTGCGAAGGCGAATGATGGTGCGGATCGCCTTGGTGTCGTAACCACGGCCCTTGGCCTCGCCCATGACATCCTTGATATCGCCCTGGATTGCCGCTTTCTCTTCCTCGAGGCGCTCGACACGCTCGATGAATTGACGCAGTTCGGCGGCGGCGACGGTTTCGGTTGTGGGTGTATCGTCCATTCGATGATCCTTTAATATCTCGGCTCGTTCAGGAGCCCGTTCGGTGTGCGGCGGCATGGCCGCCTGCTGCCCGTGAAAGGCAGCCAAATTTCCCGGCTGGTGAACTGCCCGCGGAAAGGCCTCACGTCAAGCTGATTCCGGTGCGTGCCCGCTATTCCTTCGGGCGGTTTTCCTCGAAGGCGGCTTTCTGGCCGTCACTTGCTTCGCGCTGATGCAGACGCTTCCAGTCCTCATAAGGCATGCCGTAGATGATCTGACGGGCCTCGTCCTTGCTGAGATCGGTGCCTGCATCCTTTGCTGCATCCGCATACCAGTTGGACAGGCAGTTGCGGCAGAAACCAGCAAGGTTCATCAGGTCGATATTCTGCACCTCGGGCCGCTCCCGCAGGTGGTTCACCAGCCGGCGAAAGGCGGCCGCCTCGAACTCGGTTCTCTGCTTGTCGTCAAGCTCGCTCATATCGATGTCGCCTTTCAATAAGGACCAGTCCGCGAAGCGAACTGCTGATATTCGTGCAGGGTGGGATCGTCATTCATTGCGGCGAAAATGGGAGCAAGGCGATCGGCCCAGGCAGCAATCCCCGCCTCCTCGCCGATCAGATCCTGGCGCACTTCGAGAAGCGCGTGCGGGATGCCTTTCAACATGCAGTGGCGATACATGGTGTCGCCCTTCAGAGCGCCATCGTAAGGCTCGTTGTCGCCCACCAGAATGTCGCCGCCGGATCTCAGATGATCAATCAGCGGATGAACGGCACGATGGTCCGTGTCCCACAGAACAGCCGCGTGCCAGGGACGCGGAACGGATTTCCAGAACGGAGTGTAGGAGTGCAGCGAAAACACCAGCGGCGCCTTGCCGGACATTTCCGCTGTCTTCGTCAGCACACGGTCCACGGCATTGTGATAGGGGCGGTGATAGGAGTTTAGCCGCTTCTGCCACTCCTCGTCGGTGATCGGATGATTACCCGGCACGATCGCGCCATCGGAAATCTTCATGATCAGCGTGGGATCGTCTTCCCCGCGATTGGGATCGATCAGCAGGCGGGAAAACCGGCCCATCACGGCAGGCACGCCAAGGCTTCCCGCCAGCATTCGCGTCAAACCTTCCACACCTATGTCATAAGCAATATGGCGCTCGAAGGCGGATTGCGGTAGACCGAGATTGCCGTAAGCTTCTGGAAGAAGGTTCATGGCGTGGTCTGCTAGCAAAACCATGCCTTTGTCATAATCGCCTTCTATGATTTCGTATGGCTGAAAGTCTGGCATAATTGATTTCTGGATTGAATTTGGGACAGCGATTGGGAGAGACGTTTGATGGCATGGCTTGACGCCACGCGCAAGTTTGCACGGACAAACGGCCATCGACAGCACCGCACCAGAGACCCCACCTGACAATATAATCGATTAAACTCGCGTTGACATTCTTGGGCCTCCGCGCCTAGAAGTGTTTTCACTATAACCATGGAATCCGGATGGACGCCGTGACATACACATTCTCCGCTCTCCTCAAGAAGCACCGGCGCGCGATCCGCACTCTTACCGCAGCCGCCGTCCTCTCTTCTCCCCTTCTCGCAGCGCAGCCGGCATGGGCGGATTTCCGCGTCTGCAATAGCACGCAAAACCTTGTGGGCGTTGCCATTGGTTACCGCGCAAAGGAAGGCTGGGTCAGCGAAGGCTGGTGGCAGGTGCCTGCTTCCACATGCGCGACCCTGATCGAGGGTGAGCTGCAATCGCGTTATTATTACCTCTACGCTGAAGATGCCGCCCGCGGCGGTCGCTGGACCGGCGACGTCAACATGTGCGTGGCAGAAAACGAATTCAAGATCACCGGTGTCGATGATTGCTATGCCCGCAGCTTCCAGCGCATGGGCTTCAAGGAATACGATACGGGCAGGCAGGGAAGCTGGATGGTCCAGCTTTCGGACACGCCAGGAACACAGGAAAGTCAGAACTGATGAAGCGTAACCGCAAAGTCAAAATCCTTGCAACTCTCGGCCCCGCTTCGGCAGAAGAGGCGATGATCGAGAAGCTTCATCTTGCCGGCGCCGATCTCTTCCGCATCAATATGAGCCATGCGAGCCACGATCTGATGCGCACGCTGATCCAGCGTATTCGCTCTGTTGAAAGCCGCAACGGCCGTCCGATCGGCATTCTGGCGGATTTGCAGGGACCGAAGCTGCGCGTTGGCAAGTTTGCCGATACCAAGGTCGACCTCGTCGCTGGTCAGACCTTCACGCTCGACAACAACGAGGCCCCTGGCGACAAGAACCGCGTCTTCCTGCCGCATCCGGAAATCCTCGAATCCGTGAAGCCCGGCGACCGGCTGCTCATCGATGACGGCAAGCTGCATCTGCGCGCTGAAAAATGCGACGGCAAGAGCATCGTCACTACCGTCGTCTCCGGCACCAAGATTTCCGACCGCAAGGGCATCAGCCTGCCCGACACGCTGCTTGGCGTAGGCGTTCTGACCGACAAGGACCGTTCCGACCTCGCCGCCGTTCTGGCGACCGAGGAAGTCGACTGGGTCGCTCTTTCCTTCGTCCAGCGTCCTGAAGATCTGGCGGAAGTGCGCAAGATTGCCGGCAACCGCGTCGGCCTGATGTCGAAGATCGAAAAGCCGCAGGCCATCGAACGCATCGAAGAGATCATCGAACTGTCCGACGCGTTGATGGTGGCCCGCGGCGACCTTGGCGTCGAAATGCCGCTCGAAGCCGTTCCCGGCATCCAGAAGCAGCTGACCCGCGCCTGCCGCCGCGCCGGCAAGCCAGTGGTCGTTGCCACGCAGATGCTGGAATCGATGATTTCCGCCCCGGTTCCGACCCGCGCCGAAGTCTCCGACGTTGCAACCGCCGTTTTCGAAGGCGCAGATGCGATCATGCTGTCTGCCGAATCCGCGTCCGGCGATTACCCGGTCGAAGCCGTCTCCACCATGGCCTCCATCGCCAGCACCGTGGAACAGGATCCGCACTATTCCAACATCATCTACGCGCAGCGCGCCCAGCCGGAAGCAACCGGCGCGGACGCCATTTCGCTTGCTGCCCGCCAGATTGCCGAAACGCTGCGTCTTTCCGCAATCGTTACCTACACCTCGTCCGGCACCACCGGCCTTCGCGCTGCGCGCGAGCGTCCGCAGGTTCCGATCATCGCCCTCTCGCCGATCATCCAGACGGCCCGCCGTCTCTCTGTCGTCTGGGGCCTGCACTGCGTGGTCACGAGCGACGCGAGCGATCTCGACGACATGGTCAACCGCGCATGCCGCATCGTCGTGGCGGAAGGCTTCGGCAAGCCCGGCGACCGCATCATCATCTCGGCCGGTGTCCCGCTCGGCACGCCCGGCGCTACCAACATGGTTCGCATCGCCTATATCGGGCAGGACGGCCAGAGCGGCGTTTAAGAGCGTATTCTGCGATAAGCGGGACTACGCTTTCGCGATGGAAGCTGTCGTCGAAGATCGCTTCACTCTTTGAACAGGTATCGGAGGGGTAAGCTCGGCCTACCCCTCTTTCGTTCCAAGGCCAAGCGTCTAAAGGATCGAGCCTCCCGCTTATATCTCGGCGAAGGCCCGAGAGCCCGCAACGAACAAAAAAGCCAGCGCGTCTCACGACACGCTGGCTTTTTTGATGAATATCCACGCGCTACCCAGCGGGACGACACCCGCCCGAGCCGGACTCACTTCCGGCAAACACGGTGCATCGGTTTAAAAAATCAGAGCCCGCTTCACGCGTTCCCAAGACTGAAAAACGTCCTGGCGACGATTGCGCATGGTAAGACCACGCATCAATGGGTCAATGTTCCTGATAGGCTGCAATCACAATATTGGCCTGCGCTGTGCTCATCGACCTAAGCTGCGTTGCCGAAAAGGCTGAGAGGTGGGTGGAGTCCATGCCGCTGAGCGATGTCGTGCTGAGCCCCTTGAGCGCTGCGTTCTTGATGGACGCGATCTCGTCGGCGGTGAAGCTGTTCAGTTCCGCGGCCGAAAGGGTTGCCAGTTGTTTTGCATTCAGGGCAGCCACCTGCGCTTGGGTGAGCGCCTCGATGCTGCCGGAACTGAGAGCTTCGAATTGCTCGCTCGTCAGAGACGCAATCTGCTTCGTGCTCATGGCCGACAGAACTTGTGTCGTCAGATTGGAAATGACGGAGGTGGAAAGACCGGCGACCTGCTGCGGCGACAAAGCCGCGAATTGAGCAGGCGTCAGCGCCTGGAGCTGCTGGGAGGTCAACGCCTTGATCTGCACCGTGGACAGCGCCGAAATCTGGCTGGTCGTCAGCGCAGTCAAAAGCCCGGTGGACAATCCGGCGATGGCCGCCGTCGATAATCCGGGAAGCGCCCTCTTCTGCAAGGCGGCGATTTCCGCTGAGGTGAAGCTGTTGATCTCTTCCGCAGAGAAGGTTGCCATCTGCAACGCGGAAAGCCCGGTAATCTGGCTCTCGTTCAGCGACGCAATGTCGCCGGAGCTGAGTGCCTGAAACTGTGCCGCGGTCAGCGAACCGATTTGCCGCGAGGTCAGGCTCGCCAGAGTATCGTCGTCCAGTCCGGCAATGGTGGCGGTCGAAAGGCTGGCGATCTGCGGTCCCTTCAGGGATGCGAGCTGTTCACCGCTGAGCGCCGAGAGCTGGGCGACGGTGAGGGCCTGCAACTGAGCAGAGGACAACGCTCCGATTTGTCCGGTCGTGAAGGCTGAAAGGAGACCGGTGGACAGTCCCGCAATGGTGGAGGTGCCCAGCGACGCAATCACGTTCTTCTTGATCGAGGCGATTTCGTCCGCGCTGAAGCTGTTGAGTTCGGCGGCAGACAGCGTCGCCGCCTGCCCCGCAGTCAATCCCGCCACCTGTGCGGCGCCAAGGGCTGCGATGCTCGCAGAACTCAATGCATTGAACTGCGTTGTCGTCAGCGCCGCGACCTGACGGGTGGTCAGTGCTGCAAGCTTTTCCGTTGGCAGTGCGGCGATGACGGCAGTCGATAGACCGGTGATAAGCTTCGGTGTCAGCGCGCCGAACTGCTCCGCCGTCAGCGCGGAAAACTGCGCGCTCGTCAATGCCCCCATCTGCGCTGATGTCAGCGAAGATATCTGCTGCGTGGTCAATACGGCAATCTTTGCCGCGGAAAGACCGGCAAGAGCAGCCGTCGAAAGACCGGACATGGAGGCCTTCTTGATCACGGTCAGTTCGTCGTCGCTGAAGCTGTTCAGTTCTGAGGAAGACAATGTCGCGAGCTGGGCGCCGGTCAAAGCCGCAACTTGCCTTGTATCCAGCGCCGCGATCTGGAACGAGGAGAGGCCCTCCATCTGGCTCGTGTAGAGCGCGGCGACCTGCTGTGCGGTCAGGCCGGACAGCTGCACCGTGCCAATCGCGCTCAATTGGCCAAGCGTCAGGCCGGTGATCGACTTCGGTGCGATCGCCCCGACCTCGCTTGCAGACAGGCTCGAAATAACGGACGTATTGAGCGCACCGATCTGGGCGCTCGTCAGCGCCTTGATCTGGGCCGCACTCAGCTGATCCACATCGGCCGAGGACAGGCCTGCAATGACGGAGGTGGAGAGCGTGGCGATCTGCCGGGGGGCGAGATTGGCAATAATGGTCATGAGCGCGAATACCGTCGATTACTTATCGATCATGCTCATGTCACGGTGGTCGCCTGAACACGCCTGTTCTCCGCCGATGGACGGAAAAAAACGGATGGACACGGCAGCCGCAAGGGCGCCTACAGGCACGACCTCGACCTCGACCTCGAACACGAGCAGCGAATTTATCTGGGACATGGCTCGTCAGAACCGGCGCATTGAAAAATGCTTCATGCCTGCTGTGATCAAACCGACCACTGCCTTTGCGCCAACTGTGAACACTGTTGCAGGCGGCAATAAACGCACAACTCTTGCCGCGACGACCAAAGCAACTAACGAAGGGTTAACAGCGCCGAGCATGGGCGTCAAGGTGGCCCTCAGCGCGTCAGGCAGCTCCACGCAAGCCTTGTGTCGCGGACTTCAGATACGGACTGTGTGCAGACATGAGATTGAAACGGTGGCAACGATCCTGCATCGGGTGCGCAACGGAAAAAGCGTGCCGCGATCTTTTCGATCCGCGCGACACGCTTTGATGATTTTCACAGCTGTTTTAAGCCGCGATACGCGTCTGCGCGGACCTTACTCCAAGGCCCGGGCGGGCCTTAGGTTCAGGGCATTCTGACTGGCGAACTGAAGCGGCTGGAGTCGATTGCCTTGGCGCCCTGGCGGAAACTTGCATTGGCGGCAGAGGCCGACATGTCATGGCTAAGGATACGGTTGCTGACACGCGGTGCCTTGACCGCACGAACGGTTGCACCCTTGTTCTGGCTAAGCGCCCAGTCGGAAATCGCTTCCTGTGTCAGGCGTCCACCGCTGACCATGGCCTGCTGCGACACGACGGCATCCTGCTTGCTCGGGCGCCCGCCCTTGGTCGGCAGACCGGCATTGAGGCCGCTATTGGCGTTGGCCGCAGGCTTCGGATCGAATTCGTCACCGAATGTCTGTTGCTTCGGAGCAACCATCGGTTCGAGCTTCGCCACTTGGCGAGGAGCTTCCTTTGGCGTCGGAGCAGCGTAAGCCGATGCCGGGAATGGTGCCGCTGTCGGCATTCCGGCAGTCGCGATGGCGGAGCGCGCATCCTGTCCGCTCTGTTCGAGCGCGGCAATCACCGTCGGAGAGAGCGACGCTTGGGCGTCAGCCTCGTCGTCCTGTCCTTCCGCTTCGGTACTTGCCGAGGCAAGCAACGCTTCGGCGACAGCCGGACGGTTGGCAGGGACCGGCACATGAGCGACCAGCGCATCGGCAGGAGCGTTTTCAGGATCGAGCGAGGCGGTCATGACCGAAGCCTGAGCATCGCCGCGCATGCCGCGTGGTCCAAGAAGCGTCGGAACCGGAACGGAGACCTCTGCGAGATCGGCGAATTTCTGTTCAGCCGGTGCGGCTGTCGGTGTCGGCGTGGTCGCGGCCTGAAGCGCATCCTGGGCGGCGCTGCGACCCGGCGAATAAAGCGCCGTCGCAAGGCCATTCGAACCCTCTTCGCCGCGGAAAGCCGGGCGTGCTGTCGGAAGCGGTGCGTTGACGGCACTCGGAACCGGCGCAGCAGAGGCAACAGCAACCGGAGCTTCTTCCGCCTCTTCCGCTACAGCAGCAGGGGCAGGCGAGCGGCCAGCCGGTGCTGCGGGTGTTGCGATTTCTTCGGAATCCTCGTCCTCGTCGCCACCGCCAAAGAGCGCTGCGAGAAGCGTCTTGCGCTTGCCGCCGGAAGACGATGCGGCGGGTCCAGAACCAGCGGTGCTGGCAACCTGAATGGAAGAGGAGCTGACGCGCTTCTTGTAATCGGCCAGAGCCTGGTCGTAGCCCGGCAGCGGCTTGCCATCGGCAGGCAAGTGAATGGTGTTGCCGTTCGGGAAGATGCGAACGAGCTCCTGGCGGCTCATCCGTGGCCAGGCGCGAACGTTGCCGACATCCATATGCACGAAAGGCGAGCCGGAGGTTGGGTAGAAGCCAACGCCGCCGATCTGCATCTGCATGCCGATCTCACGCAAACGGGCGAGCTTCACGCCGGGAATGAAGAAGTCCATGGCCTTGCCGAGCGTGTGCTGACTATGCTTGGCGACACCCTTGGTGCGCGAACGCAGCATGCCGTTGGTCTCTGGCGAGCGGAAAGCGGAAACGACGTTGATATAGTCGGTTGCGCCCGAGCGACGATAGACCTCCCAAACGAGGTCGAAAAGGCGCGGATCCATCTTGGTGGGCTGGTTGCGGCGCCAGTCGCGCAAGAAACGGTTAAGCTCCTGCAGGCCCTTTTGATCGTACTTGCCGTTTCTCTTGAATGTGATGACGGCTTTTTCTTTGGTGTGGATATAATAGAGCTTGAGACTGCGTGTCTCGGCAGAGGCCTGCGCCGCTGAAAGCGCGAAGAAAGGCAGTGCGGCCAGCATAAGGCACGCGACAGTGACAGCGCGTGCCGACAGCTTCGTGCATATATCTTTGATCAAGCCGCGCGCAGGCTCGGTCGCATGCGCGTTATTCCGATTTAGATATGGCAATTCGATCCCCGCCTGGCAGACAATTTGTCACATTGTCCCACTTGAACCTCAATTACGGTGACACGATGGCAAATTTGCCACACACATACAACCTTCCTCTATATAGTGAACAGACAACTAACAAGAGGTTTATGAACGGTAAGGGAATATCGTTGCTCAGGAGTTAACAAAAATGCCAACGGCTAATTTAGCCGTCGGCACCCGCATTCACGCTGCATCACGCAGCGGATCGTCGGGATCAATGCCATAATCCTTCAACTTTCGGTAGAGAGTGGAGCGCCCAATGCCGAGTTTGCGGGCAACCTGGCTCATCTGGCCACGATAGAATCGCAGCGCAAAACGGATCAGCTCCTCCTCGATTTGCGCAATGGTGCGGACGTTGCCCGTCTCATCGGTGCTGGCAATCAGGCTGCCGCCCGGAAAGACGCCGTCATGCGCCACCTCAGCCTCGACCTCAGCTGCCGGGACCGAAGCGGGTGCAGCTTGGGGCTCGACCGCGACGATCTTGGGCGGGTCAACGATCGCATGCCGTTCTGCGTGAGGATCACGCCTGTCTTCTTCGCCCTCTCCGAAACCAGTGACCTGCTTGACGATCTGAGCGAAATCGCTCGGCAGCAGTTCGTGACCCTGCGCCATCACGGCGGCACGAAAGACGGCGTTCTCCAGCTGGCGTGTATTGCCCGGCCAATCATAGGCGGTGAGCAACGCCAGCGCAGACGCGCTGAAACCGAGGACATGAGGCAGTTTCTGCTCGATGGAGAAGCGCTCGGCAAAAGCGCGCGCCAGGAAAGGAATGTCTTCCCTGCGGCGGCGAAGAGCCGGAACGGTGATGGGAAAGACATTCAGACGGTAATAGAGATCTTCGCGGAAGCGACCCTCCTTCACCTCCTCGATCAGGTTCTTTGCGGTGGCCGAGATCAGCCGAACGTTAACCTTGCGACGCTTGGCCGTCGTCTTGATCCCACCTGCAGGCTCGATCTCTGCGCTTTGAACGGCGCGCAGAAGCTTCACCTGCACGTCGAGCGGCAGATCGCCGATCTCATCGATGAACAGTGTGCCGCCATCGGCCTCAAGGAATTTTCCGGTCTGACGCTCGCCGCTCTCGCGAAAATCAGGCGTCTCGCCGCCGAATAGCGTGCTGTCCACCAGTTCCGGCGAAATCGCAGAGCAATTGAAGATGACGAAGGGTTTGGCCGCCCTGTCGCTTGAGGCGTGGATGGCGCGGGCGATCGTTTCCTTGCCCACCCCCGCTTCGCCTTCCAGCACCACAGGAATTGTGGAATGGCTGGCGCGCTTCGAAAGATCCACCACCCGCGTCATGGCCGGGCTTGCCGAAACGATATCGGATAGGGCAAGCGCACTGTGGCGGGCGCGTCGGAGCGAGCGCACAGCCGGCTGATCGCCGGATTTTAGCGCTCCCGCAATCGCCGTGCCCAAGCGCTCCGGCGAGGCTGGCTTGACGACGAAATCGACCGCCCCGACACGCATCGCCTCGACGACCACATCGATACCGCCCTGCCCGGTTTCAACGATCACCGGTACGGCAATGCCGAGATCATGCGTTCCCCGGATGAAGGACTGGGCATCCATGCCGCGCATCGTCAGATCGATGATGACGACGCCGATCTCGCCGCCGCGCGTCTTCAAAAGCTCGAACGCCGCCTTCGCACTTTCAGCCGCAAGGCACCGATAGCCGCTGCTCTCAACGGATTGCTTCAAGACGCGGCGCTGAACGGGATCATCATCGACGATGAGAACATGCGTGGTCATTTCGATCTCCGGTTTCCGGTTTATGGACCCGCATCATGCAGGCCCTTTGGATCGACTTTGACACGGCAGATTTGAACATCGGGTTTTGAGAATTGCTTGCATTTTAAGCATTGCCGCGGGAAACAGAGGCACCCATATGCTTCGTTACGAAGACAAGAAGGACGCGTTTCATGACCTTGAAGACATCGATCCAAAGCCCGGCCCTCTCGCCTGCCGAAAGCGGTAGCGCTGCCCTTGGCGACCTGCCGGTCTGGAAGCTTTCCGATCTTTACCCCTCAGCAGAGTCCGCCGAATACAAGAGTGACCTGCAAAAGGCGCAGACCGATGCCAGGGCATTCGAGACGAAGTGGAAGGGCAAGCTGGAAACCGCTGCCAGCCGTTCCGGCGATGAGGGCATCGGCGCGGCACTGAAGGAATATGAGGCGCTGGACGATATTCTCGGCCGCATCGGCTCCTTTGCCGGCCTCACCTACTTCTCCGATACGTCCAACCCGGCCAATGGCAAGCTCTATGGCGATGCCCAGGCAAAGCTTACCGACATCGCCTCGCATCTCTTGTTCTTCCCGCTGGAACTGAACCGCATCGACGATGCGCTGATCGACGCGGCGTTCGAAAAGGATGCGCTTGCCGCTCACTACAAGCCGTGGCTGGTGGACCTGCGCAAGGACAAGCCGCACCAGTTGGATGACAGAATGGAGCAGCTATTCCTGGAAAAATCCATGACGAGTGCGGCGGCCTTCAACCGCCTCTTCGACGAGACGATGACCGATCTGCGTTTCGAGATCGACGGCGAAAGCTTGCCCCTGGAACCCACGCTCAACATGCTACAGGAGCCGGACCCGGAGACGCGTCGCAAGGCGGCAGAAGCACTCGGCGCCACCTTCAAGGACAACCTGCGCGTCTTCACGCTGATCACCAATACGCTCGCCAAGGACAAGGAGATTTCCGATCGTTGGCGCAAGTTCGAAGACATTGCCGATAGCCGGCATCTGGCAAACCGCGTCGAACGCGAGGTCGTGGATGCACTGGCCGCTGCCGTGCGTGAGGCTTATCCCCGCCTGTCGCACCGCTATTATAAGATGAAGGCGAAGTGGCTTGGCATGGAGCAGATGAACTACTGGGATCGCAACGCGCCGCTCCCGGATACCTCCAATGCCATTATCCCCTGGGGTGAAGCCAAGGACATGGTGCTGTCCGCCTATGGCGCCTTCGCCCCGGAAATGGCCGATATTGCCCGCCGCTTCTTCGACGAGGAATGGATCGATGCACCGGCCCGCCCAGGCAAGGCGCCGGGTGCCTTCGCCCATCCGACCGTGCCATCCGCTCACCCCTACGTTCTGGTCAATTACCTCGGCAAGCCGCGTGATGTGATGACGCTTGCCCATGAACTCGGCCACGGCGTGCATCAGGTTCTGGCCGGTGAGCAGGGTGCGCTGATGTGCGCCACGCCACTGACCCTTGCCGAGACGGCCTCCGTCTTCGGCGAGATGCTGACCTTCCGCAAGCTTCTGGAAGCCACCACCGATCCGCGCGAGCGCAAGGCCATGCTGGCGCGCAAGGTGGAGGACATGATCAACACCGTGGTCCGCCAAATCGCTTTCTACGAATTCGAGCGCAAGGTTCATACCGCCCGCAAGGAAGGTGAACTGACCTCCGAGCAGATTGGAGAATTGTGGCTCTCGGTACAGGAAGAAAGCCTCGGACCGGCCATCCGCATTTCGGAAGGCTACGAGACCTGGTGGACCTATATCCCCCACTTCATTCACTCGCCCTTTTACGTCTATGCCTATGCCTTTGGCGACTGCCTGGTGAACTCGCTCTACGCCGTCTACCAGAATGCCGACGAGGGCTTCCAGGCAAAGTACTTCGAGCTTCTGAAGGCAGGCGGCACCAAGCACCATTCGGAGCTTCTGAAGCCCTTCGGGCTGGACGCCGCAGACCCCTCCTTCTGGAGCAAGGGTCTGTCTATGATCGAAGGCCTGATCGACGAACTGGAAGCGCTGGACGAGGCGGCCAAGTAATTTATGCGACGAAAACCGGCGACGCTCCCATTTCGGACAAGCTTCGCCGGTTTTTATACCTGATTGGAATCGAGGTTCGAGACACGCGCCACACAAGGGTGCCCACGCGGCTCTCACTCTCGACAGTCGGCATAACACAAACGCAAGCGTGACGGGTCGATCGATATGATCGCCATCCGCTGAAGACGGACGATGAGCATGAAGCGCAAGCCCGCAGATTTGACCTTGAGGGAAACATTGCGCTGGGAGCCGCAAAGCGGCTTCCAGAGGCTGGAGCAACACCTGCGCCGCCTGCTGCGTTCAGCCGATGCGCTGGGTTTCCGCGCCCCGAAGGATCCGGCTTCCGCTCTGAAGACGACCGTGAATGGCGACGTTCCGATGAAAGTCGCATTGGTGATGAACTATAAGGGCGAGATGGAGATTGCAGCCGAGCCTTTCGTTCCGGTCGCCCCCGATGCTGTCTGGCGGCTGAAGATAGCGCAAAAGACCAGGCTGGATTCAAGCGACACCTTCTACCGGCACAAGTCGTCGCGCCGCGAGCCCTATGATGCCGCCCGCGCGGAATTTTCGCCCAAGGAAGCCGACGAAGTCCTGCTTCTCAACGAGCGCGGCGAAATCTGCGAAGGCTCCGCTACCAGCCTCTTCGTCGAAGGTCCGGATGGCCAATTGCTGACTCCGCCGCTCGATAGCGGCATTTTGCCAGGCGTGCTTCGCGCCGACCTCATTCGTGAGAGGAAGGCACGCGGGCAGGCGTTGAAGCCTGAAGATCTGCAAGGTCGTAAGATATTCGTCGGAAATTCGCTGCATGGGCTTGTTCCGGCTGAACTGGTCTGATCCTGCGGCGCGTCATCCCCACAGCATCGTCGGCTACAGCGTGTTAAAACGCTAGTCGACGACCGATTCCAGACGTGCGCGGCCATTCTGCTTGGCGAGATAGAGCGCGCGGTCAGCGCGGTGGTAGAGTTCGTTGGCGCCCTCACCCGCCTTGTAAAGCGCAACGCCGGCAGAACAGCTGTAGGAAAAATCCGGGTAATCGGCAAAGGGGCGTGTCTCTGCCACCTTTTCCAGAATGCGCCGGACAATCGAAACGCACTCGTCGAGCCCCGTACGCGGCATCACCAGCATGAATTCCTCGCCGCCGATGCGGCCGAAATAATCCGGGCGGCGAATGGTGGAATGCGCCAGCTTGACGAAATCGCGCAACACCGCGTCACCGCCGCGGTGACCGAAACGGTCGTTGATCCCTTTGAAGAGATCGATGTCGATGATGCAGATGCCGAAGGGCATTTCCATCTCCTTGTCGACGGCTTCGGCGTGACAGGCGAGTTTTGCGAAAACGAAACGTCGATTGGAGGTTCCCGTCAGCTCGTCGGTCTGTGCCGCACGCATGGCAAGGTCGAGATCCTGTCTCAGGCTGCGCTGATTCTGGCGAAGGGCGGTAATATCGCTGCCCACGCACAGCATCCAGCCATCGGTTTCCACCGTCTCCGTCATCCAGATCCAGCGACCGTCATGCATGTCGAGTTCGAGACCGCGAAAAGGCTGCTTGCCGCGCCGGGATTGCGCCGACAAAAGCCAGGCTTCGAAATCCTTCGTGTTAATGATAAGCCCTACACGGTCGCGATGGTTCATCCGAATAATGTCGACCCATGTGGGAAAGCTGTCTTCGGAAAGATGAAAGGCTTCGCGGAAAGCGCGGTTGGCGTAGCGCACGCGGTCTTCCGTGTCGTAAAGTGCAATGAGGACGGGGGTAAAATCTTGCAGCGCTGACACGCGCTCCAGAAGACTATCCATGTAAGTCTGCTGATCATGACGGAACATTCGTCACCTGAAATCCGGCCAGCGTCCATCATGGGCGCTTATAGTCATGATATTATATCTCTCATGGCAAAATTACGATTACAAAAAACGATGCGTCATTCTCCATAGTAAAGAGAGAATGAAGTTAGGCTTCATATCCGCGTCATGTGGTTGTATTTTATTGATACGAATGAATAATCTGGTTCGAAACCTGTCTTGGAAGGACATTGTAAATGACGGAAGCAGCATACCCGATCTACGGGGACATCACCGGCCCCATCATCATGATCGGTTTCGGCTCCATCGGCCGTGGCACGCTTCCTTTGATCGAGCGGCATTTCACCTTCGACTGGACGAAACTGGTGGTCATCGATCCGCGCGAAGACATCGCCGATTATCTGGCCGAGAGAAACATCCGTCATATCCGCACCCATCTGACCGAGGATAACTACAAGGACGTGATGACCCCGCTGGTAGAAGGCGTCGACGGTCAGGGCTTCTGCGTCAATCTATCGGTCGATGCCTCCTCGGTGGATCTGATGAAGCTGTGCCGCAAGCATGGGATGCTTTATATCGATACCGTCGTGGAGCCTTGGCCCGGCTTCTATTTCGACGGAGAGGCAGACAATTCCGCCCGCACCAATTATCACCTCCGACAGACCATGTTGAAGGCGCGGAAGAAGCACCCCGGCGGTACGACCGCCGTTTCCACCTGCGGCGCCAATCCCGGCATGGTTTCCTGGTTCGTCAAGCAGGCGCTCGTCAATCTGGCGAAAGATCTCAAGCTCGAAATCGAAGAGCCGGCAACGGGCGACCGCGAGGGCTGGGCGAAGCTGATGCACACACTCGGCGTCAAGGGCGTGCATGTGGCGGAGCGCGACACGCAGCGCGCCCGCGAGCCTAAACCATTCGGCACTTTCTGGAACACATGGTCGGTGGAAGGCTTCATCGCCGAAGGCCTGCAGCCCGCAGAGCTTGGCTGGGGTAGCCACGAAAAGTGGAAGCCGAAGAACGCCAGAAAGCACAAAAAGGGATCGAAAGCCGCAATCTTTCTGGAACAGCCCGGTGCCGACACCCGCGTGCGCACCTGGTGTCCGACGCACGGGGCGCAATATGGCCTGCTCGTTACCCACAACGAGGCGATCTCGATTGCCGATTACTTCACTGTGCGCGACGAGGATGGCAAAGTCGCCTTCCGCCCCACCTGCCACTATGCCTACCACCCCTGCAACGACGCGGTGCTGTCTCTCTACGAGATGTTCGGCAATGGCGGACAGGCTCAAAGCGTGCAGCATGTTCTGACGGAAGAGGAACTGGTGGATGGCGCCGATGAACTCGGCGTGCTGCTCTATGGCCATGAGAAGAATGCCTATTGGTACGGCTCGCGCCTGACGCTCGAACAGGCGCGCAAGCTTGCTCCAAATCAGAACGCCACCGGCCTTCAGGTCAGCTCCGCGGTTCTGGCCGGCATGGTCTGGGCGTTGGAGAACCCGCAAGTGGGCATCGTCGAGGCGGATGAAATGGATTACCGCCGCTGCCTCGAAATCCAGAAACCCTATCTCGGCCCTGTAGAGGGACACTATACGGACTGGACGCCGCTGGACGGCCGCCCCGGCTTTTTCCCGGACGATATCGACAAGGATGATCCCTGGCAGTTCCGCAACATTCTGGTGCGCTGAGCCGCAAACGAAAAGAAGGCGCTCAGGCGAAACCTGAGCCCTTTACGCTGTCGATTGATGCAGTTTTGCCACGCTTGCGCTTTTGTGAGTCCAACGAGGAACTGGTGAGTATCGCCTCTCGTTGGCTTGCAATAAACCCGAACTCGCGCCATCGTCATTAACCATCGGCTGAAGAATCGCAGGAGAAAAGAGTGATGTATTTCAAGACAAGTGTTGCCTTGCTGTTGGCTGCAATTGCCGTTTCTTCTTGTGCGCCGGCTTCCAGCCCTGTGCGGCCCATGCCGTCAATCTCCCAGCGCCCCGCAGTGGATGGCCGCTGGATCGACCGTAACGGTATCGTCTCCACCTTCCAGAACGGCTCTTTCTCCACCCGTTCGTCCGACACCAACACGCTGTTGGCATCGGGAACCTACGTGGCGATCTCCCCAACGCTCTATGAGATCAACATGACCTCGCTGGTGCGTAACACCCAGTCGCGCGTCAATTGCGCCTTGATTTCGCCCGGCCAGTTGAACTGCACCACGGACAGCAACAGCCAGTTTACGCTGAACCGCCAAGGCTGAGCCTTAAGCGCCGGTCGCAAAGCAAAGCCGATTTGGTATTTCAACGCGCGCGTGTAGCGCGCGTTTTTTATTGTGTCTTCTCCCCCAACAATTCTACTTGCAGCAGATGCCTCAAGATGGAAACATGCCTTCGAAAGGCTGTCACACTCTTGAATTAGCAAGAGATGTGCAGCCCGAAACTGCAAGCAAGACATCAACAGGAGAGAGACTGATGAACAGGATTTTGAGATTTGGCCTGATGACCGCCTCCGTGGTCGCTCTTTCGGCAGGCGCAGCACTCGCCGATTATCAACTCAACATCCTGCACATCAACGATCTTCACTCCCGCATCGAGCCCATCAACAAATCAGACTCCACCTGCTCGGCTGCCGACGCAGAAAAGAAGGAATGCTTCGGTGGTATCGCCCGCGTGAAGGGTGCGATCGATGCGCGCCGCGCCGAGCTTGGGCCGAACGCCAATATTCTCGTGCTTGATGCCGGCGACCAGTTTCAGGGCTCGCTGTTCTACACGCAGTACAAAAGCGGACCGGTTGCCGAATTCATGAACGGCATCGGCTTCGACGCCATGGCGATCGGCAACCATGAGTTCGATGACGGCCCGGCAGAACTTCTGAAGCTGATCAACGCCGTCAAGTTCCCGATCATTTCCGGCAATACCAAGATTGCCGATGGCTCCGAACTGAAGGACAAGTTCAAGGGCTACGTCGTCAAGGAAATGGGCGGTCAGAAGGTGGGCGTGGTGTCCGTTCTCGCCACCGACACCGGCGAAACCTCCTCGCCGGGTGACAAGGTCTCCTTCGAAGACGAAGTCACCTACCTCAAGGGCGCGGTGAAGGAGCTTCAGGATCAGGGCGTCAACAAGATCGTGCTGCTCTCCCACGTCGGCTACGTGCGCGACCAGGAAATCGCCAGAGAAGTGGATGGTATCGACGTGATCGTCGGCGGCCACAGCCACACGCTGCTTTCCAGCACCGATCCGAAGGCTGCCGGTCCCTACCCGACGCTGGTCAAGAACCCTTCCGGTGTCGATGTGCCTGTCGTCACCGCCTATGCCTATTCCAAATATCTCGGCGATCTCTCCGTCACCTTCGATGACAATGGCGTGGTGAAATCCGCAACCGGCGCGCCGAAGCTGCTGGATGCCGCCGTGGCGCAGGATGAAGGTTTCAACAAGCGTGTGGCGGAACTGGCCGCGCCGCTCGAAGAAATGAAGAAGAAGGAGATCGGCGTCAGCGAAGCTGCAATTGACGGTTCGCGCGAGGTTTGCCGCGTCAAGGAATGCACAATGGGCAATCTTGTTGCCGATGCGTTGCTTGATCGCGTCAAGGATCAGGGCATCACCATCGCCATCCAGAATGGTGGCGGTCTTCGCGCCTCCATTGATGCCGGTCCGGTAACCATGGGCGAGGTTCTGACGGTACTGCCGTTCCAGAATTCCATCGCTACCTTCCAGATCAAGGGTGGGGACCTGCAGGCCGCACTTGAAAACGGCGCAAGCCAGATCGAGGAAGGCGCGGGTCGCTTCGTTCAGGCGTCCGGCCTGAAATACACCTTCGATCGCTCCAAGCCAGCTGGAAGCCGCATTGTCTCCGTCGAGGTCAAGGAAGGCGACAACTTCGTCAAGCTCGACCCTGAAAAGACCTACGGCGTGGTCACCAACAACTACACCCGTACCGGCGGCGACGGCTTCAAAACCTTTGCCACCAAGGCAATCAACCCTTACGACTTCGGACCGAGCCTGGAAGACGCTGTCGCCGCCTATATCGGCGCGCACAGCCCTTACAAACCCTATACCGATGGCCGTATCGTAGACGCAACGCCTGCCGACTACGTCGCTCCGCCAAAGCAGCCTGCCGCACCGGCACCGGCTGCACCCGCTCCGGCCACCACTGCTCAGGCTCCTGCCGCGCCTGCTCCGGCCGCTCCAGCAGCACCGGCAACACCAGCCCCTGCCACAACGGCTCCAGCAGCACCTTCCACCACAACGACATCCGCACCGGCGGCTGCCACCGCAGCGGCAAAATACGTCGTCACCAAGGGCGACTCGCTGTGGAAGATCGCCGAGGAGAAATACGGCAAGGGCGTCGACTGGAAGAAGATCGCCGAAGCCAACGAACTGCGTCGCCCGAACCATATCGAGATCGGTGAAGAACTGACCATTCCGGCCAACTGATCTGCGCGGGAATTGATGAGGAGAAGCCGGTTCGCGTCGCGGACCGGCTTTTTCATGCCCAGGTGCAGCGACGCGCTCAAATGCCGCGTGGGCTTTGTCAAAAATCAATTCAGATCACGGGATTGATGGTCTAAAGATTGATCCACGATGCACGCGCGGACGTAGTCTTCCGCGATTCATGAGAGTTCAGGACAAGTTAATGGCCGCAGACATCACCACTTTCCCCGCAAGCCACCTGCCCAAGGACCATCCGAAGGTTTCCTTCGGCAAGGTTGGCGTTCTTCTCGTCAATCTCGGCACGCCGGATGGCACGGATTACAAGTCCATGCGCCGCTATCTTGCGGAGTTTCTGAGCGACAAGCGCGTGATCGAATGGTCGCGTGTCTTCTGGTACCCGATCCTTTACGGCATCGTGCTGAACAAGCGCCCGCAAAAGGTCGGCAAGGCCTACGAGGAAATCTGGAACCACGAGAAGAACGAAAGCTACCTGCGCACCTATACCCGCAACCAGTCCGACCTGATGGCGCAGGCGCTGACCGATTTGCCGAATGTTGTTGTCGATTGGGGCATGCGCTACGGCCAGCCGTCCATCGCCTCCAAGATCGATGCGCTAAAGGAACAGGGTTGTGAGAAGATCCTGCTCTTCCCGCTCTACCCGCAATATGCGGCGGCCACCACGGCGACCGTCAACGACAAGGCTTTCGAGCACCTGATGAAAATGCGCTGGCAGCCCGCACTGCGCACCGTGCCGCCTTACCACGATGACGAAACCTATATCGATGCGCTCGCAAACTCGGTGAAGAGCCATCTGGCAACGCTGGACTGGGAGCCGGAAAAGCTGATCGCATCCTTCCACGGTATTCCGCAATCCTACTTCAAGAAGGGCGATCCCTACCACTGCCAGTGCATGAAGACCGGCCGCCTGCTGCGCGAAAAGCTCGGGCTGGACAAAGACCGCTTCATGATCACCTTCCAGTCTCGCTTTGGGCCGGAAGAGTGGTTGCAGCCCTATACCGACAAGACGGTGGAGAAGCTGGCAAGCGAAGGCGTCAAGCGCATTGCGGTGATGAACCCGGGTTTCGTCTCCGATTGTCTCGAGACGCTGGAAGAAATTGCCGGTGAAGCGGGCGAAAGCTTCCTGCACCATGGCGGCGAGAAATTCACCCATATTCCTTGCCTCAACGACAGCGCCGATGGTATGCGAGTTCTCGAAAAAGTTGTACGCAAGGAGTTGCAGGGCTGGGTCTGATCCAGTCTCGGCTACCCCTCGTTGATGAAACAGGAGAGCAGGAATGGATTTGAGCGGTTTCGATATTTTTGTCATAGCGGCGGTCATTCTTGTCATCCTGACGCTCGTTGCCGGTATCAAGACCGTGCCGCAGGGATACCGCTATACGGTGGAGCGCTTCGGGCGCTACACCCGCACGCTGGAGCCCGGCCTTAACCTCATCACGCCCTTCATCGAGCGCATCGGCGCGCGCATGAATGTGATGGAGCAGGTACTGGATATTCCGACCCAGGAGGTCATCACCAAGGACAATGCCAGCGTGTCTTCGGATGCGGTGGCCTTCTACCAGGTGCTGAACGCCGCCCAGGCCGCCTACCAGATCGCCAATCTGGAATTCGCCATCCAGAACCTGACGATGACCAACATTCGTTCGGTCATGGGTTCGATGGATCTCGACGAGCTTCTCTCCAACCGCGATGCCATCAATGATCGCCTGCTGCGCGTCGTCGATGAAGCCGTCGGTCCGTGGGGCATCAAGGTCACGCGCATCGAAATTAAGGACATTGCTCCGCCAAAGGATCTCGTCACCTCCATGGCCCGCCAGATGAAGGCCGAGCGTGAAAAGCGCGCCCAGGTTTTGGAAGCCGAAGGGTCGCGTAACGCTCAGATCCTGCGCGCCGAGGGCGCCAAGCAATCGGCCATTCTGGAAGCCGAAGGCCAGCGCGAAGCCGCCTTCCGCGACGCCGAGGCACGCGAACGTCTGGCGGAAGCCGAAGCGAATGCAACGCGCATGGTGTCCGAGGCTATTGCCGCCGGTGACATCCACGCCATCAACTACTTCATCGCCCAGAAATATACCGAGGCGCTTGCCGATATCGGCAAGGCGACCAATTCCAAGATCGTGCTGATGCCGATGGAAGCTTCGTCGCTGATCGGCTCGCTCGGCGGCATTGGCGCCATTGCCCGCGAGGTTTTTGGCAAGGACAATGACGGAACAACACCTCCGCCCGCTCCACGCGGACCGGCAAGCCGTTCCTCCGTTCCGCCCTCCAACCGCCCGGGCGGCCAGACAATCAACGTGACCGTGCCCAACCCATTCGCTGCCCCGACGGACAAGTGACATGATCGAGAAACTTGTTGCCGATCTCGGTCCCTGGAGCTGGTGGGTGCTGGCCGCCATCCTTCTGGTGGCGGAACTGGCGGCACCGGGCGTGTTCCTGATCTGGATCGGCGCGGCTGCGCTGGTGATCGGCGCGCTGTCTCTGGCGCTGTGGGACATGGGCTTCTGGAACTGGCAGCTCCAATTCCTACTGTTTGCCGCACTCTCCGTCGCCTTCGCCATTGCCGGTCGCCGCTACTATGACCGCAAACACGCGGCAACGGACGAGCCATTCCTCAACCAGCGCGAGGCAAGCCTCATCGGCCGCACCGCGACCCTCCAGGAGCCGATCACCGAAGGTCGCGGTCGTATTCGTCTGGATGATACATGGTGGCCGGTGCAGGGCGCGGATCAGCCGGCCGGCACCCGGGTCCGGATCGCCTCTGCCCATGGTCGCACATTAACGGTGGAGAAGGCTTAAGCGTCGACGCAGCCCTCAAGCTTTAAAGTGTCGCAAAACGGTGAGACGCAGGCGATGGCATCGCCTCACTGTCCGCGTGGTTGTCTCAGTTTCGCAAGCGCCAGTGTTCGAAAACGCGCGAAGGCCTTCAGATCGTCGTTGAGCTTTACGCGGATGATTGCGCCTTCATAAGCGTCGACAAGTTCTCCGGCAGCCATGTGCGGATCGATGCCATCCCTCAGCTCACCGGCGACCTCTGCTTCTTCAAGAAGGCGCGCGATGCTGCTTTCCCAGGAACGAAAGGCCTGCGCTAGCTTGGACCGCAGCATGGAACTTCGGCCTGAAACAGTCTGCCCGAGGGCACCAAACAGACACCCGCCTGATGGATGCTCCTCGCGAAGCTGACTTTCGAGCAGCCCAAAATAGACATCGAGCCGTTGGAGTGGGCTAAGCCTTTGATCTCCAAAGATGTCCTTGCGCTGCGCTTCCCATATCTCTGCATAATACTCGATGATGGCGCCGACGAAATCGTCCTTGCTTTTGAAGAAATGGTAGAAGGACCCTTTAGGCACATCGACGCTCGCCAGGATCGGCCCGATCCCCACTCCTTCATAGCCATGCGCAATCAAGCCTTTCAGCCCTTCGCAAATAAGCTTGTGTCGTGTCGCATTCTCTCGAGCCATTACTAGACGACCGGTCTACTATATAATTCACACTGAGGCATTAAGGGGTATGTGGTCGGTCAATGTCAAATGAAAGCCTCACAGCCGCCCCCCAGGCAAACGTGATCCCGCACTTCGGTATTCGCATGTGCGAAAACATCAACCGGGAGGCCCGCGGTGATCACAACCCATGAAAAAAGGGCACTGGGCATCGTTCTGGTTTGCGGCTGCTACATGATGTACTCCCTCCATTACGCCACGATGAAGTGGATGGGAAACCTGTTCGGCGTCTGGCAACTCCTCTTCATCCGCAGCATCGTGATGGTATTCGCCACCATAATGATGAAGCCCTCCGTATGCCGAGAAGTTATCAGGAGCCCCTATAAGGGGGCGACGGCGGTCAGAGCGCTGTTCCAAATCGCCTGCACCTTTTGTTTCTTTGCCGCCGCAAAGCTCATGCCTCTGGGGCAAGTCACAACGCTTTATGCCGCAGCCCCGGTCATCATCGTCCTCCTCGCCATACCGATTCTCGGCGAAGAGGTCGGGAGAGCAAGTTGGGCGGCGGTCGTCCTGGGAATGATCGGCACCGTCATCGCCGCCAATCCGACTGGTTCCCTCAACCCTGTTCCAACCCTGCTTGCCTTTGCTTCCGGGATTTTCTGGGCTCTTGCGGTGATTTACACCCGCAAGGCCGCGACACGGGAAAGCACGCAGGCGCAGTTGCTGACAACGGGCTGCGTCTTCTGCCTGGTCAGCGGCCTGCTGATGGACTGGACCACGCCGGCAAACTGGTTCGAGATCGGCATGTGTGCGATCCTTGGCATCGAAATATTGCTCGCCCAAATGCTGTTCTTCGAGGGATATCGTTTTGCACCGGCATCGGTCCTGGCGCCGCTGGAATATCAAAGCCTCATATGGGTCAGCATTCTCGGCTTCGTGATGTTTGGAGATGTGCCTACGATCCACACCGTCGTGGGAGCGACCCTGATCGTCACGGCGGGCATCCTGCTTACCCTCTATGGCAACACACGCAAGCCCGTGATGCGCTAAAGCGTATCAGCGGATCTGAACGATCGCAGCACGCTTGCAACGATGAGATTAGGCAACACCGATCCGGAGCAGATCGTGGAAGTGAACGAGGCCAATCGGCCTGCTGTCCTCATCGATCACAATCAGCGCGCCGATATGGTGCTTTTCGAGCGTGGCCAAGGCCGCCGTCGCAAGCACCTCTTTCTTCACCGTCTTGGGCGTGCGCGTCATGATGTCGTCCACCGTCAGCTCAGCCAGATTGCGCGTCAGATTGCGCGCCATGTCGCCTTCCGTGACGATACCGCAAAGACGTTCATTCTCATCCAGCACCGCAACACAACCGAAATGCTTCTGCGCCAGAACACGGATGGCATCTGCCATCGGCGTGCCTTTAACAACGAGCGGTACGCGCTCGCCCGTGTGCATGATATCGCCGACCAGCGTCAGGCTCGCACCGAGCTTGCCGCCCGGATGAAATACGCGGAAATCGCCAGCGGTGAACTTGCGTGCCTCAAGCAGGGCAATCGCCAGCGCATCGCCCAGTGCAAGCTGGATGAGAGTGGATGTGGTGGGCGCAAGCCCATGCGGACAGGCCTCCTCCTCATCCGGAAGCAGGAGAACGATGTCGGACGCCTTGGCGAGCGATCCCGCCTTGGCGCAGGTCAGCGCAATCAGCGGAATGGCGAAGCGGCGGGTGTAGTTGATGATGCTGCGAAGCTCTGCACTTTCGCCGCCCTTGGAAATCGCAAGCACCGCATCATTGCCGCCAATCATGCCAAGATCGCCATGATTGGCTTCCGCTGCATGCACGAAGAAGGCAGGCGTTCCGGTGGAGGCAAAGGTCGCGGCAAGCTTGGCGCCGATATGGCCGCTCTTGCCGACGCCGGTAATGATCAGCCGGCCGGTGATGTTGCCGATCACATCGACGGCTCTGGCAAAGGCCTCGCCAAGATCGCCAGACAGCGCCGTTTCCAGGGCAGCAAGCCCTTTCCGCTCCACCGAAACGGTTCTCAGCGCAGACTCGATGGCATTGTTTTCAGTCAGGGCGGCAGATCTCGTGGTCATGGCCGGACTGTTACTCTTTTCGCCTTTGCCTGTCCATTGGCGAAATCCTGCTGGCGTCTGGGTTGGCGCCCTCCAATCAACTGTGATCAACCAGATGTTAACCATGCGGTTTTACCTTTGAGTAACCAACATACCGAATCCGGGTGAAACGCATGAACCGTCACAGCAGAGCGATGCGTCTGAAGACGTTGCGCAGAGCAGCCGTCGCTCTGCCCGCCTGCCTGTGGCTGTCCTTTCCTGTGCAGGCCCAGACAAGCGGGCAAAATACCGGCCAGAACAGCGGCCAGAACACGGGCCGCAACACACCGGTCTTGCCGGTCGGCCTTCAAAGCGCCGATCCTTATGCCAACGATCCAGCGTCCGGTCAGCCAGTCGGCACGAATGCCGATACGCCCGCCGCAACCGTTGTTCCCACGCCACGTCCTGAACAAACGCCGAATGGCGTGATTGGTGCGCGCACAGAGCCCGGCAGCGCCATACCCGAACCGGTGGATGAGGCGATAGAGCCAGCCGACCGGCGCGACAACATCTTCGAGCCGACGGTGGATGGCGGCGAGAAAGCCACCGTCGATGATGGTACAGCACCCGGAATCCGCATCGGGACGCTCACGCTGCGCCCATCGATCAGCCAGACGATCAACCATGAAAACAAGAAGTTTCCGGCGGCCTCCACCAACCGGACCTATCTGGCAACCGGGATTCGCGGCACACTGACCAGCGACTGGTCGCGCCACGCTTTGACGGTTTCAGGCGAAGGCGTCTATGAGCGCAATATCAGCGGCGGCAGTGCCGGGGAGAACCCGAGCGCCAACGTGCAGGCGGAGTTGCGGCTCGATCTGGCAGACCAGACAACCGCCCGGCTCAAGGCGGGCTATGCCTTCAGCCGCGAGGACACCAGCGATCCGAACGCCATTTCCGGTGCATCGATCCAGGGTGGCGAACATCTCTTCACAGCTGGTGGGTCGATCGAGCGCAATATCGGTCTTGTCAAGGCGCTTGCAGCCCTCGATCTCTCCCGCGCCATTTATACTGATGCCAAGGGCATCAATGGCCAGTCGATCAGCCTTGCCGACCGAGATCGGTCCGGCGTAGCCTTGCGCGGCCGTGTCGGCTACGAAATGTCGCCTGCGCTCGTCCCCTTCCTCGAAGCGACGGGCGCCTTGAGCACCTACGACAACAAGACAGACAGCACCGGTTACCAGCGATCTTCCACCTCCTACGGCGCCAAGGTCGGAACGCAGATCGATCTCGGCGAAAAGTGGCGCGGCGAAGTGGCAGTCGGCCTGCTGCGGCGCGATTACGACGATAACCGTCTGGCATCGGTCAACGCCTTGACCACAGATGGCACCCTCACCTGGTCCCCCATGCGCGGCACGGATGTCAATTTCGGCCTGAAGACCGACATAGAAGATTTTGCCGGCGGCGCGCGCGGCGGTTGGGTCACGCGTCAATTGACGGTCGCGGTCATCCAGCAATTGCGAAACGATCTCGTGGCGCGGCTAAGCTCCGGGCTTGAACACCGCAACTTCCAGACAGACAGCATCGACAATCAAATCAAGTATTCGGTGGGCGCTGGCCTGACCTGGAAGATCAACCGCTATCTCGATTTCACCACCGACCTGACTTACGAAACCACGCCCGTCATCAAGACAAGCGATTGGCGCATTGGCGCTGGCCTGACGCTCAGGCGATAAAAAAATCCCGGCGCGAGGCCGGGATTCTTGAGGCTTGCCACCCTGAGCTTCCGGGTCGAGCCCAAAAGCGACGGGGTGACTTGATCAACCGGATCAGCCCATTTTGGCGATGATGTCCTTCAGCGGGCCTTCGATCAGCGGACGGATGTCCTCGCGCTGCAGGGCAAAAGCCAGGTTGGCCAGAATGAAGCCATCCTTTGCGCCGGTGTCGTAGGTTTCGCCGCGGAATGGATAAGCGGTGAAGTCCTGCTGCTTCAGAAGCTTCAGCATGCTGTCCGTCAGCTGGATCTCGTTGCCGGCACCACGTTCCTGCGTTTCGAGCAGCGTGAAGATTTCCGGCTGGAGAATGTAACGGCCGTTGATGAAATAGTTCGACGGCTGCGTGCCCTTGGCAGGCTTTTCCACCATGTCGGTGATGCGGAAACCGTTACCGATCTCCTCGCCGGGCGCTACGATGCCGTAACGATGGGCAAGCTCCGGTGCGCATTCTTCAACCGCAAGAACGTTGCCGCCGCTCTGATCGTAGAGCTCGACCATGCCCTTGAGGCAGGACTTGTTGTCACCCGTCATGATCATGTCGGGCAGCAGAACCGCGAAGGGTTCATCGCCGACGATGTCGCGTGCGCACCATACCGCGTGGCCGAGACCGAGCGGAACCTGCTGGCGGGTAAAGCTGGCGGTGCCGGCTTTCGGCAGGATATTGGACAGAAGGGTCAATTCGGCATTCTTGTTGCGCTCGCGCAGCATCTGCTCCAGCTCGAACTGGATGTCGAAGTAGTCCTCGATCACGCCCTTGCCGCGTCCGGTGACGAACACGAAGTGCTCGATACCTGCCTCAGCTGCCTCATCCACCACATATTGGATGACTGGCTTGTCGACCACCGTGAGCATTTCCTTCGGAACCGCTTTTGTTGCCGGCAGGAAACGTGTTCCAAGACCTGCAACGGGAAACACTGCTTTCCGAATCTTCTTCTTTTCTACCACACATCCCTCCTGAGAGATTTCAACGGCTTTTAAGTAACGCACACGAACTTGTTATGACAAAAGTGGCAAGTTTTTGCAAAGGGTGACGTTACCTATCGTTAATGGTAAAGAATTTGTTGACTTTAATCTGGTACCCCGTCGTGAAGCCCGATGCGTGTCTCGCAATCGAACTGACATTCGAGAGAAACGAAAGACTGACGATGAAAAAGATGATCCTTTCCGGCGTCCGTAAATTTGGCTGCGTAGCACTCGCAGGCCTGACCATTGCTCTGACACCCGTCACTGCAAATGCAGATGCGGGTTTCAAGCAATGGATCAACCAGTTCTATGCCACAGCCGCCAAGGAAGGCATTTCGCGCGCGACCTATCAGAAGGCCTTTGCAGGCGTTTCCGAACCTGATCCCGATGCGTTGCGTAAGGCGACCTATCAGCCAGAATTCACCACCCAGATCTGGGATTATCTCGACAGCCGCGTGAACCCCTACACGGTGCGCATCGGTCGCGAGATGAAGATGAAGCACGCCACGACGCTCAACTGGATCGAGCGCAATTTCGGTGTCGACAAGCACGTCATCCTCGCCATCTGGTCGATGGAATCCAATTACGGCGCGGTGCTGGAAAAGCCCGAACGCCTTCACAACATTCCCCAGGCACTGGCAACGCTTGCCTATTCCGATCCCAAGCGCGCCAAGTTTGCCCGCACACAGCTGATTGCCGCACTGAAAATCCTGCAGTCGGGTGACGTGACGCCAAAGCAGTTGACCGGCTCATGGGCAGGCGCCATGGGCCACACCCAATTCATCCCGACGAGCTACCTGCTCTATGCGGTCGATGCGGATGGCAACGGCAAGCGCGACATCTGGCATTCCGTGCCGGATGCGCTGGCAACGGCTGCCAACCTTCTGGCGAAGAACGGCTGGGAGCCGGGCCGCACCTGGGGTTATGAGACAGCCGTTCCTGCTGGCGGAGCACGCTATGCGGACCAGACGAAGTCGCTCGCCGAATGGCAGAAGCTCGGCTTCCTCCGCCCGAACGGCAAGGGTTTTCCGCGCGGTTCGGATCGCGCGACGCTGAAGCTTGAAGGTGGTTCGAATGGTCCAGGTTTCCTGATGACCAAAAACTTCTTCACCATCAAGCGCTACAACGCGTCGGACAGCTATGCGCTTGCCGTTGGCCTTCTGGCAGACGAGATTGCCGGTTATGGCGGCATGCAGCAGAAGTGGCCGCGCCCGAACGGCACGCTGGACATCAAGGAAAAGTTCGAGCTTCAGACGCGTATGAAGGAGCTCGGCTATTATGATGGCGAAATCGATGGCAATTTCGGCTCCGGCTCGAAGGCAGCGATCAGCGCCATTCAGAGGCGCATGGGCCTGCAAAATGATGGCGAGCCATCGCAGACCCTGCTGAGAGCACTGCGGAACTGATAATGGTCCTGACGGGCCAAGAATATTAGCATATAGTCAATGGGACCGTCTCGGGAACATCACGCCATGACCACCAGAGAAGCAGGACCCATTGCAAAGACCATGAAGCGCGGCAGTGTCGCGCTTCTTGTCGTGACGCTCAGCGTCCCGTCCTGGACGGCAACTGCGGTTGCGCAGGAGTACCGCGAACGCCGCACGCTGATGGAAATGCTGTTTGGCGGCCCCAATCAGTATAATGATCGTCTTTATTCGCCGGAACGGCGCGAGCAGCGGCGCCAGGCTGCACCGCCACGCCAGAACTCCAACCGTTCCGTCACAAGGCCATCGGCGCCGCGCAGTACGCCGTCGGTCGTGCAGATGCGCACCGCCAAGCCCGCGCCGGTCGAGAAGCTGGAAACCGCCAAACGCGTTCTCATCGTCGGTGATTTTCTAGCCGGCGCCATGGGCGAGGCGCTTGTGTCCAACTTCGAAAGCTCCGCAGGCATCGCCATCGACGTGCGTGCCAACGGCTCGTCCGGTCTGGTGCGTTCGGATTACTACGACTGGTTTGCCAATCTCCCGCAATTCATCAAGGACACCAAGCCTGCCACCATCGTCATCATGATGGGTTCCAACGACCGTCAGGCGATGGATATCGGCGGCACGAAGGAAAAATACGGCACCGAACTCTGGTTCAAGGAATATGAGAAGCGCATCGACGCTCTGATCACACTTGCCAAGCGCCAGCAGGTGCCGGTGCTATGGGTGGGTCTGCCCGCCTTCCAGTCGCCCTCGCTGACGGCGGATTTCGTCGGCTTCAACCGCCTTTACCGTAGCCATATCGAAAAGCTCGGCGGCGAGTTCGTCGATGTCTGGGACGGCTTCGTGGATGAGGGCGGCAAATACGTGACCACGGGATATGACGTGAACGGCCAGCAGGCACGTCTGCGCGAGGCAGACGGCATCGGCATGACCCAGGCCGGCAAGCAGAAGCTCGCATTCTATGTGGAGAAATTCGTTCGCCGCCATCTCGATGGCGCAGAACCCGATCTGAAAACGCTGGACGGCAGCAACCTGCCCGCACTGACTTCGCTCCCGGCACTCGGCATCGATGCCCAGCAGGTTCGCACCCAGCCGATCAGCCTGACCGATCCGGATCTCGACGGTGGTGACACTCTGCTTGGTGGAAAACCGGCTCCGGCCAAATTTTCCGTGGTCGAAACGCCGCGCGAAAAGCTGACGAAGCGCGGACTGATGGAAGATGCGCCGCTTGGCCGCGTGGACGATTACCGCCTGCCGGCGACCGGCGAAACGGCGGCGAAATAGACGCTATGTGGCGCAACGGGTAGTCAGCTACCCGTTTTCGCCGGTTTTTCATCACGAAATATTAAAGTCGGAACGATCTCCCTTCAAGCTGTGTTCACGCCCGGCAAGGCATGAGGCTTTGCTGAAAAAAGATGGATATGAGGAGTATACCGTCATGGCCAATCAAGGTGGCACGCACGAACAACACGTTAAAGCCGGCAAGCAGTCGCACAAGAACAGCGACGACAAGGCAACCCGCAGCGCATCGTCCAAGTCCGCATCGGACAGCAAGACCAGCGGCAAGCAGGGTGGCACGTCCGAGCAGCACATGAAGGCCGGCCAGCAGAGCCACAAGAACAAGCACTGATTTCCACGCATGTGGGAAAACGGCCCCCGCGCAGGACGCACGGGGGCCGTTTTTATTGTGCCAAGCTTCCTATGAAGCCGCTTATCGAGCGATGAGCAACCTCTCCCGCTCCTGACGCGACCGGGCAATGCGGGCCTTGGCTTTTTCAACGATATCGGATGACGCTTCCTGAGGGGTGCCGGAATTGAACGGCGGCGCCGGTGCGTATTCCAGCGACAATTGCACGATCTTGGCTTCCTCCTCCCCCATCAATTCGCAGATGAGCGACAGACCGAAATCGATGCCGGAGGTGACGCCGCCAGCGGTGATGAGATTGCCATCCTTGACCACGCGTTCATAAACTGGGGTCGCGCCAAAATGCGGCAGAAAATCCATCGCATTCCAGTGCGTTGCAGCGCGCTTTCCCTTCAGCAGACCGGCAGCACCCAGCACGAGCGAACCGGTGCAGACGGAGGTGACGTAGCGCGCCTTCTCAGCCTGGCTACGAATGAAGCCGAGCACTGCCTCGTCCTCGAGAAGCGCATTGACCCCACCACCGCCCGGAATACAGAGCACGTCGAATTGTGGGCTGTCGCTGAAATCGACATCCGGCGTGAAGCTCAGCCCCGTTACGGAGCGAACCGGGCTCTTGTCCTTCCACACCAGATGGACTTCGCTGTTGCTCGCCGATGCGAAGACCTCATATGGACCGGTCAGATCGAGCTGCTGGATATTCGGAAAGATGAGAAAGCCGAAGCGATAGGTCATGTGAACTCTCCTGTTGACGAGGGAATGATAGGCGCGCATGGCTTGGCGTAATTGCCATTCATCCCACGCTTCAGGCCAAAATCATGCGACGTATCGAAATTCTTGCCTTTCCGGATGTCCAGCTGCTGGACGTAGCAGGACCCTTGCAGGTCTTTGCCTCGACGAACGACTTGCTGGTCAATGCGGGAAAACCTGCGCACTATCAGCCGGTCGCCGTCGGTGCGCAGACCCCCATCGTCACATCGTCCGCGCTCACGATCGGCACATCGGCTCTCTCCGGTGCCAGCGAAGCGCTGGACACGCTGATCGTTCCGGGTGGCTGGGGCGTCTATCGCGCCTGTGAAGATCAACAACTTGTCAGTTGGATCGCGCAGCGCTCCAAAACGGCGCGACGCACGGCCTCTGTCTGCAGCGGCGCTTTTCTGCTGGCGAGCACCGGTCTCCTCGATGGCAGGCGGGCAGTGACGCACTGGCAACGCTGCGGCGAGTTTCGAAAGCGTTTTCCCAAGGTCCGTCTCGATCCGGACCCGATCTTCATACAGGACGGAGCGATCTGGACTTCTGCAGGCGTGACGGCAGGCATAGACCTCGCTCTCGCATTGGTGGAGAACGACCTTGGCCGCGAGGTCGTACTGGCCGTTGCGCGCCAGCTCGTTGTGTTCCTCAAGCGCCCGGGCGGCCAGTCGCAGTTCAGCGCAGCCCTGACGCTTCAGGATGAAAGCGGCCGCTTCGACGGCTTGCATGCCTGGATGATGGAAAACATCACGCAGGATCTGTCAGTTGCCGATCTTGCCGAGAAAGCGGGGATGAGCCTTCGCAGCTTCTCCCGTCACTACCGCGAGCAGACGGGTGTGACGCCGTCCAAGGCACTGGAGGAGATGCGTCTGGAGACCGCAAGGCGTCTGCTGGAGCAGGCCCAGCCGGTCTCGCGCGCTGCGCGCCGCGCCGGTTTTGGCAGCGAAGAAACCCTGCGCCGCCTGTTCCAACGCCGCTTCGGCGTGAGCCCACAGGCCTATCGCGAACGCTTCATGGCGGCGGCATAAAGCAAAACGCCCGGAACGACGTCCCGGGCGTATCTTCATGGGATTATCCGACAATCACTCAGCGCGGCAGAATCGTGCTTCCCATCAGCGCCTCGTCGATGGCGCGCGCAGCCTGGCGGCCTTCGCGGATGGCCCAGACCACCAGCGACTGGCCACGGCGCACGTCGCCGGCGGCCCAGAGCTTGTCGATCGAGGTCTTGTAGTCGCGGTCATTGGCAACGACGTTGGTGGAGCCACGGCGGTCGGTGTTGAGCGTCAGCTTGCCGTCCAACTCCTTCAGAACGCTGTCAGTGAAGGGACCGGAGAAGCCGATGGCGATGAAGGCGAGATCGGCCTTGATGATGAATTCCGTGCCAGCAATCGGCTTGCGGCGCTCATCCACCTGGCAGCATTTTACGCCGGTCAGCACGCCGTCTTCGTCACCCACGAATTCGAGCGTCGCCACCTGAAACTCACGTGCGGCACCCTCGGCCTGCGAGGACGAGGTGCGCATCTTGGTGGCCCAGTAAGGCCAGACCGCTAGCTTGTCTTCCTTTTCCGGCGGCATCGGGCGGATGTCGAGCTGGGTTACCTTCACAGCTCCCTGACGGAACGCCGTGCCGACGCAGTCGGACGCCGTATCGCCACCACCGACGACGACGACATGCTTTCCGCCTGCAAGGATCGGATCGGCAGGCCAGCCGACGCTGTCGATATTTTCGCGGCCAACGCGGCGGTTCTGCTGCACCAGGTAGGGCATGGCATCGTGAACGCCATGGAACTCCGTGCCGCCGATACCGGCCGGACGCGGGGTTTCCGAGCCGCCGCAATAAAGCACGGCATCATGCTCGGCCATCAGCTGCTCAACCGTCATGTCGACACCGACATTGACGCCGTAATGGAAGGTCACGCCCTCGCCCTTGATCTGCTCGACGCGGCGATCGATGAAGTTCTTCTCCATCTTGAAGTCGGGAATGCCGTAGCGCAGCAGGCCACCGGCCTTGGTTTCGCGCTCATAGACATGCACCTCGTGACCGGCGCGGCCGAGCTGCTGGGCAGCGGCAAGACCAGACGGACCCGAGCCGATGATCGCGACCTTCTTGCCGGTATGAACGGTGGCAGGCTTCGGCACGATGAAGCCAAGCTCATAGGCCTTGTCGGCAATCGCCTGTTCCACGGTCTTGATGGCGACTGGTGCATCTTCCAGGTTCAGCGTGCAGGCTTCCTCGCAAGGGGCGGGACAGACACGGCCGGTGAATTCCGGGAAGTTGTTGGTGGAATGGAGGTTGCGGATCGCCTCCTCCCAATTGTTGTTATAGATCAGATCGTTCCAGTCTGGGATCTGGTTATGCACCGGGCAGCCGGTCGGGCCGTGGCAATAGGGAATGCCACAGTCCATGCAGCGCGCCGCCTGCTTCTGCACTTCGGCATCCGACATGGGAATGGTGAATTCCCGGAAATGGCGAATACGATCCGACGCCGGCTGATACTTGCCAACCTGACGATCGATCTCCAGAAAACCTGTAACCTTGCCCATGTTACTTTCCTCACATCAAAGCAGGGTCCCGCTCGGACCCCAGTACCAGTAAGCGATGCCCATGATCGCTCCCAGCACGATAAACTCAAATCTGATTTCGCCGCTGGCTACCCATGTCGCCGCTGGTGGGGCGAGTGCGATGAGCAGCGAAATCAGTCGATGAACCATTGCCGCGCGGCGGATTATTCAGCCGCAACACCCATTTTCAGCCGCTCCATTTCCTCAAGCGCACGGCGGTACTCGACCGGCATGACCTTGCGGAACTTCGGACGGAACTCGCTCCAGCGGTCAAGGATATCCTTGGCGCGGGTGGAGTTGGTGTAGTGGAAGTGGTTAGAGATCATCTGGTAGAGGCGCTCCTCGTCGTGACGTGTCATGTCCTCGGAAACGTCCACGCGTCCCTTGTGCATGAGGTCGCCGCCGTGGTGGTGCAGCTTTTCCAGCATGTCGTCTTCTTCCGGCACCGGCTCCAGCTCGACCATCGCCATGTTGCAGCGCTTGGCGAAATCGCCGGTCTCGTCCAGAACATAGGCCACGCCACCGGACATGCCGGCTGCGAAGTTGCGGCCGGTTTCACCCAGAACCACGACAATGCCGCCTGTCATATATTCGCAGCCATGGTCGCCCACGCCTTCGACGACGGCAATCGCACCGGAGTTGCGCACGGCAAAACGCTCGCCGGCCACACCGCGGAAGTAGCATTCGCCGGTGATCGCGCCGTAAAGCACGGTATTGCCGACGATGATCGAGTTTTCCGCAACGATGCGGGCATTTTCCGGCGGACGCACGATGATGCGACCACCAGACAGCCCCTTGCCGACATAGTCGTTGCCGTCACCGACGAGATCAAAGGTGATGCCGCGTGCCAGGAACGCGCCGAAGGACTGACCAGCCGTGCCGCGCAGCGTCACATGGATCGTATCGTCCTTGAGGCCCTTATGGCCCCAACGCTTGGCAAGCGCGCCAGACAGCATCGCGCCAGCGGAACGGTCGACGTTCTTGATCGGTACTTCGAAGACCACCGGCTCGCGGTTTTCCAGCGACGGCATGGACTTCTCGATCAGCTTGCGGTCGAGAATGTCGTCGATAGGGTGCTTCTGGCGCTCGGTCCAGTAAGTCGCTTCCTTCGGCGCTTCCACCTTGTGGAAGATGCGGCTGAAATCGAGCCCGCGTGCCTTCCAGTGCGCCAGCATCTCATCCTTCTCCAGCAGCTCCGAAGCGCCGATGATCTCGTCCAGCCTGGAAACACCAAGCGAAGCGAGGATTTCGCGCACTTCTTCGGCCACGAAGAAGAAGTAGTTGATGACGTGCTCCGGCGTGCCCTTGAAACGCTTGCGCAGAACCGGGTCCTGCGTTGCAACGCCCACGGGGCAGGTGTTCAGATGGCACTTGCGCATCATGATGCAGCCCGCCGCAATCAGCGGAGCCGTCGCAAAGCCGAACTCGTCGGCGCCCAGAAGCGCACCGATAATGACGTCACGGCCGGTCTTCAGGCCGCCATCCACCTGCAGCGCGATGCGCGAACGAAGACCGTTCAGCACCAGCGTCTGCTGGGTTTCGGCAAGACCGATTTCCCATGGGCTACCGGCATGCTTCAGCGAGGTGAGCGGCGACGCTCCCGTGCCGCCATCGAAGCCGGACACGGTGATATGGTCGGCGCGCGCCTTGGCGACACCGGCAGCAACCGTGCCGACACCCACTTCGGAGACGAGCTTGACGGACACGTCGGCTTCAGGGTTGACGTTCTTCAGGTCGTAGATCAGCTGTGCCAGATCTTCGATCGAGTAGATGTCGTGGTGCGGCGGCGGCGAAATCAGGCCGACGCCCGGCGTAGAGTGGCGCGTCTTGGCAACCGTCGCATCCACCTTGTGGCCGGGCAGCTGGCCGCCTTCGCCGGGCTTTGCACCCTGCGCGACCTTGATCTGCAGCATGTCGGCATTGACGAGATATTCCGTCGTCACACCGAAGCGGCCAGAGGCGATCTGCTTGATGGCCGAGCGTTCCGGGTTCGGCTGGCCGTTGAGAAGCGGCATGTAACGGTCGGACTCTTCGCCGCCTTCGCCCGTGTTGGACTTGCCGCCGATGCGGTTCATCGCAATCGCAAGCGTGGTATGCGCCTCACGGCTGATCGAGCCGAAGGACATGGCACCGGTGGAGAAGCGCTTGACGATATCGACGGCTGGCTCAACCTCATCGACTGAGATCGGCTTGCGACCGAGCTGCTCGGCGCTCTTGATCTTGAACAGGCCACGAATGGTGTTCATGCGAAGGTTGCTGTCATTCACCATCTCGGCGAATTCGCGGTAACGCTCCTGGCTGTTGCCGCGCACGGCATGCTGCAGGGTGGCAACCGAATCCGGGCTCCAGGCGTGGCTTTCGCCGCGCATGCGATAGGCATATTCGCCACCGATATCGAGCGTGTTCGCAAGGATCGGGTCCTTGCCGAAAGCCGCCGTGTGGCGTGCCACGGTTTCTTCGGCAATTTCCTTCAGGCCCACGCCTTCGATGGTGGTGGCGGTGCCGAAGAAGTATTGCTCGACGAATTCCGACGACAGGCCGATGGCGTCGAAAATCTGCGCGCCGCAATAGGACTGGTAGGTGGAAATGCCCATCTTGGACATGACCTTGAGAATACCCTTACCCACCGCCTTGATGTAGCGATAGACCACTTCGTCGTCCGACACTTCCTTCGGAAACGCGCCATGCTTGTGCATGTCGAGCAGCGTGTCGAAGGCGAGATAGGGATTGATCGCTTCCGCTCCATAACCGGCCAGCAGGCAGAAATGGTGGATTTCGCGCGGCTCGCCGGTTTCGACGACGAGACCGACCGAGGTGCGCAGACCCTTGCGGATCAGGTGGTGGTGAACGGCAGCGGTTGCCAGCAGCGCCGGGATTGCAATGCGATCCGGACCGACCTGACGGTCGGACAGGACGATAATGTTGTAACCGCCGCGCACGGCAGATTCCGCCCGCTCGCACAGACGGTCGAGCATGTCCGGCATGCCTTCAGCGCCACGCTCCACATCATAGGTGAAGTCGAGCGTCTTGGTGTCGAAGCGGTCTTCCGTGTGGCCGATGGAGCGGATCTTTTCCAGATCGCCATTGGTCAGGATCGGCTGGCGCACTTCCAGACGCTTGGCACGTGCCGCACCTTCATGGTCCAGAATGTTCGGACGCGGGCCGATAAAGGAGACGAGGCTCATCACCAGCTCTTCGCGGATCGGATCGATCGGCGGGTTGGTGACCTGCGCGAAGTTCTGCTTGAAGTAGGTGTAAAGCAGCTTGGACTTTTCCGACATGGCCGAGATCGGCGTATCGGTGCCCATTGAGCCGACGGCTTCCTGACCGGTGGTCGCCATCGGAGACATCAGAAGCTTGGTGTCTTCGCTGGTGTAACCGAAGGCTTGCTGGCGGTCGAGCAGCGATACGTCGCGACGCAGCGCGCGCGGCTCAACCGGCTTCAGGTCTTCCAGGATCAGTTGTGTACGGTCTAGCCAGTTGCGGTACGGGTGCTTGGCGGCAAGCTCGTGCTTGACGTCCTCATCCGAGATGATTTCGCCCTTTTCCATGTCGATCAGCAGCATCTTGCCGGGCTGCAGACGCCACTTCTTGACGATGCGCTCTTCCGGCACCGGCAGCGTGCCAGCTTCGGATGCCATGATGATGCGGTCGTCATCGGTGACGAGGTAACGGGCTGGACGCAGACCGTTACGGTCGAGCGTCGCACCAATCTGCTTGCCATCGGTAAAGGCAACAGCTGCCGGGCCATCCCATGGCTCCATCAGGGCCGCGTGATACTCGTAGAACGCCTTGCGTTCGGCACTCATGGACTGATTGCCAGCCCATGCTTCGGGGATCAGCATCATGACGGCATGGGCCATGGAGTAGCCACCGCGCACCAGGAATTCCAGCGCGTTGTCGAAGCAGGCCGTATCCGACTGACCTTCGTAGGAGATCGGCCAGAGCTTGGAAATGTCGTCGCCGAAGAGAGCGGAGGAAACAGAGGCCTGACGCGCCGCCATCCAGTTGACGTTGCCACGCAGCGTGTTGATTTCGCCGTTATGGGCAACCATGCGGTACGGGTGGGCGAGCTTCCAGGACGGGAAGGTGTTGGTGGAGAAGCGCTGGTGAACGAGCGCGACGGCGCTTTCGAAGCGCGGGTCGGAGAGGTCCTTGTAATAGGCGCCGACCTGATAGGCCAGGAACATGCCCTTATAGACGATGGTCGAGGAGGAAAGCGACACAGGATAGAAATCCTGCGCTTCCTTGCCGCCGCCGGCGTCATAGATGCGGTTGGACAGAACCTTGCGGATAAGGAACAGACGGCGTTCGAACTCGGCATTGGTGGCGGCATCGCGGCCCGCACCAATGAAGACCTGCACGTGATGCGGCTCGGTGGCAGCAATGTCAGCAGCCTTCGAAAGCGAGGCATTGTCGACCGGCACATCGCGGAAGCCAAGGAACTGCTGGCCCTCTTCGCCGATCACATCGACGATAACCTTCTTGTAGTGCTCAATACGTTCCGGATCGCGCGGAAAGAAGATGTGGCCAACGGCATATTCGCCAGCCTTCGGCAGCGTCACACCCTGCTTGGCCATTTCTTCACGGAAGAAGCGGTCAGGGATCTGCACGAGAATGCCAGCGCCATCGCCCATCAGCGGATCAGCGCCAACGGCGCCGCGATGCGTGAGGTTTTCGAGGATGAAGAGACCGTCCTTGACGATCTGGTGCGACTTCTGACCCTTCATATGCGCGACGAAGCCGACGCCGCAGGCATCGTGCTCATTGCGTGGATCATAAAGACCCTGCTTGGCCGGAAGACCGCCGATCGTCGCACGAGGCGACGACGCCTCCGACGGGTTGCTCGGACAGTCATTCGTTAGAAGTGCCTGGGCGTTTTCGCCTTCCAGCCGTATGGTCATTGTCATCCCTCCTGCAAACTCGTTGCATGGTGTCACGCAGAGAGGCGGAGGCCGATCCGGCCCTCATCTCAGAAGCCAAATCCGTCTCCGCATTCCAATTTAGGACAGCATTGCTGTCTTAATTCTGTCTGAACAATGACAGAAACACCCACCTTTCGCAAGGGGATGCCGTTAATTTATAGACAAGCTTTATGACGTGAAATTTCAACCAAATGAAGGATTGCGTAATTTTCTTCCTCAGGGACGCAGAAATGATTGCTTTCATTGCCGCATTTGCCTTGGCTGAAATATGCTCGTAAAACCTCGGACCTATCCTCGCTGATCGTATCAACCGCGCGACATTCCTGCCCGCAACCTGCTTGAAAGTGCTGACGATGATTTTTGCCTCCGATAACTGGGCTGGCGCCCACCCGGCCATCAACGAGCGTTTGATGAAGGAATCCACCCGCTTTGCTGCCGCTTACGGCACGAGCGAACTGGACAAGGCAATAGAGAAGAAGTTCAACGAGATTTTTGAGCGCGAGGTCGCCGTCTTCTTCGTCGGCACCGGCACCGCTGCCAATTCACTGGCGCTTGCAAGTGTGGCGCGTCCCGGCGGCATCGCCTTTTGCCATTCCGAAGCGCATGTGATCGAGGATGAATGCGGCGCGCCGATCTACTTTTCCAACGCCTCGCGGCTGATGCCGGTGGCAGGGCCAAACGGCAAGATGGTGCCGAAGAACCTGAAAGCCGCCATCGACCGCTTTCCGCCCGGCTCCATCCACCAGGGCCAGCCGATGCTGGTGACGATGACGCAAGCCACCGAACAGGGCACGATCTACGATCTCGACGAGATTTCCGCGATCTCCGAGATTGCCAAGAGCGCCGGCGTTCCTCTTCATATGGATGGGGCGCGCTTTGCCAACGCGCTGACCGCGCTCGAAACAACGCCTGCCGAAATGACCTGGAAGCGCGGCGTCGATATCCTCTCCTTCGGCGCAACGAAGAACGGCTGCTGGTGCGCGGAAGCCATCGTCTATATGGATCCGAAAATGGCAGAAGACCTGCCCTTCATCCGCAAGCGCTCCGCCCAGCTCTTCTCCAAGACCCGCTTCATGGCGGCCCAGTTCGACGCCTATTTCCAGAACGACCTGTGGCTGGAGCTTGCCGCCCACGCCAACGCGATGGCAAACCGCCTGCGTGACGGTCTTTCCGCCTCCAACAGTGCCCGCCTTGCCTGGCCCACCCAATCCAACGAACTCTTCGTCGTGCTGGACAAGCAGAGCGCCAAGGCCGCCCGCGACTCAGGAGCGAGCTTCTACGAGTGGCCAACACCACACGATATGCAGCAGGAGGTCGGCGAGAACGAACAGCTCATCCGCCTCGTGACGAGCTTTGCAACAGAGGAAAGCGACGTAGACGCCTTTTTGCGAATTTGCGGCGGGGCTTGAGAAAAAGCTGCTGGGCTTTCACGCAAAACTGCCCGGCACCATGCCCTTTGCCGTGACCAGCGATGACAGCGCCCGCACCAGTTCTGCATCCGCGCCCTTGCGCGGCTGCAGCACGAACTCCACGTCCTCCAGCGAAGGCAAGCTTCCATGAGGCAGTTCACGCAGGCCAGATGGTGCCATGCTGCGAGGCTGGACGAGAACGCCCATGCCTGCGCGGGCGGCAGCCGTCAGCCCACTGAGACTTCCGCAAGTGCAGACGATCCGCCAGGCAACGCCTGCCCGATCGAGCGCTTCTTGCGCGGCTTTGCGCGTGATGCTGGGCGGCGGAAAGGCGATGAGCGGTAGCGCTTCTTTGCGCGCAAGGATCGCATCCGGATCCTTGGCGAGCCACACCAGTGGCTCGCGATAAAGGAAATGACCAAGTTGATCGCCAAGTCTGCGTTTGGCCAGCACGACATCGAGCTCGCCATTGTCCTGCATTTGATAGAGAACGCCAGAAAGCGAGACCGTCAGCTCCAGATCGACCAGCGGATAAAGCCTGGTAAACTCTTCCAGAATGACGGTGAGACGGCTTGCGACAAAATCCTCCGAGACGCCAAGGCGCAGCCGACCACGCAGATTGCTCTCACCAAAGAGGGTGGCGACCTTGTTGTTGAGATCCAGCATCTTGCGCGCATAGCCTAACAGCGCCTCGCCCTCCGGCGTCAGTCGAACGCGATGCGTATCGCGGGCGATCAGCTGCTGGCCGAGTGAAGCTTCCAGCCGTTGGATGTGCTGGCTGACTGTAGATTGGCCAATCCCCAACCGCTCTGCGGCTTGGGTGAAACTCATCGTCTGCTCCAGCGTTACGAAACTGGCGAGATGTTGCAGGTTCAGCATGGCTATCTCGAAACATGATAACTGTTAGTTTTTGCATCTGATTTCATGATGAGCGATAGTGCAGCACATTACAATCTGCAAGCTGGCTCGCGGCGCTGAGGGATCTTTCGCTCTTTTCGCGCTTGAGCCCGGTTCAACGGATTTCCCGATTGCAAGGCGAAAAGCCGTCTTGCGCACCACGTTCTAGAAAGGCCGCGTCATGAGCCGCTTCCTGCCAGACCGCTTCACATTGATGCTGGTCGCCACCGTCGTCCTCGCGTCGCTGCTGCCGATCAGCGGAGAGCCTGCACATTATTTCTCCATCGCGACGAAATGCGCCATTGCGCTACTCTTCTTCCTGCATGGCGCACGTCTGTCACGTGATGTGGTACTGGCGGGCATGCTGCACTGGCGGCTTCACCTCGTCATCCTTCTCGTCACCTTTGGTATCTTCCCGCTATTCGGCATCGCGCTCGGTTACATTCCAGACAGCATACTGCCGCAGCCGCTCTATATGGGCGTGCTGTTTCTGTGCGTTTTGCCATCCACAGTGCAGTCCTCGATTGCCTTCACCTCCATGGCGGGCGGCAATGTCCCGGCGGCGATCTGCGCAGCCTCGGCTTCCAATATTTTCGGCATGTTCCTGACGCCTTTGCTCGTCGGCTTCCTCTTTACCGTCGGCGGCCACGGCGGCGGCTTTTCGCTCGATGCCTTTGGCCAGATTTTCCTGCAGCTGCTGCTTCCCTTCATTGCCGGTCAGGCTCTTCAACCGTGGATCGGCAACTGGATACGCGCCCGCAAGACGCTTCTGGCTCCGGTCGATCGCGGCTCGATCCTGATGGTCGTCTACCTGGCCTTCAGTGACGCCGTCGTGGAAGGCATCTGGCATCAGTTCACGCTGCGCGATATTGCCGTGGTCATCGGCATCAACATCGTGCTCCTGACGCTTGTTTTGTGCTTCACCATGTTCGGCAGCCGTTTGCTCGGCTTCAAGAAGGAAGACGAGATCACGATCACCTTCTGCGGATCGAAGAAGAGCCTCGCAAGCGGCGTGCCGATGGCTGGCGCCATCTTTGCCGGCCAAAGCATCGGCGCCATCGTCCTGCCCATCATGCTCTTCCACCAGATCCAGCTGATGGCCTGCGCCGTGATTGCGCAGCGCTATGCCAAGAAGGCGAAGGAAGCGGAGGCTGTAAAGATTGCTGCACCGGCGGCAGACGCGCCCGAGGCCGCTGCCATCGCTGCCAAGACGGCATCGTAGAGCGTTTCCTTGTTAAATAGAAACAGTTCTGTTGGTTCAAACGGGATCGACTGATTGTCCGGGCGGCGCGTGCCGTAGCCAACGCATACGGCCAAGCCGTCCGGGCAAGCAGGTGGCCCGTTTCAACCAATCCGAAGGGCCGGTCATCTTTCCGCCAGGCTCAAAGGCGATCGGCTCGACCGTACCTTTGGGTATGCCCTTCGCCAATCGCCTTTGCCCTGACGAAAACCTGCTCCGGCAGAACGTTTTCTATTTAACAAGGAAACGCTCTAAGGCGGCTGAGCGCGGCACGAGGCTCACGCCAGAGTGAGCTTCGCCCATCCGTAAACGCAAAAAAAGACGGCCCCCTTGCGGGAGCCGTCTTCTCATTCTGCGCTAACCCTTAAACTTAGTTCACCTGGGTAGGCGTGACCTGTGCCTCGATCTGCTTCGGTGCGTCCGAGACGTCGGTCGCAATCGCGATGCGGCGCGGCTTCATGGCTTCGGGAATGTTGCGAAGAAGGTCGATGTGGAGAAGACCGTTCTTCAGCGAAGCATTCTGCACTTCCACATGGTCGGCAAGCTGGAAACGGCGCTCGAAGGCGCGCGTGGCAATGCCGCGATAGAGGAAGTCGCCCTCGGATGCCTTTGTGTCTTCGGCCTTCTCGGCCTTGACTGTCAGCACATTGGCGCGGGATTCGATGCTGATTTCGTTTTCATCGAAACCGGCAACCGCCATGGTGATGCGGTAGGCATTCTCGCCGGTGCGCTCGATATTGTAGGGCGGATAGGCCTGTGCCTGCTCGGGCTGGCCGATGCTGTCGAGCATCGAGAACAGGCGGTCGAAACCGACAGTGGAGCGGTACAGGGGGGAAAAATCAACGTGACGCATGGTGTCCTCCTTAGAAGCGACTGTTTGCGGTGGCGACTCTCCATCCCATTCTGGCGATGAGAGAGACCTGGATACGGCCCCGTTCTGGCGACCGTGAGCAATAGGTGGGAATGCTGTTTTGTCAGTTCAAGAGGAAAAATTTTCGAGATCGCATCACCTGAATGACGGCTGAATAAGAGGTTCCGGATGCGTTCATTTTCGCACCGCTAGAAACGTCTCATCGAAGGCAACTTCGAGGGCGGAAGAGCATCGTCCCTTCTCCTTCCGTCCGACTGGCCGGAACCGCGACTGCTAAGACCGACGGTTCCGGCAATTTTTCTGATGGCGCATATTTCCTTTGACGCATGCGGGCGCTCAACCTATCCCCTTCAGATATCTCTACGGCATCGGCCCGGAAATCGGATTCGATTTTCACGAAACACGATGCGTAGATTTAAAGAGGATAGAGCGTCCTTTGTGCTTGTAAAAAAGCCGCAGGACGCTCTCGTGCGACCACGATTTGCCCCAGGCAGGATATCGATGACCGAAGCCATTCTCCATGAGACCAAAGGCAATACCGTGCCCGGCAACCACCATATCGGAATTTTCGAAGGTCAAGGCGGGAAGAAACTGCGTTATGCGATTTTTCGCTCGGAACAGACGGTCGCGCGCGGAACCATCGTGCTGCTGCACGGCCGCAATGAAACGATCGAGAAATACTTTGAGACAATCCGCGATCTGACGGCGAAGGGCTTCTGGGTCGCGACCTTCGATACGCGCGGCCAGGGTGGTTCGGAGCGGTTATTGAAAAAGGCGGATGCCGGTTACGTGCGGCGCTTTTCCGATTATCAGAAGGACGTGTCGCTGTTTCTGGAACAGGTCGTGCTGCCGGACACGCGGCTGCCATTCTTCCTCATGGCGCATTCCACGGGCGGCTTGATCGCCTTGTCCATGGCCCCGCAACTCTCCAATCGCATCGAGCGCATGGCGCTCTGCTCGCCCTTTATCGCCCTGAGCGGCCAGTCCGTTTCGCCACGATGGGTCAAGACGATTGCAACAGCGCTGACCCTGACGGGCTTCGGCGGCAAGCAATTGGGCAAAGACCAGAGAGAGCGGGATTTCGACGGCAACCCGCTGACATCCGATGCCGAGCGCTTCGCCCGCAACATCGCCATGATCGGTAGCCACCCGGAGCTTTTCATCGGCAGGCCGACCGCTCGCTGGGTCTATGAGGTGATGAAGATCATGCCGAAAGTGACGCGGCAGGATCACCTTACCCACATCACCATTCCAACTTTGTTGTTGGCGCCGGTTCTCGATACCATCACGCCCTATGCGGCGCAGGAGGAATTGTCGCGCAATTTCCGGGCAGCGCAACTAATCCCGGTGATCGGCGCGCGCCACGAACTCTTCCAGGAACGCGACATATATCGTGCTCAGGCGCTTGCAGCGATCGACGCCTTTTTCGCGCCGGAGGAATAAACCGGACTGGACAGAAAATCAGAGCCCGGAAAGCAGCGCGAGCGCCTCTTCATGCACGGCCTTGCTGCCTGCAGCGATGATCCGCCCTGCCTCTTCCGGCCGTGCGCCATCCCAGGTGGTGATGATGCCGCCCGCCTGTTCGATGATCGGGATGAGCGCACCGACATCATAGGGCTTCAGGCCGGATTCGATGACGAGATCCACATGGCCGGCAGCCAGCAAAGCATAGGCATAGCAATCCACGCCATAGCGGAACAGGCGAACCTTAACCTGCACCTTGCCGTAACGCTCGGCCTCCGTTGGCGTGAAGATATGGGGCGAGGTGGTAAAGAGAATGGCATCCGAAAGCGACCGGCAGGCCCGCGTCCTGATCTCTTTTTCGCCCTCCGGCCCCTTGTACCATGCCTTCTCCCCATCGGCGTAATAGCGCTCGCCGGTAAAGGGCTGGTCCATCAGGCCCATTCTGGCGCGACCGCCGGATTGGAAACCGATCAGCGTTCCCCAGACCGGCACGCCTGAAATGAAGGCGCGGGTGCCGTCGATCGGATCGATCACCCAGACATGCTCGCGGTCGAGCCCGATGCTGCCATGCTCCTCGCCAAGGATGCCGTGATCGGGAAAACGCTCGGTGATCAGTGCGCGGATTGCCGCTTCGGCTGCCTGGTCGCCCTCCGTTACGGGATCGTAACCGCCGGCCTGCTTGTTATCGACAGCGATACCGGTGCGAAACCGGGGCAGCGTCTCCGCCTTGGCGGCATCGGCGAGGCGGAAGAAGAAGTCGCGATCTGGCAGCATGAAAATCCCCGGCATCTGTAATTGGCTGGAGAATCACATAGCGCGGTTCTGCGCGACTCGTCCACTCTCCTTACGTGAGGCACCTATTGCCTGCAGAATAGGCATGCCCAAGAAATGCCAGTCCACCATACATGCAACAACCCAAATATTGCCTATAATTTATACAAGTAATTATAATGATTGACAATTGTGCATTTTTATCTAGGATGGGGATCACAGTCTTTGACTGTAAATACCCTCCTTGGGTGTTTCCTCCCTAGACTTAACCGCGCGAAGGCGCGGTTTTTTTTGCGCTCAGCCCAGAGCGGCGCGAGACGTCCAGGCGTCCTGTTCGGGATGAAAAAAGCTTTATTCGGCCGCAAAGGCCATATCGATCACATATTCCGAGACGAAACCCGCCATCTGACGCATGAAGATGCCCAGAGCTGATTGCATGGCCGGGAAATCCGCCGCCTTCAGAAAGGTCTTTTCGTCCACATAGAGTGCGCGATTCACCTCGATCTGCAACGCATGCAGCGAGCGGATCGGCCGGCCGTAATGCTCGGTGATGAAACCGCCGGCATAGGGCTTGTTGCACACGGCGTTGAAGCCAAGCTCTTCAAGGAAATGCAACGCCGCACGGGAAATCTCCGCAGAGGCGCTAGTGCCGTAACGATCGCCGATGATGATGTCGGGGCGGATGTTCGATCCGGCTAGGCGGATATTGCCAGGCATGGAATGGCAGTCGATCAGCACCGCCATGCCATGCGTGGCATGGGTGCGCGAGACGAGGCGGCGCAGGCAAGCATGGTAGGGCTTGTAGATGCCCTCGACACGCGACAGCCCCTCCTCCACCGATAGGCGGTGCGCGTAGATATCCATGTTCTCCGCTACGATGCGCGGCACGGTGCCAAGACCGCCTGCAACGCGCATGGAGCCGATATTGGCGTAAGATGGCAGTGCGCCGTCGAACATGCGAGGATCGAGCTCATAGGGCTCGCGGTTGACATCCAGATAGGCGCGGGGGAAATTGGCCTTCAGCAGCGGCGCGCCGATATCAGGAGCGCACGCAAAAAGCTCATCGACGAAGCAATCTTCCGAGCGGCGAATTTCGTAGGAATCGAGCCGCGAGGATTCAAGAAAGGAAACGGGGTAACAGCGGCCGCTATGGGGTGAATTATAGACGAAGGGAATGCTGTGCACCGCAGGCTCGCACACCTCGAACAGCTCATATTCGCCCGTCACCCAGTCCATGCCGTCCCGTTTACCATGTCATAATTCTGCCAGACGCATCATGTTGCCAGTTGCGCCAGTGCAAGTCCATACTGGCAGGCAGTCACCCTCTCGTGATTCTACCATTCACATGATATTTACTCCGACAATGGTACAATCGCGATAGGGTATCCCAATAATTCTGTAGTTACGGTCACTTATATGGTTCAGAAAATTCTTCTCGCCGAAGACGACAATGACATGCGCCGCTTCCTGGTGAAGGCGCTTGAAAAGGCCGGATACAAGGTCTCGTCCTTCGATAATGGTGCAAGCGCCTATGATCGGCTTCGCGAAGAGCCTTTCTCACTGCTTTTGACCGATATCGTCATGCCGGAAATGGACGGCATCGAGCTTGCGCGCCGCGCCACCGAACTCGATCCCGACCTCAAGGTCATGTTCATCACCGGTTTCGCAGCGGTTGCTTTGAATGCTGATTCGAAGGCGCCGAAGGATGCCAAGGTGCTTTCCAAGCCATTCCACCTTCGCGACCTCGTCGACGAGGTCAACAAACTCCTTGTGGCGTAAGGGTTTCAAAAAAACCTGTCACAAAATCGAAAAAGGCAGTTGACGCTTCATTCGGTTATGTGATTTATGCGCCGCAACGGAGGGCGTGTAGCTCAGCGGGAGAGCACTACGTTGACATCGTAGGGGTCACAGGTTCAATCCCTGTCACGCCCACCATCCGAATTCAAAGAAATCAAGGCCTTGCAAAATATTGCAGGGCCTTTTTCTTTATTGTCCCGCCCTGCCCCAGACAGCAATATACCGCACACAGGACCACGTCGCTGGCGTTCGAAGCAACAAGCCAGGATGTACCGTGGCGACGAGCCAGTGCGGCATGAGTTCCCTTCGCTCCGAGGATGAGTCCGGGCGCGATAGAAACAGGACTATGTGATAAAGGTAGACGAATGAGCAATCGCACCTCATCTGGGCTGAGGCGCTTCGTCAGCGCCGCCTCAGGTCCGTGGAAAGCAGCAATCTGCTTTTTTGGCGTCGTTGCAGCTCTGATGGGAATGAATGCAGTAGCGATCCTGTGCGGATGGTACACGCTCTCCAATCGCCTCGTAGCCTATACCGCTCTCGCTGCCGTCGGATTTTTCGTATCCGTGCTCCTGCAAGCCTATTTCAGCCTCACCGCCTCTAAACGGGATCGGGCAGACAGGAAGTAGCGACTTTTCAATTATCAGAAAGCGCGATACAAATCGGAAAATCCGAATGTAAAAGCGCCATGACGAAAAAATTCCTCATCATCGATCCCGAGACCGACCACGCCGTGTTGAAGGGCATTGCCTCGCCGACGCGAGCGACCATGCTGAAAATGCTGCATGATCGCGGCCCGATGAATGTCAACGACATGGCGGCGGCTCTGGAACTGCCGCAATCGACTGTTTCCACCCATATCCAGATTCTGGAAGATGCCGGCCTGTTGCAGAGCGAGACGCAGAAGGCGCGCAAGGGAAGCCAGAAGATTTGCCGCGCCACGGTGGAAGAGGTTGTTGTCGTCTTCAAGAGTGAGGTGCGTGAGCCGCGCAAGGACATGATCGAGGTGGCGATGCCAGTGGGTCTTTACACCGGCTTCGAGGTGACGGCGCCTTGCGGGCTCTGCTCCACGGACGGCATTATCGGGCTTCTCGATGTTCCGAATGCACTTCTGGATCCGGACCGGATGAAGGCGGGGCTGATCTGGTTTACCCGTGGCCATGTGGAATATCAGTTCCCCAACAATGCCAAACTCTCCAACACCGCAATTCGCGAGCTTGAAGTAGCGGTGGAGCTGAGCTCGGAAGTGCCAGGAACCAGCGCCGACTGGCCGTCTGACATATTGCTGACCATCAACGGCAAGAAGGTCGGCGTGTGGACCTCACCCGGAGATTTCGGCGATAAACGTGGCGTCTATACGCCAGACTGGTGGAAGCTCAAGGGCTCGCAATATGGCAAGCTGAAGAACTGGCGCGTCGGACCGGACGGCACCTTCGTCGATGGCGTGCAGATTTCCGATGTGACGCTGGCCGACCTCGATCTTGCCAGCCATCACTCCATTCGCGTGCGCATCGGTATCGAGGACGACGCCAAGCATCCGGGTGGCATCAATATCTTCGGCAAGGGCTTTGGCAATTACGATCAGGACATCGTTCTGCGCCTGAAAATCGAATAATATCAAGAATTCCGATATTTAAAATAAGAAAGCGACATCAAGTTGTTAGAAATTACGGGTAGCTTCTTCAAGCGGCATCAGCGCTCTTCCGGTTGACCCTTACCGGATTTTCCGATTTATTATCAGCAATGGCGATACATATCGCTTTTTATGATATGAATGGGAGGAATGCATGAAGGTGTCGGTTGTGGCGCATCCGCAATTTGTCGTGGCGGATATTGATCCAAGACTCTACGGGTCTTTCATCGAGCATCTCGGTCGCGCGGTCTATACCGGCATCTACGAGCCAGCCCACGAAGCGGCCGATCAGAACGGCATGCGTCAGGATGTCATCGATCTCGTCAAGGAACTGGATGTTCCGATCGTGCGCTATCCCGGCGGCAACTTCGTTTCCGCCTACAATTGGGAAGATGGTGTTGGCCCCAAGGAAGAACGTCCCGTACGCCTCGATCTTGCCTGGCATACTTCTGAGAGCAACGAAGTCGGCCTGCATGAATTTGCCGACTGGTGCGTATCCGCCAACACCGAAATGATGCTGGCCGTCAATCTCGGCTCGCGTGGGCTGGATGAAGCGCGCAATATGCTGGAATATGCCAATCATCCCGGCGGCAGCGAGTGGAGCGACAAGCGCATTGCCAATGGGCGCAAGGAGCCCTTCGACGTCAAGCTCTGGTGCCTCGGCAACGAGATGGATGGCCCCTGGCAGATCGGCCACAAGACAGCCGATGAGTATGGCCGCCTGGCCCATGAGACCGCCAAGGCCATGCGCGCCTTCGACAGCTCGCTCGAACTTGTCGTCTGTGGCTCGTCCAATGCCAAGATGCCGACCTATCCGGAGTGGGAAGCGACCGTTCTCGATCACACTTATAATGAGGTCGATTACATCTCGCTTCACATGTATTTCGAAAACCACGCCAATGATGTGGGCAACTATCTGGCGATGAACCAGAAGCTCGATGACTATATCATGTCGGTCGCGGGCGTCATCGATTACATCAAGGCCAAGAAGCGCTCGTCGCGCCAGGTCTACATCTCTTTCGACGAGTGGAACGTCTGGTATCACTCGAAGGAACAGGACAAGAAAACGCTTGCCGGCGCCGATGGCTGGCCATTTGCCCCACCGCTCCTTGAGGATATTTACAATTTCGAGGATGTGCTGCAGGTCGGCCTGATCCTCAACACCTTTATCCGCCGCTCGCATGTGGTGCGCATTGCCTGCCTGGCGCAGCTCGTGAACGTCATTGCGCCGATCATGACCGCGCCGAACGGACCGGCCTGGCGCCAGACGATCTTCTATCCCTTCCTGTTTGCCTCCCGCTACGGTCGCGGCAAGGCGCTGGATCTGAAGGTCGACAGCCCCACCTATAAGAGCGATGTGGCGGGCGAGGTATCCTGCCTCGACGTATCCGCCGTGCATGACGAGGAAGGCCGCTTCGTCAGCTTCTTCATTGTCAACCGCTCCGACAAGGAGATCGAGGCCGACTTCGACGTCGCAGCCTTCGGCAGCGAAAGCAGCATCGCCGATCATCAGATCATGACCCATGCCGATCTGAAGGCCGTGAACACTGAAGCGAATATGAACAACGTCGCGCCGAAAAAGGCCGATACTGCAACGCTTGCCAACGGGCGGCTTTCGGCGCGTTGCGCTCCCTACTCCTACCAGATGCTCCGCATCAAGGTCTGACCGGCTGAGCCGGGAATGCCAGACGGGTCATGGGAGGAGAGACAATGACGGCAAGTATCGATATCAACAATGTGAGCAAGCACTTCGGCGGGCTGACCGTTTTCGAAGGGCTGTCGCTTTCCATTCCGGCGCATGAATTCGTCGTCTTCCTCGGCCCTTCCGGCTGCGGCAAGTCCACGCTTTTACGCATGATTGCCGGGCTGGAAAGTGTCGATGACGGCGAAATCCGCATCAATGGCGAACGCATCGACGACCAGCCACCGGGCAAACGCGGCGTCGCCATGGTCTTCCAGTCCTATGCGCTCTATCCGCATATGACGGTGCGCGACAACATGGCCTTCGGGCTGAAGAACATCGCTGTCGACAGCTCCGTCATCGATGCCCGTATTGCCGAAGCCGCACGCATGCTGGAGATCGGCCATCTGCTGGAGCGCAAGCCCGGGCAATTGTCCGGAGGCCAGCGCCAGCGCGTCGCCATCGGTCGGGCCGTCGTGAAAGAGCCGAAGGCCTTTCTCTTCGACGAGCCATTGTCCAACCTCGATGCGGCACTGCGCACCCGCACCCGCATCGAGCTTGCCCAACTGCACCAGCGGCTAAAATCGACGATGATCTTCGTCACCCATGACCAGATCGAAGCCATGACGCTGGCAGACCGCATCGTCGTCATGAACAACCGGCAGATCGAGCAGATCGGCACGCCGATGGAGATCTACAATCGTCCCGCCAGCCGCTTCGTCGCCGGCTTCGTCGGTGCCCCGGCAATGAATTTCCTGCCCGTCACCATCGGCACGGATGCTGGCTTGGTGAGCGTCGAAACCGCCTCCGGCATCAAGATCGCAACCGCCATTCCCGCCGCAGGCATCGCGCCCGGCGCATTCGAACTCGGCCTGCGCTCGGAAGACGTGCGCATCACCACACCCGGCAGCGGCTCTGCCGAAGGCATTGTGGATGTGGTGGAGCGGCTGGGAGAGCGCACGCTGGTCTATGTGCGCCTTGCCGACGGCCAGCAGCTTGTCGGCTCCGATAGCGGCGATAGCCGTGTTACGGTCGGCGACCGGGTGGCCCTCTCCTTCGATAGCGCCAAGGCGCATCTCTTCGATGCGTCAGGCCGCGCCTGGCATGCGCGGGAGGTGGGTCATGGCTGAAGCACTGACCGCAGCAAATAAAGCCCCAATCAAGCGAAGAAAAAGCGTCGATATCTACGCGCCGCAATGGCGAAACTTCCTCTTCGTCGCGCCCTATCTCGTCTTCTTCGTCACGCTGCTTGTCGTTCCGCTCTTCTGGGGAATCTGGCTGTCCTTCCACAAGGCGGATACATTCTCCTCCGGCCGCTTCATCGGCCTCGGAAATTATGTCCGCCTGTTCAATGACAAGATCTTCCTGCAGTCGATCTGGAACACCTTCTATTTCGTTCTCTTGACCGTCCCGTCGCTGGCCTTGCTCGGCCTGTTTCTGGCGCTCTGCCTTAACAAGCGCACCCGCAGCGCCGCCGTTCTCAGAGGCCTGTTCTTTTCGTCGTCGGTTCTCTCCGTCACCATCGTCACGCTGATCTGGCGGATCGTCTACATTCCCGATATCGGCCTTCTGTCGATGATTTTCGGCCTGTTCGGTGCTCGTGCCCCTGCCTTCCTGTCGGACCCGAGCCTTGCTATGATCGGCATCGCTATCGCCACCGTCTGGTGGTGCATCGGCCTGCCGATGATGCTGTTTCTCTCGGCCCTTCAACAGATCCCGCAGGATATCTACGAGGCCGCAGCCCTCGATAATGCCAACCGCTGGCAGACGCTGCGGTCCATCACCCTGCCCTCGATCAAGCGCACCTTCGTGCTCGTCGTCATCATCCAGATCGTCTTTCAGTTCCAGCTCTTCGGCCAGGCGCTGTTGATGACGCGCGGTGGCCCGAACAACCTCACCAAGCCGATCGTCTTCTATATCTACGAAACCGCCTTCCGCCGCTGGGATCTTGGCCTCGGTGCCGCCGCGTCCGAAGTGCTTTTCGTGCTGATCCTGATCGCGGCCATGGTGCAATTTCTGGTGTCCCGCAGAAAGGCAGATGTGTGATGGCTTCGCAAAACTCCAACATCATCGGCAGATCCTTCGGCGACCGCGTTCTCTACGGCCTCGTCATCCTTCTGGCGATCGTCATGGCAGCGCCTGTCATTTACGTCATCGCGCTGTCCTTGAAAGACAACAATGCGCTGATGGTCGATCCGCATTCGGTCTTCCATCTGCCCTACACGATCAAGAACTATATCGACACGATCGGCACCTCCAGCGTGTTTCTCTGGGTGTTCAACAGCATCGTGGTGGCTGGCGGCATGACGATCATGACGCTGGTCCTGTCATCACTTGCGGGTTATGGCTTTGCCCGGCTGAACTTCCCCGGTCGCGACGTCCTCTTCGTTCTGGTGCTACTGGGTCTTGCCGTGCCGGAACAGGCGGTGCTCATTGCCCGCCATCAGATCTTCAGCTGGCTTGGCCTGCACAATTCCTATCCCGGGCTGATCCTGCCGGGCCTGTCATCCGCCTTTGGCGTGTTCCTGATGACGCAATATTTCCGCGCCATCCCAAAGGAGCTGGATGAGGCGGCGATCCTCGACAATGCCAGCCGCTTCCGCGTCTTCTGGAAGGTGCTTCTGCCACTGACCGTTCCGGCCCAAGCGACACTTGGCATCTTCACCTTTCTCGGCGCCTGGAACGATTACTTCTGGCCGCTGATCTCTGCGACGAAGAAGGAAATGTTCACGCTCACCGTCGGCATTGCCTCGACGCAAATGAACTTTGCCCAGTCGCAGGGCATCGGCTTTCTGATGGCGCAGGCGGTGTTCGCCGGCGCACCGATCCTGATCATCTATCTGTTTTTCCAGAAATATATCGTCACCGCCGTATCTGGCGCGGCGGTGCGGTGATGCATGACGCTCCGGCCAAGATGCAAGGCCTGAACGAATGAGGAAAAGACGCCGCTCGCCCAGCGACGGCGAAACCTGAGGAGGAGGAGACTATCATGACTTTGAGGACATTGTTTCTCGCCACCATATCCGCAGCCGCGGTTCTGGTCGCATCACCAAGCTTTGCCGAGACCGAATTGCAGGTGCAGCGCTTCTTCGGCGCCTGCGACGCAGATTTCGGCAAGAACACCGATGTCAGCAAGGCGGTGGGCGAATGCGGCATCATCACTTCGATGATCAACAAATTCGCTGCCGACAATCCCGATATCAAGATCAATGTCACCACGGTGGAATGGCCGGGCTACGACCAGTTGACCGCTCAGTTCGCCTCGGGCGACGCACCGGATATCGTCACCATCCATGAATCTGTCCTGTCCGACTATCAGTCCAAGGATCTGCTGGTCCCGCTTGACGACATGCTGAAGACGGTCGGCGTGACGCCGGACAAATTTACCGACGCCGCCAAGGAAGGTGTCACCAAGAACGGCAAGATCTACGGCCTGCCGATCGACAACTGGACCATGCTCTACCACATCAACATGGACCTGTTCAAAACCGCAGGCCTCGTCAATGCCGATGGCACGCCGATCCTGCCGAAATCACCGGAAGAGTTGCTGGCCCAGGCCGAGCAGTTCAAGCAGAAGACCGGCAAGCCCTATTTCGTCCAGAACCTCGCCAACGAGACGGCGCTCTATGCCCGCAATCTCTACACCTATCTCTTCCAGCAGAATTCCGATTTCTTCGCTGATCCGAAGAAGGTGAAGTTCAACACGCCGGAAGCACGCAAGATCGTGGAGATGTACAAGACCATCTTCGAAAAGGACGACACGACGAAGGACCTTGATTACGGCGGCTCCATCAACGCGTTTCTCGGCGGTGAAGGCGGCGTGCACCTGAACGGCACCTGGATGGTCGGCGACTACAATGCCCAATCTGAAAAGCCGGGCACCGCGCTGAACAAGGGCGGCTATGCGGTCTATCCCTATCCGCAGCTCTTCCCCGGCGCCAAGGCGCAATATGCCGATGGCCACAGCTGGGCCGTCTCCAAGAAGGACCGCACCCCGGAGCAGGAAGCGGCAATCGCCAAATTCCTGAAATTCTTTGCCGATAATGATTTCGAATGGTCGCGCACCGGTCACCTGCCGGCTTACAAGGCGGTCATCGAATCCGCCGAGTTCAAGGCGCTGCCGCATCGCGATACGATTGCGCCGATCGCCACGCTTGGCAAGCCGCTGCCCTCTGCCGTCCAGCGCCAGTTCGCCATCCAGGATATTGTCGGTGAGGAAATGAGTGCAGCAATCAGCGGCCAGAAGGATGTTGAATCCGCGCTGGCCGATATGGAAAGCCGCGTCAACGAGCTTCTCGCCAACCTCTGATCAGTAGACCGCAGCCCCCCTTTGCTGCGGTCTCTCGCGCCTCGCCTACCCTCCCGGGGGCGAGGCGCGAGATTTTGATGAGCGCACCGCTCTCTTTTTCGCCTTGATGGTCGATATGATTTGGAAATGGACAATCTTGGTCCTATGGGTGAAACCCACTCCATCGCCCGAAACAATCAACGACCGTGCCTAAAATGCAAAGCGACACCCGCCAGACAATCGTGCGTCTCCTCTCCACCATGGCAAGCGCCAAGGAGATCGACCAGTATCTGAAACGCTTCTCTCAGCTCGATGCCAAGCGCTTCGCGGTGGTCAACATCGATGGCGCGATCCTGCACGATGCGCGCGAAGCGGAGGCAACAGCCTCGTCGCTGTCGTTTCTGCAACAGGTCGGCCTGACGCCTATCGTCCTGTTGGGGGCAGCCTCTGGCAATCAATTTGAGTTTTCGGCAGAAGCTTTGAATCTCAAGCTTGTCGAACTGCTTGAGCAGCAAGGCGCGCGCGCCACTTCGATTGCGGCAGGCATCTTCATGGCGCAAACGTCGACGGGCACTACTGCCAATCCTGTTGCAACCATCAGCACCGTCGAACTGGCACCGATCGAAGCCAGCCTCGATGCTGGATCGATCCCCGTCATCAGCAGCGTCGGAGAGACACCATCGGGCCAAGTCATCGAGATCGGCAGCGATGACGCGACCAGCGAGATGGTACGGTCGTTGCAACCGTTCAAGGTCATTTTTCTGACAAGCCAAGGCGGCTTGCGCCATGACACTGGCCGCCGGATCGATTCGATCAACCTGTCTACCGAATACGACCAGTTCGTCGGCAAGACCTATTGCGACGGCGGCTTTACCTTCAAGATCGAGCAGATGAGAGAGTTGCTGGACGTCTTGCCGATGGAGTCTTCGATCTCGATCACCAACCCGGCCAATCTGGCGCAGGAGCTTTTTACCCATAAGGGCTCCGGCACGCTGATCCGCCGCGGCGAGCGCGTGCTGCGCGCCACCTCCTGGGAGGAACTGGACCTGACCCGGTTGCGAGCACTGATCGAATCCAGCTTCGGGCGGCCCGTGGTGGCGGATTATTTCCAGCGCACCCGCCTGCTGCGGGCCTATATCAGCGAGCATTACCGCGCCGCCATCATCATGACTGAAGAAGATGGCGTGCCTTATCTCGACAAGTTCGCCGTGCTGGACGAGGCGCAGGGCGAGGGCCTGGGACGTGCGGTCTGGAAGGTCATGCGCGAAGAGACACCGCAATTGTTCTGGCGCTCGCGCCACAACAACCAGGTCAACATATTCTATTACGCCCAGTCCGATGGCTGTTTCAAACAGGAGCGCTGGAAAGTGTTCTGGTGCGGCCTGACGGATTTCTCAAAGATCGAAAAATGCGTGGCCCATTGCGCGGTACGTCCCACGACCTTGATCGACGCTGCAACCAGGCAGTAAAGGGACGAGACGCCGTGCCACATTCGATCAATCTGCGCATTGTTCCCGGTCTCTATGGCGTCGCTCGGCTTGCCGCCGACGCATCCGTCCCTGACTGGTTCAATGGGCCCGGCTTCTCCGCCCTGGTGAGAAGCGATGATGAACTCACTCTGATCTGCCTGCAAGACCGCGTGCCGGGGGACATCGAAGCCGAGCCGAACTGGCGCTGCCTGCGCAGCCTCGGCCCCATTCCGTTTAATGCCACCGGCATCCTTCAGGCACTGATCCAGCCGATCTCCGAAAATGGCATAGGCGTATTCGTTCTCTGCACCTTTGACGGCGAGCATATTCTCGTGCCGGACAGGGATTGGGACCGCGCAGAACGTCTTCTTGAAGAGGCAGGGCACGTCTTCGTTTCGTAGTGGCGCTCTCATCACTTCGTCAGGACGGGCGGGAGCGAACCCTTATTTCGCTTCGCGGCATCGCTGGGAGCAGAATTTTACAGTCTCCCAGTCCTTAGCCCATTTCTTGCGCCAGACGAAAGGCCTGCCGCAGACCGGGCAGATCTTCGAAGGCAGGTCCGATTTTTTCCGATGTTTCGCCATCCGCTCCTCCAGTCCCACGCCTTACGGCATCACTCGCCGGCTGGATCACGAAACGATAAGGCAGCAGATCCCTTTACGCGCCGACACACCGAAAATACCGAGGACGAACAAGGGACAGGCGCGAAACCAGGATGCGGTGGCAACCATTTATGCCCCACGACAGTCTTACCATCGACCATTCATCCGGAAGACATCATGGCCTTTGAACACTTCATAACCGATTACGGCGTTACCGCCGTTCTCATTGGCTCCGGCGTCGAGGGAGAGACCGTCGCATTTCTCGGCGGGGTCTTGGCCCACAAGGGTCTGTTTCCCTATTCGCAGGCCGCCATGGCAGCCGCCATTGGCTCATTCCTGGCAGACCAGATCCTGTTTTTTCTCGGACGCTATGCCAGCGATTTTAGAGCGGTGAAGCGGCTGACGGCAAAGCCCGCAATGAGGCGCGTCACCTCCTGGCTGGAACAGCACCCCAACGCTTTCATCTTTTTCTTCCGCTTCGTCTATGGCATTCGCACGATCAGCCCGGTCGCAATCGGCCTGTCCTCCATTGCGGCCACCCGCTTCTTCTTCATCAACATGATTTCCGCCGCCACTTGGGGCACCGTCATCACCGCTGTCGGCTATGGTTTGGGACAGGCTGTCGAAACGCTGCTCGGCAGACTTGCGATCGGCCATCATCTAGCGCTCGTCTTGATCCCCTGCATCCTCATCATCGCGGCAATTGCCTTCGGCGTGCATCATTTCGCCAGATCTTCGGAAAAGACATGATCGGCACCACATGCCGCACGTGACTTTGAGGAATTACTGAGGCTGAGCTCGCCTCTTCTGCTCGTCGATCTGGCGCTGTTGAGCGCTAAAGCGTTGATCGTAATCGGCAAAAGCGCGATCGAGCTCGGGACGCGGGACCTGCGCATCGCGCAAATCCTTGATTTCTGTTTCCAGTCGAATGCGGTCCTCGGAGCCGCGCTGTTGTCGCCACTCCATTTCCTGGCGCGTCACCATCCGCTCGGTCATGGCCACGATGCTCTGCTGCGTGGTTTCGGCCAATCTGGCGACAGCCGTCTGTGCCAATTCGGAATTTTTCAGGATCGCGGCATCGAGACGGCTCTGGTCCTTGCTGAGTGTGCCATAAACAAAGGCGCTGAGCGCCGCCAGGATCGTGAACGACACGCCAACCGCCGACCAGACGACAGGCCATTGGGTACGGCTGCGCTCCGCAAGGCTGGCAGACAGGCCGGAGATCGACGTGCGCATCTCATTGGCAATTACCCCCATGGCGTTTTCCACCTGCTTAAAACCAGAGCGCATTTCCGTTTCAAGATCGCTCTGCCTGCGCCCCAGGTTGGTGACGCGCTCGCCAAGCTGTGCGGTGGCGGCATCGCTATAGGCGCGGTGGGTTTCATGGCCGTTCATGTCTTCAAGTCCTGTCATTGCCTGATACCACGCTCCACGCCCTGCGGCGTGGTCGGGTCGAAACGTGTTTTCACGCCATCGTAAAAGGAGGCGCATCGCCCGGTGCGTCGGTCAGCGAGATCGGCCGCAACTTCCCATCGCAATTGCGTATTGCGCGGCTTCTCGATCCCGTATTTCGGCACGACCCTGTCCATCGTCTGACGGCACTCATCGGGCAGATCCGGAAGGCGGATTCCTGCGGCCATCCTGCCCCGCGCGTCAGCGGCTGCAATCAGCCGCGCCTCTTTGCCGGCACAGCCAGAGACGATCAGCATCGCTCCAGCGGTAATCGCCATCATCCATCGTCTGGTTGTCATTGCGGATCGCCTCTTCGAGTTCAGTCTGGCGTTTTCGTTGGGTAAGAGCATCGGCCACCGCACGCTTGCGATAGTCTTCAAGCGCCTGGGCGCTCGCATTGCGCTGGCGCTCCAGTTCCGTAGCCTTTGCCTCGGCGGCGGTCTTTTCCGAGAGAAGCACATAACCTTTCAGCAGTGTCGCATCATGCGACGCCAGCCACAGCCGAAAGCCGCCGAAGGCCAGCAGGGCCACGATGATAAGCGCTGCAAATCGCGCCGGAAGCGAAGTCGGAAAAAAAATACTCATAGGCCGCTCAGGCAGAGTTCCGCCTCGCCAATGCGCTGCGCGTCGCCCATTTCCCGACGGTTGACGAGGCCGCGCACGATCTGGCCACCGGCACGATTGAAGGCCGTCTGCGCCTCACAGGCCGCCCGCCACTGCCCTGCCTCAACGCGCGCCTTCGCCGTCGACCGGCACCAGGCACCGACACCAAAATTATAGGCGCCGGAGATCATCGACGCACGAACGCTCAAAGGTGCTTTCGCCAGGTTCGGAGAGCATGTCATGATCGCCTGGTGATAGTCATCATGGACGCGGCGCAGAAGCATGTCGCGACACTGCGCCTTCGTCTTCGTCATGCCGGGACCGACACCTTTCGTCTCGCCATAGCAGATGTCCCAGATTTTCGCGTAAGGGTCCCAATGGGATTGCAGCACCAGCCCCTCCCAGGGGATGATGGCCTTCTCCACTGCCAGAATGACGGCGGGATCCATTTTCGCCGCCGTGGCATAACGGTCATAGGCCGTATAGCCACCGGCAGCGATACTGGCGAGCACCGCCGCAATTGCAGCCTTACCCCGCCGTGTCGGCGTGATCCTGTTGATCGGCATCGACAATACCTTTCTGAGCAAGAATACGGGAAATAAAGGCCGCGCAGGTCGCGGCCCCTGAAAGCGCGGCAAAAACGCCGCGCGGAATATCGAGATTCTCATCGATGATCGGCAGAAACACTTCGAGGCCGGACAGAAGCCCGGCAAGCACGAGCAATCGAATGGACCAGGCGCGTTTCAGCACCTGCCGCCAATTGGCAATCAGCATGGTTTTTTCCTTTGAAGAGCGCCTGGCCGTTGTCACGCCACGGCGTGAAGCGGTCTTGCCTTCGCCGCTGTCGAATGCCTGAGGGTCTAAGAGAAGCTCAAGGATTGAAATGCGCCGTCGGGACGCGATGACCATGTCGGTCAACGACCAGATTAGGCAGACAGCTTTGCTTTTTCACTATCAGCTAGCTTCGTGGCCAGTTGCCTGACCAGCACCGGCATGGGGTGCAACCCGTCGCCGTAGTTCACCGGAATTTGATAGAGCCGCGCACCGATGGGAAAGATGGTCGCGATCGCCGACTGCAATTTCAGCGTGTCACCTAAAATCTCAGCGATGACACTGCCCGATCCCAACAGTGTCGTCCCATCCGGCGAGTAGACGCGAAGCTGCTGCTCTGGTTGATAAAGCGAGCCATCCGCCACCTGAAAGGTCTGATAGGTCGCGGTGCCATCCGTTCCAGCCTGTTCCGTGAGGCTGGACCACGGAAGTTCATCATACATCGGAGGCTTGGCAAGCCCCGCAGAACCTTGCCACGCCGCCAGTGTATCGATGGCGGCATCGGCGACATTATCCTTCAGCGCCAGAAGGTCATTGCGAAGCCGCCACTTGCCGGATGCATCCGTGCCGTCTGCCGGCCACACATTGTTTGCGCTATAGGACACGGCGTTGGCGTCGGTGTATTCCTGGCTATTGGCAGCCCGACCCAGTGGCACGAGATGGACGAGCCGGACACCGGGATAGCGCGTGCGAAGGCGTGACGCCAAGCCCGTGACGCGGCTCCACCAGGTCGCGTAGGAGGTTGTCGTATCGTTCTGACCCATTTGATTGAGGATCGCCGTAAAGGGCAGCTTCCCATTGTTGAAAGCCTTCACCTGATCGAGAATCTCCCAGCGGCGGGTGGCGATGGAAGAGCCGCTGCCTGTCAATTCGCGTAAGCTCGCCGAACCTGGCATACCAATTACCAGATGCGGAACCCGGCCAGCGGTGTCCTTTCTATCAAGCCATTTGCGCAGGTAACCGAGATTACCCCGTGCATCGGCATTTGGACCATATTCCTGACGGGCCTCGCCGATACTGTCTGCCACAACCAGAGCGACAGGACGCCCATCCCAGTCTCCCCTGGCGACCATGAAATCCGGGCCATAATGCTGATACTGCGCCTGCTGGCCATAACCGGCATCGCCAGTTGAGCTGATGAGTGCGGAGGTGCTCGCCGCTTCAGGCGTGGCCTGAAACGCCTGTACCGCGCTGAGGCTTGCGCCGCCCCAGACACGCTCGCCGCGATGATGCTGGACACGATAGACCGGCCAGACTTTGTCACCTGCGCTCGCGACATGGTAGACAGTCCAAAGCTCAACATCACCCTCCGCATCGACATCGCCAGGGATCGTGATCTCGTCCGTCCAGACGCCGTTCGTCTGATCCGCAATCGTTACACCGGCACTGCCCCCGTTGAAGGTGACAGGATAGAACTGCCCTCTGTAACGCAGGACAAATTCGTCGATTATGACAGAATTTCCCGGAGTACCGAGCGTGCCGGTGACGATCGTTTCCTGCGGAGAATTCCCGCCCTCCGTGGATGCGAAGCCCGAGAAATGGAACCTGAAGGCGCGGGTCTTGAACTGAGGACAGCCGACCTTGATTTTCGTGCAGATGTACGTGTTGTTGGCAAGAGCCGTGTAGATCGCGCCGGACGGCATACGCGCACGTGTCGCAAACACCATGTAACGATCAGGATCGAACGGTGGCGCTACACCACTCGTCTGGACCACACCCATTCCGAGAGCCAAACCCAGACCCGTCATTTCACCGCTCATCGTTTAAACCCCATCAGGAAACCGCATAAAATGAACCAGCCGCGGTTCCGAGGGATATCTTCGTTATTGCGAGCGGCAAGATCGTGGGACCGACAGCAAAGGTGAATTGGATATCCGCGCCGCCAAAAGTCAGCGTCGCCGTGCCGGCCGTTGTAATATTCGCGAGAATGCCTCTACCGGCGACTCTTGCCGTATTGTTGGTATATGCCGCAGCGCTGCTATAACCGCTATTAGCCTTGTCGAGCGCATCCTTGTCTTCGGTTGAAAGGGCTGTTGGAACTGAATGCGCGGCGGTCGATCGCCCTGGAGGCAGCGCTTGCGCTGGATTGCCAGAACTATCGAGAGAAACAGAAACGACAACAGGAGCACCGGCATCGTCGCCGCGCGCATCCTGATAAACGACAGTGTCGAATTTCTTGGTAATGCTCATGTTCGTGACCTTTTGTGTTATGGCTGAATTGGACGGGAACCAGTTCTGAGGGGGCAATTAACTGCAAGCGCGCTCTGCGACAAAAAGTTAAGTTGCTATAGCCAGCAAGAGGAAGCCGACCCTGTTCACGAAGTACCGCTGAGTTACCCCTTCGCTCTCACAATCATCTGCCATTTAGCAGGATTGATCAGGTATGGCGCACCACCTATTTTCTGGTTGAAATAGACACCGCCTGAGGAAAAGATGATCATTATATTGATCCTAGTCTTAGATACCGTAATACCGTGGCCGCCATAGTTATCGGGAAGCGAGGGCGCTACGTTCACGACATCTCCCGGCGAATATCCGCCTTCGGTCTGCATGTTTACGAAATCCAGCGTGATCCAACTCGGAAACTTCCCAAGCGAATGTTCGACCACCACAATGCCGCTCCCAATCACAGTTTGCGGAGTGCTGATGAACGGTGCATCTGCCTCCAACGCCGAGAGGCGTGTAAGCACGGATTGAACTTTGTTGGCGAGCGACGTAAAATCAGCGCTTCCAGGCGCCTGATCGGCGGCGTATGCCTTGATCCAGTACGAAAAGGTTTTGTTGACCGGGCGCGTTTCCATTGCTGTTCGAGCGACCCTTGAAGCGCTGAATGATAGGGACTCACCGTTGTTGGAGCCTCGTCCAACATCACCTGTCCCGTTACCCGCTCCGCGTGCAAAGGCGCCAGTTGCGGTAGTACTAATGGACGGAGCCTGTGAAAGCTCGCCAGTGATGTTCTGCAGCGCATCCTGCTGCACAGCGCCAAACACACGCCCGCTATCCACAAGCTGCCCTGGCCTCCAACCGCGCGGAAAGTACCCTCCCATATCCTCAATAATCGGATCGCCTTCGCCGTTGGTGCTTGCGCCATTGGCGAGCAACCAGGCTCGCAGTTGCGGATAGGCTGGCGTGCAGGGCGCACCGTTCATCAGCAGAAATCCGGCTGGCGGGTTGTTGCCGTTGCCGGGCATCATCATGACGCCACCAATCGGGAGGCCGAATACCTCTTGCAGCTTGGCAAAGGTCTGCTTCTTGATCGTCCAGCTATCGCCGCTATCGGCAAAACCGAACTCATCGGCCATTGAAGGCGTCGCCTTCAATGGGGCGTTGCGCACAGCAGCAGACCAACCGGCGATAACGGAATCTTTCGCAGCTTCTGCCTTTTTGGCCTGATGCAGTGCTGAATACTGGCCCGATCCCGGAACCACCTCTTGATTTTCCGGCGCGCTCGCCCACCGTTCCGACAGGCCAGCCGCTTGAAAAGCCTCTTCAACTCTGCCAGCAGCATCGCTAGAAAACTGGCTCGCCTCATCGCGGCTTTGCTTTGCGCCCTGCGCATAGCCCTCTGCCGCAGCAATCTGCGTCATGGAAGGCTTTTCCTGTCCGGGCTCAACAGTCAGCGATCGCTCCGTCGCCTCCTTTACCGACTGGATTTGCATAACCATCTGATCAAGCCGACGCTCCACAACTTCAGGATAGTAGGCCCCCTGGTTTTCCAGTGATGTCTCCTGGGTGAGCGGCAGTCGCCGCACCAGCGTCAGTGTCTGGCCGGCCAGCAGCGGCGTGGCCTTGATGACATCGCCGCCGGTCTCGCTGCCAATGCCGGTGACGGAATAATCGCCATTGTCGAGAGAAAGATCGGACACGTCACCCGAAGCGGAAATCAGAACCGCCCGAATGTGCCTGGCATCGAGAATCTTGAATGCATAAGGAAAAGTCCTGGTTGAGCCGTTGCCGTAAAACGGCCCGGCCACGCTCACTTCGCTTGAAACCGTCATGGTTCACTCCATAAAAAAAGCGCCTTCGCAGGCGCCTGTCATTTCGGTCTGTGTGATCACTGTTTGAAAACGCGGGCGGAAAATCACCCCTCCATCGTCGCCGTTGTTATCGACTGGCAGAGCATGCTGCAGCCGTTAAAGAAACACCTCCCATTGTGGGTCGCCATTCACCGCACCCGTACCAATGGCTGCGGCTTTCGCCAGCCACTCCTCAGAAACGTCAAGCACCAGCCCAAGCGCGGAAAGTCCTGCGGTAAAATCGAAACCTGCGCGTGCCGTCATATCCGAGCTTGACGGCACATCGCCCCATCCAGCCTCGAAGGCGTCGAACAGCTGGCCAGGCTGAGATGTCATACCCGCTCCATACTCGGCTTTCGCTCCGAGAAAGAGACCCATCAGCGCGTCGAAATCGCCGTCCGTCTCACTATCCCCCGCGCTCGCGGTCGCGACGAGGACTTGGGCGATGACCGCCGGCATGGCAATTCCAGCCATATAGACGGCAAACAGACGCGGCGCGCCGGCATAACCAAAGTGCCCCATGATCGGCTGGAGATTCCCGCCGACGAGAGACGCCTGACCGTTAAAATAGCTGTAAAACAGAGCGAACAATGGCATGAAGGTCTCACCTTCTGTCGACGTTTCGGTGCCCGCAATTTCCTGGACAAGACTGTCGGCCTTCAGCAGAGCATCGGCCTGCACCATACCCTTGGCAATTGCCTCGTCATAAGCCGAGTGCCAGGCAACGACATTCAGAACGGCTCGAGCGCCGCTTTTCAGAATGTCGCCATACACCGCTGCCTTTTGTTGAAGGAGCCCGCCGTTCTCCGGCTTGACCACCGCGTCTGCGAGACGAGTTTCCATTTCCCGACTGCCCGCGCCGATACGCGCTTTCATGATGGGAGAAAGACGTGCCGCCTCTTCCCGCATCGCCGCGCCCTCACCTTGGCACATGAAACGGATGAGCGCCGCCTTCAGCCGCTCAGGCGCAAGCTGCCGCAGAGTGGAGAACCCGCCCGTCGCCAGTGCGGCCGCGTTGACCATATCCAGGACCATGTTGCGAACACCCGGCTCACCACGTATCCGCTTCAATGTGCCAAGCAGCGTTTGCCCTTCCGGCGTTCCTGGCAGCCCACTCGATACCGGTTGCCGAACGATGCTCAGCCATGGACCGATCACCGTCTCGAAAATCCCGGGCGCCACCTCATCCAGTGCGAAGCGGATCTCCGGACGGCCAATCATCTGAGCCAACGGCTGAACAACGGGCTCGAGATGGATAAACCTCAACAGCCGATCCACATGCGCTGGCAACATCAGAATATCCAATGCGATCGATCGTGCGTCATCTCCGGCCGGCAAGCCAAGGAAAGCCGGCCAGCGGGCCGGAAGCATGGATGCGGGATTCTCACCCTGCTGCGAACCTTGCTTCATGCTGCCCCTGTCCAGCATATCGGTACTCACTTCGAACACCGCTGGAATGAAGCCACCCTCATAGGTGCCGAACGGCGTCCTGATCGCGGCAGGCAAGACCGGTCTGAAGGAAAATCCGCATATCTTGCGGTGTGCCTCCTGCGCCGGACGCTTAAGCCCATCCATCACATCCCAAATGGCTTGCGCCGCATCATGATCGGCCTTGGTGACGGTACCCTCTTTCCACATCCGCAGAAGAAAGCCATCCCATCCAGCCTCCCAGCCGCGCCCGGCCAGAAGCTTTTTCCGATTGCTGTCGTTGCCCATGTGCAGAAGCGCATGAAATAGCTGGCCCTTGTTTTCGAATATGTATCCAAGCTCCGGTGCGCTGATCGCCGGCCCGAAAAACTCAGCCTTGCGCGGCTCGATAATTGCCCGGAGGGCACGAAGATGAGCCGCCTTTTCCTTTTGGTACAGGTCGAATGCGTCTCTCACTGGCTGAACGATGTAACGCGCATACACGCCCTCCATCCCTCCATCCATATCCAGCGCAAAAACCTCGACGCGCCGCATCGCCGCGGCAAAAGAAAGGGGCGAAAGAGCGCCTGCACCAACAGCCTTGAGACTGCGTTGAAGTGCGGCATTTCGGTCCCCGCTGCGCGTCTCCACAACCGCCAGGAGCGCGCTAATAACGGAGTCGCGATCCTCCCGCACTCCCTCGATCTCGATGCTTTTCGCAGCCCGGCCAACCTCCTCGACATTGTCGATCGCGTCATGAACGGCATCGAACTCTGCAACCGTCAGATCACCGAACACTCTCTCTTCAGCCCAGGTATAGACCTCTTCGGCTTGTGAAACCGCATTATAGAACAAGGTCGCCCTCCTTCATTTGCTCGAGCCAACCGTCCATATCGAAACGAACGGGCATGCTCGCCAGTCCAAATTTTGCGGCAAGCATGCGTATCGCCTTTCGGTGATCCGCCTCCTCACCCGCCGTCCATTCGTCATCCGTGGCGTCCAGCGCCGCCATCCGGTCGATTAGCCTTTCGAGCTGGTCAGCCTTGGCGGAAGCCGCCATGTAAAAATGGCAGGCCATCAGCTGTCGGCGCTTTGCCTCCGCCGCTTGGCTCAGATCGTCCTTGGTAAAGGCACTCGCCGCCTCGGCAGCGGTCTTGCGCTCCGCCGCAAGGTGGCGGTCCGAATCTGTCGCACTGGACACTTTCAGCGCACTGAAAAGCCGGTGGACATTCCCCTCCACCTCCTGGCGGGTCGTCGCCTCGCCGCCGGAAAGTTTGCTCAGCACGTTCAGTTCCGCCAGCAGAAACTCGCGACGCTTGTCCCCGTGCAGCGCCTTCAGCGCCTCTTCTTCCAACTGGCCATCCAGCAAAAGATCGCCATGGCGCTCGATCATCGTCTGCTCTGTCAGAAGCTCGATGGCAAGTTCGATAGGACGCGCCCGCACCAGCGCCTGCACAAACGTCCGGCCGCTGTCGAACCCATACATGCCGGCGGCAATATCCGGGTGAATGCCATCACGTCCGGCAAAGGCATTGGCATGGTCCAGCTCGCCCTCGCCTCCATCGGAAGGAGAAGAAAGCGGCTTCAACCCGAATTCCCGCTGCAGAACGCCCCTGTCCAGCTTGATCCGCCCCACCGGCCTGCCATCGAAATCCGTGCCAAACCGCAATGCCTGAATGGCACGGTAGATTGGAACAGCCTGCAATGTCCGGGTGGCGTTCTCTTTCATCGTCTCGCGCTCCTTGCGATACCAGTCCTGGCGCGCGAGAAAGATCGGCTTCATCACCTGACGCCGCAGTTTTTGATGCGCCTCATCATCGGCCTCTTCATCAAGCCGGCGCAGGCGCCGGTGCTCGTCAGCGGAAAGCCCCGCCGTCTTCGCACCCGTAAACAGCATGCCCGCAGACATGTCATCGCGCGCCTCTTCAATCGCCGCATGCGTTACCAGCATCCGCAAAAGCACATCGCGAATATCGGGCGAGAGCGACAGATCAGCACTGCGCAATGCCCCATAAACATGCAGAAGCCACTCGGCAAAATGCTCGAAAACGGTGCGAAGAGCCACAGAAGGCGCCTTACCCTCCAGCAGATACACCTCAAAGGCATGGGCAAAATGCGCGTGGATCGTTCTTTCGTCAGCACCAGAAACTTCTCGCCCCCAGTTGCGCAGACTATCACCCATCTCCTCAACATCGGCATCCGTCCGGCCTATTTCAGGAAGTGTGCCCAGAAAATACCGGCTCGTCCCACGAAGAAATGTGCCAAGCTCGACACTTTCAAAAAGCCGGATGAGGGATGAGTTGTGATCGGGTTCAACAGCGTCCATCGAATCCCTCCTTCAATTTATCGCCCGTTTCGTTCCAACGTCTTTCGACGCTCTGGCCAGGGCATCTCGCTCGGTATCACGGGGCCTTGTCGCTTGAAAATCTCAGGCGACGGACTGGGCGATTCCAGCCTGACCACAGGCGCGGTGGATGATTCCAGTATCGCCTTGAAGCGCTCTATAGGCATGCCCGCGTCAGAAGCAGCCGGTGAGGAAAGCGGCGGCGGAGAGGCCAGAGTTCTCTCACCCTTTGACGAAACGCCATTCCCGTCGGGCGTAGGAACGGCAGCAGCTGCACTATTAAAACCACTGTCCCCTCTAGAAGGACCAACCGCCGCCTGCCCCAAAGCACCATTGGTCGAGGACGCGCCAGCCGGCGGGTTTTCCCGCAAATAGTCTTCGCGCGTCCGACCGGTCTTAGCCGATCTCACCCCGCGCGTGGCATCCAGCGCAACAGCCCCAGACTGCGCCTGCTCCGGAAGAACGCCGGAATGCGGCAGACGCTGAACATCCTGCTGACGCTCGTGGTGCGCAATTTTTTGATTTTTCTCCTGAACTCCCCGCACGGCCTCGGCATCGCTATTTGCCGGGGATGAGCGCTCGCTCTCACGCGCTCTCGACGCCTGCACTTCGGCAAGCGTCTTGGCACGTGGATCGAAGCGCATATGAGGCAGCAACGCTGAATCGTATTTCCCCCCCGCCAAGTGTGTCGCATAAGTAGAAAGACGTAGTTTGACGTCTCCACCGCTGGAAATGGCTACATTCAATTGCGCGTTATCGAAACCGGGCAAATTTCGGAATGCCGTGCTCGTGTCATCACCACTGTTTCGAAAGGCGTCGCTAAACTTTTTCCCCTCTATGTGAAGCGTCTCGATCGGCGTATCTTTGGTCACCACGCGTAGGTAGTCGCCAAATTCTTCTGGATGAAGCGCACGAACCTTGGACGAAGTGGCATGCTCTGATATTTCGGTGAGCGTCTGCCCCGCTGCTTCCGGCTGCTCGGCCCCGCCGCGGGGCTGGGGTTGACCGAATGCTTTGTTTACGACCTTCGGGATACCTTGAAACATCACCGACTTCGCAACGCCATTTACGCCTGCTTGAAGCAGGCCGTCGTCTAGTTTTTGATCCGGCTTGTAATAATCGATTGCAATCGCGTTCTGCCCAGTCTTTTTCGCTATATCCTTTGCTCCTGTCCAAGTAGCCTTGAACAGCAATTCCGCGCCAAGTCTCCTCCAACCCTTTCCTGCCTTCCGATCCTTCTCACCCTTCCCGTCCTCCACTTCCTCCTTTCCTTCGATCAAATTATCGACAGGCAGTTCGAGGGCACCTAACAAGAAGCCCGACCTAGCCGCGCTCGTCTGAGCATTTTCATCGGCTCCAGCTCTTCGCGCATTGCTGGCGGACTCACCGGCATTCGCAAAGCCATCGACGACCGGTGCCAGGACGCGTCCGGCAACTGGAATAGCGCTGATGGCAACATTGGGGAGTTCATCACCGATAAGCTCGCCAGCTTGTCTGGCCCAGCTGTCCTTCCATTTCTCCCTGGCGCGAAACGTTTCTTCGCTGGAATCCTGAATCCACTCTCCGGTAGACTGAAGACCTTCTGATACAAAATTGAGCCACCCTTCCTCGCCAGGGGCTTCGTTCGGACCCGGCGGCGTGTAGATCATTTGTCCCAGTCCCTCGGTGACAGTGCCTATCTTTTTCGCGCCTGATCCGAGAGCACCCTTTCCAAACTCAATGACATCGCCCGGCCCGCGGGTTTCAGCCAGCCACTCCCAGGCCCCTTCCCCCAGTTCGATTGCCTCATCTTTCAGGTTAACGTTGGAAAGCCGCTCCCAAAATGAAAGTTCGCGCAATTCCCCCTTCGCGGCCTCTGCGTTCTTAGGCACTTGGACCCAAGAACACAGCATGGGATTTTCCCGGAGAATTTGCTCTTTGATACGAAGATTGATCTCATTAGAGGACCAATCGGCGGCCTGCTTGGCGGGCTTATTGAGAGCGGAGAGGTCAAACTTACCCTGACGTATCATCTCCTCATACGCCGTCTGCTTGACAGTGGCCCCGGCCTGTGTAGGGGTCCTGTCTCGATTTTCTTCTGGGGACATGGGGGTCTCGCTTGAAAAGAATATTTTTCGCAGCACTCTGCACGACGGTCGTCGCGGCACTGGTCACGGGACAGTTTGATTGGGATCCGGCTAGATTTTCCGCGAGCCCTGGCCGGGTCGTCGGAGAGTGGGTTGGGACCGTGCTCCCCACCTTCGCAGCAGGTTCAATCGTTGGCTCGATCGTCTATTGGGTACGACGTCGTTCGAGTAATCCCTGGAAAGGCGCGCTGGCAGCAGTCATCACCTGCTTGATTCTTGAAGCACTCTCTATCATGGCAGGATGAACCAAAAGCCCAGGCCTAAGCTTAGAGCCAGTGGGTAGACCTGGTAGGGCAAAAGGCGCGCGTGACGGTCGCGACATTTTTCAGGATGTCCCACTATGGGCCGCTGAGCCTTCGAACGTCGAAAACGTCACCTAAAAGTCGAACGGCCAAACCAGGAGAACCAGCATCAATCCGTCCCAATGGTTTCCATCGCCTCGGCGCTGTACTGCGCTTCGATCTCGGCTCGTGACGGCGCCTTGCCGTTTTTCTTCATCAGCACCTTGAAAAGCCGCGCCCGCTCGTTTGGCGGGATCTTGCCATAGCGCGCCGTAAGTCTGACGTCAGATCCTTCCGGCCTGTCGTCATTGTCGAACATATAGCCGCTGCCAACCTGATCTTCGCCGTCGTCGATCAGCCTCATTGGAGACAGACGAGCACGTTTCTCCGTGTAGATGACTTCCATGGCGAGCATGTTGATCATTGACTGCCTCTCGGCAAAATTCGGATATTCGCCCTTACGCTCCACCCACTGGTCGATCTCGCGTTGCAACCGCGCATTATAGCGCAGCGTCTGGCGGGGTGTGTTGATCCCCGCCTCCTCCAGCGTCAATCCGGCTTCCTGGAACGCCTGCTTGTAAAATGTGCCATCGCGGTCGGCCTTTGCCTCGTCGGCCCGGATGGAGCCTTGCTTGTCCGCCAGACCCTTCCATTGCTCCCGGGAAAGCCTGTTGATGATCTCCGGTCCGGTAAGGTCCATCTTCAGAAACTGCCGAGGATTGCTCGCACTCATGATTGAAAGCTGATCATGGAGATCGGGATTGGATTTTATCCTGTCGCCCTGCGCCTCGCGCTGCTTGACGCCATCGACAGCATCCGGGCCGGCCGCGAGTTTCAGGTCGAGCGGGATCTGGGACAAGGGCATGTTGTCCATGATCATCTGGCACATCTGCATCTTCGCAGCGTTGGCAGCCGCACTCTCGGCTCTGCCACTCTCCCGGAACATCCCCTTCACATAACGCAGCGTCGAAGACTGCAACTCCGGGTCTTCAATCTGCCGCACCCTTCCTATCGCTTGCGAAAAGGGCAGCATTTGACTGCGCGCTGCAACCCCGTCCCGCGCCGCAACAAGAGTGCTGCCGGCACGTCCGAACGCCTCCGGTGCGGTGGAGGATGGGTCGGTCTCATAGGGAAACCGCAGACCATATTGTTCGGCATTGTCGTGAAGCCAGTCGAGAACAGGAGCCGGAGCCTGATCCAGAGGCCGCCCCTCATAGGCCAACTGGATGCTGCGCCCACTGGAAGCGGAAGACGCTAAGGCAACAGAGGCGCGTGATGTCGGGTATAGAAAACTCACCCCCAGCCCCTTGCGAATGTCCTCTGGCGCATCTTCGATAAAAGCCTGGGCATTTTTGGCAAATTCGTTGTCAAGCGGAAGCGCGTCCCCGGATCGATCGGGCTTTGCCGAGATTGAAACGAGAAACGCTTTCGCCCGCGTTGCTCCGCCGCGTTGCGGTTCTTCCTCCGCGGCACGGTTCACGCCACCTGTGGATGTTTGACCGGGCCGAGCCTTCGCGTCCCCACCGTCAGCGGTGTTGCTGCTATTCCTCTCCGTTCTGCCAACCGTATCCTTGCCGGCATCAGCGGTTGGATTCTGAGCGGCATCGGCATCGCCTCGCGTGCCAACATCCTTACCAGCACCAGTCTCAGCCTTGCCGGGCGAAGCCTTATCCACAGCGCCCGTCACAACATCATCAGTCGCACCGGCAGAGGTCCGTTTCTCGGAAACGATCTCCAAGGCAATCTGTTTGCCCTTCTCATCGATTGCCAAGGGCCTGATCTTGTTCTCCAGGTCCGCCCGCGCCTTTAGGTCCAGCTGCGCACTGTTGGCCTTCAGATACTCCATCGCCGCGGTCGCCCCACCAGGCTTTCCAGCCATAGTCATGGCGACCCCGGTGTGAAGTCCCGTTACGAAGTCCATGGCCTTGGCCAGGATCACCTCCGGCGTCCAGCCGTTCAGCTTACCGAGATTGTGGATTTCGGTGACGCCGGACGCCACCGCGGAATTGATCTGCTCAGGCTTGTTGTACCCGGCGATCGCCTGATCCTTGGCAAGAGAAAGCCTGCCTTCAGCGGCCTTGCCCACCCATTCCTTCTGTCCCTGCGCCCTGTGCTTGATGGCAGCTTCCAGGCCGGTCGTCACCACAGGAGCGACCATCGCCTCATATCGTCCCGCCGCCAGCGGATCTTTCGGCTCAAAGGTCTTTTGAAGCTTGGCAAGCGCCTCTTCATAGCCGGGATAGCCTTCGACAGCGCTTTGGCCACTCGTGTTGAGATAACCGTTTTCGCCATGCTCCAGCGCAAGCTTTGCCCGCTCGAAGGCAGTCTTGCTGTCCTTGGCGGTCGTGTCGGCCTGAAGGTCGCGCAGCTTGCTGGCAGCCTCGGCCATTTTGCCAAGTCCTTCGCCAAGAGACTGCATGCCCCTACCCACCTGCGCACCAAAATCATTCTCCGAGGCCTTCACCGTCAGTGGCTGCTGGAGGATCGGCCGCTGAGGAACGCTGCCCTGATAAACAGGCACGGCTGCCTGGCGAAAATATTGTCTGACCGGCACCTCAGCCATGGCTCACTCCATAAAAAAAGGCGCCCGAAGAACGCCTGGCAACAACTAATCTCGTTATTTTGTCAGAACAGGCCGCAGCCAATGGCCGAGCCCTCACCTGCGGCGGTTCTGCGCATTCTCACCTGTGAGAACACACGCCTAAGCATGTCGCGCAAAAGTGGTCACCGGTTTTGCGATAACGACATGCGACAAAACAAAGATCTAAAGCGTATACGCGAATCTGAAAGATCGCGACACGCTTTAGCTCGAAGAAACGACTCGACAGCCTTTTCAACTCCTGCACAAATATCCAGGTCTCAAACCAATACTGCACCCGAACAGCAGGCCCTCACATGAAACAGGCAATCGCCGCCCTCCTGCTGGCCTGCATGCCTTTCGCCGCCGCCGCGCAGGACGCATCGAAGGTAAAAGACCCGATCCTTTGGGGCGAATTTGGCACCTGGACGGTTCAGATGGAACCGGACCTTGGTCATGCTTGTGTCGTCGCATCCGAGTTTGACACCGGTCATATTCTGGTTTTTGGACGCTATTTCAAACCGGGTAAGCCCGGATTTTTCATTTCCTTTCAGAACGAGAAATGGAAGTCATTGGTGCATAAAAAAGTGTACTCCGTCAGTGTCGGCTTTGATGAGAAAGAAACCTGGGACACAGAGAGCGGAGCCTACGTCCAGGGATCCACCCGTAGACTTGCGATGAAAACAGTCGCGCGCGCTTTTTTTGATGAGTTCAAGTCCAGCAAGACCGTCAAGATGTTTTACGAGGACAAGGAGATCGCTCGACTTTCCCTGAGCGGCGTCCAAAAGGCTGTAGAACAAATGGACGCCTGTCAGCAGACGACGGACGAACTCTTGAAAATCTCCAGAACGGAGTCCGACACATCCGATCCCTTTGCCAAGAAACCGGCTACACAGGCCTCAGACGACCCCTTCGAACCGTAATCGGGTGGCAATAGCCTCTTGGCAGTCGATGAACGCGATGGTCAAACAGAGCTCTCACAACCACATCCGGCAAAACAACCATCCAGCATGATCAGGCAAAAGACATGGACAGGCTCTTGAAACACACCCTCCTCGCCGCATGCCTTCTCTATGTGCCATTCAGCCCCAATGCCGCTCCTGTAGAATGGGGAACCTTTGGCAATTGGTCGGTGGCCGTGGAGCCCGATCGGAATTTTGGCTGCTATGTGGCGCTTCGCTCCGAGGGCGATACGATCCTGCATTTCGGCATGGATCTCGCAACGGAATTTCCAAGATTCTATCTTCTGTTGAGGAACGAGAAGTGGAAATCGCTGGAAGACGAGAAGGTCTACCCGCTGCTCTTCACCTTCGATTCAAAGGCACCTTTGGAGGTGGACGCCATCGCATCGGTGAGCGAGACATTGCAAGACCTGAGCATCGGGAAGATGGGCGGCAAATTCATGCTAGAGGCTCAAAAAAGCACTCAGTTGCGCGTGACCTATGCTGAGAAGGAAGTCGCAAACTTTCAGCTCGAGGGAGCAACCCAGGCGATTTACGAAATGCGCGCCTGCCAGGACAAGACCGAAGAAATGCTCCGCAAAAGCACCGATAAGGCAAAGCAACAGGACCCGTTCGCCGAGACGCCTTGACGGCTAAAGGGCTCTGGAAAGCCCCGACCAACAATGAGCGCTCATCCCGTCCCCGGTTTCGGCTTGAACAACGGACTATCGCCAAACACCTTGCTCGCTCCGGTCAGCAGCGTGCCAAGCGCTTTCAGGTTGCCGCCCTTGCGGGTGTTCTTGGCATTCGCCCGCGCAAGGCTCGCCTCCGCCCGGCCATTGGCCGCCGCCACATCGAAGTCATAGGCCTCGTTTGCGGCATTGCGGCGAATGGTCAGCGCGTCGATCTCGCCAAGCGTCGCAGTATCGACCAACAGATCAAGCGGAGAGCCGAATGTCAGGTCCACGCCATTGGCGGCCATGGCTGCCCTTTGCTGGCCGGTAATCTGCGCGGTCTCCTGTCGCTTCTTCTGCTCTTCCAGCTTGCCGCGGTCCAGCGCGTCACGCGCCCGCCTTTCGGAAAGCCGCACATTCATGTCCGTGACTTTCGCGTTATATTCGGATGCGGCGGCACTTGCCTCCGCCTCCTGTTTTGCGCCGGCCGCACCAATCACGGTCGAGGCGGCGCCAAGGATCAGACCAAAATCACACATGCCTCAAGCCTTCATCTCAAACATACGAAAAGGGCGCTGCTCATAACCAAAGGGCTGCGGATCGGAGAGCGTGAAGCCCAGCCATTGCAGCCACCGTTTGGAAACCACATTCCGGTCATCGACGACATTCTGCAGCAGCGTGTAGCGCTGCCGCATCTGCGCCACCCAGTGGAGAGAGCCACGCAGAAAATCGCGCGCATGCCGCTCCAGCGCATCGGTCCCCAGCAGCCAGGGCGCCCCAGTCTGGGTCAGCATATTCGTCGTGCCGCAGCCGAACATCAGCTCCGGCACATCGTCAAACAACACGGTATGGGCAAAGTCGGACCGCTCCAGCGAGTGCAAAAGCGCAGAGGCCGGTCCGCGTCCCACGGCGGCGAACACCTCCTCGCGGTCGGCCTCACGCATCCGCGGCGCAATCACATCCACGTGGTCGCGGTTCGCTTCGATCACCCGAACCGTCACGCTGCCACCCTGAGATCCGGCATGATGGCCAGAACCGTCATCGGCAGCGGATCGAACTGCTTGATGATCATTGTCCCACCCTTCGTCCAGTCCGCCGTCGGCGTCAGCTCCACATCGCCGGTCGCAAGGCGGATCGCCTCGCTCCAGTTCTCGAACTCGCGCTGCTTCAGCTCCACCAGCGCGTCCTCGGCAGGCCCGGCCCAGATGCCGCGGGTCTTTTCCACCCTGAGCGTGATATTGGCGATCGCCTTGTTCCTCGCCTGCACCGTGCCAAGCTCGCCCACATTGCCAAGGTCGATATCGAGCGTCCTCAGCTCCGCCTCGTAGGCCAAGCCCACATGTACCTTGGAAGCGGCAATCGGCAGCGTCACCGTACCATTCGTCACCACCAGATCGCGCACCACATTGCCATCCGCCAGCGCCACCAGCACCTTGCCCTCCAGGTGGTGAAGCCCGCGCATCGTCTTCGTCGGCGTGCCCTCATAGGAAAGCCCGCTATCGACGAAGAACGCATCTTCGGACACCGCAAAGAGGCGCGAATGCATGCGCTCGATGTAACGCTGCGACTTGCCATCCACCGTGCGGCGAATGACGAAATAGACCGCATCCTCATCACCTTCGGCCACCACATTCACCGCCTCGAACTGGCCGTCCGTCTCATGCCGCGTCCAGGCCCACACCTCATGCTCGCGCATATAGGTCAGGCTCACGCATTGCCCATTATCCAGCACCACCCAGACGATCGAATAGGGCGACTGCGCAAAGGCCCAGGACACAACCTGCCGGCCTTCGAACAGATGGCGCGACATGATTGTCAGATCCTGGCCAGTGAAATTGTCGTTGGAAAATTCATAGGAATAGTCGCGAATAACCCCGCCCCGCGCCAACGCAAACAGCATCACGTCGCCCACCGCAATCGGCTGCAACCAGGATGACCCGCGGTTGCTCTGCTTCTTCACCACCATATTGACCGGCGTCATGATCTCTTCGCCACTGCCGGCCACGTTGAACTCGTTCGCGGTGGTGAACACCGCCATACCGCGAGACTCGCTGATCGCGCGGATCTGGTTCTTCTCCTTGGAGCGGATACGCAAGGTGATGGCGTCACTTGCCTTCACCGGCGAGGCCGCGCCGAAATTCTCGTAATTGGCGGATTGCCCGAGCCAGAGCCCCGCCGGCACATTCGCCGTGCCGCCCATGGCCAGCCGCTGCTCGTAAAAATTCACGCAGGCCGGATAGTTGCCAACACTGTTGAAAGGATTGTTCCCTTCCTGCGGGCCGCTCGCCAGATCCGGCGTGATATTCTCATCGGTAAAGCTCGTCGTCTCCGTCCTGCCCACATAGCCATAGCGGCCATTGTCCAGCCGGTAGACCACATAGCTTCCCGCCCCCGGCGTCGCTGTCCAGAACAGCACATTGCGGTTGCCGCGATAAACCATGTCGTTGCGCAGCGTCGCAGGCTCGGATGGCAGGCTTTCTTCTCCCGTCTCGTCGGAGATGGCGGCCACCACATATTTCATCTCCTTGCCGTAGACGATCGCACCCGTCACGCCCGTCGGCACCGGCGGCGCGCCCGTTGCAGAGGCTGAGGGTATGGCTGTCCCATCTCCCTGATACTGCGTCTGGTCGATCTCGATGTCGGTCACAGCAGTTTCTGCCAGAATGCCGGTGCTGCCGTCTGAACGATAGATGCGATAGAGTGTGGCACCCGAAGAGGCGTTCCATGTCAGGCGCACCCGCCGCCCGTCTTCATTCTCATACTGAACGCCAACGGTTACGGCAGCCGACGCCGCACTTTCCCGCCCAGATCCGCTGATCGCTGAGACACGATAGCCGATATTGGCGACAGCTCCGGTCTTGCGCTTGAAGTATACCGTTCCAGTCACCCCCGTTGGCTTGGCAATCTGCGGCACAAAGGTCAGCGGCGAAAACAGCCAGTTGGCATCGCCAAACCTGGAAAGCTTCATCGGCGGATGTGCCTGATGCGTCAGATACATCACATCGTTTTCCTGGGCAAAGACCACACGGCGCAACTCCTCCGCCGTGTACGGCGAGGCAATCTCGTAGACGCGCCGCGCCGTGCCGCCACCCGCATAGCCCGGCATGCCGAGCGTGGAGAGAGCCACACCCAGCAGGTCTTCCAGCTGATACGTATTGGCCGTGACATTGCGGATAATGAAATTGCGATTGTTCAGCCCACTCATGCCCGACAGACCGGAGATGAACACCTCGTCGCCATTCGCAAAGCCGTGCGCTGCGGACGTCAGCACGCCATTCGCGGCTATTGAAACCCCAGTAATCGCCTTTGCCGCCTCCAGCACCGGGCTCCCGGCGCGATAGACGCGCATCTTCAGATGCGAAAACTCCAGATTATAGGTCTGGTCCGTCTCCGCATCGAAAATGAAGGGGAGCAGAATGGCAAAGCCCGACCCCCGCGTCCGGCCGATAAATTCCAGCCCGCTGCGGTTGGACGCTCCGCCATGCGGATGAATGAAAATGTTCTTCGCCACCTTCAGACCGGACCGATACTTATCCACATCGACCCGCGCCCAAAGCGCCGGGCTCAACTCGCCGGAGGTAAAGGCCGGCTGCATCACGCGCAAAATCGCCATGGTCTCAGCCCCTCGCGGTCATCAGTGTGGAACTGTCGGTCCAGCTCGATCGATTTTCATCCGCATCCGCCTCCTTCGCCGCCTCAAAAGACGAGGCCGCAATCTGGTAGGCATCCTTGCGGGTGGATTGGTCGGAGGTCAGCGGAATGGCGATCTTGGCAGACAGCGCCCAGCTCAACGCCTCTTCGAAAAGCGGCGGATAGCGCGCCGGGTCATCGAATTGCCGCACGAATTCCAGCTTCGCCGGAGACTGATCGCAAAAGATCAGCCCTTCAGTCGCGTGATAGAGCACATCGTCGGCATCATCCGGCAAAAGCACCGCCGGCACGATGCGCAACGGCTTCAGACAATTCTGCGGCCGCGCATAGGCATGGCGCCAGCGCTCAGGGCGCGGATTGGCCACCTCCGCCAGATCGACCATGGTCTTGGCAAATTCCCATTCATAGGATTGCAGCAACCGGTCGCGCGTCAGCGCATAGTGAAGCTTGCAGGTGCGCGCCTCGGTCGAGGGCTCGTCTATGTCGGAAATGGTCTTCTTGCCGATATTGGACAGCGCAATGTTGCAGATGCTGGTAACGGATGACATTCGCTTCTCCAAAATAGAAAACCAGGCTCTGGATTGAGCCGGGTTCAACGTCTTAAGCTTGATCGACAGGGATCACCCCTGGGTCGCCTTGTCCTCAAGTGCGGCGATAATCTCGGCCTTGGTCGAAGGCGTCGCTTCGCCCAGAATCTTGCGCGCCGCCGCCTTGAAGGTCATGAACTCGACGCCCGGATCGCCCGCCATCTTCACGACGTCTTTAGCGGTCTTTTCAACCGCGACGCCCGGAACATTGCGCGTCAGCCGCTCGATTTCGGCATTCTTCTGCGCGATCTCGGCCCGAAGAGCCTCGATCTCGGCATTGTCGACATGGGCGGTGCCCATCCCCTGGCGCTGATCCTCCGCACGCTTGCGTGCTGCCACCTGCAGCGCCAGCGCTTCTTCCGGCGAAATCTCGCTCATCCAGAAGGGCGAGAAATGCGCCTCTGTGGCGATCTCGAAAACCGCCCCCTCATCACGAAAATGCCCGTAGACACCGGCCCGGGTCGCCATCACGGTCTTAGTCATAATTATTGTCCTCCGAGGCGGCCACCACACCGGCGGTGATCTTGCCCGCCGTCAGCGGACCGGTCGCAACCGTATAGGCAAGACGGGCATAGCGCTCGTCGGCACCGCGCGGAAAGAACTCCAGCGGAAACACATAGCCCGCTACAAGCGAGGCTTTGGGGATCGCGCCGGAGGTCCAGGCCACTTTCGGCGAGGAGAACGCCTCATTGTCGTCCGTCTGCAGATCGACGGTCAGCGTCGCCGCACCGGCGGCAAGCGCTGTCTCCACCATCTGCAAGCGAAGATCGACCTTCTTGCCGCGGCCAAGATCCTTGCGGATTGCGGCAGCAGCACCCACCGGTTTGCCCGAAGCGCCGAAGTCGATGACATTGGTGGATACAGTCGAGGCGGTGATCGCCTGCGCCTCCGAAAAGAGATTCTGTGCGTCAAAAATCATGGAGTGTCACCTGTTTCAGACCGCCCTCAGACGATCTGCCCTTCTGTTTCGAGAATATTGTCGTCGCGGCGGATCGGCACGCCCAGGAAGGAGACGATCGGCTTGCCCTGGCTCTGGTCGAGCGTCAGGTTCACATTGGTGCGGTTCATTGCCTGCTTGTGCAGGAAGGTCTGCACCGTCTTGCTGGCATAGATCACCGTCTTGCCGTTCGGCTGGTTCGGGTTCTGCAGTGCGTAATAGCCGTCGATCATCAGGTTGATGAGATCGGCACCGCCCGCCGTAGGATTGGCGCGCAGATCGGAGACGTCGATATTGGCGATACGCGCCACGCCGCGCCAGTCGCGCACGGAGAGGCCGATATCCTGCTGGAATTTCTCGCGGTACACATCGTAGAGAGAGCCGTCCGGCAGTTCCTTGGTGGTCTTGCCCTTGTCATCGCGCTGCAGACCGGCCTTCGATCCTTCCGGATAAAGCAGGTGAACGGAATCCTCACCCCAGGTGACGAACCAGATGGAGGTGTTGTCCGAGCCCGTACCGCCGGCATCGACGATCTGGCGGCCATTGGCGGCGGATTTGGAATTGAAGCGGGCATGCAGGCCGGTAAAGCGCTCCGGGTTAACGTCGATATCGCCATAATAGACGGTGGAGCCCAGCATGTTCGCCATGCCCGCAATATGCGCCTTGGCTTCATTGAGCCGGAAGCGCGCCGGGTTCTTGGCGATTTCGACCAGCTTGGCATCGACTTCCGACCAGTCTTCCAGCATGCCGGTCGCGTCCTTCACCTGCGCCGTCGTGCCCTTGGTCGGCAAAACGCCCTTGTAGAGCTTGCGCCAGGTGGGCACGGGAAGGCCGGTGCGCACCGTCGTCAGATGCGACGAGCCCATGTTGCATTCGAAGATCGGCGCGTCTTCATACATCGCGTTAAACTGCACCAGCATGTCGATGATGGTGGAAATGTCGTCGCCCCAGCCCTGCTTCTTCAGGTCGGAAAGGGTGGGATACAAATTGCCGATAGTGGCCATGTGTTAACCTCGTGTCGTTGATGTTGTCGCTCCATACATCGCCTGTTCGGGCGAGGTCGGAGGGGCTGCTGCGGTTTCCGACGATGCGGGCTTGTCATCACTGAGAGCGTTGCCGACACGGGCCAATAGCCGGAAAAGTCCGGGATGGTTGCCAATCCCGATTTCGACGAGATCGCGGCGGAGAGCATCGTCTCCGAACGTCGCAATCACGCGGTTTGCGTTGTTGAGGCTGGTCGCGAGATTATCGCCGCCAAAGTCCCGGTCGGCGCGGATTTCCTGCTGCCAGTCGGAGGTGATCTTCTGGTGGCGCTCACTCAGCGCGTCATATTCCAGCTTGCGCTGCTCGGCGATCACGCCGGCCAGACGGCTCGCCTGGCCATTCGTCAGGCCAAGCTCCTTCATCACCGGAGAGGCGCGGTCCAGCAGCGCCCGGTCGAGTTCGATGCCACCATCGAGCTTGATGTCGTATTGACCATTTTCAGGCACCAGATCGGCGGCAGCGCCCGGTTCGGGAGACAGATTGCCACCCTCCCCTTCGCCGCCCTCTCGCCCTGCCCCCTTCTGACCGGCGACAAGCGGCTCGGCCGCCCCGTTCAGAAGCGGCGCATCGTCATTGGCGTTGGCATTGTCATTGCCGCCATGATCCGGGGCAGCGCCCCAATCGGTATGGCCTTCCGGCGCAAAGGTGGCGCTATTCATCCACTGTCTCAGCATGCTCTTCCCTCTTGCGCTTTTCCGCGCGTCTGTGGGCCTCGATCATCATCTCGGCATAGGCGGTGGGTTTGATCTGGTTCAGCTGGTCGATGATGGTGACGCCGATGATCCGGCGACCGATGTGAATGCCGGTCTCGCCATTCACCACATGCGGCGCGCCATAGACGTTGCACTGGCACAGCACCCACCAGAGAAATTCGCGCGCACGCGGCTCCGCAAGCACGAACTCTGTTGCGAGATCGAGCGCCTGTTCCTGCATTGTTTTGGCTGTCATCCGGCAATTCCAAGCTTGCGCAGCAGTTCCACCGGCCCGCCATTATCGTCGGTGGCGGAAAGCGCCTGTGCCGCCTGCGCACCATCCTTCAGTGCTGGTGCCAGCTTGGCGGCGGCTTCCGTCGTCTGCGCCGCCTGTTGCTGTTGCAACCGCTCGTCGCGGATCGCCTTCACCTTGTCGTCGGAACGCACGATGGTGGAAACAACACCGATCGCATCGCCATATTCGTCGATCGCCTGGTCGACATCGAGCTTGTCCACCGCGTCCGGACGCGCACCCGCAAGATTGCCGACGAAACTCACCATCCGCTCGATAGAGCCAGTCGAAACCGCAAGCTGCGCCTGGTAGAGCGTCGAGATATTGTCGACATTCAGCTCCTCGCCCTGCAGATCCTGCGGCGCGTCCGGCAGCTCGTCGTCATCGTCTAGCTGATAGAACACCCAGTCCGCCAAGGGCTGGATCAACTCGTGATGCTGTCGCTCCACCGTTGGTCCCAGCTGCTGAAGCTGCTCTTCCTTGCGCTGCGTCAGCTCGAACTGGTTGCGCGGCTGAACCCCCTCCATCGTGCTGATCGCCATGAAGAGATCGGCATAAAAGGCCCGGTCCACCCGGCGCTTCGCCTCATCGATATCGGCGGCCAGATCGCCCAGCGGCACATTCACCTCGAAGGCACGGCGATAGGCCGCAGTCCCGACACTCTGCTCGTCCACGAAAGTCACGGTGCCCGGCAGCGAGGAATTGCGCTTGTTGCGAAGCGACGTCGGCGCCACCAGTGGTGGGCGCACCTGGTGCTCGATGCCCATGCCCTTCCAGCGCTGCTCCGTCTGCAGCATCTTCACATCCGGCAGCGCATCCATGCCGGGACAAGTGGCGGCATAGACATCTTCGCCCACCACATCCCAGCGCGGCGCAATCAGCGGATTGCGGTCGAAGCCGCTCACCTCCAGCATCTTGTCGCGGTCCTGGCCCGCTTCCCAATAGTTGGACATGAAGGGCTTGTTCGCCTTGGTCGGGCGGGCGGGATCGCGGGCGGAACGTGGCTCGATGGCGTTGAACACCTCTACCACCTCGTCGTAATTGCCCCGGTCCCACAGGTTCTTGATGGTGGAGGACACGTTCGACCAGCCCATATCGCGGGAATTGGGCTTTGCCACCCAGCGCCCGACGATCTGTTCCACCGTCATCCACACGCGGCGATAACAGGTATCGACCCGCATGCCATACTGGCTCTGCGCCAGCCAATATTGCCCGACCGGCGGCAGAATGCCGTGCAGGCGCCGCCCGGCGCGCGTCAGGATCAGGCAGAACTGCCCGAACAGAAGCTCGTCGCCATAACCGGAATGAAGACAATTATATATATTCGAGACGGCCAGCCGCTCACGCGCCCGGCGTGTCGCCTCATAGAGGTAATCTTTCACAGGGCCGAACTCGCGCAGGTCCTTGTCGGTAATGCTGTAGCGCATCCAGGGCCGCGTGGGAGACGTCAGCCCCGCCTGCATGCCCGATTGCGCCACGCGATGGGCAAGCTTCGGCGAATTGTCGATGATCTTCTTGTTGCCGTTGATCCCCTTCGGGTCACGGGCATCTCCCTTGCGGTAGCGACCGGGAACGATGAAATCGTTCAGCTCCTGCCACTGCGCCTCATAGGGGTTGCGCTCCTTCTGCAACGCCTTCAGGCGCCGCTCATGCCGTTCGCGGATCGTATCGGCCATATCAGCCTCCCAACAGGTTTTTCTTGCCGCTCGTATCCAGCGCACCCACGCCCTGAACCCCGGTCAACATCGTCGACGTCGCCGCCCGCAACCGATCCCGCGTTCTCCGCCCGGCCCCATTCACCGTCTGGGCATCCGGCTCGCGCTGCGCCGCATACTCAATCGGCAACTTCGGATCCTCCGGCTTCGCCACCTTGGGAGACTTGAAAACACACATCGCAAAACCTCGAATTGAAGACAGACAGAGCCAGCCCGCACTGCGAGCCGTTCGGCTTAAATTTCATGGAAACAATAACTTAGGCAGCGCCCCACCCTGCGTCATCCTCGGGCTCGACCCGAGGTCCATCGGCATCGCAACAGACGCAACGTTCCGGATTGCAGAGGACTACGCCCGAACGACCCTCATCCCTGTGCTCGTCACAGGGATCCAGTCAGACCAAGTCCTTGGTCTGGAAAAGCTCTTTCGCCACGCAGACGCGCGGCGGCTAGATTCCCGTAACATCCTCGGACTTGATCCGGGGAACAGGAATGAGGCAGGGAAGAACCTTCGCCAAAACAAGGCAAGCAGACAACATCACGGAAACGACGCAACACTTCCGCGCATCAGATGGCGCAGCCATCACCCAAACGGATTATACCCATCCCCATCACCACCATACCCGGTCTCCCGGCTATGATTATACCGCTCATCCCCCCGCCCCTTAGGCACCACAGGCCGGGCAAAGGTCAGTCCAAGCGCATCCGCACGGTTAGGCGAAGGAAGCCCTCGCGCCTTCATGTCTTCCTTGCTCTCGATCTGCAGCTTGCCATCCACGCGGGCCACAAGCTCAGGGCCGATCAGGTCGTGGTAGAGAATGTCGTCGCGCGCATCGAGCGCGCCGCCCTGTTTGAGCCAGTCGCGCATGCCCTTCCACATTTCGGCGCGCTTGTTGAGACAACCGCGGTCGATGCTCTTTTCGGCAAAGCTGACGAGCTGCCATGTGCGCCCCAGCGTCACCCCAGCGGAATAGATGCCGGTGCCGTGACCAAGATCGATGAACACCGCATCGGCCTGCAATTCATCCTCGAAGCGCGCCACATGATTTGCCACCAGAATGTCGTTGTCGTTCTTCGGCATCGTCATCAAAAGCCGGGCATAGAGCCCCTGGCGCAGATAGATCACCAGCTCGTCGTCACCGGTCCAGGCCGGATCGACGCCGATGATCTTCGGCGCGAAATCATATTGCTCCTTGCGCAGATGCACCTTCTGGGCAGCATCCACATCTTCGGTGGAGATGAACTGCTTTGCCGATGTCGATGGAAACATGCCACGCACTCGCACCTTCACGAAATCGCTGTCCTCGCCGTAGTCACTGACCCATTCGGCAAGTTTCTTCTTATTGGTGCCAGGCACCGTGCGGCTGTCGATCTGCCGCCTGATCCAGCGCCGGCGATGACGGCGGAAACACTCGCGAAACCGCCCGGTATTTTGCGTCGGGTTGCCGAAGACGATCCAGATGATGATGGTGTTTTCGTCGGTCAGCGCGCCTTCGGCCACTTCCCAGACACTGTCGGTAATCTTCGACGCCTCGTCGAACATCAAGACGATGATGCGGTCCTTGTTGTGCAGACCGGCAAAAGCCTCGGTGTTGTTGGCAGACCAAGCGACGAAATCCAGCCGCCACAAATCCGCGTGTCCCCGATCGCGCGACTTGATCGACATGGCCTGCGTCTCGAACCAGTGGCTGGTGATCGAGGAGCGGAACCACTTGCCCACTTCCGGCGATGTCTTGGTGCGCAACTGCGTCTCGGTATTGGCGGTCACGACGATCTTGCAATCGGCAAAACACGACATGGCCCAATTGGCCATCATCCCCATCTGCGCCGATTTCCCAATGCCATGCCCGCTCGCCACCGCAATCTGCAAAGGCTGGTAGCGGTTCTCGCTGTTCAGATGCTGACGAATCTCATCATTGATATCCGCCTGCCAATCCCGCGGCCCCGCGATTCCGTCAAGCTCGCCCTCACCCCAATCCCAGGCAAACCGCGCCCAGGCCTGTGGATCATACTGAAACCGAGCCGCCGCCTCGATAATCTCCGCATCGAGATCGGCATCCACACGGCCCTTGCTCACCTGCTTGGCATTGCCCATGAACGATCTCCCGGCAAAGCCTGCATTATCTCGTCTTGAGTGATGTCTTTTCGCCGTTGGTATAGAAGGCTCACCATCGCGAGAATGATGATTTAAGTATTTTAATTTGGCATGCGTTTCTTCGGCGCGCGGACAACAATAAGGCAAAAAGCTCAGTTCAACTGCTTTAACTAGATCAACAAGTCGAGGCTGCGACGAATGCCAAATGAAGCGACTTCTGAGACGAAGAGCTCCGCGATGACCGTACTCATCTTCCTGGCTGAAAAAGACCTTTCAGACCTCGGAAAGCTTGAAGGGCTGCTTCAAAAAACTTTTACCGACATGGAATTTCCTTTAAACGGACCATCAACTGGCGCCAAGTTCCCCTATCTGTTCAAAACGGAAGGTGTTCTCTGCACCATGATGCACATGGAGGCGCCAGCCCCACTCCGTTCATCGGATCCAGAAATTAGGAACGCCGTTCTCTGGCCAAATGCATGGGACGATATCCGCAAGCATCAGGCGCATCTCGTAATTTCCGTAGCCGGAGGAAACAGTCCGTATAACCGCGCTATAGTGTTACAGCGGATCGTCGGTGCGGTCTTTGAAGTTGAACCCAGTGCGATTGGAACAGCCTACCCGTATTCTGGTGCTCTGCTTTCAAAGAGAGCCGTAGGTGCCGCTTTGACGAGCTACGAGCATGTATGCGCTCCACTTTTCATTTCATGCTTTTTTGCTCGTGAGCCACCAGGCACCGTCTCGGATACTGGTATTTCTGTCTCGACTAAAGGGTTATCAGAGTTTGGCTTAATGGATGTTGAAGCCCGTCACTTTACTGGCTCGGTTCATGAACTCCATCAATTCATTTTCTGCCTTGGCGGTTATCTGATTGAGGAGCGTCCCAACATCCGGGATGGTGATACTATTGGCTTGAGTGCAGAACAAAAGATTCAGGTTAAATTCGAGCGTTCGATGTACTATCCGCACATTGTCTATAGGCTGTATTTTCCACACTAGTTAACCTCGTAGGATTTGATTGGTCGCGAAGCCTGAAGAGGCGGCGTACTGCAAAATGGATTCTCCACGAATGACAGTGGAGTAGGGTAGGAGCTCTGGCAACCAACGGGAAAACCCGGCAATAAAACCGTCACTCCAAAGCGCGCGCCTTGGCCCGCGCCAACCGCTCGGCCAGCGACCCGCTAACCTCAACCTCGACCTTCTCCCGAAACGCCTGCACATCGATATGCTTGCCGATCAGCTCCAGCCGCTTGATCCGGTCACTGAGCTTCACCTGAGACACCCGCCCGATCGCCTCACGGCTCTCGCCGCGCCCTTCGAACAATTCCTTGACCTCAACCGCCGCCACCAGCCCCTGCCGCCAGATCAACGGCCACTGATCGACCGGCTTCAGCCCGCCATTCTCATTATAAAGATCGGCAATATCAGCCAGCGCCTCTTCGGCCAGCCGCGACAGCAACCAATCCGCATGGATCTGCGTGCGCTTCGAGCGCTCGAGCTTCGCCTTGTCGATCGCAGCCCTGATCTCGGCATTCTGCAATAGCTTCCAAGCTCCTTTGTCGGAAAACGAACGGCTATACCCCGCCCGGATTGCAGCGTGGGCGGCGTTCAGATCGAGCAGATACTCCTCAACGAAAAGGCACTGCCGCGGATTTAATGGCCGTGGTGTGTTCATAGGAGGTCATTCCGTGCCAGCGGTCCACTGCGTCGTGCATCAAGGCTTGGATCTCAGGCCGTGCCGTAGAAGCAACCTGAGCGACACACTGGCAACGCTGAGCCAACTGGCTAAAAAGAAAGATCGGAAACGAAGGCGGGAGGAAAGAGGCTTCGAGGCAAAAGCCGCCCATCGATACAAGTGGCCCCGAAACGCAAAAAGCGACCCGAAGGCCGCTCCCAAATACAATTCTTCGAATATGAAGACATGTCATTTATCGCTATTTCGGGAAGAAAAGTCAAACGCTAAAATCCTCAAAACTCAAAAATCTTCTAAAGCTCTGAAAAATATATTTTAAAATCCACTGATCCAAAGGACGATTTGTATAGAGAACCCGCTTTGACGGCTGGTGCGACATTCATCGTCAGTAGCGGCAGGCATTTCGAGCATCCTGCCGACAAGGCGTTCGGCATATCGGTGATGAGAGCCGGAGATTTCGCGGCGGAATTGACGAGAAGGAGACAATCAACATGAGCACCTATCTCCTCAGATTTTGACCTTTGCTTTCACGGCCTCTGCAAGCGGTAGCAAAGGTCAAAAGCAGACCATTAGTCACGAACGATCTGCAAAAGCGGCTCAAAACTATAGAGCGCTGGCCGTCGACCGGCAGCAGGCTCAAGAGTCCGTATCAGCCCGCGTTCGGACAAGATGCGCGTGAACCGGTGAGCGGAGGGTCCAGGAATTCCAGATTTTTTGGTGAAAACGTTATTCCTGAAAACTGGACGCGAAAAAAGGAAGTCCAGAGCCGCTGTGCTCCACTGCGATGTCAGGAGTTGCGGAAACTCTTTTTTCAGCTCTTCGTAAAGGTCGCGAATCCGTTCGGCTGTTGCCAGGTTTTTTTGCGCCTGGGCTTCCAAGGCTTCGAGAAAGAAAATGATCCACTCGGTCCAAGCCCCCGACTTGGACACGTCACGCATAAGATCGATATATTCATCGCGGCGATCTTCAAAATAGCTACTGATATAGAAGTGCGGCGCGGAGATCGCTCCGGCTTTCCAAAGCATGAGGGTGATCAACATCCGCCCAATTCTGCCATTACCGTCTTTGAACGGATGCAGGGCCTCGAACTCCAGATGAGCGACTGCCGTCTTGATGAGAATCTGCCAGTCATCCGAGTCGATGAACGCGAAAAGACGATCCATGCCATCTTGAAGTTGTTCGGGTCGCATTGGCACGAAATGAACTTTGCGGCGCATTCGATCGGCGAGATAATTTTGCTCCGTCTTATACTCGCCGGGGGATAGATGCGCGCCGCGACCGAAACCAAGAAGAACGCGATGCGCGCTTTTTACGAGAAAGCCGGACAGTGGCGCTCCCTGCTCCATACTGCGCTGGGCGGCTGACAGGGCGCGAGTGTACAAAAAGACCTCAATCGCTTCATTACGATAGTGGCCACCCGTCTCGTCACCGCTTTCTTCCTGATCGGCTTCATATCGCAACACTTCGTCGAGCGTACTGACCGTGCCTTCCATACGGGAAGACACAACGGCTTCTTGATTTCTCAAGGGCGCCAGCAGAATCTCGCTATTATGCATGCTCTTGAGCATTTGATCGTAGCGCGCCAGAGCAGCGGATGCGGATGCCACCGTCGTAATGAGTCTGCCAGCATCGATGGACCGCGGTGGAAACTGATCATAGTGATATTCGACCGCTTCAGAGAGGTCCAAGCCTGGGCGCTGCGCCATTGTGATGTCCGAGTTTCAGGATTCTTGACGTATCAGCTACGATGTAATGCCTGATCACGGAGCCGTTGTCTATCAAGAATGGTTATTTTTGATAGACAACACGGTTTGATGTGCATCTGTATCACTCAAACCCATTTGATTTTCAAAATACCGGATTATTGATAGTCAAATCCTTTTGCGTATCACGCATGCGAGACAAGCCGGTTTGTCTTTCAAAAAGCGACAATTTTGAAAATCAACCTCTTCTATGCACCGGATCGTTGTTCATCCGGCGTGGGAAGCCACTTGAAGCTATGTAAGGGCTTCTCGCATAGCCCATAAAATTGGCGTGGCGAGGGCGACGCGAACGCCGCCGCCTTCAAGACTTTTCACCCCAATCAAACCCCAAAAAACCGCGCCAGCACATTGCACACCACGCGCAGATCCCCCAGCATATGGTGCTGCCGCTCGCCCTTGATCACGCAGAAATCCAGCGCCGCCCAGAGGTTCTGGCGTAGCTCGTTCTGTGCGGTCTGGATGGTTTTGCGGCATCCGTCATAGCGGGCGATCACCGCCTTGCACCATTTCTCGTAATCCTCGCTGATCGTCTGGGAGGGCGTGCTGCGCTCGCTTTTGTCGCGCTCCCCATCCGGCGCCTTGATTGCCATCATGTAGGATTGGCGCAGTTCCAGAAACCGCACCGCGCCCTCATACTGGTCATCGCTCAGACCATCGCGTTTGCCGAGCATGTTCAGCGTGCCGATATAGGTTGCGGCCCGCGGATCCCTCGCCTCTTCCATGGTCATGCCCATGCGGCTTGCCCGCGCCTTCAGCGCCACGCTGTCTGCCGGAGCGTGGGCACGGCCGGATCGTGAGATACGACCATTGGGCTCACGCGCCACATTGATCACCTTGCGCCGTCCGCGCTTCTGCTTCAGTTTTTCTGCCTTGCTGGTCATGCTGCTCGTCCTTCCGATGTTGCGTCACAAAGATCGTTTGATGTCGTTTCTGCGGGATAGTTCGCGGCTTCACCCGCCGCCGCTTGCGCCTTCGCCTTGCGGTAGAGATGCAGAATGGAGGTGTGGTCGCGGCGCATGAAGCGGGCGATCTGTGGGTAGGTCTTGCCCAGCGCATCGCGAAAATGGACCACCATCTCCATGCGGATCCGCACCAGCCAGCGTGCGCGCACGTCGCTGCGCACCAGTTGCAGCGTGGCGTCCGGGTGCTTTTCGAGAACAAAGCGCGCCGCATCCGCCATGCTGTCGCGGGCGCGCGCTTCCAGCGGGCTGACGAGGCGCAGAAACCCGTCCACGCGGCTCGTCTGGATCAGGGTGAAACTCAGTTGCGTTTGCGGATAGATGTTCATCGTCTGGCGTCCTTGCCGATACGTGTCTGAGAAATCTTCGAAGGGTGCTGCTGTGTCTTCTTCATCGCATCCAGCACCGCCTGCGCTTGCGCGCTGATCGCGCCATGCGGTCGGGAAAGCTTCACCGGCGCCCCGGCACGCGCCTCAGCCACAATCGCCCTCACCCGCGCCTTCACCGCCGGATCGGCCCGCTCGATGGCAATCAGCGCCCGGCGCTTCTCATCCGCCGCACGGTCGAACAGTCGCGAGGCTTCGATGCGCAGCGCATAGCGTTCGGCGTGAAAAGGCGCGATGATGGCTCTCGCCTGCTTGCCGAACTCGGCACAGGTCGGCACGAACTGGCCGGTGTGGTTGGCAACACGCCCAGCCATAAAATCATTGGCCGCCTCGCACACCGCCCATTCCGGCAGATCGGCGCAGACGCCGCGAAACTCCCGGCCAAAACCCGCCACGTCCATGCCCGGCTGCGGTCGAAACTGGCCAATCAGCCGCAATGCGGTATCGCGAACGGTCTCAGCTGCAGCAGGCGCAAGCAGCCGGTCGATTTCCTGCACCCGCAGGGCAATCTGCCGCGCACGCTCGCGATACCGCTCCGGCAAGCGGTCGAACTGATCTTGGGCAATGAGGTCAAACATCCTGGAAAGCCTCCATCAAAACATCGCGGGATGATTTTTTCGGCGCCGCCGCGCCTTTAGAAAAATCGCCAGATTTTTCTTCTATGGCTGTGACTCTGGAAGCAGTGCTTCGGCTCTGCGCCCGCAATGCCTTCGCATCGCTGTTTTTCTCAGCCTTCCAACGGGTTACTGCGCTATCCCTGGCTTTCGCCTTGCGCTCCATGGCCTTTTCCCGCTCCAGCCGAAGGCGCTTCTGCACCCATTTTTTCCGCCGCTTGTCGAGCTTCCAGAACGCCATCACCACCGGCTTCATCGCCCGCCACTTGGCTGGCGAAACCTTGGCCTGCAGCGCCAGCAACGCGTCGTCGTCAACAAGCGAACAATCGGGTGAACGCCACGCCTGGAAGAGCAGCAGCAGATAGGCACCATGCTGCTCGGTGGTCAGATGCACCGTGTCGGCGAGATAGGCATCGGTCCAGAACGGCATGAAAGGCAGGTTAGCCATTGGCATTCTCCCCGCGCATCGCAGGCACGCCCCAGGCGTCCTTACCGGGGTGATACTTGATCACCGCCACATTCGCCGCCCGGCTTTCCTCGCGAAGCCGGGCAAGCTCGTTGTAAACATCGGCTTCCGTGCGCCCCAGAATGTAGGCGATCTCGGCGGTGTCATAGCCGGAGCGGAAAAGTGTTAGTGCCTTGCTCATGCGTAATCTCGCTTCTCGCCATAAGGCGGCAAAGGTCTCCCGCCGTCTGAACCGGTGGCGCAGACGTCCAGGCTTGGTCTTGGCAATGGTGATCTCCCGCCGCACCATCACGGCGCGGTCGAGGCGCGTCAGGCCGAAAGCTCGGCGCTCCGGCTCAAAGTCTGCCTCCCGACAAGCACATCCAACCGTCCACTTGGGACGGCAAAGGCTTCGAGGTAGGAAGGGGTTGGGCTGACGGCCCGGGGAGGACAAGCCGTCAGCCCGCTTTTGATCGCCGGAGAGGAGAAGCGATCAAAACCTGTGATGCGGCGGCAGAACCGCCGAAACCTGATATGCAGTCATGCGGCAAACACTCCGGCCTTCACGCCGCCAGCCGTTCCCGGTTGATGCGCTCCACCTCGCAAAGAAGCTCGGCCTCCAAGGCCTCGATGTCGATGCGCACATCTCCATCGTCATGCGTCGCTGCAGGATGCGCAGTGCTGCGTGTCGTCATAGCCGCGCCGCCTCTTCGATTGTCAGCAGCGCGCAAACCGGTCGGGCAAAGGTCACCGTGATCCTGATCAACGTGTTCCAAACCGGCCCGCGCTCGATCAGGTCACGCAGCTCGTCCAGTTCCTCGATGGCGTATTCGACATCGACGACACCTGCGTCGCTTCGATACTCGGCCACCGCCTTCCAGCGCGCCACGCCCAGACCGGGCTTTTCCAGAACGTCACTCATGCTCTTTCCCTTCCCGTATTTCGACCGGCGTCACCGCTCCGCAAGCGTCGCAGAACCGCTCGATCTGGTGTTCGATGGAAAGCGGACGCCGGCATTCGCGGCAGCCGATGTAACTCTGCTGAAACGCGGCGCGGCGCGCCTGCGTGGATGCTTCGATACGAACGGAACTCATGCGCGCAAATCCTCCTTCAAGGGAAAGCCCCGCCTTCGCCCCGCCCCGATGCCTGAGAGCAGACGGCCCGGCAAAAGACGCTTCCGCCTTTCGCCTCAGCGCGTGCCGCTCACCAAAGACATCGGGGCGCAGGTCCAGACGAGGGACAAACCCATCCCCCGCCATTCGCAAAGCAGACACCGCCTCACCCGCAACCGCTGGCGTCACGCAGACGTGCCCGGCGTCGGGCAGCGGCGGCAAAAGCAACGGCTTGTCACAGCTGCTTGCCGCAGCAAGCCCGGCTTGAAAGCCACATGCCTCGGCGGCATGGTTGATGTGATGACGAAATCTGTTCATACAAGAAAACTAGTAAAAATCCGGGCGCCCGTCAACTAGTTTCCTTGTGTGCTTTTCCACAAGCGTTCTGGTAATAACTAAGCCATGGGAATTATTGGCGAAAATCTGAAGTCGATCAGGAAGATCAAAAATCTTTCGCAGGCGAAAGTTGCGGAACTGTCTGGCGTCAGCCAGCAGCTCATCTCGCAGCTCGAGACCGGCTTGACCGAAAAGACCACAGAGCTTCCTGCTCTCGCCCAGGCGCTCGGCGTCGGCGTCCATGAGCTCGACCCATCCTACACGCCGGATGCGGAGGGCATTCCCACGTTAAGCGTGCCCTATCTCGCCTGGGTCAGCGCCGGCGCCATGATCCGCGATGACATTGCCGATGAAGCGCTTGGCCTCATCCGCGTGGCGGATTTGCCGGCATCCGGAGACTGGATCGCCTTGAAAGTCATAGGAGATTCCATGGATCGGATATCCCCGCCCGATTCCGTCATCTTCGTCGATCGCAGCGACCGCAACCTCGTGCCCAATGGCTGCTATGTCATTTCAGACGTGGAAGGCAACGCCACATATAAGCGCTACCGCTCAGGCCCCATGCGCTTCGAGCCGGTTTCGACCAACCCGCAGCATGAGCCGATCTTCCCGGACAACGATCCCATCATCGTCGGCCGCGTCCGCCGCTCGATCATCAACATGTAAAGCATTTGGGAGGACAGCCCTCCCGATCCTGGACCACCCCTGCCTGACGGCGGCTGCCACGCAAGGCCCTGCGCACCACCGCGATTCCCTCTTTGTTCTCATAACTACTAGTTTTCTTGTTGACAGAACTACTAGTATTATAGTAGATGTTGCTCGCTCATCAGGGGGTAAGACGACTCGGGGATCGAGCAGTGAATCCTCCAGCGAGACAGCGATGACGAGGAGGTTCTCCCATGACCGCACCTGGCTACATCATCGGAAAAGACGAGATGCTGCTCATTGCCACCCGCTGGCGCGATGGCGATACGGTTCTTCTGGAAATGCCGGTGCGCCTTTACAAGGCGCAAGAAATCCAGGCGCTCATCGATGAAACGACCTCCGAAAACTGCACGGTAATTGGCGTCGATCTTTACGACTTCAAGGCCAAGAAGGGCATGTCCATCGCCGAGGATTTCGATCTCCGCTCCTTCACCGAGCGAGAGGAAGACCGCAGGGAAGAAGAGGCACGCGACGAGATCGCTCGACACCGACGCCTGCGCCACGGCACCGGCCTCTACAATACGCTGAACCATGTGCAGCAGGACATCCAGTCGCGGGCGTAATCAGGACGCCCCAACCACTGACCGACATCGCCAACACACGCAGCCAAGCACATCGAAGGCAAAACCCTCACCCCTTCACCGGCCTCGGGTTGCCCGCCTCGTCCACCGCCACCATGATGAAGATCGCTTCCGTCACCTTGTCGCGGGATTGCTGCGAGTGGCGGCGCGTCCAGGCCTCGATCTTCAGCGTGATCGATGTGCGGCCGATCTTTTCGATACGGGTGTAGACACACAGCGTATCGCCGATCTTGACCGGCTTCTTGAAGATGATCTCGTTGACGGCAACGGTCACGGTGCGCCCGCCTGCAGCGTCATTGGCGCGAACGAATGCGGCAAGGTCCATCTGCGACATCACCCAGCCGCCAAAAATATCCCCTGCGGGATTGGCGTCGGCCGGCATGGCAAGCGTCCGCAGTGTCAGTTCCATATCGGTAGGGGGTTGGGTATCCATGAGCTTAAACCTCTTGATCGCGCACCTCCCAGTGCCGCGATACCCTATTCGCCCGCCCCCCGAAAAGAGCCATTTCGTCGTGGCTGGTTTTCGTTTCCGGCATGCCGGCCTTGGCACGCCTCAACAACACCGCATGTTGAAATCGATCCGCGCCAATAACAAGCCTCGTTTGCGGATGTTGCTATGCGCACATCGAAATAGAGCCGCATGTCACATTCCGCCGAATCGCATTAATACTGGGGCGCACAAGTTTCGGTAACGCTTCATTAACTATAGTGGGTCAATCTATTAATGAATTAGCGTGTGTTCACATACTTCCAGATGCAGGGCGGGGCTCTAAAAATGGCATATGACTGGAGTGGGAATGACATCAAGCAAAGGCATTATGACCGCGTGATCGTGGCTGCCTTGCTTACCCTCGTATCGATTGCGGTCACGGCACCTTTCATGCTGCATTTCGAAACCGACATGACGGCGAAAGCGCAGGCCGAAAACCGCGCGCCGATCATCATCGAAGAGGCCCGGACTATTCGCCTCGCGCGGTCTTGACGCGAGTATTGACAGCAAGAAAGCGCTCAGACAGCGGGTTCGGACAATGGGTCGAGCCCGTCTTTACAGCTGCTGCTCCAGATCCAGATGGAGCGTTCGCGGCGACATCGTTTCCATAAAGGCTTCCGATCGCCCGATATAGACGACCGCCGTGTCGCGCATGCCATTCAGAACCGCCACCAGCCGGTCGATCGTGTGCTTCTCCAAACCTTCCAGAAGATCGTCGATGAACAGCCAGCGCGGCTTCAACAGCAATGCATTGGCCACCCGGACACAGGCTTGCTCGTCGGAATCGAACTTCTGGTCCCAGCGGATCGCGTCGTTCATCTTCGGAATGATGTGGCCAAGGCCACAGGCTTCCATGGCGGCCAGAAACTCGTCTTCCTTGAATTTCTGCGGCGCACGCGGATAGGACAGGATCTCGCGCAAGGGTGCCGCCGGCATGTAGCCGTGCTGGGCAATAAACAGTATCTCTTCGCGCGGCGGTACGGTGATCTTGCCGCGCCCCCAGGGCCATAGCCCGGCAATCGCGGCAAAGAATAGCCGCCGGTTCACGCCCTGGTCGCCATTGATCATCACCCGGTCGCCAACCGCAATTTCCACCGGGTCTTCGCGCAGGCGGAAGGTGCGCCGTCCATCCTGCCCTCCGGCATCGGGAATGATCTCGATGGCCGAAAGCCGCACGATATCGGTGGCCACGCGCTCCACCTCGATGGCATTGCCATGGCGCTCCACACTGTCCATCTGGATCAGCGCGTGACGGAAGATCGAAACGCGCTGCAGCGTCGCCTTCCAGCTGGCGATCGGGCCGAAATTGTCGATATACCAGCGCAGCGCCACATTCACCTGGTTGAAGGCGCCCACCGCCATCATCAGCCCACCGAAGGTGAGGTTGCCGGAAAAATAGACGGGCGCGGCAATCAGGATCGGCGCGACGATGGCAAGCCAGCCATAACCGGCAGACACCCAGGTCAGATGCGTGAGCGCCATGGCAAGCCCACGGATCACGCCCAGCACCGCATCGATATCGCCGCGAATGCGGTGACGCTCGTTCTTTTCACCGCGCGAGAGCGTGATGGCGGTAAGGTTTTCGCTGGCGCGCATCAAGGAGAAGCGAAGCTCGGCTTCCTTCGAGTAGCGCTCGGCATTCAGTGGCACCAGCCGGTAGCCGACAAGGTTGGAAAGCAGCGAGGCAGAGCCCGCATAAAGCAGCGCCGCCCAGACCATATAACCCGGTATCGCCACCATCTTTCCGCCGATTTCCAGCGCAAAGCCAGCGGAAAGCCCCCAGAGAACGCCAATGAAGCTGACGAGGATGATGGTGGCGTTGACGAGACCGATGGCAAGTGCCGTGCTGCTTTCGGCCAGGTTGCGCACATCGTCATGCAGGCGCTGATCGGGGTTGATGGCAATGGTGCCGAAGCTTGCAAGCTTGGCGGCGCGGCCGGGCTTCAGCCACTGATCCACCATGTCTTTCGCCAAGCCCTCGCGCATGTTCAGCGCCGTCATCTGGTTCAACCAGGTCTGGAACACGTTGAGCAGCAGCAGGCAACCGGCAATGATGGCGAACACTTCCAGCTGGTGGATGAAGGCGTTGATATCGCGCCGCTCCAGCGCGTTGTAGAAGGGCGCATTCCACTCGTTCAGCTTCACCTGCCCATAGGCGGTCACGAGGATGATGGTCAGCAATCCGCAGGCCAGCAGGATAAGCCGTCCTCGCACGGGAGAGCCCCAGAACGCATTGCCCATCATGCGCAATTGCGAGCGGAAATTGAGATCGAAAAGCGCATAAGCGGCTTTCTCTTCCGGAGAATTTCCCTGCACTGTCAATGGACCGCCACTTTCTGAAATCGTCGAATCACAACAGCTTACAGCAATCAACTGTCGACCTCTCGGATGACAGCAATATCACTCCGCCCGCCCTTGTCCACACAACCCCGAAGTGTTGCCTGAAATACCGCCGCATCGAATGCGCTACCGGGTCGAAATGTTCCTTGCATTATTTGCGTGCATTGCACAAAGTCGATGCAACAGAGGGGGGCGGAACAATCCGCAAATGCCGGTAAATAAAGGCGAAGGGCGAGAACGCGATGATAGTTTTGAAATGGCGTGAGACGATCTGGATGTGGGACTGGGCGAAACACGCAGACGATACGGTCAGTATCGCCGAGGCTTTTTAACGAAGTCACCCGCCAAACCGGCCACGCCATTTCAGTATCATAATCGGGACCTCGCCCTCATGTCGATCAAGGCCAGCATCTATCACCTGACGCATTACAAATACGACCGCCCGGTTCGGCTGGGACCGCAGATCATCCGGCTGAAGCCCGCGCCGCATTCGCGCACGAAGGTCATCAGCCACTCGCTGAAGGTCACGCCCTCCAATCACTTCGTCAATCTGCAGCAGGATCCTTACGGCAACTTCCAGGCTCGGTTCGTCTTCCCCGATCCGGTCACCGAGTTCAAGATCGAGGTCGATCTCGTCGCGGATATGACGGTCTACAATCCTTTCGATTTCTTCGTCGAGGAAAGCGCTACCAAATGGCCCTTCGATTATCCCGAGACGTTGAAGGACGACCTGTCGATCTACCGCAAGCCGGAAGAGACAGGCCCACTGTTCGATGCGCTGATGGCGACCATCGACAAGACCCCCGGCCAGACGACCGTCGATATGGTCGTCGGCATCAATGCAAGGCTCCAGCAGGAGATCGGTTACGTCATCCGCATGGAGCCAGGCGTCCAGACACCGGAAGAAACGCTTCTGTCTGGCAAGGGCTCTTGCCGCGATACCAGCTGGCTTCTGGTGCAGGTGCTGCGCCGCTTGGGTCTCGCCGCCCGCTTCGTGTCGGGCTATCTCATCCAGCTGGCACCGGATCTGAAGGCGCTTGACGGACCATCGGGTACGGAAGTGGATTTCACCGATCTGCACGCATGGGCGGAAGTTTATCTGCCGGGCGCTGGCTGGGTCGGGCTTGATCCGACATCCGGGCTTCTCACCGGCGAAAGCCATATTCCGCTGTCGGCCACCCCCCATTATCGCAATGCCGCTCCCATCTCCGGTGGCTATTTCGGTGAGGCCAATACCGCATTCGACTTTGACATGAAGGTCACGCGGGTGGCAGAACATCCGCGCATCACCAAGCCGTTTTCGGATGAAAGCTGGGAAGAACTGAACGCGCTGGGCGAGACCGTGGACCGGGTGCTGACCGCGCAGGACGTGCGCCTTACCATGGGCGGCGAGCCGACCTTCGTCTCCATCGATGATTTCGAATCGGAAGAATGGAACACCGGCGCTGTCGGCCCCACCAAGCGGCAGAAGGCCGACATCCTGATCCGCAAGCTGCGCGAGCGCTTTGCCCCCAATGGCTTCCTGCATTACGGCCAGGGCAAGTGGTATCCGGGCGAAAGCCTGCCGCGCTGGACCTTTTCGCTCTATTGGCGCAAAGATGGCAACCCCGTCTGGCGCAATGCCGATCTCGTGGCTGAGGAGGGCAAGGATACAGGCGTCAGCGCCGTCGATGCCGAACGGCTCCTCACCTCGATTGCCGGCCATCTGGGAATCGAGCCCGATCTGGTGCTTCCGGCCTATGAGGACCCGGCGGAATGGCTGATCAAGGAAGCCAATCTCCCCGACAATGTCGATCCGTCGAACTCCAAGCTCAAGGACCCGGAAGAGCGCAACCGTATCGCCCGCGTCTTCGAACGCGGCCTGACGGAACCGACCGGCTATATTCTGCCCGTTCAGGCCTGGAACGCGCAAAGCTCCGGCCACAAGCGCTGGGTCAGCGAGCGGTGGAAGACACGCCGCGGCAAGATCTTCCTCGTACCTGGCGATAGCGCTGTCGGCTACCGCCTGCCGCTTGGAACGCTCCCCTACATCCCGCCATCGCAGTTCCCCTATATTCACGAGGCAGACCCTTCCATTCCCCGTGGCCCGCTGCCCGATGCCGTGCCGCCTTCGGCGCGTAGCATGCCGGAAGCCTCCTTCCAGGCGGGCGATGCGCCAAACCTTGGCCGCAACGAACAGGTCATCAGCGATATAGCCGGAACGGTGCGCACCGCCCTTTCCGTCGAAGCCCGCGATGGACGCCTTTGCGTCTTCATGCCGCCGGTCGAGCGCATCGAGGATTATCTCGATCTCATCGCATCCGCCGAAGCCGCCGCCACCGATCTCGGCCTGCCCGTCCATATCGAAGGCTATGCGCCACCGCATGACGAGCGCATGAATGTCATCCGCGTCGCCCCAGATCCGGGCGTCATCGAGGTCAATATCCATCCGGCGGCAAGCTGGAAGGACTGCGTCGATATCACCACCGCCATTTACGAGGACGCCCGCCAGTCGAGGCTCGGCGCCGACAAGTTCATGATCGACGGTCGCCACACCGGTACCGGCGGTGGCAACCATGTCGTTGTCGGCGGCGCGAACCCCAATGACAGCCCCTTCCTGCGCCGCCCTGATCTTTTGAAGAGCCTCGTGCTGCACTGGCAGCGCCACCCCTCGCTCTCCTATCTCTTCTCCGGCCTTTTCATCGGCCCTACCAGCCAGGCGCCGCGCATCGATGAGGCGCGCCACGACAGCATGTACGAGCTGGAAATCGCAATGGCGCAGGTCCCGGCTCCAGGTGAAGGCGTTCCCCCGCTCCCCTGGCTGGTCGACCGCCTGTTCCGCAATCTGCTCGTTGATGTCACCGGCAACACCCATCGCTCGGAAATCTGCATCGACAAGCTGTTTTCGCCGGATGGCCCGACGGGTCGTCTTGGGCTGGTCGAGTTCCGTGGCTTCGAAATGCCGCCAAATGCGCGCATGTCGCTGGCCCAGCAATTGCTGGTGCGCGCTCTGATTGCCCGTTTCTGGAAGAACCCAATCGGTGGCAGCTTCGTGCGCTGGGGCACCGCCCTTGCCGATCGCTTCATGCTGCCGCATTACGTCTGGAGCGATTTCCTCGATGTTCTGGCCGATCTTCGCGAACATGGCTTCGACCTCAAACCCGAATGGTTTGCCGCACAGCTGGAATTCCGTTTCCCGTTTTTCGGCGAGGTGGAATATGAGGGCTCCAAGCTCGAACTGCGCCAGGCGCTGGAGCCATGGCATGTGATGGGCGAACAGGGTGCGATCGGCGGTACGGTCCGCTACGTGGATTCTTCCGTCGAGCGCCTTCAGGTGCGTCTCGAAACCGCCAATCCCGCTCGCTACACCGTGTCCTGCAATGGTCGCTCCGTGCCGCTGAAGCAGACGGAAACCTCAGGCGTCTCGGTCGCGGGCGTACGCTTCAAGGCGTGGCAGCCGGCGTCCGGACTGCATCCGGTGCTGCCGGTCAACTCGCCCTTAACATTCGACATTTATGATACGTGGTCGAACAGGTCGATTGGCGGCTGCATCTATCATGTTGCCCATCCGGGCGGGCGCAACTATGACACCTTTCCCGTCAATGGAAACGAGGCGGAAGCGCGTCGCCTGGCGCGTTTCGAACCGTGGGGACATACGGGCGGCCAGTACACGGTCTGGCCGGAAAGCGTGTCGCCGGAATTTCCGCTGACACTCGATCTGCGACGCCCGCAAGGAGTATAAGGTGGCGAAGGCACCTGCAACGGAACGCAAGACCGGAGAGACCAGCACGGACCCCCTGCTGGGCTACCGCGCCCTGCCGGGCGTTGCCGATGAAATGCTGGACATAGAGGGGCGAATTCGCCCGGTCTGGCAGCCTTTCGTCGATGCACTCTCACGCATGGATGAGCGCGAGTTGCACGACCGCTTTTCCCGCACGGATCGTTACCTGCGCGATGCCGGCGTCTTCTATCGCGATTACAGCGCTCAAAGCGGCGGCGGCAGCAGCGAACGCAACTGGCCTATCTCCCACGTCCCGGTCCTCATCGACGATGCTGAATGGCAGGTCGTCTCCAGGGGGCTGATCCAGCGCGCCAATCTTCTCGAAGCCGTGGTGGCCGATATTTATGGAGAAGGCCGGCTGGTGAAGCAGGGCTATGTGCCGCCAGCCCTCATCGCCTCCAATCCGGAATTTCTGCGGCCCATGGTGGGCATCAAGCCCGCCAACGGTCACTATCTGCATTTCTGCTCCTTCGAGATCGGCCGCGGCCCGGACGGCAACTGGTGGGTTCTGGCAGACCGGGCGCAAGCCCCGTCAGGAGCGGGCTTTGCACTGGAAAACCGCGTGGCCACCACCCGCGCCTTTTCCGATATCTATGCCGAGGCCCACGTCCATCGGCTCGCCTCCTTCTTCGGCGCGTTTCGCGATACGTTGCAGTCGCACCGCCAGCACCCTGACGACCGCATTGCGGTTCTCACACCTGGCCCCGCCAGCGAAACCTATTTCGAGCACGCTTATATTGCCCGCTATCTCGGCGTCATGCTACTGGAGGGCGAGGATCTGACCGTCGTCAACAACCGCGTCATGGTGCGCACCGTTGCCGGTCTCAAACCCGTCGGCGTGCTCTGGCGGCGTCTGGATGCGTCTTACGCCGATCCGCTGGAACTCGACCAGAACTCCCATATCGGCACACCCGGCATGGTGCAGGCGCTGCGGGCAGGCGCGCTGAGCATGGTCAATGCGCTCGGCAGCGGCATTCTCGAAACCCGTGCGCTGCTCGCATTCATGCCCGCCATCTGTCGCCACATCCTCGGCGAAGACCTCGCCATGCCCTCGATTGCCACATGGTGGTGCGGCCAACCGACCGAACGTCAGCAGGTGGCCCGCAATATCGAGCGAATGGTCATCGGCCCGGCATACTCGCGCTTGCCCTTCTTCGACGATAACGGCCAGTCGGTGCTCGGCTCGAGCCTACGCGAAACCGCCAAGGATTCGATCAGCGACTGGCTGGCAAGTGACGGCCACAAGCTCGTCGGCCAGGAGGTCGTGACCCTCTCCACCACGCCCGCCTTCGTCGATGGCAAGCTCGTGCCACGGCCCATGAGCCTTCGTGTCTTCGTGGCCCGCACCCAGGACGGCTGGCAGGTCATGCCGGGCGGCTTTGCCCGTATCGGACGCAGCAACGATGTCGCGGCCATTGCCATGCAGGCCGGTGGCCGGGCAGCGGATGTCTGGATCGTCAGCGACAAGCCGGTGGAGCGCACCACGCTTCTGCCGCCGGAAGAAAACTTCACCCGCAACATGCCGGGCAGCCTGCCAAGCCGTGCAGCCGACAATCTCTTCTGGCTTGGCCGCTATATCGAGCGGTCCGAAGGGGCGCTGCGCATCCTGCGCGCCTGGCACGCACGCTACGCTGAATCCGCCGACCCGAAGCAGCCTCTGCTCGCGCATGTGACGGACTATCTCAAGACGGTCGATATCGACGTGAAGGAGGCCATTCCCTCCAGCCTGATCGCCAATATCAACAGCTCCATCTATTCCGCCAGCAACATTCGCGACCGTTTCTCGCCCGATGGCTGGCTGGCGCTCAACGATCTGGCAAAGACCGCCCGCCGCTTCCAGAGCAAGATCCACGCGGGCGACGACGCGACTCATGCCACGACCATTCTGCTGCGCAAGGTCGCAGGCTTTGCCGGTCTCGTGCATGAAAACATGTATCGCTTCACCGGCTGGCGCTTCCTGGCCATCGGTCGCTATCTGGAGCGCGGCCTGCACATGACGCGGCTGCTTGCCCATATGGGTGGCCCGGACGCACCGGACGGCTCCTATGACATGCTGCTCGAAATCGGCGACAGCGTCATGACCCACCGCCGCCGCTACAATGTGAACACGGCGGCTCTCACCGTCATGGATCTTCTGGCGCTCGATCCGCTCAACCCGCGCTCGATCCTCTTTCAGCTGAACGAAATCCGCGCCGAGGTGGAGCAGTTGCCGAACGCTTTCGTTAACGGCCAGATGTCGCCCTTCTACCGGGAAGCGATGCGCATTCATTCCACGCTCGCGGTCATGACGTCGGAGAATCTCGACGGCGATGTCTTCCGCCAGTTGGAGAAGGATCTGGAGCGGCTCTCCGACATTCTCGCGCAAACCTATCTCGGATAGTCGATGCTCTACGATCTCACGCTGCATATGGGCTATATCTACGACACGCTGGCGTCGGGTGCGCGCCACATGATCCGCGTCACCCCGCTCTCCATACCTGGCAGACAGAAACTGGTCGCTTCCGCCCTGACCGTGTCGCCCACGCCGGAGGAGCGCACCGTCTTTGCCGATTTCTTCCAGCAGACTGCCACCTCGATCTATCTCAGAGCACCGCATGACAAGCTGGACATTCGCATGCAGGCCCGCGTGGCTGTGGACAGCCCCTCACCGACCGCCGATCTGTCTCCGCAGCTCAACAAGCTCCAGGCGGAACTGGCCAGCATCAATTCGCTCGATGCGCAGGCACCGCACCATCTGGCGGGTGCCAGCCCGCGCATCGGCGAGGATGCGGCAATCGCGGCCTATGCCCGCGATACGGCCAGACCGGGCATGACCGTGCGCGAAATCGCCTTTGCGCTATGCAAGCGCATCTATGCGGATTTCAAATATGACAGCGAGGCCACCACGGTGGATACGACGCCTATTCAGGCCTTCAAGCTGAAACGCGGCGTCTGCCAGGATTTTTCCCACATCATGATTTCAGCGCTGCGCAGTCTCGGCATTCCGGCGGGCTATGTCAGCGGCTTCCTGCGCACCATTCCGCCACCCGGCAAGGAGCGGCTGGAAGGCGCGGATGCCATGCACGCCTGGGTGCGTGTGTGGTGCGGTGAGGCGGACGGTTACATCGAGCTCGACCCGACCAATGATATCGTCGCCGGCAGCGATCATATCGTCGTCGGCTATGGCCGCGATTATGCCGATGTCGCTCCCGTCATCGGCGTTTTGAAGAGCTACGGCAACCAGAAGATCACGCAGGCCGTGGACGTTGTTCCCGTCAAAGCGTGAATGTGAGCGCGTTTGGAGTAGACGTTGGCCGCAGCGTCTAAGTGTTCGAAACTTGATAACACTTAGAATTACTTAACTTCGTTAGAATTGATTATGATGAGTTAGGAAAAATTCAATTTTCCCATTCTACTTCTGACTCATAAAAATTGGGTGAGATAATCATGGGAAAGCGGTTTGCCGTACTACGTAATGGCGAAGCTCTGCTGCGTGACAGGCGCGGCAACTTCGGGCTGATGACAGGCCTGCTCTTGCCAATTCTGCTCGGAACGGCCGGTGCTGGCATGGAAGCCACCCGCGTGATGCAGGTCAAGCAGGAGATGCAAGCCGCACTTGACAGCGCAACACTTGCCGCAGCGACCGCCGCACGCGTCGAGGAAGGTAAAAGGTCCAACAAGGACTACGCCGACGAAGTCAACCGGCGCATGGCAGCCTATACGGGCGAACTAAGCAAGGGCAAGGACGGCGCAACCGGCAGCGATAGCGATCAAGGGAAAAAGAAACCCGACCTCGATACGATAGCCGAACGCTCGGACTCCAAAAGAGGAATGAGCTTCAAGATCTCCGCAACGCTTAACGCGGAAATACCGCTGGCTCCACTTATCAGCTTCATCGGCATCCGAACCGTCAAGGTCGGTGTCAGCAGCACCGCCCAAAGCGCCTTCAGCAAGGGTGCGGCGCTATCGCTCTATCTTGTGCTGGACCGCTCCGGCTCCATGTCCTTCAAGACCGATACGGTCGACAACAGCAAGAACGCCTGCCCGAACTACACGGAAAAGAGCTGGCCGAAAGTGGCCTTTACCAGCCCGTGCTACGTCACCAAGATCCAGTCGCTCAAAGAGGCCGTCTCCTACCTGACGGACACGTTGAACAAGGCCGATCCATCCTATCAGGACCGCGGTTCGCCGGAATCGGAACTCGTGCGCACCGGCGCCATCGCTTACAACTCTGCCCCCTTCCCGCCGCGTAATTTGAGCTGGGGAACCTCCCAGGCCGGATCCTACGTCAACGCCATCGACAAATATCCACAGGGGGGAACGGACGCGTCTTTGGCGCTCAAAACCGCTTTCGCTGCGCTACGAAGCGACAATTCCTACGAAAAGCAACAGCACGCGGACAAGGGTAGCGACACGTTTCAGCGCTACATCGTGCTGATGACCGACGGCGAAATGACAAGCAGCGCCATCGACAGTCAGGTGCGCTCCACCTGCTCGGCGGTCAAGGCAGACGGCATCCAGATCTTCACCGTGGCTTTCATGGCGCCCGCCAAGGGCAAGTCGCTGCTGCAATATTGCGCCAGCAGTCCGGACAATTACTACGATCCGGAAAACATGGAGGAAATCGTCGCGGCCTTCGGCGAAATCGCCCGCAAGGCGGCGAGCACCCCCACCCGTCTGATGAACTGACAGCGAATTTCAGTCCTTTGTTCTGCACGTGCGCGTGGCGAAAGCCGCGCGCACTTTGCGTTGCTGCCATCCGTCTCACCACGTCCTTACTGACCCTTTTCGGGCAATCGCTCTTCCAGCGAAAACGGCTGTTGCCACAGCCGCTTATCGATGCATAAACTGCAAGCGAACCACGACGGCATGACGCCCGAACCTGTCCCGAGGTTTTGTGACAGCGGCATGCGACAAAGAAAGGATTCAAGGCGTGAAGAGCGTATCTGACGGATAGCGCAACGCTTTAACGGATCGACACAATCAGGCCCCTCCCCTCCCATCAAGGTGCTGACCGACCAATGATCAATAAACTGGCTACCAACGATCTTCCCCGCCCCGCCCCGCGCAGTTCCGACCCGGACGTGCTTGCCTCCGAAATCATCGAGCGTCTGACCTATCGTATCGGCAAGGATGTGAAGGTCGCCAAACCGCATGACTGGCTGACGGCAACCATTCTGGTCGTGCGCGACCGCATCATCGACAAGTGGATGGAATCCACCCGCAAGGCCTATCAGAACGATTCCAAGCGCGTCTATTACCTGTCGCTGGAGTTCCTGATCGGTCGCCTGATGCGCGACGCCATCACCAATATGGAGCTGATGGAGGAAATCCGTCAGGCGCTGACCTCGCTTGGCGTCGAGTTCGATGTGATCGCAGCGCTTGAGCCGGACGCCGCCCTTGGCAATGGTGGTCTTGGCCGTCTTGCCGCCTGTTTCATGGAATCCATGGCCACCGTCGATATTCCGGCCTATGGTTATGGCATCCGCTATGTTCACGGGCTCTTCCGCCAGCAGATGGCCGATGGATGGCAGGTAGAATTGCCGGAAACCTGGCTTGCCCATGGCAACCCTTGGGAATTCGAACGGCGTGAAAGCGCCTACGAAATCGGCTTCGGCGGATCGGTGGAAACCGTCGGCGGCTATGAGGAGCCACAGCGTTTCGTCTGGAAGCCTGCCGAACGCATGATCGCCATGGCCTATGATACGCCGGTCGTGGGCTGGCGCGGCACCCGCGTCAACACGCTGCGCCTCTGGTCTGCCCAGCCGATCGACCCGATCCTGCTCGATGCCTTCAATGCCGGCGACCATATCGGCGCACTGCGCGAAAGCAACAAGGCCGAGGCGCTGACCCGCGTTCTCTACCCGGCGGATGCCAATCCCGCCGGCCAGGAACTTCGCCTTCGCCAGGAGTACTTCTTCTCGTCGGCCTCCTTGCAGGACATTTTGCGCCGTCACCTGCAGCAATATCCGGATTTCACCAACCTTCCGGACAAGGTCTCCATCCAGCTCAACGACACCCACCCGGCCATTTCGATCGCCGAAATGATGCGCCTTCTGTGCGACGTACACGGTCTGGATTTCGAAGAGGCCTGGACGATCACCCGCGGCACCTTCTCCTACACCAACCACACGCTTCTGCCCGAAGCGTTGGAAAGCTGGCCGGTGCCGCTGCTCGAGCGTCTTCTGCCGCGCCACATGCAGATCATTTACGCGATCAATGCCAACACGCTGATCTTCGCCCGCAAGGAAAAGAAGCTCTCGGATGGCCAGATCCGTTCGATCTCGCTGATCGACGAAGGCGGCGAGCGCCGGGTTCGCATGGGCAATCTGGCTTTCATCGGCTCGCACTCCATCAATGGCGTCTCGGCACTCCATACCGAACTGATGAAGGAAACGGTCTTCTCCGACCTGCACATGCTGTTTCCAACCCGCATCAACAACAAGACCAACGGTATTACCCCGCGGCGCTGGCTGATGCAGTGCAATCCGGGCCTCACAAGCCTGATCCGCGATGCCATCGGCGATGCCTTCCTGGACGACGCCGAAAAGCTTCTCGATCTCGATCGTTTTGCCGAAGATTCGAGCTTCCGCGACAAGTTCGCCGAGATCAAGCGGCAGAACAAGGTGCGTCTGGCCAACACGGTGGCGCAGCGCATGGGCATCCGCATCGATCCGTCCGCGCTCTTCGATATCCAGATCAAGCGCATCCATGAATATAAGCGTCAGCTCCTCAATCTGATCGAGGCTGTCGCTTTATACGACCAAATTCGTTCGCACCCGGAACTCGATTGGGTTCCACGCGTTAAGTTCTTTGCCGGTAAGGCCGCGCCGAGCTATCACAATGCCAAGCTTATCATTAAGCTCGCCAACGATATCGCCCGCGTCATCAATAACGATCCGGCAGTGCGTGGGCTTCTGAAAGTGGTATTTGTTCCGAATTATAACGTCTCGCTGGCCGAAATCATGGTGCCGGCAGCCGACCTGTCGGAGCAGATTTCCACCGCAGGCATGGAAGCGTCCGGCACAGGCAACATGAAATTTGCTCTCAACGGCGCACTCACCATCGGCACGCTCGATGGCGCCAATGTCGAGATGCTGGAACATGTCGGGGCAGACAACATCGTCATCTTCGGCAAGACGGCAGACGAAGTGGCAAAGGCCCGCGCCGAAGGCCACAATCCCCGCGCCATCATCGAAAACTCGGCAGAGCTTGCTCAGGCCGTTTCGTCGATTGCATCCGGCGTCTTCTCTCCCGATGATCGCTCGCGCTTCACCGGGCTGATGGACGGCCTCTACAACAATGACTGGTTCATGGTCGCCGCCGATTTCGATGCATATGCGCAAGCCCAGCGCGATGTCGACGCCATCTGGAGCAACCCTTCCAGCTGGTATGAAAAAACCGTTCGCAATACCGCGCGCATGGGCTGGTTCTCGTCCGACAGGACGATCCGCCAATACGCCACGGAAATCTGGAGAGCCTGATGAAAAAACCGCTCAATTCGGCCGAAGACAAGACCTTCAATCCCATACCCACGGCCGAAATCGAGGCAATCAAGAGCGGTTTGCATTCCAATCCTTTTGCAGTGCTCGGCGTCCACCAGACGCCGGGCGGTTTCGTGGCGCGCTGTTTCATCCCCGGTGCCGAAGAGGTGACGGTGATGACACTTGACGGCAACGTTGCCGGAGAGTTGACGCGCACCGACGATGACGGCTTCTTCGAAGGCGTGATCGACATTACCAAGCGCCAGCCGGTGCGCTACCGCGCGCTTCGCGACGACGCCGAGTGGGCGGTTACCGATCCGTACAGCTTCGGCCCGGTTCTTGGGCCCATGGACGATTATCTCGTCCGAGAAGGCTCCCATCTTCGCCTCTTCGACAAAATGGGCGCACATACCCTCAAGCTCGAAGGTGTCGAAGGTTTTCATTTTGCCGTCTGGGCACCCAATGCGCGCCGCGTTTCCGTCGTCGGCGATTTCAACAATTGGGATGGCCGCCGCCATGTGATGCGCTTTCGCAAGGACACCGGCATCTGGGAAATCTTCGCACCGGATGTCTATGCCGGCTGCGCCTACAAGTTCGAAATCATCGGTCCCCATGGCGAGCTTCTGCCGCTCAAAGCCGACCCCTATGCGCGGCGCGCAGAGCTTCGTCCCAAGAACGCTTCCGTCACCACGCCCGAACTCGTGCAGCAATGGGAGGATGAAACCCACCGCAAGCATTGGGCCAGCATCGATCAGCGCCGTCAGCCGATCAGCATTTACGAAGTCCACGCTGCGTCCTGGCGCAAGCGTCAGGACGGCTCGATGCTGACCTGGGACGAGATGGCCGCGGAGCTTATTCCTTACTGTGCTGACATGGGCTTCACCCATATCGAGTTCCTGCCTGTCACCGAACATCCCTATGACCCCTCTTGGGGTTACCAGACGACCGGCCTTTATGCACCGACCGCCCGCTTCGGCGAGCCGGAAGGGTTTGCCCGCTTCGTCAATGGCGCCCACAAGGTCGGCATCGGCGTCATTCTCGACTGGGTGCCCGCTCACTTCCCGACCGACGAGCATGGTCTGAAATGGTTCGACGGAACGGCCCTTTACGAACATGCCGATCCGCGCCAGGGCTTCCATCCGGACTGGAACACCGCGATCTACAATTTCGGTCGCGTCGAGGTCATGTCATACCTCATCAACAATGCGCTCTATTGGGCCGAGAAATTCCATCTCGATGGCCTGCGCGTCGATGCGGTCGCCTCGATGCTCTATCTCGATTACTCCCGCAAGGAAGGCGAGTGGATCCCAAATGAATATGGCGGGCGCGAGAACCTGGAGTCTGTTCGCTTCCTGCAGAAGATGAACACGCTGATCTACGGCAACCATCCGGGCGTGATGACCATTGCGGAAGAATCCACCTCCTGGCCGAAAGTCTCGCAGCCCGTGCATGAGGGGGGCTTGGGCTTCGGCTTCAAGTGGAACATGGGCTTCATGCATGACACGCTGAGCTATTTTGCCCGCGAACCGGTGCATCGCAAGTTCCATCATCAGGAACTGACCTTCGGCCTTCTCTACGCGTATAGCGAAAACTTCGTGCTCCCAATCTCGCATGACGAAGTGGTGCACGGCAAAGGCTCGATGATTGCCAAGATGCCGGGTGACGACTGGCAGAAATTCGCCAACCTTCGCGCCTATTATGCGTTCATGTGGGGTTATCCAGGCAAGAAGCTGCTGTTCATGGGCCAGGAATTTGCGCAGTGGAGCGAATGGAGCGAGAAGGTTTCGCTCGACTGGAACCTCCTCCAGTACCACATGCACGAGGGCATGCGCCGTTTGGTGCGCGACCTCAACTTCACCTACCGCTCCAAGGCCGCTCTCCATGCGCGTGATTGCGAGCCGGAAGGCTTCGAATGGCTGGTGGCCGACGATCACGACAATTCCGTGCTGGCATGGCTGCGCCGCGCACCGGGCGAAAAGCCGGTGGCGGTGATCTCCAATCTCACGCCGGTCTATCGCGAGAACTACTATGTGCCGCTTCCGGCTGCCGGACGCTGGCGCGAAATTCTCAATACCGATGCCGAGATCTATGGCGGCACCGGCAAGGGTAATGGCGGACGCGTTCAGGCGGTGGATGCCGGTGGCAGTATCGGCGCAACGCTCACACTTCCGCCGCTTGCCGTCATCATGCTGGAGCTTGAGAACTGATCTTCCTCGCGTTGCAGGGATATGAGGCAGACAAGAATAGAACGTGACGGGAAGCATTAAAAACTCCAGTCGCGTTACAGACTAAGACAAGAGTGGAATTTTATGGGAGGACTCGAGCGATGAGTGAAAAGAGAATTCAGCCTCTGGCACGTGATGCAATGGCCTATGTCCTCGCAGGCGGGCGCGGCAGCCGCCTGAAGGAGCTGACCGACCGGCGGGCAAAGCCAGCCGTCTATTTCGGCGGCAAGGCGCGCATCATCGATTTCGCGCTGTCGAACGCGCTGAACTCCGGCATCCGCCGCATCGGTGTGGCCACGCAGTACAAGGCGCATTCGTTGATCCGCCACCTGCAACGCGGCTGGGACTTCTTCCGCCCGGAGCGTAACGAAAGCTTCGATATTCTGCCCGCCTCCCAGCGCGTGTCGGAAACGCAATGGTATGAAGGCACAGCCGACGCCGTCTATCAGAACATCGACATCATCGAGGCTCACGGCCCGGAATATATGGTGATCCTGGCTGGCGACCATATCTACAAGATGGATTACGAATACATGCTCCAGCAGCATGTGGATTCGGGCGCGGATGTTACCATCGGCTGTCTGGAAGTGCCGCGCATGGATGCAACCGGCTTCGGTGTGATGCATGTGAACGACAAGGACGAGATCATCGCCTTCATCGAAAAGCCTGCCGATCCGCCAGGCATTCCGGGCGATGAAGAAAACGCGCTCGCCTCCATGGGTATCTACGTGTTCCACACCAAGTTCCTGATGGAATGCCTGCGCCGCGACGCCACCGACCCCAGTTCCAGCCGCGACTTCGGCAAGGATATCATTCCTTATATCGTTGAGCACGGAAAGGCCGTCGCCCACCGCTTCGCCTCGTCCTGCGTCCGCTCCGATTTCGAGCATGGTCCGTACTGGCGCGACGTCGGCACCATCGATGCCTACTGGCAGGCCAATATCGACCTCACCGATATCGTTCCGGATCTCGATATTTACGACAAGTCCTGGCCGATCTGGACCTATGCGGAAATCACGCCACCGGCGAAATTCGTTCATGACGACGAAAACCGTCGTGGTTCGGCAGTTTCCTCCGTCGTGTCCGGCGACTGCATCATTTCCGGCGCGTCGCTCAACCGCAGCCTGCTCTTTACCGGCGTGCGCGCCAATTCCTATTCGCGGCTTGAAAATGCGGTCGTGCTGCCGAGCGTCAAGATCGGCCGTCACGCGCAACTGAGCAACGTCGTGATCGACCATGGCGTGGTCATTCCGGAAGGGCTGGTAGTTGGAGACGATCCGGTTCTCGATGCCAAGCGCTTCCGCCGCAGCGAAAACGGAATCTGCCTGATAACCCAATCGATGATCGACAAGCTGGATCTGTGAGCCTCATGAATGTTCTTTCGGTCGCGTCCGAAATCTATCCGCTGATCAAGACAGGGGGGCTCGCCGACGTTGCCGGCGCGCTTCCCATCGCGCTGAAGGCGAGCGGCATCCGCACCCGCACGCTGATCCCCGGCTATCCCGCCGTCACATCTGCGGTGAAGGACGCCCATAAGGTCGGCGCGTTTCCCGACATTCTGGGAGAACATGCCGATATTCTGGCCGGAGAACACGAGGGGCTGGATCTGCTGATCCTCGACATACCCTCGCTCTATAATCGCCCTGCCGGCCCCTATCTGGATTCGACGGGCAAGGACTTCGAGGATAACTGGAAGCGCTATGCCGCCCTTTCGCTGGCGGCTGCCGAAATCGCCGCCGGAAAGCTGGAAGGCTGGCAGCCCGACGTTCTTCACGCGCATGACTGGCAGTCGGCCATGGCTCCGGTCTATATGCGCTATGCCGAGACGCCGGAAATTCCAAGCCTGCTGACCATCCACAATATTGCCTTCCAGGGTCAGTTCGGCGCCAATATCTTTTCCGAGCTTCGCTTGCCCGCACACGCCTTCTCCACCGAAAGCATCGAATATTATAACGATATCAGCTTCCTGAAGGGCGGCTTGCAGACGGCAACCGCACTCTCCACCGTCAGCCCATCCTACGCCGACGAAATCCTGACGCCAGATTACGGCATGGGCCTGGACGGCGTCATTCGCTCCCGCGCCCACGTGCTGCACGGCATCGTCAATGGCATTGACGCCGAGGTCTGGAACCCGGCCATCGACCATCTGATCCAGGAGAACTACACCTCCGCCAACCTCAAGCTGCGTGCGCTCAACAAGGCAGCGGTGGCCAGCCACTTCCGGGTGGACCACGATAACGGCCCACTTTTCTGCGTCATCTCCCGCCTCACCTGGCAAAAGGGCATCGACCTGATCGCCGAGGTTGCCGATGATATCGTGGCCATGGGCGGTCGCCTCGTCGTGCTGGGCGCGGGCGAAATCGGTCTGGAAGGCGCGCTGATGGCAGCGGCCACCCGTCATCCCGGACGGGTCGGCGTGGCGGTCGGCTATAACGAGCCGCTCTCGCACCTCATGCAGGCCGGTTGCGACGCCATCATCATTCCGTCGCGCTTCGAGCCTTGCGGCCTCACCCAGCTTTATGCGCTGCGATATGGCTGCGTACCGGTGGTGGCGCGCAATGGTGGCTTGAACGATACCGTGATCGATGCCAATCATGCTGCTGTTTCCGCGAAAGTGGCAACGGGCGTTCAGTTCTCTTCCGTCACGCCGGATGGGCTGCGCCAGGCGCTACGTCGCACAATGCGATATTACCGAGACCCGAAGCTGTGGACGCAGATGCAGAAGCAGGGGATGAAATCGGATGTTTCCTGGGAAAAGAGCGCAGGACTTTACGCCGCGCTTTACACCCAACTTACGTCGAAAGGCCATTGAATGTCGATCAAGACCGTCCAGACCACGCCATTTCAGGATCAGAAGCCCGGAACCTCGGGTCTGCGGAAGAAGGTGCCGGTTTTTGCGCAGGAGAACTACGCAGAGAATTTCATCCAGTCGATCTTCGATAGCCTCGAGGGCTTCGAGGGTCAGGCACTGGTGATCGGCGGCGACGGCCGCTACTACAACCGCGAGGTCATCCAGAAGGCGATCAAGATGGCCGCAGCCGCAGGCTTCGGCAAGGTTCTGGTCGGCCAGGGCGGCATTCTCTCCACGCCCGCCGCCTCCAACGTCATCCGCAAATACAAGGCTTTCGGCGGCATTGTTCTGTCGGCCAGCCACAATCCCGGCGGCCCGAACGAAGATTTCGGCATCAAGTACAATATCGGCAATGGCGGCCCGGCCCCTGAAAAGATCACCGACGCCATCTTCGCCCGCACCAAGTCAATCGAAACCTACCGCATCGCCGATGTCGCCGATATCGATCTCGACCGGATCGGCACAAGCGACGTGGCTGGCATGCAGGTAGAAGTCATCGACCCGGTGGCCGATTACGCCGCTTTGATGGAAGAGCTCTTCGACTTTGGCGCGATCCGCGATCTGATCGCAGGCGGCTTCAAGGTCGTGGTCGATTCCATGAGCGCGGTGACCGGCCCCTACGCGGTCGAAATCATCGAGAAGCGCCTCGGCGCACCGGCAGGCTCGGTTCGCAACTCCGTACCGCTGCCGGATTTCGGCGGCCATCACCCGGACCCGAACCTCGTTCACGCCAAGGAACTCTATGACGACGTGATGAGCCCGCAAGGCCCCGACTTCGGTGCCGCCTCCGATGGCGACGGCGACCGCAACATGGTGGTCGGCAAGGGCATGTTCGTCACCCCGTCGGACTCGCTTGCCATCATCGCCGCCAATGCCAAGCTCGCCCCCGGCTACGCATCCGGCATTTCCGGCATCGCCCGCTCCATGCCAACGAGTGCGGCAGCAGACCGCGTGGCCGAAAAGCTCGGCATCGGCATGTATGAAACGCCAACCGGCTGGAAGTTCTTCGGCAACCTGCTGGATGCCGGCAAGGTCACCGTCTGCGGCGAGGAAAGCTTCGGCACCGGCTCCAACCATGTGCGCGAAAAGGACGGTCTCTGGGCCGTGCTCTTCTGGCTGAACATCGTCGCCGCCCGCAAGGAAAGCGTGAAAGACATCGTCACCAAGCACTGGGCCGAATATGGCCGCAACTATTATTCGCGCCACGACTATGAAGAAGTCGATAGCGACGCCGCCAACACGCTGGTCGCAACGCTGCGCGAAAAGCTCGCCACACTGCCAGGCACGACCTACGGCGATCTGAAGGTCGAAAAGGCCGACGACTTCGCCTATCACGACCCGGTCGACCAATCGGTCAGCAAGAACCAGGGCATCCGCATCCTCTTCGAAGGCGGATCGCGCATCGTGCTGCGCCTCTCCGGCACCGGCACATCGGGCGCCACGCTGCGCCTCTATGTAGAGCGCTACGAGGCCGATGCGGCCCGCCACAACATCGAAACGCAGGAAGCGCTGGCCGACCTGATCGCTGTGGCGGATACGATTGCGGGGATCAAGAAGCACACCGGCCGTGATGCGCCGACGGTGATTACCTGATCTAGAGTCGATGATTGGGATGGGCGCCCCTCATCCGCTTTTGTGGGTGGGCCGCCCTTCTCTGGCCCGCCGGGCATCTCCCCTCCAGGGGGAGATCGATATCCGATGAGGTATCGAGTCTCGTAAAGCTTCAAAAGTGGAGAAGCCTCTCAGCAGGTGTGGCAGGAAACGCAAGCGGCCAACCTCAATTTGCTTGCCGCATTGAGCGGAAGATGTCCGACAGGACATAGCGGGCCTTAAAAAAAACGGCGCTAGCTCCAAACCCACCCATCACCAGAGGGACCAGCCCATGCCAACCAAAGCAGCATTTCCCCAAGGCGCAGTCCCCGCCTCAACCGGCACCGAGTTCTCAGTCTACTCTCGCGACGCCACAAAAATCGAACTCTGCCTCTTCGAGACAGACGGCAACACAGAGACTGCCCGCCTCGCCATGCAACCCGGCGGCAATGGCATCCACCGTCTCACCGTCCCGCAGGCGAAAGTCGGCACCCGCTATGGCTACCGCGCCCACGGCTCTTACACCCCTGAACAGGGTCTATGGTTCGACCCGACAAAGCTGCTGCTCGACCCCTACGCCACGACTATCGACCGACCCTTCGAAAACCATCCAAGCCTCTTCACTTTTGGCGAAGACACTGCCTCGATCATGCCGAAGGCGATTGTTTCCAGCGACGCGCCGGTCAGCCTCACGCCTCCCCGCTTTACCCGAGGCGGCCTGATCTACGAGGTCGCGGTCAAGCCCTTCACCATGCTGCACCCCGACGTGCCCGACGCCACCCGAGGCACGGTTGCAGCGCTCGCCCACCCCGCCATCATCGGGCATTTGCAGAAGATCGGCTTCAGCGCCGTAGAACTTATGCCCATCACCGCCTGGATAGACGAGCGGCATCTGCCGCCGCTGGGTCTCACCAATGGCTGGGGCTATAACCCCGTCGGCTTCATGGCGCTCGATCCGCGCCTCTGCCCCGGCGGCATGAAGGAACTGCGCGATACCGTCGCCGCTCTGCATGCAGCCGACATTGGGGTCATTCTCGATCTCGTCTTCAACCACACCGGCGAGAGCGATCGCTTCGGCTCGACACTGTCGCTGCGCGGGCTCGACAACCGCACCTATTACCGCCATCTACCGAACGATCCCGGCACGCTGATCAACGATACCGGCACCGGCAACACGCTCGCCTGCGATCACCCCCAAGTGCGCCATCTCGTCACCGAAACGCTGCGCCATTTCGTCAGCCAAGCAGGCGTCGATGGCTTCCGCTTCGACCTTGCCCCCGTGCTTGGCCGTGGCCCTGAGGGCTTCGATCCACACAGCGAAACCTTGCACCAGATGCATGAAGACCCTCTGCTTGCCGATCGCATCTTGATCGCTGAACCCTGGGATATCGGCCCCGGCGGCTACCAACTCGGCAATTTCCCCGCGTCCTTCCTCGAATGGAACGACCGGGCGCGCGACGATATCCGCCGCTACTGGCGCGGCGACGATCACACGATCGGAGCACTTGCCGATGCGCTGGCCGGCTCCGCACCACTCTTTTCGCGCAACGAACAGACTGAAACCCGCAGCGTCAACTTCATCGCCGCCCATGATGGTTTCACCCTCTTCGATCTCGTGTCCCATGCTCACAAGCACAATGAGGCGAATGGCGAAGACAACCGCGATGGCCACAATGACAACCACTCATGGAACAACGGCGTCGAGGGACTGACGGACGACGCAGCGGTGAATGCCGCCCGCATCGCCGATATCAAGGCGCTGCTCGCCACCCTCTTCGTCACCCGTGGCACGGTCATGCTGACCGCGGGCGACGAAGGCGGGCGCAGCCAGCGGGGCAACAACAACGCTTACGCCCAAGACAACGCCATCACCTGGGTTGACTGGGCAGCACTCTCGCCTGACCTGATCGACCACACAGCCTTTCTGGCGAAACTTCGCCAGCGCTTTTCAGCCCTCGGCGAAAGCACCTTCTTCTCGACCGACAGCGGCGAGATCGAATGGCTGTCCCCTCTGGGCGAGCCCATGTGCGAAGAGGACTGGAACCGGCCGGATGCGACGACCTTCGCCATGGTGCTCAAAACACTGGACAAGGAGACCGGCAAGACTGTGCGCCTGGCGACGCTCTTCAACCGCAGCCGCAACGCCATTCCCTTCACCTTGAAGGGTGAAGGCTGGAGGCCGCTCGGTGTCGACTTCGGCGTACCGGTCTGGCTCCCGCCTCGCTCCGTCGTATTCTATCTTGGCGATTGATCGGGTAGCGGTCACCGCCCTATAACGGGGTTCGACTGTTCAAAAGAAAGGGTTGCCGTGAAAGACGTTTCGCTTGCCGAGGTAAAGGGTCTGATCGGTACGGAAGTTGGCCTGTCCGACTGGATCACGGTCGATCAGGCAATGATCGATGCCTTTGCGCAGGCCACGCTGGATGACCAGTTCATCCACACAGACCCGGAACGCGCCAAGGCCGAAAGCCCCTTCGGCGGCACCATCGCGCACGGCTTCCTGACGCTTTCGCTCCTGTCTGCCATGAATTACAGCGCCCTGCCGAAAATTCGCGAACAGACCATGGGCATCAATTACGGCTTTGAGAAAGTCACCTTCGTTTCTCCGGTCAAGAGTGGCGCGCGGGTTCGCGGACGCTTCACGCTGGCCGAGGCGCGCTTTCGCGGCGGCGCCATGCTGATGATGACCTATGACGTGGCGGTAGAGATCGAAAACGAAAAGAAACCCGCACTGACCGCCCGCTGGATCACCATCGCTCAGTTCGATCCGAAGGACCGGCCCGAAGACTGATCAACAGGTTAAACGGAGGTCGCCATGCCGGAAGCAATCGTGAGAGAGGCATTCCAAACGCAGGCCGCGGCTTGCGACGCACTCGGCTCTCCCTTCACCGCAAGGCTCTGCCGGCTGCTCGCCGACAAGCTCCAAACGACACAAGGCGCTGTGGCCCGAACCATTCTTCACTGGCCCGGGCCACCCGGCCCCAGCGACGATTCCGTGCCGCTGCGCATTGCGGGCGCACTGCATGCGCTGGTTCTTTCTGAAAGGATCGACCCGCTCACCGAACTCGAAGACGATCCCCTCTGGCCGGCAGTCCAACAAGCATTCCGGCAACACGAAGCCTTCATCCTCGACCGTCTGACATCGCCACCCCAGACCAACGAGGTCCGCCGCTCCGCAGCCCTGCTGCCCGGTCTCTTCATCGTAGCCAAGCAAACCGGCAAACCGCTGATCCTTTCCGAAGTCGGCGCCAGTGCCGGTCTCAACCTCCAGCTGGACCGTTATCGCTACCGGCTTGGCCAAACCGAGTGGGGACCGCAGAGCCCCGTCCTCCTCTCTCCCGAATGGCGCGGCGAAGCGCCCGAAATCCCCGACACCTTCACAGTTCTTGATCGGGCAGGCTGCGACCTCAACCCCTTGAACCCCTCCTCTGCCGAGGATCGCCTGCGCCAGCTCTCCTATATCTGGGCCGATCAGACAGACCGCCTGGAGCGGACGCGAAACGCGCTCAGCATCGCGGCGGACAATCACCTGCAGGTGGAAAAGGCAGACGCGATCGACTGGCTGGCAAAGCGGCTGAAAGACCCGAAACCACATGCCGCCCACGTCATCTTCCACTCCGTCGCCTGGCAATATTTCCCCGACGCCCTCAAACAGAAGGGCGAAGCCTTGATCGCCGAGGCCGGCGCTTGCGCCACAGCAGACGCCCCTCTCGCCCGCCTCCAGATGGAAGGCGACGGCCAACCACAAGGGGCAGCGCTGACCCTGCAAATCTGGCCGACCGGCGAAAAGCAGGAGATTGGTCGAGCGGATTTTCACGGGCGCTGGATGGAATGGCGCGGGTGGGCGCCGTGAGTGATGCCGACTGATCGGCTGGATGGAATGGCGCGGGTGGGCGCCGTGAGTGATGCCGACTGATCGTTGCCGCAAATCGCTGACACGAGAGCTCCATGCTGCATGGAGCAGGCCAGGTATGCGCCGGAGATCCACCCTATGGCGGATGCCGGATAGCCCGAAGAGCCAGCCCGGACAGAGCAGGCGCAGGCTCAGCCCCTCACCCACAAGCTGTACCTCTTTATCGGACACTATAAGCCATTCCCGCGATGTCAGTTCCGGCTTAAGCGCTTGACCCCATTTGCTCTTGTCGCGCGGGAACCTTCCCCTTTTGCTCGCGTTGAAAGACATATTGTTCGGGGGAACTCTACATGGCGAATAACATCACACAACCGGATGATGCAGGCGAGCACAAGACTGAGCTCAAGCGCGTCATGGGGCCGGGGCTGCTGCTTCTCTTCATCGTCGGCGACATTCTCGGAACCGGCATCTATGCGCTGACGGGACAGGTCGCAGCCGAAGTGGGCGGCGTCGTCTGGCTACCCTTCCTCATCGCCTTTGCGGTGGCGCTTCTCACGGCCTGCAGCTATCTGGAGCTGGTGACGAAGTATCCGCGCGCCGCGGGTGCAGCGCTTTATACGCACAAAGCCTTCGGCGTTCACTTCATCACCTTTCTCGTCGCCTTCACGGTCATGTCGTCCGGCGTCACCTCTGCCTCGACTGCGTCCCGCGCCTTTGCCGCAAACTTCGCCACCGTCACCGGCTTCGATTTCGGCGGCTTCGGCGTGACAGGCATAGCCATCGCCTTCATCGTCGCCGTCGCGCTTATCAACTTTCGCGGCGTGGGCGAAAGCGTGAAGATGAATGTGGTGCTGACCGTCGTGGAACTGACCGGCCTGCTCATGATCATCTGCATCGGCTTCTGGGCCATCGGCAACGGTCAGGGTGATGTCTCCCGCGCCTGGACGTTTGAACCCGCCGGGGAACACGGCGTAATCTGGTCGGTGGTGGCCGCCACCACGCTTGCCTTCTTCGCCATGGTCGGCTTCGAGGATTCGGTCAACATGGCGGAAGAGTGCAAGCAGCCTGCCCGCATCTTCCCGAAAGTCTTGCTTGGCGGCCTCGTCATTACCGGCATCATCTATATTCTGGTCGCCATTTCCGCCATCACGCTGGTTCCTGCTGCCGAACTCGGCGAGGGCGAAACGCCGCTGTTGAAGGTGGTGCAAGCAGGCGCACCGAACTTCCCGATCGGCATCTTTGCTGTGATCACCATGTTCGCCGTCGCCAATTCCGCACTGATCAACATGATGATGGCAAGCCGCCTGATCTACGGCATGAGCCGCGAAGGCGTTCTTCCCCCAGCCCTCGGCAAGGTCCATTCCGGTCGCCGCACGCCGTATGTGGCCATCATCTTCACTTCGCTGATTGCCGTTGGCCTCATCGCGTTTGCAGGCGGCGTGCCAGCGCTTGGTGGTACAACGGCACTGCTCCTGCTCGGCGTCTTCACCATCGTCAATGTTGCGGTGCTGGTGCTGCGCAAGGACAAGGTGTCGCACAAGCACTTCCGCACACCGACCATCCTGCCGGTGCTCGGCGCCATCAGCTGCTTCTTCCTCGTCGGCCCATGGACGGGTCGCGATCCGGTGCAATATTCGATTGCCGCCGTGCTGCTCCTGATCGGTGTCGTGCTCTGGGCAGCGACCGTCGGCTTCATGCGGGTGCAGGCGAAATCCACCTGACCTCGCAACGGCACTAGCTATCTGCGCCGCCCATGATAGATCGGAATTCCGGCCTCATTTTCAAAAGGAAAATACCATGCCGGAATTCCCGACCCTCATGCTCTTTTCCGCCGCAGCCCTGGTGCTGACGGCAACACCCGGTCCCGATATGCTGCTGATCGCTTCTCGCAGCGTCAGCCAGGGCCGGTCCGCAGGCTTTTTGACCTATGCCGGAATAGCCGCGGGGACCTATTGCCACGCCATTGCTGCGGCCCTGGGCCTCTCTCAATTGTTTCTGACGGTACCTGTCGCCTACGAGATCGTCCGCTGGGCAGGCTGCGCCTATCTGCTTTATCTGGCGGTTAAAACCTTGCGCTCACAAGGCGCTGCCTTTGCGCCGTCTGCCGGGCTGAAGCGGCTTTCTTCCAGACGCATCTTCCTGGAAGGGCTCGCCACCAACATCCTCAACCCGAAAATGGCGCTCTTTGTGCTCGCGCTCTTCCCGCAGTTCATCAGTCCGGATGGCAGTGCGCTCATCCTCCAGATGCTGATCCTCGCCACGATCCTGAACGGCGTCGGTTTTGTGGTAAATGGTGCTGTGATCCTGCTTGGCAGCAATATCCGGCAGCGTCTCTCCGGCATCCGCCGCTTTCCCAGGCTGCCGCAATATTTGCTCGCGACAGTCTTTGCGGGGCTCGCCTGCCGTCTGGCGCTTGGAACGAGGCAATAGGAGAAGCAACACCGAAGGGCTGCCTGGATGGGACATCCAAACCCAAGCTCGTCATCCTCGGGTTTAACCCGAGGATCCATGTCTAGGTGACGTGATAGGCGGCGCGAAACTCAAGCGTCCCGCGAGCCCTCGTCCAGCAAACCGAACACATATTCGGCAAAGGAACGCCAGCACTCCACGCGGAACGTGTCATCGGTCACGCGCAGCAGAATGACTTCCGCCTTGCCGAACACCGTGCGGGTGCAGGCACCCACAGGAAAAGCGGCGAGCGACAGGTCCTGCGGGCAGCCAGCATTGATCGTCGTTTCCGCGCCGGGGCCGGAAACGATGATTGCGAGGTTGCGATGCGAGACGTCGGTGGCGGAGAAGAGGCCCGTGGTGCCGGAAAGTGCTGCCATCAGGTCTGCTTCGCCCTGGTCGATGACCAGCCACTCATCCGGGCCGATCCACAAGGCCGAGCGCAGTCCCGAAGTCGCAGACGTTTTCGGGCGTGTCGGCAGGGCAAGTTCGAGCGCCTGAGATACCGCTTCGATCGCCTCTGGCCGCGCGCGCAGCACCAGCCGGTAGGCCGGGGCCGCGGGCTTGATGGAGGTTCCGGCGGAGCCGCCATGGACGCCATCGAGAACGAATGTACGCTTTGCTGTCGCCAAATCAGCCATTGATCCGGCCTCCTTCCTTGTCGAAGAACACCATGTCCGTCACCTCGACTGCAATCGTCCTGTCGGCAAGCGGAATGTAAAGGGTCTCACCCATCCGCGCCCGGCCATCGGCCACCAGGCCGAAAGCGATGGCGCGACCGAGATTTTCGGACCAGTAGGACGACGTGACGTGACCGAGCATCGTCATCGGCTTCGGCGCATTCGGATCGACGACGATCTCACCGCCCTCTTCCGGCACCTCATGCGCGTTCTTCGGCAGAAGTCCGACGAGCTGCTTGCGGCCGCTGCGGGTCAGATCCGGGCGCTGCAGACCGCGAATACCGACGAAGTCCGTCTTCTTCTTGGAGACGGCCCAGCCGAGGCCCGCATCGTCCGGCGTCACCGTGCCGTCTGTATCCTGGCCGACGATGATGTAGCCCTTTTCGGCGCGAAGCACGTGCATGGTCTCGGTGCCGTAGAGGCAGCCGCCAACGGCTTTCGCCCGCTCGGCAATCGCCTGCCACACCGCCGGGCCGAAATCGGCCGGCACGTTGACTTCGAAGCCGAGTTCGCCGGTAAACGACACGCGGAAAAGACGCGTCGGCACACCGCAGATCTTGCCTTCCGCCACCGCCATATGCGGGAAGGCTTCGGGCGACAGATCGATACCCTCGACCAGCGGCGCAATCACCTCGCGCGCCTTCGGTCCCTGCACCGCGATCACCGCCCATTGTTCGGTGGCAGATGTCAGCCAGACGTTGAGATGCGGGAATTCCGTCTGCAGATAATCTTCCATGTGGTGCAGCACGCGTGGCGCGCCGCCCGTCGTCGTCGTCACGTGGAAGCGGTCTTCCGCCATGCGACCGACAACACCGTCATCATAGACGAAGCCGTCTTCGCGGGTCATGATGCCGTAACGGCAGCGACCGGGCTTCAGCGTATCCCAGGCATTGGTGTAGAGCAGGTTGAGGAACTTTGCCGCATCCGGGCCGACAACCTCGATCTTGCCGAGCGTGGAGGCATCGAAGACGCCAACGCTTTCGCGCACCGTCTTGCACTCGCGGTTGACCGCCTCATGCATGTCTTCACCGGCGCGCGGATAGTACCAGGCGCGCTTCCAGTTGCCGACATCCTCGAAGGCCGCACCTTCTGCCTCTTCCAGGGCATGCATCGGCGTCTTGCGGGCCGGGTCGAACAGCTTGCCACGCGAATGGCCGACCAGCGTACCGAAGGTCACAGGCGTGTAAGGCGCGCGGAAGGTGGTGAGACCGACCTTCGGCAGATCGCGTCCAAGCGCTTCCGATGCAATGGCAAGACCGTGCATGTTGGACATCTTGCCCTGGTCGGAGGCCATGCCGTTGGTGGTGAAGCGCTTGATATGCTCGATGGAGTGCATGCCTTCGCGCACCGCAAGGCGGATATCCTTGGCGCAGACATCGTGCTGGAAATCGATAAAGGCTTTGACGCTGTGGTCGGCACCCGCACCTTCGGCAGCGCCGATCATGCCGCCCGTCCAGGTGTTGGCGTTGCTGCCGGAGATGGCAACCTCGCCGCCGCCAGCCGCAGCCGCTTCGGCAAGCAGCGCGGAGAGATCGTCGGTGCCGTTGCAGGCGCCGATGGAAACGCCATCCTGCACGTGCACATCCGGCAGGAAGCGCTGGTTGGCCGCATCATATTTCAGCTTGCCGCGAGACTGCGAGAAGAGATGGACCGATGGCGTCCAGCCGGCAGATACGATCAGCGCATCAACAGCGATCTTTCGCTTGCCCGAACCGCCATTGCGGCCAACCGTCATGGAGGTGACGCGAAGACGGCCCGCTGTGTCGTAAACGCTGTGGCCGGCGAGCACTTCGATGCCGAGCGCACGCGCCTCATCCAGAAGCTTCTGGTCCGGGTTCGGACGGCAATCGACGATGGCTGCGATCTTCACACCGGCACGCTTCAGGTCGAAGGCCGCCTCATAGGCGCTGTCATGCGCGGTATAGACACCGACATTGTGGCCAACGGCCACGCCATACTGGTTGAGATAAGTGCGCGCAGCCGACGCCAGCATGATGCCGGGGCGGTCGTTATTGGCAAACACCATGTGGCGCTCGATGGCACCGGTTGCCATGATCACCTTTTTGGTGCGCACCTGCCAAAGGCGCTCGCGCGGCTCATGCAGCGCAGGGCTTGCCAGATGATCGGTCACGCGCTCGGCAAGGCCGATGAAGTTGTGGTTGTAGTAACCGAAGACGGTGGTGCGGGTCAGAACTTCCACATTCGGCATGGCCTTCAGCTCGGCCAGCACCGACTGCGCCCACTCATAACCATTCTTGCCGTCGATCACGGTGCCGCTTTCAAAGCGCAGCGCGCCGCCAACCGTCGGGTTTTCATCGACCAGGATCACCTTGGCACCGGTCTTCGCGGCAGACAGAGCCGCCGTCAGACCGGCAGCACCGCCGCCCGCCACCAGCACGTCGCAATGAGCATAACGGCTGGCATATTGATCGGTATCGCTCTGCTTCGGCGCACTGCCGAGACCCGCGGCGCGGCGGATGATCGGCTCATAGAGCTTGTGCCATGCCGCCTTCGGCCACATGAAGGTCTTGTAGTAGAAGCCCGCCGCAAAGAAGGGCGAGAAGAAATCGTTGATCGCGCCAACATCGAAGGAGAGCGACGGATAGCGGTTCTGCGACGAGACGATCGCGCCATCGAACACTTCCTGCACCGTGGCGCGCACGTTCGGCTGGCGGCGGGACGCATCGCGCGACACGTCGATCAGCGCATTCGGCTCTTCCGGACCGGCGGAGAGAAAGCCGCGTGGACGGTGATACTTGAACGAGCGACCGATCAGATGCACGCCATTTGCCAGCAGTGCGGAGGCGACCGTGTCGCCCTGAAGCGCTGTATAGCTTTTGCCGTCGAAGTTGAAGCGGGCGGTGCGGGCGGGCGTCAGGCGGCCAGCGCCCTTGATACGGTAAGCGCCGCTCATCGGGCTGCTCCTTCGCTGGAGGAGAGAAGCGAAGCCTCATCCGGCTTCGGCTCGCCCGCCTTGTAAGTCAGGTGGAACTTGTCGGTCACGGAATGGCGCGCCGCGTTGAAGAAGCGACCGCAGCCATGGATATGGCGCCAGCGCTCATAAACCATGCCCTTGTCGTTATCGCGCATGAAGAAATATTCAGAAAATTCCTCATCGGAAATTCCGGCAATGTTTTCAGGGCGGGCGATGTGCGCCTCACCAGCCCAGCGGAACTCCAGTTCAGAGCGTTCTTCTTCGCAATATGGACAACGGATCAGCAGCATAATGTTCCCTCAAAGAGAGCTTTCCGGAATCACCGTTCCGGCGGGTTGGTCACACAGGCGCTTTCCCATGGTGATGTAGGGGGAGAGCCTGTTCGTTAGTTCTTCGAAATTCGCATAGGGACGAAACGCATTGCCGCGCCCCATATTGACCACCGCCATCGACATGAGATTGCTGTCGAGCGCGACGGGATATTCATTCTCGCCGTCCGGGCCTTTCGGCACGAAATAGACGAGCCTCTGGCCAAGGCTTGGAGCGCACATCAAAAAGCCCTCCTGCGCCAAAAACGGCCAGTTCTCCTCTCCCTGCACCTTGCGAATGGTCTGCACCCGAAAATCGCCAGCCTCTGGAAGAACCGGACCGGCATCGGCCGCAGAGGCCATAGACGCAGCAGCAAGAAGAGCGGCTGGTATTTTCAATGGGCAACCGCCGCAGCTGCCGCTTCATCGATCAAGCGTCCTGTGCGGAAGCGGTCGAGGTTCAGCCCCGCCGCCAGCCGGTGCGGCTCGCCACGCGCAATCAGATGCGCAAAGAGATGCGCCGAACCAGGGGTCGCCTTAAAGCCGCCAGTACCCCATCCGCAATTGACGAAGAGGTTCGGAACCGGCGTGACACTCTGGATCGCCGAACGGTCCGGTGTGTTGTCGGTAATGCCGCCCCACTGGCGCATCATCTTCACACGGCGGAAGATCGGGAAGAGCTCGCAAATGGCATCCAGCGTATGGGTGATGATCTGCAAGCCGCCCGTCTGCGAGTAGGAGTTGTACTGGTCGGTACCGGCACCGATGACCAGCTCGCCCTTGTCGGACTGCGAGATATAGGCATGCACGGTGTTGGACATCACCACGCAGGGGAAGATGGGTTTCAGCGGCTCGGAGACCAGCGCCTGCAACGGGTTGGAGGCAAGCGGTACGCGCACATCGGCCATCTTCATGATGACGGAGGAATGACCGGCAGCCGATACGCCGATCTTCTTGGCGCCAATGAAGCCACGATTGGTTTCCACACCGGTCACTGCGCCATCCGGACCACGACGGATCGCGGTCACTTCGCAGTTCTGGATGATGTGGACACCGCGATCGGATGCCGCACGGGCATAACCCCAGGCCACCGCATCGTGACGGGCCGTACCACCGCGACGCTGCAGGGCAGCACCATTGATGGCGTAGCGGGCGTTCGCAGAAATATCGAGCGGCGGGCAATAGGCCTTGGCCTGTTCCGGCGTCAGCCATTCATTGTCGATGCCGTAGAGACGGTTGGCATTGATATGGCGCTTGAAGGACTGCTGGTCATGCACATTGTGCGACAGCATCATCACGCCGCGCGCCGAATACATGACGTTGTAGTTCAGATCCTGGCTCAAGCCTTCCCACAATTTGAGGGAATGCTCGTACATATCCATGCTCTCTTCATAGAGATAGTTCGAGCGGATAATGGTGGTGTTGCGGCCAGTATTGCCGCCGCCGAGCCAGCCTTTTTCCAGAACGGCGATGTTGGTGATGCCATGTTCCTTGGCCAGATAATAAGCGGCACCGAGACCATGGCCGCCGCCACCGATGATGATGACGTCATATTCCTTGCGCGGCTCGGGAGAAGCCCACTGAGCATCCCATCCCTTGTGGGCTCGCATTGCCTCGCGAGCCACGGCAAAAACAGAAAATTTGCGCATTCGCAAGCAACTCCCTGAAGACAGGCTGGATTATTCCGGCTGAGGCCCGAACATGACAAATCAAAGAACATGACAGTGTTCCTTTTGCGACGTGCGACATGAATGTTTTGACATGGGTCATAACTTTCGCGACACCCCTTGTATTTTCGTTTGGAGATACAGTTAACGGCTGGACTTCAGGGAAACGATCTGATATTGCACCTCACCAATCGCGCGGCCAGCCGGCCACACGAACGATTTTTTGTTTGCCTGCGAATGCCTTTATTCGCATGGCAAGATAACCAAGCTAAAGGAACGGGATTCACGTGCAGGTACTAGTCCGCGATAACAACGTTGATCAGGCGCTTCGCGCTCTCAAGAAGAAAATGCAGCGCGAAGGTATCTTCCGCGAAATGAAGATGCGCGATTACTACGAGAAGCCTTCGCAGAAGCGCGCTCGCGAAAAGGCTGAAGCCGTTCGCCGCGTTCGCAAGCTGGCTCGCAAGCGCATGCAGCGTGAAGGTCTGATCGCCGGTCCGCGCACTGGCCGCTGATAGGCCGTCTTTTCGACGTTTTTGAATGCTTATGGGGCGGGGGCGATTTATTCGCCGCCGCTCTTTGAGTTTGTGGCTGCATGAATGGCCTTGAGAGGGAACCCATATCGTATGAACGCTGTTGATATCCGTGAATCCAGACGTCCTTTCGCCCTCTTCCACGGCGTATCTCAGAGAAAAACCATGCGGCTCTCCTCCACCCTCATCCTCTGCGGCATGGTTGCGGCTCTTGCCGGCTGCGCCACCACTTCCCCCACGAGCGACGTCTTCCAGATCGACCGCGCTCAAGGCTCCGAGCAGAACATCGCCTCGCTGACCTCGGTCATCAATGCGAACCCGCAGGACCCGGAAGGCTACAACGTTCGCGGATCGGCTTACGGCCGCGCCGGTGACTCCAAACGCGCCATTGCCGATTTCAATCAGGCCCTCCAGATTAACCCGCGCTTCTATCAGGCCTATGCCAACCGCGCGCTCGTCTACCGCAATATGGGCCAGCAGCAGCAGGCGCTTCAGGATTACAACAGCGCGCTGCAGATCAACCCGAACTATGACGTGGCGCTGATCGGTCGCGGCAATCTCTACCGCCAGTCAGGCCGCACCAACGAAGCCTTCAATGATTTCACCGCCGCCATCAACACCGACACGACCGATGGCCGCGCCTATCACAACCGTGGCCTGATCTATCAGCTGCGCAACCAGCATAGCCAGGCCATCGAAGATTTTTCCAAGGCCATCTCGCTCTCGCCCAATTCGCCCGAGCCGTATAACGGCCGCGGCATTTCCTACATTGCGCTGAACGACGACGAAAACGCCTTTGCCGATTTCAACCACGCCATCGCGCTGGACGGCGATCTGGCGGAGTCCTGGGCAAACCAGGCGCTGGTCTATGAGCGACGTGGCGAGAGAGACAAGGCGTATAAATCCTACAGCCACGCCGCCCGCCTGGACCCCAAATACAAACCCGGCGTCGACGGCGCTGCCCGCCTGCGCGGCGCTGGCGCCTCGTAAGGTCTCTGCCGTTTCAATGGCGTAGGGACCGCAACGACGAGCGATGGGGACTATTCGCCTCTCGCCTACTCTACGCTATGAGGTAGCAGGATTGCATCCGTCACGCGGTTCACGTGACCTTGAAGCTCGCCTCGCTGTCATACTCGCCCTTGAGGCGAGATCCACGGTCCCACTGTCAAGCACGTGAGCATATGGACCCTCGGGTGAAGCCCGAGGTTGACGACCGGCCGGGTTTCGCCCCGTAGCCCAAGAGCGCTTCAGCCGCTTTTTCCGAGCCGTTCAGCCGAAGCCATAAACCTGAAACGAGAAAAAAGGCCCCGCCAGTCGATCGATGGCAGGGCTCTTTCGTCATGCAGGCTTGGCGTCGCCTTCTGCCGTCGCATCCGGCTCAGCCTTCTTCTCCTCCGGCTTGATCCGGAACCAGGCCACGTAGAGTGCAGGCAGGAAGAGCAGCGTCAGCACCGTGCCGACCACGATACCACCCATCATCGCATAGGCCATCGGGCCCCAGAACACCTCGCGCGAGATCGGGATCAACGCCAAGGTCGCTGCCGCCGCCGTCAGCATGATCGGGCGCATGCGGTGTTCCGTCGCCTCGATCACCGCCTGCCAGGCAGGCACGCCCTCCTTGCGCAGGTCTTCGATCTGCACCACGAGAATGACCGAGTTTCGGATGAGGATACCGATCAGCGCCAGAATGCCGAGGATCGCGACGAAGCCCATGGGTGCGTTGCTGAGAAGCAGCGCCGCCACTACGCCGATTAGTGCCGTGGGCGCCACCGCAAAGACCAGGAACAGACGGCTGAAGCTCTGCAACTGGATCATCAGGATCGTCGCCATGGCAAAGAGCATGAAGGGCGCGACGGCTGCAATCGGCCCCTGCGCCTCCGCACTCGATTCCACCGACCCGCCGATCTCGATCTTGTAGCCCACCGGCAGCGTCTTGATGAAGGCATCGACCTGCGGCTGAAGCGCGGTCACGATTGTGGCCGGCTGCGTTGGACCCTTGATCGCCGCCTTCAGGGTGATCGTCGGAATGCGATCGCGTGATGCGATCATGGCTTGCTCCACATCGTAGCGCAGATTTGCCACCGCCGAGAGCGGAATGAGCTTTCCGCCGGAACCTGGAATTTGCAGATTCTGCAGCGTCTCGATAGAGCCACGCTCATCGGCTGCCGCACGCCCGATCACATCGACGAGGTAGATGTCGTCGCGCACCTGCGTGGCGCTTGCCCCTTCCACGATGGAGTTCAGCACGGTGGCGATATCTTCGGAACTGACGCCGAGCTGCCGCGCCTTGTCCTGCAACACATCCACCTTGACCACGCGGGACGGCTCGTTCCAGTCATAGATCATGTTGGTGAGCAACGGATGCTGGCCGACGACGCCTGCAAACCGCATCGAGATATCGCGCACCTTCTGGATGTCGGGGCCGCTGATGCGATACTGAACCGGCTTTCCGACCGGCGGGCCGATATCGAGCAGTTTTACGAAGGCATCGGTGCCGGGGAACGTCTCATTCAGATATTTCTGGAAATCGGCTCGAATGCGGTCGCGTGCCTCGAGGCTTTTCGACACGATGATGGTCTGGCCGAAAAACGCATTCTGGCTCTGCACGTCGAAGGACAGAATGAAGCGGGGCGCACCCTGACCGACATAGGTCGTCCAGTGGTCGATATCCGCGTTATTGGCGAGCTTCTCGCGCTCGAACTGCGCTATCTGGCGGTTGGTTTCTGCAATGGAGCTGTTCTGCGGCAAGTTCCAGTCGACGATCAGTTCGGGCCGGTCGGAGCTTGGGAAGAACTGCTGCTGCACCAGGCCCATGCCGCCCACCGACACGCCGAAGATGGCGATGGTGAGCAAAATGGTCACCCAGCGCCAACGCATGGCCGTTTGCAGCAGGCTGGAGAAGATCCGCGCAAACCTGCCCTTGCCCTCATGATGCCCCTTCATCTGCTTGGGCAGCATGACGACGCCGAGAAGCGGGGTGAAGAGAACCGCGACGATCCACGAGACAAGCAGCGACACCGCTATGACGACGAAGAGCGTGAAGGTGAACTCGCCCGCCGCACTGCTGTTCAGACCGATCGGGATGAAGCCCGCGACGGTGACGAGCGTACCCGTGAGCATCGGAAAGGCAGTCGAGGTGTAAACGTATGTGGCGGCCTTTCGCAGATTATCCCCGGCCTCCAGCCGCGCCACCATCATCTCCACTGCAATCATCGCATCGTCGACCAGAAGCCCGAGCGCGATGATCAAGGCGCCGAGCGAGATGCGTTGCAGCGAGATACCGCTGAACTCCATATAGACGAAGGTGATGGCCAGCACGAGCGGAATGGACACCGCCACCACCAGACCGGCGCGAAAACCAAGGCTGATGAAGCTGATGACGAGAACGATGGCGACCGCTTCGAACAGCGCACGGGTGAAGCCGGACACCGCCTCTTCCACCACGGCAGGCTGATCGGAAACGCGGTGAACATCCACGCCGATGGGCAGATCTGCGACGATGGCCTTGATATGCTCGTCCACCGCCGCGCCGAACTCCAGAAGGTTTGCGCCCGCGCGCATGCCGATCGCAAGTCCGATGGCGGGCGTGCCGTTATAGCGGAACAAAGCGGTTGGCGGATCGACATAACCACGGCGGATGGTGGCCACGTCTGTCAGCGGGAAGAAGCGGTCATTGACGCGCAGATTGATGGACTCCAGCGCATTTTCCGAGGCGAATTGCCCGCCGACGCGAATGGCGATGCGCTCAGGCCCCGCGGTGACGAAGCCGGACTGGGTCACCGCATTCTGCGCCTGAAGTGTCGTGATGATCGACTGGCGATCGATGCCAAGCGCTGCGATCTTGCGGGTCGAAAATTCCAGATAGATCGCTTCGTCCTGCGCCCCGATAATATCCACCTTGCCGACATTGGGAATGGTCAGGATCTTGGAGCGCGCATCCTCGACCAGATCGCGCAGCTGGCGCTGGGAGAGACCGTCACTGGTAAAGGCGAAGATGTTGCCGAAAACATCGCCGAAGCGGTCGTTGAAGAACGGCCCCTGCACGCCGGAGGGAAAATCGCCGCGAATGTCGGAAATCATGTTGCGGACGCGACGCCATGTCGGCTCCACGTCCCTGGCTTTCGTCGTGGGCAGCAGCTCGAGGAAAACGGTTGTCTTGCCGGCGGTCGTTTCGCTGCGAGTATAATCGAGCGATTCCAGCTCCTGCAGCTTCTTCTCGATCCGGTCGGTCACCTGGCGGCTGACCTCTTCGGCCGTGGCGCCCGGCCACGCTGCCGAGATCACCATCGTCTTGATGGTGAAGTTCGGATCTTCTTCGCGGCCCAGATTGAGATAGGAGAACACGCCTGCGATCAGGAAGACGACCATGAAATACCAGACAAGCGAGCGGTGCTCGAGCGCCCAGTCGGAGAGATTGAACTTTTTCACTGTGCGAGCTCCTGATCGACGCGGATCGACTGTCCGTCCTCAAGCGTGTTGACACCGGCCACAACGACGCGGTCGCCCGGCGAAACGCCTTGTTTGATAGTGACATAGCCATAGGCATTGGGTTCGCCGTCTAGCACGACGGGACGAAGCATAACCTTCGCCGCAGCTTCATCGACGATCCACACAGCCGTCTGGTTGTCGCGGCTGCGGATCGCAGTTGCGGGGAGCATCAGCGTTGGTTGATCGGCAGCGCTGGCAGAGGCCGTGACGACCGCACCGAGACGGAAGGCTTCACCCGGATTGCTGAGCGCGATCTTGGTTCTGCGCGTGCGCGTCGCCGCATCCGCCTGCGGGGCGATTTCGCGCACCGTGCCGGGCACGCGCACCTTCGGGTCCAGCTGCAATGCCACCTGGAAGGGCATTCCGGGCTTCAACTGCTCGGCCACCGACTGCGGTACGTCGATGACTGCATCCCGCTCATCCGGCTTGGCAATCGTGACAATCACCTGGCCGACGGTCACGACCTGCCCCAACTCGGCGGATGTTGCCGTAACCACACCATCGAACTCCGCCGTCAGCTGTGCGTAACCGAGCTGCTCATTGGCCTTGT
>NZ_CAJYTV010000002.1:0-23914 GCF_913777885.1 uncultured Agrobacterium sp. | reverse complement strand
CATACGCCTTGAACTCGCCGAAGAACTTCGTGATCGCTGCCGTCAGAGACGTCTTGCCGTGGTCAACGTGACCGATCGTGCCGATGTTGACGTGCGGCTTCGTCCGCTCAAACTTGCTCTTTGCCATTAGTGGCTCTCCATCTTGTCCCTAAGCGGGAATAAACTCTAAATCTCGTTTGGGGCGTACCCCGATCACTTCTGACCGGAGTACTTTGCCTGGATGTCGGCAGCAACGTTGCTCGGAACCGGCGCATAGTGATCGAATGTCATCGAATACTGTGCACGGCCCTGAGACATCGAACGAAGGTTGTCGACGTACTTGAACATGTTGGCCAGCGGAACGTGAGCGCTGATCACGATTGTGATGCCACGCGATTCCTGACCCTGGATCTGACCGCGACGCGAGTTCAGATCGCCGATCACGTCACCGACGTAATCTTCAGGAGTTACGACTTCCACCTTCATCATCGGCTCGAGAAGCTGTGCACCAGCCTTCTTCGCTGCTTCGCGGAAGCAGGCACGCGATGCGATTTCGAACGCCAGAACAGACGAGTCAACATCGTGGTATGCACCATCGATGAGCGTTGCCTTGACACCCAGCATCGGGAAGCCAGCCAGAGGACCGGAAGACAGAACGCTTTCGATACCCTTCTGAACGCCTGGGATGTATTCCTTCGGAACAGCACCACCAACGATCTTGGATTCGAACTTGAAGTCTTCGCCTTCTGGGTTCGGTTCGAAGATGATCTTGACACGAGCGAACTGACCGGTACCACCGGACTGCTTCTTGTGGGTGTAATCTTCTTCGTGCAGACGCGTGATCGTTTCACGGTAAGCAACCTGCGGAGCGCCAACGGTGGCTTCAACCTTGAACTCGCGACGCATACGGTCAACGAGAATGTCGAGGTGAAGTTCGCCCATGCCGGCAATGATCGTCTGACCGGATTCTTCGTCCGTCTTGACGCGGAACGAAGGATCTTCAGCAGCCAGGCGGTTAAGCGCGAGGCCCATCTTTTCCTGGTCGCCCTTGGTCTTCGGCTCGATCGCGATCTGGATAACCGGCTCAGGGAATTCCATACGCTCGAGGATAACCGGCTTCAACGGATCGCAAAGCGTGTCGCCCGTCGTGGTTTCCTTGAGGCCAGCCAGAGCAACGATGTCGCCAGCAAAGGCTTCTTCGATGTCTTCACGGCTGTTGGAGTGCATCTGAAGCATACGGCCGACGCGCTCGCGCTTGTCCTTGACCGTGTTGATAACGGATGTGCCCTTTTCGAGCTTGCCCGAGTAGATACGCGCGAAGGTGAGCGAACCGACGAAGGGGTCGTTCATGATCTTGAACGCGAGCATGGACAGCGGCTCGGCGTCGTCAGCGTGACGCTCGATTTCGGCTTCCGTCTTGAAGTCGATGCCCTTGATCGCCGGAATGTCCAGCGGAGAAGGCAGGTAATCGACAACAGCGTCGAGAAGTGGCTGAACGCCCTTGTTCTTGAACGCGGTACCGCAGAACATCGGGTGGAACTTCACGTCGATCGTGCCGCGACGAACGAGCTGACGGATCTTTTCGTTGTCCGGGTAGTTGCCTTCGAGATAGGCTTCCATCGCTTCTTCGTCGATCTCGACAACAGTCTCGATCAGCTTTTCACGATATTCTTCAGCCTTGGCCTTCATGTCTTCTGGAATTTCGACGACGTCCCACTGGGCGCCGAGGGATTCGTCGCGCCAGATCAGAGCATTCATCTCGATCAGGTCGATAACGCCCTTGAATTCCGTTTCAGCGCCGATCGGCAGCTGCATGACGACAGCAGTGGCACCGAGGCGGGTCTTGATCATTTCTACCGAGCGGTAGAAGTCAGCACCCGTCTTGTCCATCTTGTTGCAGAAAATCATACGTGGAACGTTGTACTTCTCTGCCTGACGCCAGACGGTTTCCGTCTGCGGCTCAACACCGGCGTTGGCGTCGAGCAGCGCGATAGCGCCGTCGAGAACGCGCAGCGAACGCTCAACTTCAATGGTGAAGTCGACGTGGCCGGGGGTGTCGATGATATTGAAACGGCGCATCTTGCCATCGCGACCCTTCCAGAAGGTCGTGGTAGCAGCAGAGGTGATCGTGATGCCACGCTCCTGCTCCTGCTCCATCCAGTCCATCGTGGCTGCGCCATCGTGAACTTCACCGATCTTGTGCGACTTACCGGTGTAGTAGAGAATACGCTCGGTGGTGGTCGTCTTACCGGCGTCGATATGCGCCATGATACCGAAGTTACGGTAATCTTCGATTTTATATTCGCGAGCCATAATGGACTGCCTTTCGATCTTCGACCGTTGAGATTACCAGCGGTAGTGCGAGAATGCGCGGTTAGCATCAGCCATCTTGTGCGTATCTTCACGCTTCTTGACGGCAGATCCGCGGTTGTTCGCGGCGTCCATGAGTTCGCCGGAGAGGCGATCAACCATGGTCGTTTCGTTGCGCTTGCGCGCAGCAGCGATCAGCCAGCGGATGGCGAGAGCCTGGCGGCGCTCCGGACGAACGTCGACCGGAACCTGGTATGTCGCACCACCAACGCGGCGAGAACGGACTTCAACATGCGGAGCAACGTTGTCGAGAGCGGAATGGAACACGCCGAGCGGCTCCTGCTTCGTCTTGCCCTGCACGGCGTCGAACGCGCCGTAAACGATGCTTTCGGCAACAGACTTCTTGCCGTGAAGCATGATGGCATTCATGAACTTGGTGACGACCAGATCGCCGAACTTCGGGTCCGGGTTGATCTCACGCTTTTCTGCACTATGGCGACGGGACATACTCTTTGTCTCTCATTTGTTATTGACGCTATACCACGCGGAGAACCTCGCGCAGCGCCGAATTGTTATTGCCGAATTACTTCGGACGCTTCGCACCATACTTCGAACGGCGCTGCTTACGGTTCTTGACGCCCTGGGTATCGAGAACACCGCGGATGATGTGGTAACGAACGCCCGGCAAGTCCTTGACGCGGCCGCCACGGATCATGACAACGGAGTGTTCCTGAAGGTTATGACCTTCACCAGGAATGTAACCGATGACTTCAAAGCCGTTGGTGAGGCGGATCTTGGCAACCTTACGAAGAGCCGAGTTCGGCTTCTTTGGGGTCGTCGTGTAAACGCGGGTGCAAACGCCACGCTTTTGTGGGTTTTCCTGCAGAGCAGGAACCTTGTTGCGCTTTACCTGTGCCTGACGCGGCTTGCGGATCAGCTGGTTTACGGTAGGCATATAACCATCCCTTGCAAAAACTACTTTAGCCACCCCTTCGGGTGGCGGCTACGCCGTCTCCGGCAACCAAACACGCACAGCCTCATGCGCAAAACGTGGCCCGATCCGGTTTCCTCGGATGGACCACCAAGAGCAGAGGACGTAAAGACATACGTCTTGCGTGCAACAATCGTGTCTCTTACGTGTTTTGGACCCCTGTTTGAAGTGATCTCCAGGACGAGTCGTCCCAGATGGCCAGACTTCACATCGGCTCCGATGGCGGGCGTACTACTGTCTTAGCCCGCTTTCGTCAAGGGTGAATCCGAATTTTGTCCCCGCGTGGCAGGCTCTAACGCCCGGCGCTGCGGCAATTCTCAAGGCTTTTACCATAAAGCCCCTACCCTCACCATTGTTTTTCGGCTTGTGCCCTTTGGCTTTTCACCAAAGCCGTCTATTGATTCCCTTGAAGCACCATTCGGCCCAAGATCAGGGTTGCGATGGACACAACATGTGGCAGGCGTCAACGTCAGATGGATTCGCCTCTGGCACCCTCCACCAAAGACAAAAGGAATCGCGTCATGATCACCGAACCCGACAACGATAATGGACGCGACGAAGCTATGGTCTTCGTCATTATCGGCAAGGCCTATGAGCGCGAAGGCGAAGACGGCATCGACATCCACGTCATCCTCCAGGCGCCAGACGACGACACGGCCGTGCGCGAAGCCTTGAACGCTCTGTCGGAAGAAGGCTTCCTCGAAGCCGATCTCGACCAGATCGGCATGATTACCGAAGTGCCGGACGACGAACCCCATGCATCCGCCTATCAGGGCGCCCTGGAAGGCGAAGTGTCGATCATCCGCTTTGCGTGACAATAGAAAAGGGGCGTGCGGCAGCGCGCCCCCGTGCTCCTCGCCACCTCCGCGCAGACTCAGCCGGATAGCCTTAGCCTGCGCAGGCTAAATCGTTGGTCAAGACCTCACCTCTCCTTCAATTGGACTCGGCCCGACAGCTCTCCGCCACCAACGGATCGACGCGGGCCTGCGCCCCAGAACGAGGCAAACCAAAAATCTTCTGGCAGTATGATCGGAGCTTTTCGGGACGATCAGCCTCGCCTCTGTAAGCGATGTGCCCATCCGGTCGAATGAGGATCAGTGACGGCTGTTCGATACCGTAAGCACTATGCGCTTCATGATCGAGGTCATAGAGGGAGGTCGGCTTCGTCTCCCCTTTAGTCGTGGTGGCGAGCACCAGGCGGGGACGAATGAAATACCAGTCACTGACGGTCGCGAAACTCGACTGAAGTCGAGCCGAGCTTTCCCGGTTGCGCCCGTCGAACCCAAGCAGCGTCCACCCAAAACTTTCTCCATCGGGATTGTAGATGCAATCGAAGAGCGTCGTCGAACTGCCGTCCTGTGCGATCACCTTTGCATCCGGAGCGCGCTCCCCTGCCTTCGGTGCGCTCTTGGTGACCAGGTCCTTTAACCCGGACAGATGGTCCTCGTTCAAGGGGCTTTTCGGGTAGGCAACATTCAATTGCTGCAGATCCGCACTGCCTTGAATGAGCGTGCCGATATCTGGAAGGAACCTTGCCGCCAGATCGATCGCGGCATCCTTGATCGCGCCACGATAAACGCTGTTTTCAAAACCGCGAACCTGTTGATCGTCAAGCCTGCGGTGCTCGCCGCCCCTCTCATCATCATAAGACTGAAGCAGCAGAGGTGCCGCCCAACCGTCAAGGACCATCGCCAAGCGCCAGGCCAAACCCACCGCGTCATGAAACCCCGAATTCATGCCCTGCCCGCCAGCAGGCAGCGCCTCGTGTCCAGCGTCACCTACAAGAAATACCCTTCCCTTGGCGTAGTGGTCTGCAGCCCCATGCTGAAAGCGACTATGCGTCAACCAGATGGGATCGGTGAGCGTCAGTGTCTCATCCTCGGTAACCTCTCGTGCAATGGCCTGCATTTCCTCTAGAGTCGGGTCTCTGTCCGGAAGACCGGTATCGTCGGACAGGAAGAACAGGCGGTGATACCCGCCCCAGACGGGGAGCACCCCACAGAAGCCTTTCTCGTAATAGAAAAACCACAGATGGTCGAAATCGGTGGAGCGGCGCCATGTCAGCTTTGCGTCAAGTTGCCGGTTCATGACGTGAGGCAGCTTCTTGAGTTCAAATTCGAGACCCAGTCCCTTGCGGACAGAGCCATCGTGCCCGTCTGCGCCGACGAGGTAACGACAGCGCAAGGTCTCGATGGGTTCAACGATTTGATCTTCATCATCCCGGCTGACCGTGCCCACCGTGACCGTCACGCCATCGGCATCCTGCTCGAAGGAGATGACCCTTCTACCTCGCTCGACCTCTCCTGCGCTGCTCCTGATCCGTTCAGTCAACGTCTGCTCGATTACGTCCTGGCCGCTATAGAGAACGGGTCCGTAAGGACTATCGACATCGGCAATCCTGACGGGGTTGACCGGGCGCCCATTCAGCAGCGTGTTGATTTCGGTTATCTGGTAGGATTTCTCTGCAAGGGCATCGCGAAGACCAATGCTCGCCAAGAGTTCCTGTGGACGAGCCCAGAGATTATTGGCGCGGGAATGCGCGCGCGGCTCGTGTCGCTGTTCAAACAGTCGAAATGTCACACCGTGATGCGCCAGCGCACAAGCCGTCGTCAGCCCGATTGGACCGCCCCCGACGATGATCACATCGACATCGAAATTCCTTTTCTCCTGTTCCGCCTTCATAATGTTCCTTTCTCGGATGCCTCGTCGAGATCATCGCCATTCGTTTGGAGAGCTTCGTCCAGTGCTGAATTGAGGTCTCGCAGGACGTTCATGGCGGCGGCCAACCGCTGCGCGCCAACGCGCCTGAGAATGTATTCGTCAAGCGACAGAACGGCCGTCTCGGCCTGTTTCAAAGCTGCCCTGCCAACTGTTGTCAGCACGACGAGCTTTGCCCGCAGGTGATGGGGGTTCGGCTCCAGCCTAACAAATCCACGCTCGACCAGGAGATCGGTCACACGCTGTACCGACTGGCGTGTCAAACCCATGTTACGAGCGATGTGCGCGACGGGCAGAGGCGACTGTGCGTAGCCCAATGCTCCTAAAACCTGCCACCATGCCGTCGTCAGTCCAAGTGGCCCCACGATCCGATTGCCCGTATCCACCAACCGACCATTGCTTTCGAAAATAGAAAGCACGAGGCCGCGAACGATCTTCTGGGTGTCATCGGCACTCATGTCAGCCTCCCATCAAATTGACAACATGCTGTCAACTAGAGATGAAGCTAATAGTTCCAGACACTGACAAAACAAATGGAAGCGTTCACCCCGCCAATCGAATGACCCTGTGCGGTGACAGCGCCCTCACGAATGACTCATCGTGACTAACAGCAAGGATCGCCCCGTCATAGATTGCCAATGCTCCCTCAAGCGCTGCAATCCCATCCAGGTCCAGATGATTGGTCGGCTCGTCGAGGATCAACAGTTGCGGCGGTGTCACGGCACCAAGTGCGCAAGCGAGCCCGGCCCGCAGGCGTTCGCCGCCGCTCAGATTGGCCGCTTTGCGCAATGCATCGTCTGCGCGGAAATTAAACCGAGCCAACGCAGCATAGGCCTCTCGATCTGCTGTCACGGGGTTGATCTGCTGGAAGTTCTCAAGCAAGCTCATATCACCGGAGAGAGACAGGACGTGCTGATCGAGAACCGCGAAGGGCACCCGCACGTCCACAGCGCCCTCAAATGGTGTCAACGCACCGGAGATCATTTTCAACAGCGTGGACTTGCCGCTTCCATTCGGTCCGGCAAGCAGAATGCGTTCCGACCCAGTCACGGCCATGGTAAGGTCACGGATGACAGGTCGTGAGCGGTCATACCCGCCGGAAACAGCATCGAGGCGAAGGACGGTCTTGCCTGCGACCAAACCGGTCGACGGGATATCCATTCGAATCGGCTGAAGTACCTCTATCCGCGAGCGTGCGGAGCATAATGCTTCCTCGGCCGCCTCGCGTCGGGCATCGCGCAACCGCTGACTTGCGCCGCCGGAGGCCTCCGCCCGCCCCTGCGCCGCATCCATCAATATCTTCGGCTGATCGCCTCTGCTCCGGCTCCTCGCCCCCACACTGTCCTTACGTGCTTTCCGCTCGGACGCTTGCTGCGCGCGCTGTGCCACCTCACGACTTGCTCTTCCCGCATGCAAAAGATCATGTGTCGCCGCGTCCAGTTCTAACTGCTTACGCCCACGGTAGGCACTGAAATTACCGCCATAGCGGGACAACCCAAGCGTCGTGAGTTCTGCAATCGCATTCATCTCTTCCAGCAGTTCGCGATCGTGGCTGACGACGATTGCGCCACCCTTCCAATGACGGACAAGCGCGATCACCAGATCCCGGCCCGCTCTGTCGAGATTGTTGGTCGGCTCGTCCAGCAAAAGGAAATCCGGCCCAGCCATCATTATCGCCGCAAGCGCCGCCCGGACCCGCTGCCCACCAGAAAGATTGGCAAGCCGCGTATCGGGATCGGCGGAGAGACCGTGATCCGCCAGCGCCGACTCCATTCTGGCCCCTAAAGTCCAGTCGGCTTCAGCCAGTTCCTCCACACTTGCCTTCCCCTCGGCTGCAAGGTCAAGGAGCGCCAACGCCTCCTTAAGACCGAAGAGATCGGCAAGCGTTGCATCCTGGTGGATCATCCCGTCCTGGCGCATCAGCGCGACCGTGCCATTCACGGCAACGCAACCGGCGTGCGGGGTCATATCTCCGGCGATCACACGCAAAAGCGTCGTCTTGCCCACACCGTTGCGCCCGACGAGCCCAATGCGCTCATCAGTGAAATTGAAATCGATATTGGTGAAAAGCGGTTTGCCGTCAGGCTTGATGCAGGACAGACCGGAAAGAGAAATCGACGAAACCATAGGACAGTACATCTCGCTGCAGAACCAAGGGTGAAGTGGTTGCGCGTGTAAAATCCATTGTCGTCATCTCTCCTCTATCGAAGCATCTGGAAGATAAGACCGTTTGCCCGATCGTTCAAGTCACATCAATTTTCGCAGGCGTGTCCTGAGAAAACGGCCCACTGTCCGTACCAAAACAAAAAACGCCCGGATTACTCCGGGCGTTTCTATGTCCATTGGCGAGGACCTCCATGAGAGGCCCCTGCCCTGACTGCCTTACTCGGCAGCCGGTGCCTTGTCCGTCATGTCCTGCAGCATCTGGTTGGCGGAAGCAGAGCCAGTGCTCTTCTTGCGCTCCTCGATGATGAGGTCGTCGCGGGTCGTCGCGATGCGGCGGATCTGCGTCATGGTGCCGCCGGTACCAGCCGGAATGAGACGGCCGACGATGACGTTCTCCTTGAGGCCCTGCAGCGTGTCCGTCTTGCCGGCGATTGCAGCTTCGGTGAGAACCTTGGTGGTTTCCTGGAACGAAGCAGCCGAGATGAAGGACGGCGTCTGCAGCGATGCCTTGGTGATACCGAGAAGAACCGGTTCGCCATAGGCAGGCTTCTTGCCTTCTTCGATCAGACGATCGTTGTTGTCTTCCATCTCGATGCGGTCGACGTTGTCGCCCACGATATACTGGCTGTCGCCGGCATCCGTGATCTCAACCTTCTGCAGCATCTGACGAACGATGACTTCGATGTGCTTGTCGTTGATGACAACGCCCTGCAGACGATAGACTTCCTGGATTTCGTTCACGAGGTAGGAAGCGAGTGCCTCCACGCCCTTGATCGCCAGAATGTCGTGCGGTGCCGGGTTACCGTCGAGGATGTACTCACCCTTCTCGATGTAGTCGCCTTCCTGAAGATGGAAGGGCTTGCCCTTCGGGATCAGGTATTCGACTGGCTCGACGCCGCCTTCCGCAGGCTCGATCATCACGCGGCGCTTGTTCTTGTAGTCGCGGCCGAGACGGATCGTACCATCGATTTCAGCGATGATAGCATGATCCTTCGGACGACGCGCTTCGAAGAGTTCGGCAACGCGCGGCAGACCACCGGTGATGTCCTTGGTCTTGGCGCTTTCCAGCGGCGAACGTGCAAGCACATCACCCTGAGAAACCTTCTGACCAGGCTCGACCGACAGAATTGCATCCACCGAAAGCTGGAAGCGGGCTTCGCCGCCACGGGACAGCTTGGCAACAGCGCCAGACGCATCCTTGATGACGATCGCAGGCTTCAGATCCGAACCACGTGGTGTCGAACGCCAGTCGATAACCTGACGCTTGGTGATACCGGTGGATTCGTCGGTCGCTTCGAGAACGGAGAGACCATCGACCAGATCTTCGAAGTGAACAGTACCTTCCACTTCCGTCATCATTGGACGGGTGTAAGGGTCCCACTCTGCCAGACGCTGACCGCGCTTGACCTTGTCGCCGTCATCGACGAACAGCTTCGAACCGTAAGCGACGCGCTGCGAAGAACGCTCGACGCCACGCTCATCGAGAATGGTAACCGACATGTTGCGGCCCATGGCGATGAGAACACCTTCCGACGAGCGGAGGATGTTGCGGTTCTTGATCTGGATCGTGCCTTCGTAGGACGCTTCCAGGAACGACTGGTCAACCACGTTGGCCGTGCCGCCAAGGTGGAACGTACGCATGGTCAACTGCGTGCCTGGCTCACCGATCGACTGAGCGGCGATAACGCCCACGGCTTCACCCATGTTGACGGGTGTTCCGCGTGCAAGGTCACGACCGTAGCAGACGCCGCAGACACCGACCTGGATTTCGCAGGTCAGAGCCGAACGGATGCGAACGGACTGGATGCCAGCCTTTTCGATCACAGCGACATCGGCTTCGTCGATCAGCGTTCCCGCCTTGACGATATTCTCGCCAGTCACCGGGTTGTCGATATCGTCGAGCGACGTACGACCGAGAATACGTGCGCCGAGCGAAGCAACGACCTGTCCGGCATCGACGATGGCGGTCATGGTGAGGCCCTTGTCGGTGCCGCAATCACGAGAGTTGACGATGCAGTCCTGTGCAACATCGACGAGACGACGCGTCAGGTAACCGGAGTTCGCCGTCTTCAAGGCGGTGTCTGCAAGACCCTTACGGGCACCGTGGGTCGAGTTGAAGTACTCGTTAACGGTCAGGCCTTCTTTGAAGTTCGAGATGATCGGCGTTTCGATGATCTCACCCGATGGCTTGGCCATGAGGCCGCGCATACCACCGAGCTGACGCATCTGGTTCGGTGAACCGCGGGCGCCGGAGTGGCTCATCATGTAGATGGAGTTCATCGGCTTTTGACGACCGGTTTCCTCGTCGAACTCAACAGCCTTAATGCGGGCCATCATCTCTTCGGCGACCTTTTCAGTCGCCTTGCCCCAGGCGTCGACAACCTTGTTGTACTTTTCGCCTTGGGTGATGAGACCATCATTGTACTGCTGCTCGTATTCCTTCACCAGAGATTCGGTGTCGCCAACGATCTTTGCCTTGGTGTCCGGAATGATCATGTCGTCCTTGCCGAACGAAATGCCGGCGCGGCAGGCATGGGTGAAGCCGAGCTGCATGATGCGGTCGCAGAAAATGACCGTGTCCTTCTGGCCGCAATGACGGTAGACCGTGTCGATCATCTTGGAGATGTTCTTCTTGGTCATTTCCTGGTTGCAGGTCTCGAACGGCACGTTCACGTTCTTCGGCAGAAGTTCGCCGATGATCATGCGTCCAGGCGTCGTTTCATAGATCTTGGATACCAGCTTGCCGTCGGCATCCATGGTCTTGAAGCGGCCGCGGATCTTGGCATGCAGCGTCACGACCTTGTTCTCCAGAGCATGATGCAACTCGCCCATGTCGGAGAAGGCCATGCCTTCGCCCGGCTCGCGCTCGTTCATGATCGAGAGATAGTAGAGGCCGAGAACCATGTCCTGCGACGGAACGATGATCGGTGCGCCGTTTGCAGGGTGCAGAATGTTGTTCGTCGACATCATCAGCACGCGTGCTTCCAGCTGCGCTTCGAGCGACAGCGGAACGTGCACGGCCATCTGGTCACCGTCGAAGTCGGCGTTGAACGCCGTGCAGACGAGCGGATGCAGCTGGATGGCCTTGCCTTCGACCAGAGTCGGTTCGAAAGCCTGGATACCCAGACGGTGCAGCGTCGGTGCGCGGTTCAGAAGAACCGGATGCTCGCGGATGACCTCGTCGAGGATATCCCAGACTTCCGGCTTTTCCTTTTCAACCAGCTTCTTGGCCTGCTTGACGGTGGAGGAGTAACCCTTCGCGTCAAGGCGGGCGTAGATGAACGGCTTGAAGAGCTCGAGCGCCATCTTCTTCGGCAGGCCGCATTGGTGCAGCTTCAGTTCCGGACCGGTCACGATGACCGAACGGCCGGAATAGTCGACGCGCTTGCCCAGAAGGTTCTGGCGGAAGCGGCCCTGCTTGCCCTTGAGCATGTCGGAGAGCGATTTCAGCGGACGCTTGTTGGCACCCGTGATAACGCGACCGCGACGGCCGTTGTCGAACAGCGCGTCAACGGATTCCTGCAACATACGCTTTTCGTTGCGGATGATGATGCCCGGTGCGCGAAGCTCGATAAGACGCTTCAGACGGTTGTTACGGTTGATGACGCGGCGGTACAGGTCGTTCAGGTCAGACGTCGCGAAGCGGCCGCCATCCAGCGGAACCAGCGGACGCAAGTCCGGCGGGATGACCGGAACGACCTTCATGATCATCCATTCCGGACGGTTGCCGGATTCCATGAAGTTCTCGACGATCTTCAGACGCTTCATCAGCTTCTTCTGCTTGAGATCCGAGGTGGTCTCAGCAAGATCGGAACGCAGATCGCCAGCGATCTTCTCGAGGTTCATGGAAGCGAGCATTTCATAGATCGCTTCAGCACCGATCATGGCCGTGAACTGGTCTTCACCGAATTCATCGACAGCAATCATGTACTCTTCTTCGGACAGAAGCTGGTTCTGCTTCATCGAAGTCAGGCCAGGTTCGGTCACGATGTAGTTTTCGAAATAGAGAACGCGCTCTACATCCTTCAGCGTCATATCGAGCAGGGTCGAGATACGCGAAGGCAGCGACTTCAGGAACCAGATATGGGCAACTGGAGCAGCAAGCTCGATATGGCCCATACGCTCACGGCGAACGCGCGACAACGTCACTTCGACGCCGCACTTTTCGCAGATGATGCCCTTGTACTTCATGCGCTTGTACTTACCGCACAGGCACTCATAGTCCTTGATCGGTCCGAAAATGCGCGCGCAGAACAGGCCGTCGCGCTCAGGTTTGAACGTACGGTAGTTGATTGTTTCCGGCTTCTTGATCTCGCCGTAGGACCACGACAGGATTTTTTCCGGCGAAGCGATCGAAATCCGGATGGAATCGAAATGCTGCGCGGGCACCTGCGGGTTGAAAAGATTCATGACCTCTTGGTTCATGCCTTGTCTCCTTAAGGGGATGGAGCCCCTTGCTTGCATCTGGCGCGATCTTTCCCGGGTTGACCGGCCAGTGCTTCAAACATGGATCTATCCGCAAAATGCGGCGAAAGTGTCCGTCCACGAACACGCGTCCGTGAGCGAAACTGGCAGGCGCTCGTTTCGAAGCGCCTGCCTTTTCTGATCTTATTCCGCCGCGTCAGGCAGCTGATCGCCAGCCTGCTGCTCTTCGAGCTTGGAGTTTTCCAGCTCGACGGAGAGGCCCAGAGACCGCATTTCCTTGACGAGAACGTTAAAGCTCTCAGGAATACCAGCTTCGAAGGTGTCGTCGCCACGGACGATCGCTTCGTAAACCTTGGTGCGGCCCGCCACGTCGTCAGACTTGACGGTGAGCATTTCCTGCAGCGTGTAGGCTGCGCCGTAAGCTTCTAGAGCCCAGACTTCCATTTCCCCGAAGCGCTGACCGCCGAACTGCGCCTTGCCGCCCAGCGGCTGCTGGGTAACGAGCGAGTAAGGACCGATCGAGCGAGCGTGGATCTTGTCGTCGACAAGGTGGTTCAGCTTGATCATGTACATGTAGCCGACAGTCACCTTGCGGTCGAAAGCCTCACCCGTACGTCCGTCGTAGAGAACCGACTGACCGGACTCATTGAGACCAGCGCGCTTCAGCATCGAAGCAACATCGGGCTCATGCGCGCCGTCGAAGACCGGTGTTGCGATGGAGACGCCCTTGCGGGACTGCTCTGCAAGGCGCACAAGCGCATCGTCGTCGAAGGAAGACACTTCGTCCTTCGCCTCAGACGCGTAGACTTCCGTCAGCTCGTTCTTCAGGTCGGTGATGTCCATCGTCTTGCGATACTCGTCGAGCAACTCGCCGATCTTCTTGCCCATACCGGCACAAGCCCATGCGAGGTGCGTTTCGAGGATCTGACCGACGTTCATGCGCGAAGGCACGCCCAGCGGGTTCAAGCAGATGTCGACATGCGTACCATCTTCCAGGAACGGCATGTCTTCGACAGGCACGATACGCGAGACGACGCCCTTGTTACCGTGACGGCCAGCCATCTTGTCGCCCGGCTGGATCTTGCGCTTAACGGCCACGAAGACCTTGACCATCTTCATGACGCCCGGAGGCATTTCGTCGCCGCGCTGGACCTTCTCGACCTTGTCCATGAAGCGCTGTTCAAGGCGCGACTTTGACTCGTCGTACTGACCACGCAGAGCTTCGATCTCGGCCTGAACCTTCTCGTCCTCGACCGCAAACATCCACCACTGCGAGCGGGGATATTCGGAGACGACGGCGTTAGAAAGCTCAACACCCTTCTTGAAGCCCTTCGGACCGGCAATCGAAACCTGGCCGCGCAGCATGTCGACCAGACGGCCATAGACGTTGCGGTCCAGAATTGCCTGTTCGTCGTCGCGGTCCTTTGCAAGACGCTCGATTTCCTCGCGCTCGATAGCCATCGCACGTTCGTCCTTTTCGACGCCGTGACGGTTGAACACGCGAACTTCGACGACCGTACCGAACGTGCCGGGAGGCATGCGCATGGAGGTGTCGCGAACGTCGGAAGCCTTTTCACCGAAGATGGCGCGCAGAAGCTTTTCTTCCGGCGTCATCGGGCTTTCGCCCTTCGGCGTGATCTTGCCGACAAGGATATCGCCAGGCTGAACTTCCGCACCGATGTAGACGATACCGGCTTCGTCGAGGTTCTTCAGCGCTTCTTCCGAAACGTTCGGAATGTCGCGCGTGATTTCTTCCGGACCAAGCTTGGTGTCGCGGGCCATCACTTCGAATTCTTCGATGTGGATGGAGGTGAACACGTCGTCGGAGACGATGCGCTCGGACATCAGGATCGAGTCTTCGTAGTTGTAACCGTTCCAAGGCATGAACGCGACGAGCGCGTTGCGGCCAAGTGCCAGGTCACCGAGATCGGTCGAAGGACCGTCCGCGATGATATCGCCCTTGTTCAGAATGTCACCGACGGCGACCAGCGGACGCTGGTTGACGCAGGTGTTCTGGTTGGAACGCTGGAACTTCTGCAGGCGGTAGATGTCAACGCCGGACTTGCCAGCATCGAGATCTTCCGTTGCACGGATAACGATACGCGTCGCATCCACCTGGTCGACCACGCCGCCACGACGGGCTGCAATGGCAGCGCCGGAGTCACGGGCAACGATCGGCTCCATGCCGGTACCGACGAACGGTGCCTCGGCCCGCAGAAGCGGAACGGCCTGACGCTGCATGTTCGAGCCCATGAGAGCGCGGTTAGCGTCGTCGTTTTCCAGGAACGGAATGAGGGCGGCCGCGACCGAAACCAGCTGCTTCGGCGAGACGTCCATCAGGTTGATGTTGTCACGCGGAGCCAGCATAACTTCGCCGGCATGACGGCAAACCACGAATTCTTCCGTGAATGCGCCTTCAGCGTCGAGCTCGGCATTGGCCTGTGCAACGTAATACTTCGCCTCTTCCATAGCGGAGAGGTAGATCACGTCGGTGGTGACCTTGCCGTCCACGATCTTGCGGTACGGGCTTTCGATGAAGCCATACTTGTTGACGCGGGCGAAGGTCGCCAAGCTGTTGATCAGACCGATGTTCGGGCCTTCCGGCGTTTCGATCGGGCAAATACGGCCGTAGTGGGTCGGGTGAACGTCGCGGACTTCGAAGCCTGCGCGCTCACGGGTCAGACCGCCCGGTCCAAGAGCCGAAAGACGGCGCTTGTGGGTGATTTCCGAAAGCGGGTTCACCTGGTCCATGAACTGCGACAGCTGCGAGGAGCCGAAGAATTCACGAACGGCAGCAGCTGCCGGCTTCGCGTTGATCAGGTCCTGCGGCATAACAGTGTCGATTTCGATCGAGGACATACGTTCCTTGATCGCGCGTTCCATGCGCAGGAGACCCAGACGATACTGGTTTTCCATCAACTCGCCGACAGAACGAACACGGCGGTTGCCGAGGTTGTCGATGTCGTCAATTTCGCCCTTGCCGTCACGCAGCTCGACCAGCATCTTAACCACGGCCAGGATGTCGTCCTTGCGCAGCGTGCGCACGGTGTCTTCCACGTCGAGGTCGAGACGCATGTTCATTTTGACGCGACCGACGGCCGAAAGGTCGTAACGCTCGGCGTCGAAGAACAGCGAGTTGAACATGGCTTCCGCAGAATCCATGGTCGGCGGTTCGCCCGGGCGCATCACGCGGTAGATATCGAACAGAGCGTCCTGACGGTTCTCGTTCTTGTCTGCAGCAAGCGTGTTGCGGATATAGGCGCCAACATTGACGTGGTCGATGTTGAGGACAGAGATTTCTTCGAAGCCATGACCGAGAATGACGGTCAGCGCCTTATCGTCGATTTCGTCGCCGGCTTCGAGATAGATTTCACCCGTCTCGTAGTTGACGATGTCTTCGGCCAGGAAGTTGCCGTAAAGGTCTTCGTCGCTGGCCTTGAGAGCCTTGAGACCCTTCTCGGTCAACTGACGCAGCAGACGCGGGGTCAGCTTCTTGCCACCTTCGACAACGACTTCGCCGGTATCGGCATCGATCATGTCGGTGATGACCTTTGCGTTCTTCAGCGTCTCGGGCTGGAACGGGATGCGCCATCCGTCGCCTTCGCGTGCGTAGGTCGCCTTGGTGTAGAAGGTCGACAGAATTTCTTCGCCATCCATGCCAAGCGCCATGAGGAGCGAGGTGACAGGAAGCTTGCGGCGACGGTCGATACGCGCGAACACGACATCCTTGGCGTCGAACTCGATATCGAGCCAGGAGCCGCGGTAAGGGATGACACGCGCAGCAAAGAGCAGCTTGCCGGAAGAGTGGCTCTTGCCCTTGTCGTGGTCGAAGAACACGCCTGGCGAACGGTGCATCTGAGACACGATAACGCGCTCGGTGCCGTTGACGATGAACGTGCCGTTATTGGTCATGAGCGGCATGTCGCCCATGTAGACCGACTGTTCCTTGATGTCCTTGATGGACTTCGCGCCTGTATCCTCGTCGATATCGAACACGATGAGGCGTAGCGTCACCTTGAGCGGCGCTGCGTAGGTCAGATCGCGCTGACGGCATTCCTCGACGTCGAACTTTGGTGCTTCGAATTCATAAGATACGAATTCCAGCATGGACGCGCCGGAGAAGTCGGTGATCGGGAATACGGATTTGAATACGGCGTTCAATCCCTCGTCGGGACGTCCGCCCTTGGGCTCGTCAACCATGAGGAATTGGTCATACGAAGCCTTCTGAACCTCGATGAGGTTCGGCATTTCCGCTACTTCTGGAATTTTGCCGAAAAACTTGCGTACGCGCCTACGACCGTTAAACGAAAGGGTCTGAGCCATCGTCGCTCCTTTAAAATTGCATCCGGGCCTGCAACGGACGGGTACCGATGGCCAGTCGACCCCGTCGAATAATGGGTAAAATCAATCTCGTTCCACTTCCCGGATCGATCAGGCCGGATTGCCTGATGAGCTGGTTCGGAACCATTCTCTTGAAGAACCCATTACCCAAGAACCGTTTTCAGGCGGTTCTTGGGTAATCGGTTTCAAACAGAGCGATAATGGGAGAAGGATTTTCCTTCTCCCATCAGCAATCTTAAAGATTACTTAACGTCGACCTTAGCGCCGGCGTCTTCAAGCTTCTTCTTGAGGTCAGCAGCTTCAGCCTTGGAAACAGCTTCCTTGACAGGCTTCGGAGCGCCTTCAACGAGGTCCTTAGCTTCCTTCAGGCCGAGGCCGGTGATGCCACGAACTTCCTTGATGACGTTGATCTTGTTGGCGCCAGCGTCAACCAGGATAACGTCGAATTCGGTCTTTTCTTCTTCAGGAGCAGCAGCGGCAGCAGCGCCACCAGCAGCAGCAACTGCTACAGGAGCAGCAGCCGAAACGCCCCACTTCTCTTCGAGAAGCTTGGAAAGCTCAGCAGCTTCCAGAACGGTCAACGAGGAGAGGTCTTCTACGATCTTTGCGAGATCAGCCATTTTTCAGTTCCTTTAATTCGGTTCGAACCGGTTTGAATATTTACAGCGAAAAACCGCCTTAAGCGGCTTCGTCCTTCTTGGAGTAAGCCGAGAACACACGAGCAAGCTGGCTTGCCGGTGCTGCCACAACCGTTGCGACGCGGGTTGCCGGGGCATTGAGAAGGCCCAGCAGCTTCGCACGCAGCTCGTCCAGCGAAGGCAGAGTCGCAAGCGACTTGACTGCATCAGCTGTCAGCGTGGTTGCGCCCATGGCGCCGCCCAGTACAACGACCTTGTCGTTGGTCTTGGCGAAGTCCATGACGACTTTCGGAGCAATCATAGGGTCAGTGCTGTATGCAATCAGCGTCTGTCCCTTGAAGAGATCTGACATCCCTTCCGACTCCGTACCCTGAAGAGCGATCTTGGCCAGGCGGTTCTTCGCGACCTTGACGGTGCCGCCAGCAGCACGCATTTTCGAACGAAAATCGTTCATCTGCGCAACTGTGACACCAGCATAGTGGGCCACGACAACTGAACCGGAAGCCTTGAAGACTTCGTTCAGCTCCGTGACGAATTCGCGTTTTTCCGCTCTTTCCACTGTCTGTCTCCAGTAGATGACTACACATTGAATGTGCACCCATCGGGTTTGCCTTTGCCTCAAGGGTTTTCGTTGCCGAAATCCCAAGCGACGCTTGAGGATCCTGTCCCCCGCTCTGTCGCCGCAAACGGCTTCAGGCACAGGCACATCAGGTTCGAACCGAATTATTTAGCATCGTCTCGATGCGAAAATCCGGGCTCTTACCCGTCTCATGCAGGTTGAATGATTAAGGCCAATATCTCGGGAGATACCAACCACCTGCAATCTCGGACAGGAATTCCGGGTTACCCCGGAAATTTCCGGCTCTTGCGAACCGGAAATCAGTATTGCCGCGCCTCCTTGGAAGGCGCAGCGAAATCAACTTAAGCCGTAACCGACGAAGGGTCGATCTTGAAGCCTGGGCCCATGGTCGAGGAGATCGCTACGCGCTTGACGTAGTTGCCCTTTGCACCGGTAGGCTTAGCCTTGATGACGGCGTCAGCAAAAGCCTTGATGTTTTCTTCCAGCGCCTTGGCATCGAACGAAGCCTTGCCAACGCCGGCGTGAACGATACCGGCCTTTTCGACGCGGAACTCGACAGCGCCACCCTTGGAAGCCTTGACGGCACCAGCGACATCCATCGTGACCGTACCGACCTTCGGGTTCGGCATCATGCCGCGTGGGCCGAGAACCTTGCCGAGACGACCGACGAGCGGCATCATGTCAGGGGTCGCGATAACGCGGTCGAAATCGATCTTGCCGCCCTGAACCGTTTCCAGCAGGTCTTCGGCGCCAACGATGTCTGCACCAGCAGCCTTGGCTTCATCAGCCTTGGCGCCACGAGCAAAAACAGCAACGCGAACGTCACGGCCTGTGCCGTTCGGCAGATTGACAACGCCACGAACCATCTGGTCGGCGTGACGCGGGTCAACGCCAAGATTCATTGCAACTTCAATGGTTTCGTCGAACTTGGCGACAGCCCGTTCCTTAACCATCGAGATGGCGTCGGTCAGGACGTAGAGCTTGTTCGGGTCAACACCTTCACGGGTCTTCTGTACGCGCTTTGCAAGCTTAGCCATGATCAACCTACCACTTCCAGGCCCATGGCGCGGGCAGAGCCCTCAACCATTGCCATTGCGCCTTCGATGTTGGCTGCATTCAGATCCTTCATCTTGGCTTCTGCGATCGTCTTGACCTGAGCCTTGGTGATGGAGCCGACCTTGGCGCCCTTACCAGGCGTCTTGGAACCGGAGGTGATCTTAGCTTCCTTCTTCAGCCAGTACGTCATTGGTGGCTGCTTCATGACGAAGGTGAAGGACTTGTCCTGGTAATAGGTGATGACGACCGGGATCGGCATACCCTTTTCCATTTCCTGCGTGGCGGCATTGAACGCCTTGCAGAATTCCATGATGTTAATACCACGCTGACCAAGTGCCGGGCCGATTGGCGGGGACGGGTTAGCCGATCCTGCCTTAACCTGCAACTTGAGCTGGCCTGCAACTTTCTTAGCCATTACTCTCTGCCTTTCAAATCGAACCGGTTTCCCGGTCCATATGCCGGAATATCCGGCGGCTGCGGTTGCGTGGTTCGACCCCTGCCCCGGCTTGAGAGCCAGATGATCTTCCACGCGCTTTGCGGCCCTGGCCGCATCACATCAGGATGTAGAAGCAAATGCTTGCTCTATAATCCTGATGTATTGACAAAGGGCGAAACCACCCTCCGAAACTTGATCAGACCTTCTCGACCTGATTGTACTCGAGCTCTACCGGAGTAGCGCGACCGAAGATCGACACTTCGACCTTGAGGCGCGAGCGCTCCTCGTCAACGTCCTGAACGACACCGTTGAACGATGCGAACGGACCGTCGGAGACGCGAACCTGCTCGCCGATTTCGAACGAAACCGAAGACTTCGGACGCTCGACACCTTCCTGGACCTGACCGAGAATACGGTCAGCCTCGGAATCCGGAATCGGAACCGGCTTATTGTCGGAACCGAGAAAGCCGGTGACCTTCGGCGTATTCTTGATGAGGTGATAAGCCTCATCCGTCAAGTTAGCGCGCACCAGCACGTAACCTGGAAAGAACTTGCGCTCGCTATCAACCTTGCGGCCACGACGCACCTCGACGACCTTTTCAGTCGGAACGAGGATTTTTTCGAACAGATGGTCCAGACCCTTCTGGCGAACCTTTTCTTCGATCGATTCAGCGACCTTCTTCTCGAAATTCGAGTAGGCCTGAACAATGTACCAACGCGCTGCCATTATAGCTCTCCGTTCGATGCGTTAGCGGCCGACATTCAGCACGAGGCTGAGCAACCAGCCGATAAGCTGATCTGCCGCAAAGAAGAACAGAGCCGCAAAGATGACCATAACCAGCACCATAGCCGTGGAAATCATGGTCTCGCGGCGCGATGGCCAAGTGATCTTCGACGCTTCGGCGCGCACCTGCTGCAGAAACGTAAACGGGTTGGTTTTGGATGCCATTGACTGCCCACGCAATTACGGCGCGTAAAGCCGATACTAATCAGCCCCACGCACCGCGTGTCTGTTTTGACCCTACATAAACGCCGATTCCCTTTTTAACAAGAGAAAATCGACATTCGGTGAATTCGCCGGATACCCGGCACTCAATCGCCATGCAGCGAGGTTGCGCGCTTGCGACTGAGAAAATGGCAGGGGCAGTAAGGCTCGAACTTACGACCTGCGGTTTTGGAGACCGCCGCTCTACCAACTGAGCTATACCCCTTCAGACCAAACCAGACTCAGCAATTCGCCTCGCCCGCCCGGTGTGTGCCTCCTTTAAGACGGCGCGCCGCGATTGGCAAGCGTCTTTTTACATTTTTCCAAAGTCAGACGATGCACGCAGACGACTGACAATAAGAACCCGCGACATTCACGACTACGTTTCATGAAATACAATTTTCTAAAGTATTAAGAAAGTATTTACCGAATATATCAGGATTCTTCCTAGAAAAAATTCAATTATTCGACTGAACCAATTTCGATGCCGCATCGTTATGGCACCGTCTTGCTGGGCCTCTTAGTGGGCAACTGGACATTGTCGCTCGAATGAATTGCAGCGGCGCTTCAAGACCATTTTTATGCTGCAGGAAGAGATGATGACTTCCCGCGCGCTCTTCGGCGGTGCGGGTGCTCGGTCATGCTGGGTGGGTCGCATTAGGGTTCCTCTATCATCTGCGGCTAAGACACATGATGAAGCAACTGCAACACATGAAGACCTCCTTCAAGATTACAATCACCTTCGCGATTCTCATCGTTGTCGCGGCAACGGTCAGTCTCCTGAATTATCGCAGCATTCATTTCATCGACAAGACGAATGGCTGGATACAGCACACCAATGAGGTCTATCGGGCGACGAACAAAATTCTCGTGGCCATCGTCAATCAGGAAACTGGCTTGCGTGGTTACCTCATTGCGGGAAACGATGCATTCCTCGATCCCTATCGCGGCGGCATCAGTGATTATGAAGCGGGCCTCGCCAATGTGAAGGCGTTGACTTCAGACAATCCCGCCCAGCAGCAACGACTTGCCAACCTTGACGAACAGGCAAAGGCTTGGCGCGCCAACATCGCGGAAAAAGAGATTGCGCTGATGCGCAATACATCCACCGCCGAGCAGGCCAGAGCGTTGGAAGCTCAGGGCGCGGGCAAAGCCTATATGGACAAGATCCGCAGCACCATTGCGGAAATTCAGGAAACCGAGCGCAGCCTGATGGACGCGCGAAGTGCTGACGGCGATGCTGCGGTTGGCAACTCAGACTGGGTCAACATCGGCGGCCTGATCGGCCTTACAGGCTTCGCGCTTTTCGGCGGCTTTGCTCTTTACCGCGGCATCGCCGAACCCGTCGGCAGTTCGACAGCCGTCATGCGCAAGCTGGCCGATGGTGATCTGGACGTCGACGTCCCGTTCACAGAGTTGAAGAACGAGCTGGGTGAAATGGCCCGTGCAGTCGAAGTCTTCAAACAGAATGCTATCAAGGTTCGTGAGCTGAATGCGCAGGAGGCGGCACTACAGGCAAAGAGTGCCGACCTCCAATCGAACATCGGCGAAGTGGTCTCCGCCGCCGTGGCTGGCGACTTCACCAAGCGCATTACCAAGAACTACGGCAATGTCGACCTCGACAGGTTTGCAGCCCAGGTCAATGAACTGGTCGCTTCCGTCGATCATGGCGTAGCAGAAACCCGGCGCGTTATCTCTGCTCTTTCGGACGGCGATCTGACGGCAGGCATGCATGGCGAATTCCAGGGTGCATTTGCCGAACTGCGTGACAACGTCAATCACACCATGGCAAACCTGCGCCATCTTCTCGGCCAGGTTCGCATCGCGATCGAAACAATCAATAGTGGCGCGGGCGAAATGCGCACAGCGTCTGGCGAGTTGTCCAAGCGGACCGAGCAGCAAGCTGCGTCTCTTGAGGAGACCTCCGCAGCACTGGAGGAAATCACCGCTGCGGTGAAAAACTCCACCGAGCGGGCAACGGAAGCAAGCCATATGGTAGACGAGGCACGCCGCTCGACCGAACAGTCTAGCGCGGTCGTGCAGAATGCCGTCTCCGCCATGGGCCGCATAGAGCAGGCCTCGGGCGAGATCGGCCAGATCATCAACGTGATCGACGAGATCGCATTCCAGACCAACCTTCTCGCCCTCAATGCAGGCGTGGAAGCAGCGCGCGCTGGCGAAGCAGGAAAGGGATTTGCCGTCGTCGCACAGGAAGTCCGCGAGCTTGCGCAACGCTCCGCTCACGCTGCCAAAGAAATCAAGACACTGATCTCCCGCTCCGGCGACGAGGTGCAGACCGGCGTGAAACTGGTAACGGCGACCGGCGACGCGCTCGGCCAGATCCAGAGCCATGTGATCAAGATCAACGAGCACGTCCACTCGATTGCGACCGCAGCGCGGGAACAGTCTACTGGATTGTCGGAGGTCAACACCGCGGTCAATCACATGGACCAGATGACGCAGCAGAATGCCGCCATGGTGGAAGAATCGACAGCCTCCTCCAACCGCCTGGCCGACGAGGCGTCCAATCTCGCCCGCCTCATCACCCGCTTCAAGCTGGACGATGCGGCCCCTGCCCTTCGCGCGGCACCACTCGATGCACCGCCAATCCTCTCTCCTGCCCGCGCATTGGGCGGCAGGTTGAGCAGAGCGTTCAGCGGAAGAACAGCGGCAGTTGCTTCTCCCGGTCAGTGGGAGGAGTTCTGAAGGCGACGATGCCCACCACCCCAGTCCCAACGAGGCGGAGTGGCGACCATCAGACGATAGGTCTTTGAACGTCCATCCGGTGGGTCCCCTCACCGGATGTTTTTTGTTTCTACGCGAAGTCCGAGCGCAGACCCAACTCTGCCGGCTAGCAGCCAGATCTGTTGGAGACACATCCCAGGCACCCGAAAACGCAAAAGCCCCGCTGTCTCCAGCGGGGCTCAGACCGCTGACAAACCCGTCGATTTTTCGGCGGGTTTTTCTTTTTTAGGATGATGCTGTTTGTTGATCTGCGTGTGCGACGCTGAATGGGAGACAAGTTGAGGGTGATCGCCTCATCCCCACGCAGGTTTAGGTGTTTTGGTCACCGCCATTGCGATCTTCTTGATGTTTTGTGCCGCTGCGGCGATGAGGCACTGCCATCTGACTTTGATCAGGCCACGGAAGCGGGCATAGCGGTGGCCGTGAAGCTGTTTGGCATCGGCAAAGGATCGCTCCACCGTTTCCTTGCGCCGCTTGTAGATCGCTTTGCCCCGTGCCGTCTTCCGTTGGGCGTCAGTTCGCTCACGTGCATCTTGCCAGACAT
>NZ_CAJYTV010000001.1:0-199817 GCF_913777885.1 uncultured Agrobacterium sp. | reverse complement strand
CCTTAAAGGCCGGGCTGTGGTTGCGGCGAGGTCGTTTTGTCATCATGGCTCCTGTTCCCGGCATACTGCCGTGTTCAAAAGCCGAAAGCCACTTATCTCAACTGTTCAGATTTGCCGAGCCAGCTCTACCTGGCGCCTGAGGGCGTCGGACGAAGACATTATAACCAACAATGATGAGGGAGCGCCGCCTGTGCCGGTCGGTCAACCCGCGGACCGCGAGCAGGGGACTGAGGGCGATGGCCCGGTCGGCGGCCAGTAGCCGCGGTCGCCTGTCGATCTTGTCGCCGGCTCCACGACCTCTGAGAATTACCGTCGCGGTTGTTGCCGAATAGACAGGCGCCAGACACTCCATCAAAGCAACAAAAAAGGCCGGGGCGAACTCGCACCGACCTCTTGTCGCTTGTTATCTGCCGCCAGTACATCCGTGGTCAACATGCAAGCCGTGGCGCCGCCACGCCACTCGAGAGTGATAATGCGCAGCGGCGCGTTCGGTTCCAAAAATTAATCGAGTAATTCTGCGGGTACCTTGCCACCATTTTCTGACAGTTTTTTGAGCAAAGCCTTATGCAGCCAGTTGTTCATTTCCGGCGAGCCGTTGAGTTCGCCTGTATAGCCGAGCTCCTGCGCCAGTTCCTTGCGCTCTGCGAGGCTTGCATCCATGCCGAGCGCCTTCATCAGGTCGACAATCGAATGCTTCCAATCCAGGCGCTGTCCACTGCGCTTTACCGCCGCGTCGAGCTGTGAGGCGACATCGACGTTTTGAGCAGAGGCGGGGGTGGGCGCGGGGGGGACCGACGCGGAACTACCGGAGGTCGGGGGGACGGACTGGCCGGTGCCGCCAATCGGAGGTGCGGTGGTTGCTGCGGGCTCAGGAGTGGATGAAGGTGTTGGTTCGGTGGCGGATGGCGATGTTTGCTCGGCGTGCGCCGACCCGAAGATCGCGTCTTTGATTTTACTGAAGATGCTCATGATGTTTCCTCCTTGGGCGGGTTATTGATGTCAGTCCAACGGATCGAAGGCGGGTCGCGTTCCGATTGGATGCGAAAAAGCCATGCCTACCCAAGGTAGATCCAGTCATTATCACCGTTTTCTGCGCTCAGCCTGGGAAAGATCGTCCAATGGCAGAGGCCAGTACCTTGTGGCGATGTGAGCTTGTCGTTCGACGCCGTTTGACCGGAAGCTCGTGCGGGGGATTTCCGTGCCGGTGCGCGGATAAGATTTCACGTCCAGACTAAGACCTAAGCTGCGACTTCGGTAACTGGCCGTCGCCGCTGCTTATTCTTAGAGTTTCCGATACGCAAAAGGGCGGCCAATTGACCGCCCTCTCTAATTCTATTTAAGCGTTGCCGTGTCAGGCTGGCCGTTCTTCCGCAGCATTTGGACGCCATGTGATCATCTTCTTTTCCGCAACATCGAGGATGAGGTCGATGATGAGAACGAAGATGGCGAGGATGATGATGCCGGCAAAGACGCCGACCGCATCGAAGTTGCCTTCCGAGCGAGCGATCAGATAGCCGAGGCCTGCGGACGCACCGAGATATTCGCCAATGATGGCGCCGACGACCGCAAAGCCAACGGAGGTGCGCAGCGAAGACAGGATCCAGCTCGCTGCGGCCGGGAAGTAGACGTGGCGCAGAAGATCAGAGCGCTTGGCGCCGAGAATGCGGGCATTCGACAGAACGACCGGGTTCACTTCCTTAACGCCCTGCATGGCATTGAAGAAGGTGACGAAGAAGACCAATGTGACGGCCAGTGCAACCTTCGACCAAAGGCCCAGGCCCAGCCACAGAACGAAGATCGGAGCCAGAACGACGCGGGGAATGGCATTGACAGCCTTGATGAAAGGATCGAGCACGCGGGCAACGAAGGGGCTAAGACCAAGCCAGACGCCTGCTGCCACACCGAGACCGGTGCCGATGAGATAGCCGAGCACAGTTTCGCTCAAAGTAATGCCGACATGCTTGTAGAAGCCGGCGTCAGCGATCCAGGTGACGACCTGCGTCACGATGTCAAACGGAGCGGGGAAGAAGAAGCGGTCGATGGCGCCCATCGATACGCCAAGCTGCCATCCACCGAGAATGGCGACCAGCAGCACGACCTGAATGATGCGAATATTAACGGCTTGCATAGCTCTTCTCCACTTCGCCGCGCAGGGATGCCCAGATATCGCGGTACAGAGTCATGAATTTCGGGTCGAGTTTGATTTCAGCAACGTTGCGTGGACGCTCGAGATCGACAGGGAAGCTTTCGATTACGCGGCTCTTCGGGCCAGCGGCCAGAACGACGACGCGGTCACCAAGTGCTATGGCTTCCTCCAGATCATGCGTGATCATCACGACCGCGCGGCGATCTTCCTGCCACAGGCGAAGAAGCTCATTCTGCATCAGATGGCGGGTATGGATATCGAGTGCCGAGAAAGGCTCATCCATCAAAATAACTTTCGGCTCGGTGATCAGAGCCTGGGCCATCTGCACGCGTTTGCGCTGGCCGCCGGACAGCATGTGCGGGAAGCGGCTTTCGAAGCCTTTGAGGCCGACTTTTTCGAGCCAGGCCATGACTTTGGCACGGCGCTCCGCTTCCGGCACGCCGCGGAACATCAAGCCAAGCTCGACATTCTGATAGGCCGTCTTCCAGGGAAGCAGCGCATCCTGCTGGAAGAGATAGCCGATATTGTTCTGCACGCCGTTGACCGCAGTTCCATCGATGCTGACTGATCCCTTGGCGGGTTTCAACAGGCCGGCGATCGCGTTCAGGATCGTGGACTTGCCGCAGCCGGTTGGCCCGACGATGGAGAGGAATTCTCCATCGCCAACTGTGAGGTTGACATCCTGAACGGCAGTGAATGAGCCAAATGCCATCGTCACATTATCGATGGCGACCATCGCATTAGGTTCGGACTGTGCCACCGGCGTTAGCTTTCTGACTGGTGATGACATGGAAGGACCCTCAGTTTGCGGGCTTCGAAGCGGCTGCTTCGACGAACTTGTTGGTGTAGGTGGTGTTGAGGTCGATCATGGCCTTTGCCACAGCCTCATTGAAGCTTTTCAGAACGGCGAGCGGTGTTTCCAGGTCCTTCGCCTCGAACTTGCCGTCTTCGGAGAAGATCGCCTTGGCGGATTCGACAGCCTTGATGTAGGTCGCGTTGTCGCCAGAGACGAAATCCTCCGGCAGCTTTTCGACGATCTCTTCAGCCGAATGCGCCTTCATCCAGTGCAGCGCGCGCACTGTGGCATTTGTGACCTTCTGGATCACTTCCGGGTTAGCGTCGATGTAATCCTGGGTCGCATAGAGGACCGAGGTGGGGTAAATGCCGCCATAGACGTCTTTCGCGCCTTGATCGCTGCGCGCGTCAATCAGGATCTTGCCGAGACCGCGCTCCACAACGATGGTAGCGGCCGGGTCGTAATTGACGAGAAGGTCGATCTTGCCTTGCTGAAGTGCCGCAACGGCTGCAGCGCCCGAGCCGACGCCGATGATGGAGATGTCGTTATCGCTGAGTTTATGTTCTTTCATGTAGTAACGAATGAAGAAGTCGGAGGACGAGCCCGGAGAGGTGATGCCGACCTTCTTGCCCTTGATCGTTTCAGGCTTTGCCGGATCGAAGTCCGTGTCGTTTTTGCCAGCCAGGACCAGACCGGAATTGCGCGCCAGCATCACGAAGCCGACGACGTGCTTGTTTTGCGACTGCATCTGGATTGTATGGTCGTAAAAGCCGACTGCAACATCCGTGGAGCCGGCCACAAGAGCTTGAAGCACCTTGGAGCCACCCTGGGCGAAGTTCTCGGTGGTCACATCCAGACCTTCATCCTTGTAGTAGCCGAGGCTGGCGGCCACAGGGAAGGGCAGGTTATTGAGATTGTAGGAACCAACGCTCATTCTGACGGATTCGGCATTGGCGGTTGCTGCGAAGGCGCAGAGTGCTGCAGTTGCTAGCAGGAATTTACGCATGTGGGTCTCCTCCCGGTTTTCTCTATGCTGTGTGCCGTGATGGCGTTTGTCTATGCTGCGTGTTCGATGGCGGCGGCTGGTTTGGCGAAAGCGAAGCCTTCGAAAAGACGGCGCGCGGTTCTGACAAGACCGGCCGCAATGGCGCCGTTTCGCATTTCGAGTTGAACGTCGAGACGCCCTGCCGGATGCTCGATCCGGATGAGTGCGGGAACGCTGGGCTGGCCAGCCGCCTCGAATGCCACGGTGCCACCGGTAACCGCAGCCGTCGCAATGCCGACGGCACCGGTTGTGGCCAAGGCCGGATGGCATTCATTCGGCATGAAGTAGCGAACCGACATCGTTCCGTCTTTGCGCGCCGGCGAGATCAGAACAGGCTTTGGGATGACCATATCCGACACATCTCCCATGCCCATCAACTTGCCCGCCTCGATACGGATGCCCGTCATACGATCGATCAGAGCCCGGTTGGCGGTCAATAGCTGAGGGTCTTCGTATCCCGTGATGCCGAGATCGGCAGCGCGCATCAAGACCATCGGCATGGCGCAGTCGATCGCCGTGACATCGACACCGTCGATGACATTGATCGGCTTGCCGGTCGGCAACAGCTTGCCCGTCTTGGCACCAGCCGAGTCGACGAAGGTCAAGGCAATTGGGGCTGCGAGGCCGGGTACGCCGTCTATCGACGCGTCGCCCATATAAATCACCTCGCTGCCACGGGTGGGAACCTTGGCCTCAATCAACTTGCCGGTGTTCACATTGTGAATGCGAACCAGCGTGTCATGCTCCTTGGCAGCCACCAGTCCGGCTTCGATGGCAAATGGACCAACGGCTGCAAGCATGTTGCCGCAATTGGGAGAGTAATCCACCAATTGCCGGTCCGTGCGGACCTGGGCGAAGAGGTAGTCGATATCAGCGCCCTTCACTTTTGACGGTCCGATGATCGCAACCTTCGACGTGACCGGATTACCGCCGCCGATACCGTCGATCTGAAGCGGATGACCCGAGCCCATGATGGAGAGAAGAGCGGCATCGCGCTGGGCCGGATCGCGTGGCAAATCGGAGGCCAGAAAAAACGGGCCGCGAGACGTTCCGCCGCGCATCAGCACACAGGGTATCTTCAGGAGATCGTTCATCTTCGCCTCAATCTTGCATTTCATGGATCAATCTATCCAGTTGTTGCAATATGAGGAAGAAAGGCTTATTTGTTAAATGCAATTTTCGAGAGGTTTATTGCGATATGAGCATTAATTGTGAGATTCTTGATCTTCGAGCTTTTCAGGCGGTCGTGGAGTTGGAAAGTTTTCATCGGGCAGCTGAGGCGCTGCACATCTCGCAACCGGCGTTGACGCGGCGCATACAGAAACTGGAACAGGCCATCGGCGCACCCTTGCTGGAGCGCACGACGCGCCATGTTGCGCCGACGGCCATGGGGCAGGAGGTCATGCCGCTCGTCAGGCGTATGCTGGAAGAATTCGACGGTTCCCTCTTTGCCATGCGGGATGGCTCGCTCCGCCGCGGCCTGATAACCATGGCCTGCGTGCCGACGGCCGCATTCTACTTTCTGCCCACCGTTATTAAGACCTTCAGCGAGCAGTATCCTCTTATAAGACTACGCATTCGCGATCTAACGGCCAATGAAGGCCTGCAGGCTGTGGCACGTGGCGAGGTGGAGTTCGGCATCAACCTGATGGGGAACTCCGATCCTGATCTGTCATTCGAACCTCTCATCGACGATCCCTTCGTTCTGGCCATGCGAAAGGACCATCCGTTAGCGAAACACGACACCATTCATTGGAATCAGCTGGAGCCTTATCCCCTCGTCGTGGTGGATCGTTCCAGCGGCAATAGAACCTTGTTGGACGGTGCGCTTGCACGGCACAATCTGAAGCTCAACTGGTTCTACGAGGTGACGCATCTTAATACATCATTGGGACTCGTCGAAGCCGGCCTCGGCATTTCGGTTCTACCGCGCCTGGCAACCCCGCAAGAGGACCACCCCTATCTCGTGTCTCGACCGATTGTGGATCCGGTGGTTTCCCGTACAATCGGTATCGTGCAACGACGAAGCAGTGCACTGTCGCCTGCAGCAGAAAAATTTGTCGCGATGTTACTGAAGGCCTGGAAAACGCCTTGAGGTTAGTGGGCGCCCAGGCCGATGGCGTTTCCCAGAAATGAGTTCTATGTGGATGTGTGGAACAGGCGTACCTGACGCGGCGCCATTTCACAGCCAAACTTTATAGGTTGGCGGGGTGTTGATCGCTTTGTCCGTCTAGCTGGGCGAGAAGACTCCCAACCGTCCGATTGGCCGCTTCCAATCGCCGCAAGTTTCACTTCGCCCGAATCGTAGTTTCCAAAGTCCTCTCTGAACAGCACAAGTCCTAGGCCAGCGACCCAGCAAATCTTAACGGCGTCTTAAAATCCGGCAGGAATATTCGATCCCCCTAACGTAAGTTGTGCCTAAAATACAACACGCCGCAAATCGGCGAATATGAAAACATCCTAATTTAGTGATATTCGATTGCGGGAGATGGAGTGTTTCTGTCTATTGATCCGTGAAGCGGGGGGCAACCTCAAGGGCGTGTACCTAGTCGCCGCTTTTATAACGAAACATGACTGGAGGTCATTATGAACATCAAGAGCCTTCTCATCGGCTCCGCTGCAGCTCTTGCAGCAGTATCTGGCGCAAAAGCTGCTGACGCGATCGTCGCTGCTGAGCCAGAGCCCCTGGAATATGTCCGCGTTTGCGATGCATTCGGCACAGGCTTCTTCTACATCCCCGGCACCGAAACCTGCCTCAAGTTCGGCGGTTACGTTCGTTTCCAGACCGACTTCGGTCGTGATCTCTCCGGCACGTCTGACTGGAACTCCTTCACGCGCGCTCAGTTCGAAGTTGACACCCGCACGGACACCGAGCTCGGCGCTCTGCGTGGCTTCATCGGCTTCCGCGGCAATGCCGACAACGGTTCCGCGGCGTCTTCGTCTGTCTTCGTTGACCAGGCCTTCATCGAACTCGGCGGCCTGAAGGTCGGTAAGTTCTACAGCTGGTGGGACGATGGCCTCTCTGGCGAAGCTGACGTTCTGTCCACAAACGCTCTGTTCAACTCCATTCGTTACACCTACGACGCTGGCTCTTTCTGGGCAGGTATCTCGGTTGACGAACTGCAAGGCACAAACGGCCAGTTCCGCACTGTAACAGACGTAGCAGGTCCGCTTCCGGGCACGTTCGTTGTTACTCAGGAAGCTGACAACAATGTTGGCATCACTGGCGGCATCGGTGGCAACTTCGGTGCAGCAGCTCTTCAGCTGATCGGCTCCTATGACGTTGACCAGGAAGAAGGCGCAGTTCGCCTCATTGCAACTGCTGAAATCGGTCCTGGCACGCTCGGCCTGGCCGGTGTTTGGGCTTCCGGCGCAAACGCTTACTACGCAGAGTCTGAATGGGCGATCGCTGCTGAATACGCCATCAAGGCAACCGATCGTTTGACGATCACCCCAGGCGCTCAGTGGTTCGGTAATGTGGCTGACCGCGTTGCACTCGTTGGCCTGGATGCAAGTGGTACGCCAGTATTCACCGGCGCGACAGCGATTGCGACCAACGACTACTCGAACCGTGACGCATGGCAGGCTGGTATCACGGTTGATTACAAAATCACCGAAGGTCTCTCCACCAAGATCGCCGTCAACTACTACGACGAAGATGGTGCCGACACCGACCAGTGGAACGGTTTCGTTCGTCTGCAGCGTTCGTTCTAATATAGTCTAACCGACTGTATTGACTTGGAAAGCCCGGCGTTTCGTCGGGCTTTTTATTTTAGAAAATGCTAAAAAATACTGGACAAACTCAGTTTTTCTAGTCATCATAATCCCAGTCAAAAGGCGTGATCCACCGCCAAAAGCGTCGTCTGTTGACTCCAGTCAAGGCCCATCAGCCCCCCTAGGCTGATGGGCAGGCACCGGAACGAAAGCGCAAAGCGCATCTCCGATGTCTTTCAATTTTTCCCAGCATCATTCCGTTACAAAACGATAGCCGACCCCTGGCTCGGTTTGGATAATTTTTGGCTGTGCCGGGTCTCGTTCGACCTTCTGTCGCAATTGACCGATGAAGACTCGGAGGTAATGCAGGTCTTCACCATGGGCTGGCCCCCAGACTGAGGTCAGAAGAGTGCGGTGCGTGACCACGCGACCGGCATGGTGCGCCAGGAGCGTGAGAAGATCGTATTCCTTTGGCGTCAACTTGATGCTTGAGCCACCACGGGCGACGACACGGCGCTGTGTGTCGATCGACAGGCCATCCGCCTCGATGGAAGAGGGCAGCATCTCGGACTTGCCTACATGGCGCATGGCGGTGCGGATGCGTGCGGTCAGTTCGCCGATGCCGAATGGCTTTTCGATATAGTCGTCGGCCCCAAGATCGAGGGCGGCGATCTTTTCGGTTTCGCGGTCGCGGGCGGAAAGAATGATGATGGGCAATGTCAACCAACCGCGAAGATTGGCAATGACATCTTTGCCGTCCATGTCCGGTAACCCGAGATCGAGGATGATGACATCTGGCGCTGCCGTTGCCGCCGCCTTGATCGCGTCTGCGCCATTCTCCGCCTCGATCACGTCATAGCCGGCGGCAGCCAATGCCGGACGAAGGAAGCGCCGGATCTGCGGCTCGTCATCCACCACCAGAATACGTCCCAATGTCATCGTTGCTGCCTGCCTTCACTTCTTTCGGTCACCGGAAAGCGCATGACGATGCGTGTGCCACGCTTTTTCACCGCCGGACTCTCTGCATATATGCGCCCGCCCAGGGCTTCGATAAAGCCTCGAGCGATGGAAAGACCAAGCCCGGTTCCTGGAGAGCGTCCGTCCGAGCGCGAACGACGATAGAATTTCTCGAAGATGCGGTCGAGGTCTTCGGCAGGGATGCCCTTGCCATTGTCCGTGACAGAGATGACGATTTCGTCCCCATCGCGCCGTGCATAAACATTCACCGGATCGCCGCCACCATATTTGGCGGCGTTGTCGAGCAGGTTGAATAGAACCTGGCCGAGCAAGACCGAGTCTGCGCGGATGACCGGCAAATCCCTGGCAATGCCAGTCTCGAAACTCTGTGTCGGAAAGTATTTTCGCGCTCGTCCCACCGCAGAGCGGATCACGTCCGCGACATCCACCCAGTCCCGTTTCGCCTGCAAGGTGCCCGCAGTGATGCGTGTCATGTCCAGAAGATTGGCGACGAAGCGGCTGAGCCTTGCGCTTTCCTCCTCGATGGATTGCAGAAGATCGTCACGGCTTTCAGGCGACATGCGGTCACCCAGTTCACGCAGGCTGGTAACCGACCCGGTGATGGTCGCCAAAGGTGTGCGCAGATCATGCGAGATCGACGACAGCAGTGCCTCCCGGTAGCGCTCGCCCTCCAGCCTTGCCGCCTGCTCGGTGCTTTCGGAGGACAAACGGGCGCGGTCGATTGCCGTTGCCGCCTGGTCAAGAATGGCGGCGAGTTTACGTTCGGCATTGGAATCGAGCCCGCTTGGACCAGGTTCGAAGCCGCAGACACCGACGACGCCATGTGGGCTGGTGAGCGGACGAAACTGGAAGCGTCCGTTAGGAAGCGTGCCCGTGCCGAAACCGGAAGGCTCCGATCGGCTGCTTGCCCACCGCGCCGCCGTCAGTTCGGAAACGCCAAGCTCGGTGTCTGGGGGCCAAGCGGCCACCACCTCCAGGTCGTCACCCTTGGGCAGAAGCATCACCACGTGACGACCTATGCTTCCCTGCAACTGCGTGACTGACGCCCACAAGACTTCCTCCGGCTTGGCGGTTCCTGCAAGCTTGCGGGAGAAATCGTAGAGCGCCTGCATGTCTGCGGCGCGCTGGCGCGCTGCCTGCGCTTGTTCGCGAATGCGCGATGCGAGACTGCCGGCGATCAGTGCTGCGACGATGAAGACAGCCAGCGCAAAGACCTCATGCGGCGAGGCTATGGTAAAGGTCTCCACCGGGGCGATGAAGAAGAAATTGTAGGCTAGTGCCGAGACGACGGCCGCCATCAAGGCTGCCGTGAACCCAGCGGCGGATGCAGCACCCAGAACGGCGAGCAAAAACAGCAGTGAGATATTCGGCAGATGGGTGAATTCATCCAAAGCCAGGCCGAAGAGGGTGGCGACTGCGACAGCGCCGATGGCACAGAGAAGCGACCGGGAGAAGACGGAAAGCTGAAAGCGCTGCTTCTTGCGGGCGGATGACGGCGCCTTAGCGCTATCCGCAGTGACGAGATAGAGGCCGATGCCGCTCGCTTCCTTCGCCAGAGCATCCGCAAGGCTCGGTCGGAAGGGATTGGAAAACCAGCGGCGGCGCTGCGAACCGATGACGATCTGGGTCGCATGCTCACGCCGAGCCAGTTTCATAATTTCGGTCACGAAGTCATTGCCAGTCAGATGGCGCGTCTCTGCTCCAAGTTTCTCGGCAAACCGAAAGGCCTCGTCGATCCGCCTCAGACTGTCCTCATCCATGGTCTCCTGATCGTCCCGCGCCATGCTGACGACTGTCCAGGGCGCGTTGAGCCCGGAGGCGAGACGGCTTGCCACACGCACGACCTTATCGGACAACGCATCGGCGCCAATGCAGACCAGCAATCTTTCGCCGGTCGCCCAGGGGCCTTCGATGGCATTCTGACGCAGATAATCGACCATCTGGTCGTCCACCCGGTCTGCGGTGCGGCGAAGGGCGAGTTCGCGAAGCGCCGTCAGATTGCCAAGGCGGAAGAAGCGGTCGGTGGCCCGTCTCGCGCTATCGGGAAGATAGACCTTGCCTTCCTTCAGCCGCTCGATCAGTTCGCCGGGTGGCAGATCGACCAGCACCACATCGTCGGCGCGTTTCAAGACGGTGTCCGGTACGCGTTCGCGAATGGTGACACCGGTGATCTGTGAGACGAGATCGGACAGGCTTTCGAGATGCTGGATGTTAAGCGCGGTCCAGACATCGATGCCCGCTGCGATCAGTTCCTCGATATCCTGATAGCGTTTCGGATGGCGAAAACCCTCCGGGTTGGAATGAGCAAGCTCGTCGACGATGATGACGCGCGGCTTGCGGGCAAGCGCTGCGTCCAGATCGAATTCTTTGAGTATCTTGCCGCGATAGTCCACCTCCACACGAGGAAGGACGTCGAGCCCGTCGAGAAGTGCCGAAGTCTCTGCTCGCGCGTGGGTTTCGACAAGGCCGACCACAACCTCGACGCCATCGGCTTTCAGTCGGCGCGCGCGCGCCAGCATGGCATAGGTCTTGCCGACACCGGGCGCTGCGCCCAGAAAAATAGTGAGTTTGCCCCGGCGGTCTTTCTCCGCCAGGGCAAGCAATGCATCGGGATCGGGCCGGTTCAAGCCCTCACGGTCATGTGACGCCATTCGTCTCAGCTCTTCAGCGCATCGAGCGCAAGATTTAGCTCTAGCACATTGACGCGCGGTTCGCCGATAATCCCGAGGAGCCGCCCTTCGGTTTTTTGTTCGACCAGCGCTTTGACGGCTTCAAGCGGAAGACTGCGTGCCTTGGCGATACGCGTCACCTGAGCGGTGGCGAATTCCGGGGTGATGTGCGGATCGAGGCCGGAGCCGGATGTGGTGACGGCGTCAGCCGGAACCGGCGAGGCAATACCCGCGCCGTTCAGCCGTACAACGTCGCCGGCAACCCGGTCCTTCAGCTTGGCAGATGTGGTACCAAGATTGGAGCCAGAGGAAGCGGCGGCGTTGTAGGCATCCGGGCTGGTCGCAGAGGGGCGCGGCCAGAAGTAGCGGTCCGAGGTAAAGTTCTGGCCGATCAGGCTGGAGCCGATGACCGCATCGCCATTGCGGATCAGCGAGCCGTTTGCCTGTGCCGGCAGCACAGCTTGGGCGATGCCGGTGACGGCCAACGGATAGCCGAGACCGGTCAGGGCGATGAAGAAGGCCAGAATGACGATGGCGGGACGAATTTGGTTCAGCATGATTACACCAAATGAAGCGCGGAAACGGCGATATCGATGACCTTGATACCGGCAAAGGGCAGCAGCAGACCGCCAAGCCCGTAGACAAGCAGGTTACGGCGCAGAAGCGACGCTGCCGCGGCGGGACGGTATGCCACACCTTTCAGTGCTAGCGGGATCAGCGCGATGATGATCAGCGCGTTGAAGATGACCGCGGAGAGGATGGCCGATTGCGGGGATGACAGCGCCATGATGTTGAGGGTGCCAAGCGCCGGATAGGTGGTAAGGAAGAGCGCCGGGATGATGGCGAAATATTTGGCCACGTCGTTGGCGATCGAAAATGTCGTCAGCGAACCGCGCGTCATCAGCAACTGCTTGCCGATCTCAACGATCTCGATGAGCTTGGTCGGACTGGAGTCGAGATCCACCATATTGGCGGCTTCACGGGCGGCCTGCGTTCCGGTCTGCATGGCAACGCCGACATCGGCCTGCGCCAGTGCCGGCGCATCGTTGGTGCCGTCACCACACATGGCAATCAACCGGCCGCCCTTCTGTTCGCGGCGAATATAGTCGAGCTTGTCTTCAGGCGTCGCTTCGGCAAGGAAATCGTCCACGCCCGCTTCGGAGGCAATCGCTGCTGCGGTGACGGGATTGTCGCCCGTAACCATGACGGTTCGGATACCCATGGCGCGAAGGGCGGCAAAACGCTCCTTGATCCCGGGTTTCACCACATCCTTCAGATGGATCACGCCCAGCAGACGGTTACCTTCGGCCACACCGAGCGGCGTGCCACCGGTGCGGGCAATGCGGTCTACGGCCTGGTGAAACTCCGCTGGCGCCTTGCCATCGGTGGCATCGGCAAACTTCAGGATGGCATCAATGGCGCCCTTGCGGAAAGACTTGCCGTTCGTATCGACGCCGGATAGACGAGTCTGCGCCGAGAAGGGAATGACGGCATCGACGGTCACTTTGGGTGAGGCAATACCGAACTCGCCTGTCGCGAGCGCTGCGATGGAACGGCCCTCTGGCGTTTCGTCCGAAAGGCTGGCAAGCAGCGCTGCTTCAGCTACCTGTTCGGCGGTGACGCCCGGCACGGGGATGAAATCCGCCGCCATCCGGTTGCCGAAGGTGATGGTGCCGGTCTTGTCGAGCAGCAGCGTATCAACGTCGCCTGCCGCTTCCACCGCACGGCCCGACGTGGCGATGACGTTGAAACGTACGAGACGATCCATCCCAGCAATGCCGATGGCGGAGAGAAGGCCGCCGATGGTAGTCGGAATAAGCGTGACGAGAAGGGCTGCCAGCACGGTAACGGAGACCAGCGTACCAGAATATCCAGCCAGTCCCCACACGCTCACAACCACGATCAGGAAGACGAGGGTGAGGCCGGACAGGAGAATGGAGAGCGCGATCTCGTTTGGCGTCTTCTGACGCTCAGCGCCTTCGATCAGCGCAATCATCCGGTCGACGAAGCTTGCGCCGGGCGGCGTGGTGATGCGGATTTTCAACTGGTCGGACAGAACCTGCGTGCCACCGGTGACGGCAGAGCGGTCGCCGCCGGATTCGCGGATGACGGGTGCCGATTCACCGGTGATCGCACTCTCATTGACCGATGCCACGCCTTCGATCACTTCGCCGTCGCCGGGGATCAATTCGCCGGCATCGACAACGACGATGTCACCGACTTTCAGCAGGGTAGCCGCGACGCTTTCTTCCTTGCCGTCTGCGCTCACGCGGCGGGCGGTCAGGTCAGAGCGGGTCCGCTTGAGGCTGTCAGCCTGGGCGCGGCCACGTCCTTCCGCCACCGCTTCCGCAAAGGTGGCGAAAAGCACCGTAAACCAGAGCCATGCCGCAATCTGGCCGGAAAAGATGGCCGTGCCGTTATGGGCGATGAGGTCGCGGATGAAGAAAATGGTGACGACAGCCGCAACGATTTCGGTGACGAAGATCACCGGGTTGCGCATCAACTGCCGCGGGTCAAGCTTGATGAAGGCGTTTTTGATGGCCGGCCCGACAATGGCGGGGTCGAAAAGACCCGGTCTGGCGGGAGCCGATGAGTTGGGATTGGTGGACATCTTTATGCCTTTTAGAATGTTTGGCCGGCAAGCATCGCGAAGTGTTCGACGATGGGGCCGAGTGCGAGTGCGGGGAAGAATTGCAGCCCGCCGAGAATGAGGATGATGCCGATGAGAAGGCCGACAAAGAGCGGGCCATCCGTCGGGAAGGTGCCGGCGGAGGCCGGAACCCGAACCTTGGCGGCAAGCGATCCGGCAATCGCCATGACCGGTACGACATAGGCGAAGCGACCGAGCAGCATCGAGATGCCGAGTGTGGTGTTGTACCAGTTGGTATTGCCGGAAAGGCCGCCGAAGGCCGAGCCGTTATTGCCGGCCGCGGACGTGAAGGCATAGAGGATTTCCGAGAGGCCGTGCGGACCGCCCGTTCCGATGCTGGCGACAGCAAAGGGCAGCATGGCGGAAAGCGCGGTGAAACCGAGAATGACCGTGGGGAGAATGAGAACCGCCAGCATGGCGAACTTCATCTCGCGGCCCTCGATCTTCTTGCCGAGAAATTCGGGTGTGCGACCGACCATCAGACCGGCGACGAAGACCGACAGAAGCGCGAAGACGAGCATGCCGTAAAGACCGGATCCCACACCACCCGGCAGAACCTCGCCAAGCTGGATCAGGAACATCGGCGCGAGGCCACCAAGACCGGTAAAGGAGCCGTGCATGCCGTTGACGCCGCCATCGGAAAGGCCGGTGGTCACCGCAGCGTAAAGCGCCGTCATGGCCTGGCCGAAGCGAACTTCCTTGCCTTCCATATTGCCCTGTGCGGCATCGACGCCGATCGATGTGAGGATCGGGTTGCCGGCGCTTTCGGCCCAGTAGACGGTGGCAACACCCGCAATCAGCAGAACGGCCATGGCGGTCAGCAATACCCAGCCCTGACGACGGCTGCCGACCATCTGACCGAAAGTGTAGATGAAGGCTGCCGAAATGGTGAGCATCGAGAAGATGTTGAGATAGTTCGAAAGCGCAGTCGGGTTCTCGAAGGGATGGGCGGCATTGGCGTTGAAGAAGCCGCCACCATTGGTGCCGAGCTGCTTGATCGCTTCCTGGCTGGCAACGGGCCCGAGCGAGATGACCTGCTGACTTCCTTCAAGCGTGGTTGCCGTCACGCTGGCGTCCATCGTCTGGGGTAGGCCCATGGCAACGAACGTTACTGCGACGATGACCGCGATCGGCAGCAAAACATAAAGCGTGGCGCGAGTCATATCGACCCAGAAATTGCCGAGTGTGGTGGCCTGCGAACGAACAAAAGCGCGGGTGAATGCAATCGCCAGCGCCATGCCGACAGCGGCGGACAGGAAGTTCTGAACCGTCAAACCGGCCATCTGGCTGAAGTTACTCATCGTCGCTTCACCGGCATAGTTCTGCCAGTTGGTGTTGGTCACGAAGCTTACGGCGGTATTGAACGCCAAGCCCGGCTCCACATTGCCAAAGCCTTGTGGATTGAAGGGCAGGAAAGCCTGAAGGCGCAGGATGCTATAGAGCGCAAGGAAGCTGGCAATCGAGAAGGCGAGCATGGACAGCGTGTAGCCAAGCCAGCCCTGTTCCTTCTTCGTGTCGACGCCTGCCACAGCATAAAGCGCGCGCTCGATGGGAGTAAAGATCGGCGTCAGCCAGGTCCGCTCACCATTGAACACGTGCGCCATGTAAAGGCCGAGCGGTTTGATAAACAGAAGTACGGCGATGAAGAGGAGGCTGATCTGCAGCCACCCGAGAATGGTCATGGGATTTCTCCAGGAAAATCAGAAGCGTTCCGGACGCAGTAATGTGATGATGAGGTAGACGCCGAGCGTGATTGCCACGACGAGGCCGAAGATGGGTTCCAGCATGGCGGCGCCTCTCAAAACCGGTTGAGGGCGCGCGCGTAAAGCGCCAGCACGATCAGCGTGCCGAAGCCGAGCGCCAGAAAAAGGACATCGGGCATAGGGTTCTCCTGTTATGTCAGGAGCGCATGATGATCCTTCAGGCCGTCAGATTTCGATTGGGAAGATGGAGCGCCGACATAAGGAAAATATAAAGACGGGACCGGCGCGTTCTGTCGTCCGCCGGTTTAGGTCGAGGCTTAGCCATTAAAGATCGATCTTGCTTTACAGGTTGGCGAATCACGATTTTTCGTGGGATGCAGATGAACAAGAAAAGGTTTCGGATGAGAGCGGTAAGCGTTCCATACCGGAGGCCAAGGACGGGAACGACGTCCAGCAGTGTGACGAAGAACCACTGCTGGCGAACACGACTGGAAGGAAAACGCTATGGCTGCGCCCGGCGAAAACATGCGCGTGAATGCCGACAGGCTCTGGGACATGTTGATGGACATGGCGAAGGTCGGTCCCGGCATTGCTGGCGGCAACAACCGCCAGACGCTCACCGATGAAGATGCCGAGGGCCGCGCCCTGTTCCAGTCGTGGTGCGAGGCCGCAGGTCTCACCATGGGTGTCGATAAGATGGGAACGATGTTCGCCACCCGCGCTGGCGAAGACCCCCACGCCTTGCCGGTTTATGTCGGATCCCACCTCGACACCCAGCCGACCGGTGGCAAGTTCGATGGCGTTCTGGGCGTGCTGGCGGGTCTGGAGGTCGTGCGCACCATGAACGATCTCGGCATCCGCACCAAGCACCCGATCGTCGTGACCAATTGGGCGAATGAGGAAGGGGCGCGCTTTGCGCCTGCCATGCTCGCCTCCGGCGTTTTCGCTGGCGTCCACACGCTGGAACATGCCTATTCGCGCAAGGATACCGAGGGCAAGACCTATGGCGAGGAGCTGGAGCGCATTGGCTGGCTGGGCGAGGAAGAGGTCGGTGCGCGCAAGATGCACGCCTATCTCGAATACCACATCGAGCAGGGGCCTATCCTCGAAGCCGAGGACAAGACGATTGGCGTCGTCACCCATTGCCAGGGTCTGTGGTGGCTTGAGTTTACCCTGACGGGAAAGGAGGCGCATACTGGCTCCACGCCGATGACCATGCGCGTCAATGCAGGACTGGCGATGTCACGGATTATCGAGATGGTGCAGACCGTCGCGATGGAGAGCCAGCCTGATGCGGTCGGTGGCGTCGGTCAGGTGATCTTCTCTCCCAATTCTCGCAATGTCCTGCCCGGCAAGGTCGTCTTCACAGTCGATATCCGTACCCCCGATCTCGCCAAGCTGAACCATATGCGCGACCGCATCGAGGCGGAAGCGGCGAGCATATGCGAAGCGATGGGCGTCGGCTGCTCGGTCGAAGCTGTGGGCCATTTCGACCCCATCACGTTCGATCCCACTCTCGTGGACAGGGTGCGTCGTTCGGCGGAAAAGCTCGGCTATCCGCATAGAGACATCATCTCCGGCGCCGGGCATGATGCCTGCTGGGCGGCGAAGGTGGCGCCTGCAACCATGATCATGTGCCCCTGCGTCGGCGGTCTTTCCCACAATGAAGCTGAAGAGATTTCAAAGGAATGGGCCGCGGCCGGTTGCGACGTGCTGTTCCATGCGGTGGTAGAGACAGCCGGGATCGTGGAATAAAGTAGCAGCCGTGCGTCGTAATAAGGGGAGCAATCATGACCATCATCAAGAACGGCACGATCGTAACCGCCGATCTCACCTATAAGGCCGATATCCGCATCGAAAACGGTGTGATTACCGAAATCGGGCCGGAGCTTAAGGGTGGCGAAGAACTGGATGCAACGGGATGCTACGTCATGCCGGGCGGCATCGATCCGCATACGCACCTGGAAATGCCTTTCATGGGCACCTACTCGGCGGACGATTTCGACAGCGGCACGCGCGCAGCACTCGCCGGCGGCACGACAATGGTGGTGGATTTCGCTCTTCCCAATCCCGGCCAGTCCATGCTCGAAGCCCTGACCATGTGGGACAACAAAACATCGCGTGCGGCCTGCGATTATTCTTTCCACATGGCGATTACCTGGTGGGGCGAACAGGTCTTCAACGAGATGGAGACCATCGTGCGCGACAAAGGCATCAATAGCTTCAAGCATTTCATGGCCTATAAGGGCGCCTTAATGGTGGATGATGACGAGATGTTTTCCTCCTTCCAGCGTTGCGCCGAACTGGGCGCGCTTCCGCTTGTCCATGCCGAGAATGGCGATGTGGTGGCGCAGATGCAGGCAAAACTGATGGCGGAAGGCAATGACGGACCGGAGGCGCATGCCTATTCCCGCCCGCCGGAAGTGGAGGGTGAAGCCACCAACCGCGCCATCATGATTGCCGATATGGCAGGCTGCCCGGTCTATATCGTCCACACCTCCTGCGAACAGAGCCACGAGGCCATCCGCCGCGCACGGCAGAAGGGCATGCGTGTCTATGGCGAGCCGCTGATCCAGCATCTGACGCTGGATGAGAGCGAGTATTTCGCCAAGGACTGGGACCATGCCGCCCGCCGCGTCATGTCTCCGCCCTTCCGCAGCAAGGCGCATCAGGATAGTCTCTGGGCAGGCCTCGCCGCTGGCTCGCTCCAGTGCGTGGCGACGGACCATTGCGCTTTCACCACAGAGCAGAAGCGCACTGGACTGGGAGATTTCCGCAAGATCCCCAACGGCACCGGCGGGCTGGAAGACCGGTTGCCGATGCTGTGGACCTATGGCGTCGGCACGGGCCGCCTGACCATGAACGAGTTCGTTGCCGTCACCTCCACAAACATCGCCAAGATCCTCAACATCTATCCGAAGAAGGGGGCAATCCTCATCGGGGCGGATGCCGATCTCGTCGTGTGGGACCCGAAGCGTGGGAAGACGATCACCGCTGCAAGCCAGCAATCGGCCATCGATTACAATGTGTTCGAGGGCAAAGAGGTGATGGGCCTGCCACGCTTTACTTTGACGCGCGGTCATGTTGCCGTCGAAGAGGGGGCAATGAAAAGCCGCGAAGGCCATGGCCGCTTTGTTTCGCGCCCGCCACTGACGGCTACGGCAAAAGCGCTTTCCACCTGGAAGGAACTGACCGCGCCGCGCAAGGTGCAACGCACGGGCATTCCGGCAAGCGGGGTCTGATCGATTTGGATGAGTCATAGGGCTTTTCACGCGATCACGAACTCGCCTGAGATGCTCTAGTTAGCTGCGTTCAACCCTGTTGACGATCAGATGCGTCACAGCTTTTCCGGCTGGTTCGGCTTGCTTGGATTCTGCTCGGCGCGGTCGCGATAGAGAGCAGCACGACCGAGAAGCATCAATGAGACGGGCGTCGTCACTGTCATGAAGATGCCGATGAAGATTTCGTGGAAGACGAAGCGTTCGCCGGACACAGAGAAATAGATGATGGACGCCATGACGATGCCGCCCGTTCCCCAGCTCGTGCCGAGTGTGGGGGCGTGCAGTCTTTCATAGAAGCTCTGCAGCTTGGCAAAGCCGATTGTGCCGACCAGCGTCAGTGAAGAGCCGAGCAGGACGAAGAAGGCAACGAGAATGGCTGCCCAGAGCGGAAATTCTGCCGCGTCGATCATTCGATCACCTCACCACGCATCAGGAACTTGGAAAGTGCCACAGTCGACACAAAGCCGAGGATCGACATCAGAAGTGCGGCCTCGAAATAGATGTCATTGCCGGTGCGCAGACCAAAGGTCATCAAAAGCAACATGGAGCTGACATAGAGCGTGTCGACGCCAAGCACGCGATCTTGAGCCCGTGGACCGATTGCGATGCGATAAACGGAGATTGCCATGGCAATTCCCAGAAACAGTTGGGCCAGAGAAAAGGACCAGAAAAGGATAATCGAACTCATTCGAATATCTCCATCAGCATTTTTTCATATCGGTTCTTGATGAGATTGATCCACGCCGTCTCGCTGACATTGTCCAGCACGTGGATCAGCAATGTGCCTTGCGAGGAATTGTACTCCAGCCATGCGCTGCCCGGCGTGGCCGTCAGAATGATGGACAGAACCGCAAGACCGAATGGATCGCGAAGGTCGAGCGGAACGGTCAGAAAGCCGGACTTGCTGTTTCTCTTCCGCCCGAAGAGAATGAGTGTAGCGACCGAAATGTTCGACCGTATGATGTCGTACAACACGATCGCGATGAGCTTGATGACCGCAGTCCAGCTACGGATGCGGGGCTTCGAAGGGCGAAGAGAGGCCATGGACCAGGAGGCAACGAGCGCCACCGCTGTTCCGAGGAGGAGATGTCCCGGCGAGAAGCTGTTGATCGTCATCCAGAATACGATGAGCGACAAAGTCAGGACCGGGTAGGGGAGGATGCGGCTTATCATTGCGCGGCCTCCCCGGCGTTACCCGCACGCGGTGCCGTCATTACGCCCTGAATATAGCTTTCCGGCAGGTCGAGGATGCGTGCGGTTTCCTGCATGTATCGCATGATCGGACCGGCCTGCACGGTCATGGCAAGCGTCATGGCCAGAAGCAGCATGACAGGTGCGATTTCGATAACGAATACACGAGGTACCGTTCCTTCGAGCGATCCCCAGAAAGTCCGAATACCAGCACGCGTCATGGAGATCAGCGCTGCAAGCCCAGAGAAAACAATAAGGAAGACGAGCCACCACGAAAGCGTCGACACCGTATTGTCGGCGCTCAGTCCTTGCGGATTGAGGATGGCAGAGAGCATCGAGAACTTTGCGATGAAACCTGAGAGCGGCGGCAATCCGGCCAGCAAAATGCCGCATGCAGCAAAGCAGGTTCCAAGCACTGCCATCGTGCCGGGCATGGTGACGCCGACCTCGTCTTCCTCGTCATCGTCGTCAGCATCGCCATAGGCTTCCATGGTGACGGCAAGAACGTTGGCGCCCGCATCCTGTCCACGTTCCACCAGTTCGATCAGCATGAAGAAGGCGCTGATGGTGAGTGTGGAACTGACGAGATAATAAAGCGCGCCTGCGGCAACCATCGGGTTGCCGGTGCCCATGGCGGCCAGCAGCGTTCCCGACGAAACCAGAACGGAAAAGCCTGCGAGGCGTCCAAGTGCCTGCGAGGCAAGCACGCCGATTGTACCGAAGACGATGGTGGCGATCCCGCCGATCAACAGCGCGTCGTGGCCGAAACCGGCAGAATCTCCGGCTGTCTGTCCGAAAAGCAGGAAGGAAAGACGCGCGATCACATAGATGCCGACCTTGCTCATGATGGCGAAGATGCCGCCAATAGGTGCAGACGCCGCGCCGTAAGCGGAAGGTAGCCAGAAGTTCAGCGGCCACATGCCGGCCTTGACGAGAAAGGCGATGCCGAGCACCGCTGCACCGGTTTCCAGCAGCATGCGCTGGTCGGGATTGAGGCCTGCAATGCGCTGCGCCAGATCGCCCATGTTGAGCGTGCCGGTCACGCCGTAGATCAAGCTGACGCCGATCAGGAAGAACAATGCTGCGACGAGGTTGATCGCCACGTAGTGCAGACCGGCTTTTACCCTCAACTGCCCGGAACCGTGCAGCAGCAGACCGTAGGATGCAGCCAGCATCACTTCAAAGAAGACGAAGAGGTTAAAGAGGTCGCCGGTCAGAAACGCGCCGTTTACGCCCATCAGCATCAGATGGAAGAGGGAATGGAAATGCGCACCCGACTTGTGCCACTTGGCCAGCGAATAGACGAGCGACGGTATCGCCAATAGTGACACCAGAAGCACCATCAACCCCGAAAGACGGTCCGCCACCAGCACGATGCCGAATGGGGCGGGCCAGTTGCCGAGAAGATAGACGCCGGTGGAAATGATCGCGGCGATTTCGGTGTTCACCGTCGAATTGACCTCGATGAAGAGCCCAATGGAAACGGCGAGCAGCACCAGTGTCGAGATGAAGCTGATTGCTGCCTTGGTTTTGCGCTTGCGCTCATCGATGAAGAGCAGGATCGCACCGGTGATCAACGGCACCAGAATGGGTGCGATGACGATGTGTGATGGGAATGAGTTCACTTGCTCTCCCTCCCGTCTACATGGTCAGTGCCGGTCAAACCACGCGCGGCAAGAAGCACCACGAGGAAGAGGGCAGTCGTGGCAAAGCCAATCACGATCGCCGTCAATACCAGTGCCTGCGGCACGGGGTCGGCCAGCTGTGAGGTTGCAACTCCGTCAAGCAGGACAGGCGGCGCGTTGGTCTTGATGCCGCCCACTCCGAAGATGAAGAGGTTGACGGCATAGGACAGCAGAGACAGGCCGACAATGACTTGATAGGTGCGCGGACGAAGGATGAGCCAGACGCCCGATCCCGTCATCACGCCGATGCCGATGGCGAGAATAAGTTCCATTACACATCCTCCGCTTTGGCGGCGTCGGGTGTGCGTAGCTTGTAGTTACGCAATGATTGGTGCGCCAGTGCTATCAAAATCAGAACCGTGGAGCCGACCACGAGTGAGAAGACACCGAGATCGAAGAGCAAGGCCGACGCCGTCGGCATTTTCCCGATGTAGGGGATTTCCGTATACTGGAAGTAGGAGGTCAGGAACGGATAGCCGAAATACCACGAGCCCATCCCTGTCGAGGCTGCCATCAGCAGGCCGAAGCCCATCCACCGCAGGGGCAAAATACGGATGCGATCTTCCGCCCAGCGCGTACCGCCTGCCAGATATTGCAGCAGGAAAGCGATCGCCATGGTGATGCCCGCGGCGAACCCGCCGCCCGGGAGATCGTGACCGCGCATAAAGAGGAAGATCGAGAAGGTAACGATGACCGGGAACATCCACTGCATGATAACGGAAGGCACGAGCAGATAGTCGCGCACCGTATCGCCCTTGCTGCGCTCCGGGCTTTCGGCATCAAAAGCATTCTGGATCAATTGCTGCTCAGGTAGCCCAACACTATCCTGCGCCGGACGGAAACGACGCAAAAGCGCGAAGACGGTCAAACCGACGATCGCCAGAACCGCGATCTCACCCATCGTGTCGAAGCCGCGGAAATCGACGAGGATGACGTTGACCACATTGGTACCGCCACCTTCGCTATAGGCTCTCTCGAGGAAATAGTTGGCGATGGTGTTCGGCACAGGCAACGTCATGACCGCATAGGCGATCACCGTCATGCCGATGCCGCAGAAGACAGCCAGCAGGAAGTCGCGCCCGCGACGGAGTTGGGCCGGTAGCTCGTTGTTGTTGTCAACCTTCACCATGCGCTTGGGTAGCCAGCGAAGACCGAGCAGGATCAGCACGAGCGTGACGATCTCGACAAGCAATTGGGTGATGGCGAGATCGGGCGCAGATAGCCAGACAAATGTCAGGCAGGTCACGAGACCGGAAACGCCCAGCATGACCAGGGCGGCGAGGCGATGATATTTTGCCTGCCAGGCAGCGCCCATGGCCGCGATCATGCCGATGCCCCAGAGAATCGCGAAGATCGGATCGAAGGACGTGACCCGCGGAAGGGTGAGTGAGAATTGCGAAGACACCAGCGGCGAAAAACCGGCAACGAGCGCGACAAAGATCAGAATGCGCAGCTGTGGCTGCAATCGTCTTGTGCCGAGCGTGCTTTCCAGCCAGCGCGCCCACTTCCACGATACGGTGACGATTATCCGCTCGAAGATACGTTGGCCCCTGAGATGCCGGAAGATCGGTGGGCCGTCGTCGCACTTGGAGAAGTAGTCTCCGAGAAGCGCGTAGATCGCAACGCCACCGATCAGTGCGACGATGCTCATGACGAGAGGCAGGTTGAAACCATGCCAGATCGCCAGGCTGTAATAAGGCGTTTGCGGACCGAGAACCGATACCACCGCCGAATGCAGGAAGGGACCGACGGATAGGCTTGGCACCACGCCGACGATCAGGCAGGCGAGCACCAAAAACTCGATCGGAAAACGCATCCAGCGCGGCGGCTCGTGCGGGTTCGGATTGGGAATGTCGCTGGGCGGCGGTCCGAAGAAGACGGTATGGATGAAGCGCAGCGAATAGGCGACTGCGAAGGCGCCGGACAGGGTCGCTACGTAGGGAAGCGCCTTGTCGAGCAGCGAGTCCGCATGGGTCTCAATCGCCTCGGCAAAGAACATTTCCTTGGAGAGAAAGCCGTTGAACAGCGGTACGCCTGCCATGGCGGCACTGGCGGCCATAGCAAGCGTCGCGGTTGCCGGTAGATAGCGATAGAGCCCGCTTAATCGCCGCATATCGCGCGTGCCCGTCTCATGGTCGATAATGCCAGCTGCCATAAAGAGCGATGCCTTGAAGGTGGCATGGTTTGCCATGTGGAAGATTGCCGCGACGGCGGCAAGCGGACTTCCAAGGCTCAACAATGTCGTGATCAGGCCGAGATGGCTGATCGTAGAATAGGCGAGCAGACCTTTCAGATCCTGCTGAAACATGGCGAAATAGGCGCCGAGCAGGAGCGTGGTAATGCCAGCGAAACCTACGAGCCAGAACCACTCCTGCGTGCCGGCTAGAACCGGCCAGAGCCTGGCCAGCAGGAACACGCCTGCCTTCACCATGGTGGCGGAGTGGAGATACGCCGAAACGGGTGTCGGGGCGGCCATTGCGTTAGGCAGCCAGAAATGGAAGGGAAACTGCGCACTCTTGGTCAGCGCGCCCATCAGGATTAGGATGAGTGTCGTCAGATAAAGCGGATGTGCCTTGACATCTGCCGCCTTCGCGATGATCGCGTCGAGATCGTAGCTTCCCGCAATGTGTCCCAAGACCAAAAGCCCAGCGAGAAGGCAGAAGCCCCCAATACTGGTGACCGTCAGTGCCATACGGGCGCCGTCTCGGGCGGTGGCATTATTGTGCCAGTAACCGATCAGCAGGAAGGAGAAGATACTGGTCATCTCCCAGAAGATCGATAAGAGAATGACGTTGCCCGACAGCACGATGCCAAGCATAGATCCCATGAACGACAGAAGAAACGCGAAGAAACGCGGGATCGGGTCTTCCGCCGACATGTAATAACGGGCGTAGAGCACGACGAGAAAACCGATCCCGGTAATCAGCATCATGAACATCCACGCAAAACCATCCAATCTCAGCGTGAAGTTCAGGCCGAGTTGCGGCAGCCATTCTACGTCATATTTGAGAACCGCGCCGTTGCGGACGTTGGGATAAAGAAAAACCGTAGCGACGAGACCGACAAGCGCAATGCCGCCTGCAAGGGCCGCTGGTCCACGCGCCGCGCCGTTGCGCGGCATCATGGCGGTCACGAGACTGCCAATAAAGGGAAGGGCGATCAAAATGGGTAGGATGACGTCAAGTCTCATAAATAATGGCAGTTTTCTCTGGCGTTAACACATTCCGTGGCTGCTTCCGCCAGAGATGCCAATCCTTTGATGGAGGAAAGGCGGTCCAGCGGACTAGGACAAATCGTTGATGGGAGGCCCGCGCGGCGCGGCCTGGCGGACGTGACGAACCGGATGGAGAAGAGTTCGCTCCGGTTCGAACCCAATCTGGGTTTTGAGATAGGGTCTTACCACCCCAGCGGCGGATAAAAATGTATCAACAAAGTCGTGAATGCTGACGGGTACGAAATGTCGGCAAGGGCTGATCTCCGGCTGGTTGAGCAACCTTTCCGGCGACGAGAAAATGCGTGCTTCATCCGAAAGGCAGGCTCGTTCCAGCCTTTGCAGCTTGACGGTCGAGCTTGAAATCGCCATTGCCGGCGTGCCGATAAATACGAGGATGCCTGCGAGGAGAAGGTTGACGAACCTGACAGGATGTCGCGGAACACCGCGATGTCGTCCCATCCATGGCAAAATCGTAACCTCCTTGTTTCTGTCGAGTCCGCTAGAGCATCACCGTAAAGCAAATATCATATTGATTATCTTAGGGTAATGGTAGAACGCTTGTCCAGCGCGTGACGTGTAAAAAAGATAAAAAACCGGCAGAGAACTCGACAGCGTCCAATGCGTGACTCGGTAACTCCCGCGTAGCTCCTGCAAATCAATGGCAAATTTTAATATTCGTTGCCTCAAACCACTATTCTTAACTTTCAGGCAAGGAATTAACCATAAAGATGTGACGTATTTCACGGCGAAATGGAGACACTCTCTCCTTTCAGGCATGATGCCGCGCTGCCGTACCGGGTCGATCCGGTATTCCGTTTGGTTGCAGAAGGCTCAGCTTACATGTGTGCGGCGTCCGTCAGAGACGTCCCATGTCGTGAACATCCCTCAAGGGTACTGGCATTCTCGAAACCGTTATCTGCCGGTCGTGCCGGCAAAGCTTTGGGGGCGTCACTTGGGGCAGGACCTGCCGACAGATCATTCGCGAAGGACCACGGGCGGTAGCCTGGGTGGCCGTTTGCGTTTCGCTGGTCTCGATCAGGACCAGTGTGATCTGTTGCGCCGCTACCGTACTATGCTCGAACCCCATCTGAAGGCTGGGCTTCGCGATCTGATGGTGCGCTTCCAGTCCATGCCGGACTGTTCACCATCTTTCGAAAGTGACAACCAGGTCGAACGGCTGCACGACATGCAGACGGCGCACTGGTCGGTACTGACCGATGCACGCTTCGATGCGGTCTATGCCGAGCGCGTCAAGGTTTTGTCCGACACTGAAAGCCGCATGGGTCTCGATCCTCGCTGGAGCGTTGCCGGACGCGCGGTCGTTCTGGAAAATCTGCTGTCGGGACTTATTGCACAACATCCGCCTCGCTCGCTGCTGCCAGGTGCGCGCAAACGTCATCAGGAACTGGCCGCGGCCGTTAAGTCGGTCGTCAGGCTGGTGATGGTCGATACTGAAATTGCGGTGTCGCTACGCTTCAACGAATTGCGCATCCGCCACAATCAGGAGCTTGCCCGTCAGCGGGAAGATGATCAGGCAGAGGTGACTAAGCTTTTTGGCGAGGCGCTGAATGCCTTCGCCGCAGGAGATCTCACCGCCCGCATTGGCGGCGAGGTGCCCGAAGCCTACCGCGAACTCGCGGACGCTTTCAATACGGCCATGGCCCGCATTGGTGGCTCCATGTCCGCCACGCGGGCGAGCGTGGAAAAGGCGCATAGCGTGGCTGAGCGTATGTCGCGCGAAAATGGCGGCCTTGCCTTCGCCTCCACGGAGCAGTTCCGTCGCCTCAGCGATGCCTCGCACCGCCTCGGTGACGTCATTCACAATGTGCGCGACAATAGCGAGCGGATTTCAGCGGCGGAGAGTGCGGTTTCGCAGGCCCGAAATGCGGCTACACAAAGCGGAATGGCTGTGGGTGAGGCGATCAGCGCCATGTCGGACATCGAACAGTCGGCTGAACAGATCGGTCGCATCATCGGATCGATCGACGAGATCGCCTTCCAGACCAATCTGCTTGCGCTGAACGCCGGTATCGAAGCGGCTCGCGCTGGTGAAAGCGGCAGGGGCTTCGCCGTCGTTGCACAGGAAGTGCGCGCCCTGGCGCAGCGTTCCGCTGACGCGGCAAGGGAAATCAAGAATCTCGTCAATGGAACGAAGACGCAGGTCGATGAAGGCGTGCGGATGGTTCATCGCACGCAGGAGGCCATAGAGGGTGTCGTGCGGCAGGTCACAGGCATCAGCGATATGATCGGTGATGTCGCCCGACGCACTGGCGAACATTCCGGCGACCTCAATCATGTTGCAGTGGAACTGGATGCCATCGGCATGGACGCCAATCGCGCCGCCGAGCGCCTTTCCTCCTCGGCTGCCGAAGCGGACGACCTGCACACAGTCATTCTCGAGCTAGGCCGCACGGTGCGCGAATTCCGTATTGCCCGGCAGGCTTATTCCGACGACGAGTTCGTCGCACAGCCGAGAAACGCCAATGCGACCGCCATGCGACCCGAGCGCATGGATTACGGCCATGCGCAGCAACAATATAAACGCCAAGGAGTCATTTGATGGCAGGCAGGACAGCAGCGCATTCGACACTGAAATTGTCACCTGTGCTGGACCTCACTCAAGCATCCGTCTTGTACGGCAAACTGAAGGAGCTCCGGGGCAAGCCGGTTACGGTAGACGCCTCCGAGGTCGAGCGCGTGGGCGCACAGTGCGTCCAGATTCTGATGGCTGGCATCAAAGCCTGGGAAGCAGATGGCAAGCAATTCACATTTTCAAAGGCCTCTGAAGCCTTCGATAAAACCCTTAAACTGATCGGCGTTGATATCGGTCATATGCTCCCGAAGGAGATATAGGAAATGAAGAAAAAGGTTCTCACAGTCGACGACTCCCGCACGATCCGCAACATGTTGCTGGTGACGCTCAACAATGCCGGTTTCGAAACCATTCAGGCCGAAGACGGCGTGGAAGGTCTGGAAGTTCTGGAAGGCTGCAATCCTGACGTCATCGTCACGGATATCAACATGCCGCGTCTCGATGGCTTCGGTTTCATCGAGGGTGTACGCCGCAACGAAAAATATCGTGCGGTTCCGATCCTGGTGCTGACCACCGAAAGCGATGCCGAGAAGAAAAACCGAGCCCGTCAGGCTGGCGCGACCGGTTGGATCGTCAAGCCGTTCGACCCCGTAAAGCTGATCGATGCCATTGAACGTGTAACTGCCTGATACGGGATCATTCACGATGGATATGAACGAAATCAAAGAAATCTTCTTCCAGGAGTGCGAGGAGCAACTTGCAGAGCTGGAATCGGGACTTCTTAAACTGAATGACGGCGACCGCGACCCGGAAACCGTAAATGCTGTCTTTCGTGCCGTTCATTCCATCAAGGGTGGAGCAGGCGCATTCGGTCTCGATGAACTTGTCGCCTTTGCGCATGTCTTCGAAACCACGCTCGATTGCGTTCGGTCCAATAAGCTCGATCCTAATCAGGATGTGTTGAAAGTCATGCTGAAGTCGGCGGACGTACTCGCCGACTTGACGAACGCTGCCCGCGACGGCGGAAGCGTCGAAGAAAGCCGCACGCGCGGTCTGGTCAAGGAACTCGAGGCTCTGGCCAACGGTGAGACGATCACGCCGTCCGCAGCCGAGCCGGCAGCCGCCAAACCGGCAGTCAAGGCAGCCGTCGTGCCGCCGCCTGCGCCTGCACCAGCGCCGACGGATGAGAGCGGCTTCCAGCCGATCGCTTTCTCCTTCGGCGACTTCGAGGACGCGGCCATTCCGCTGATGGAAACGCCGACCTACAACATTACCTTCAAGCCTTCGGAAGCCCTCTACTCCAAGGGCAATGAAGCTGCGCTTCTGCTGCGTGACCTTGCCCGCATCGGCGAGATGAGTGTCAACTGCGATATGAGCGCGCTGCCATCGCTCGACGATATCAATCCCGAAGGCTCTTATTTCGTCTGGAACATCTCGATCAAGACGGAAAAGGGCGAGGAAGGCATCCGCCAGGTTTTCGAATTTGCGGAATGGGATTGCGAACTTGATGTTACCGTAGTGGAAGACGCCTCGTCGTCCGATGAAGAACTGCCAATGATCCCGGTGCCCTTCGATCTTTCTGCTCTGGAAGAAGAGGTGCATGACGAGCCCGCCGTTCAGTCCGCGTCGAGCGATGAACCGGTGGTTGCCAAGGCCGTTGCCGCAGCATCGGTGGCATCCGAAGTTACCCAGGCCGTTGCCGCAGCCGTGGAAAAGCGCGAAGCGGCGTCTCCCGCTGCCGCATCGAACAACGCGAATGCCGCTGCTGCCGCCAACAATGCGAGCGCCGGCCAGACGATCCGCGTCGATCTCGATCGTGTCGACCGCCTGATCAACCTTGTGGGCGAGCTCGTCATCAATCAGGCGATGCTGTCGCAGAGCGTCATCGAAAACGACACGACTGGCACATCTGCCGTCAATATGGGCCTGGAAGAACTCCAGCAATTGACGCGCGAAATCCAGGATAGCGTTATGGCGATCCGTGCGCAGCCGGTTAAGCCGGTCTTCCAGCGCATGTCGCGTATCGTCCGCGAAGTCGCCGATATGATCGGCAAGCAGATCCGCCTGATCACAGAAGGTGAAAACACCGAAGTGGACAAGACGGTCATCGACAAACTGGCCGAGCCGTTAACCCACATGATCCGCAATGCCGTCGACCACGGTATCGAGACTCCGGAAAAGCGTGAAGCCGCCGGCAAGAACCCCGAAGGCACCGTCAAGCTGACGGCCAAGCACCGCTCGGGCCGCATCCTGATCGAACTGCAAGACGATGGGGCCGGTATCAACCGCGAGCGCGTTCGCCAGAAGGCGATCGACAACGATCTGATTTCCGCCGATGCAAATCTGACGGATGAGGAAATCGACAATCTGATCTTTGCGCCTGGCTTCTCCACCGCCGACAAGATTTCGGACATTTCCGGCCGTGGCGTCGGCATGGACGTGGTCAAGCGTTCGATCCAGGCACTTGGCGGTCGCATCAGCATTTCCTCGCGTCCGGGTCTTGGCTCGACCTTTACGATGAGCCTGCCGCTGACGCTGGCCGTGCTTGACGGCATGGTGGTCACCGTTGCCGGTCAGACGTTGGTCGTACCGTTGACCGCGATTGTCGAAACGCTTCAGCCGGAAGCGCAGAACATCCACTCCTTCGGAGCCAATCAGCGCCTCATCTCCATCCGCAACTCTTTCTGCCCGCTGGTGGACGTTGGTCGCATCCTAAACTTCCGTGGCACCCAGGCCAATCCTGTCGAAGGTGTAGCGCTTCTGGTGGAATCGGAAGGCGGCGGCCAGCGCGCTCTGATGGTTGATGCCATCCAGGGTCAGCGCCAAGTCGTCATCAAGTCGCTTGAGGCAAACTACACCCATGTTCCCGGTATCGCCGCCGCGACCATCCTCGGCGACGGTCGCGTGGCGCTCATTCTGGACGTGGATGCCGTTGTCGGCGCATCCCGCGGCCAGTCGCTGAAACAAGAAATGTCGCTCGCGGCAACAGGCTGAAAAGTTGGTGATGAATGACAGCGCTTAAGTTCAACGAACAGCGTGGACCACAGGATGAGGTGCTCGTCAGCGGAGAATATCCCCTGACGCGTCGCGACCTGGCCGATATCGCCGCAATGATCTATGCTGATGCGGGTATCTATCTCAACGATACCAAGGCCTCGCTCGTCTATTCGCGACTGTCCAAACATATCCGCAACCTTGGCCTCTCCGGCTTCAAGGATTATTGCGCGCTGGTGTCGTCCGAGCACGGTGCAGCCGCCCGCCGTGAGATGCTGTCGCATCTGACCACCAACTTTACGCGCTTCTTCCGTGAAAACCATCACTTCGATCATCTGCGTGATGAGGTTCTGCCAGGCCTGATCGCACGGGCAAAGAGCGGCGGACGAGTCCGCATCTGGTCCGCCGCCTGTTCGGATGGTCAGGAACCCTATTCGATTGCGCTGACCGTGCTCGGTCTCTTCCCGAACGCCACCGATTACGACTTCAAGATCTTGGCAACCGATATCGACCCCAAGATTCTCGCTCAGGCGAGGGCCGGTCTTTACGACGACGGCGCTCTCGAAACCGTATCGCCCGCCATGCGCAAGCAATGGTTCCAGGAAGTGGATGCCGGCGGACGCCGCAAGCACCAGATCAGCGACAAGGTCAAGCGTCTGATCACCTTCAACGAGCTGAACCTGATGGCGCAGTGGCCGTTCAAGGGCGGCTTCGACGTGATCTTCTGCCGCAACGTCGTCATCTATTTCGACGAGCCGACTCAGGTAAAGATTTGGTCGCGCTTTGCCGGCCTGCTGCCGCAGGGCGGTCACCTCTATATCGGTCATTCCGAACGCGTTTCCGGCGAAGCCAAGGATCAGTTCGACAATACCGGCATCACCACCTACAAATACATCGGCAAGTCCGCCGGGAGGAGAGCATGAGCATGCCCGCCCGCGTTCTCGTCGTCGATGACTCTCCCACCATGCGTGGCCTGATCTCCGCCGTCCTCCAATCCGACCCGGATGTCGAGGTCATCGGTCAGGCTGGCAACGCCATGGAAGCGCGCGCCGCGATCAAGGAGCTCAATCCGGACGTCGTGACGCTGGATATCGAGATGCCCGAGATGAACGGGCTTGAGTTTCTCGACAAGATCATGCGCCTGCGGCCGATGCCCGTCATCATGGTCTCGACGCTTACCCATCGCGGAGCCGACGCCTCTCTGGCTGCGCTGGAAATCGGTGCGTTCGATTGCGTCGGCAAGCCGGTGCCGGGCGATGCCCTTCCATTTCCCGACCTCGCGGACAAGGTGAAGGCGGCGGCTCGCTCTCAGCATCGGACATATCGCGGCGCTATTGCCGAAAAGCCTGCCGCGCCGCAGCCCACAGCGGTGACCAACTACAGCGTCGGGCGCAAGATCGTCGCCATCGGCTCCTCGACCGGTGGCGTGGAAGCGCTGATCGCCGTCTTGCAGAAGTTCCCGATCAATTGCCCACCGACGGTCATCACCCAGCACATGCCGCCGACGTTCACCAAGAGCTTTGCCGAGCGGTTGAACCGCTTATGCGCGCCGGTGGTGGAGGAGGCAACGGATGGTGCGCGCCTCCAGACCGGTAAGGTCTATCTGGCGCCTGGCGGCGACCGGCATTTGCAGGTTGTTAATCACGCCGCGCCATGCTGCAGGCTTGTCGAACGAGATCCTGTTAATGGTCATCGGCCATCGGTCGATGTTCTGTTCGATTCAGTGGCCGAACTTGCAGGTCGCAACGCCGTTGGGGCTATTCTGACCGGGATGGGCCGCGATGGAGCGGCAGGCCTTTTGAAGATGCGTCATGCGGGTGCCCGCACTGTCGGACAGAACGAGAAAACCTGTGTGGTCTATGGAATGCCGCGCGTGGCCTACGAGCTCGGCGCGGTCGAACACCAACTTCCGCTGAACGCCATCGGCGAAGAAATTCTGAAACTAACTGCTGCCCGAAAAGAAGGTTCTGACTAATGTCTCTCGCAGAAAAGATAAAAGTGTTGATCGTTGACGATCAGGTCACCAGCCGATTGTTGCTGAGCGACGCGCTCACGCAGCTCGGCTTCAAGCAGATCACTGCCGCCGGTGACGGTGAGCAGGGCATGAAGATCATGGAGCAACAGCCGCACCATCTGGTGATCTCCGACTTCAACATGCCGAAGATGGACGGTCTTGGATTCCTGCAGGCGGTTCGCACCAATCCTTCGACGAAGAAGGCAGCCTTTATCATTCTGACCGCACAGGGAGACCGTGCTCTGGTGCAGAAGGCGGCCCAGCTTGGCGCCAATAACGTGCTGGCCAAGCCATTCTCGATTGAAAAAATGAGGGCGGCTATCGAAGCCGTATTTGGATCGCTGAAATGATCGAAACCGCAGCCAAGCGCGTACATATTATTCAGGGCGAATATAAGATCGCCAATGATCCCGACGTGGTCCTGTCGACCATCCTGGGCTCGTGCGTGGCTGCGTGTCTCAGAGACCCCGTTGCGGGCGTCGGCGGCATGAATCATTTTCTGCTGCCGGGTACGGGGGGTATGGGGGGTGGTGATGCGACCCGTTACGGGGTGCATCTCATGGAACTTCTGATCAACGGTCTGCTCAAACAGGGCGCACGCCGTGATCGTCTGGAGGCAAAGGTTTTTGGTGGCGCAAAAACCATCGCCAGCTTCTCCAATGTAGGAGAGCAGAATGCAATCTTCGCGATGCAGTTCCTGAGGGATGAAGGCATTAGGGTGGTCGGCAGCTCAACGGGCGGAGAGCATGGCCGAAAGGTGGAGTTCTGGCCGGTATCGGGCAGGGCGCGCCAGCACCCGCTCAGTGGTGCCGAAACCCAGAAAACGGTCGCGCTGGAAACACGTCCGGTTCCGGCAGCCAAGCCGGCCGCAAGCGATATCGAGTTTTTTTGACAACGGAGTTGCATATGACTATCGCTGAGCGCGCTGGAAACGACATTTTTGAAGAGGCGCTGCCAACCATCCTGATGCGGGTTGTCTCGGAGCTCCATGACGTTGCCTATCTGATCGAGCGCATCGAGCCGCAATTGCTGGAGGCCACTGATGGTGCGGTCTCCGACGATGGATTGAAGCTTTTGCAGGGAATCGACCTTGCCGTGCAGAAGGCAAGGGGTCTGGCAGAGTTCATCGACACCATCACCGGATCCATCCCGCTCGAATGGGCTGTGGATGTGACGACGGCGCTCAGCCTCGTCAAGCTTGCAGAGATGCAGAAGGCGCTGGGCGCCGGCTTGCGTCACGGTCATTCACAGCCGATCGACAAGGCATCGGGCGACTTCGATCTGTTTTAGCCTGAAAAGCCAAGAGCGCCGGACCTCCCGGCAGGATGCCCGAAGGCGATGGCGGTCTTCACGCTCGACGTGATTGACCTGCCGGAGCCGATGGTCCTCAGCGCTTCGACCCTGCCGGATCTTGACCTTTGATCTCACCCCAGGACACACGGGCCCGAAATGGGAGCGTCCGTCGGCGCTTGACCTGAAAACCGAACCCTGGTTTCGGGAAGGCACGATGCATCGCTTCGCCTGACGATCCGCACGCGTAAAGCGCCGCACAAGCTTCAATGTCTAGTCTTTCCCTCAGTCTACCACGGCCATGATGCTCGCTCCCACGCGGCGCGGCCGGCATGAGGGTTTGAATGCGATGAATGCATCGATTGGCGGCACAGTCCAGAATTCCATACTTCCAACCTTGCTGGAGCTTGCGAGAACGCAGCGCCTTGCCCTTGTCGATCTCCTGAAATTTGCAGAAAGCCTTACCGCTGAAGGCAAACCGCAGGAGGCGATCGAGCTCTATAAGTCCTGGCTCGCCTTCAACGACGCCCATCCTGGCGCTCATATGGTTTATTTCAACTTCTCCGTCTTGTTGCGGCAGATGGATGACCTCGCAGGCGCGATCACTGCCATGCAGGCTGCGTTGAAAAACGATCCGCTGTTTGGTCCTGCTCATATCAATCTTGGTCGGGCCTTTGAGGATGCGGGTATGGCCCCTCTTGCGATCCAGCAATGGCAGAGCTTTGTCGGCAAGACGGCGGAAACGACACCGGACCGGCACACCTATCGGCACATGGCGTTGCAGCATATCGGTCGCGTCATGGAAAATGCCGGCTTGATGGAAGAAGCGGAGGAGGCCCTTTGGGCCGCGATGGAGCTTCGCCCCGACAAGCCGGAACCGGGCCAGCATTGGAGCGCGCTTCGCCAGCGTCAATGCAAATGGCCGATCCTGCAGTCGTCCGTTCACGTCTCCGCCCGGCAGATCATCGACGCCATGCCGCCTTTGACCCTTGGCTGCTACGCCGACGATCCGATGTTCCAATTGGCCAAAGCAAGCCAGTACGCAAAATTCCTTGCGGGACGACCGGACATCCGCAATTTCCCGCGCCCTAGCGTTCGGCGCAAAACAGGAACCGACAAACCTCTGCGCGTCGGCTACGTGTCATCGGACCTGCGCGATCACGCCGTCGGTTTTGCATTGAGAGAAGTGCTGGAACTGCACGACAAGGCGCGCGTCGAAATCTACGCCTATTACTGTGGCGATCCGGTGATTAACGACCCGACGCAAATCCGAATGAAGGCCGTGGTGGATTGCTGGCGAGAGATCGGTGCACTCTCCGATGAAGCCGCCGCACGCCAGATCGCAAGCGATGAGATCGATATACTGATCGACGTCAACGGCTACACCAAACATGCGCGCACGAAGATTTTCGCCTATCGACCGGCGCCTGTCATTGTCAATTTCTGCGGCTTTCCCGGTACCATGGGAACGCCCTTCCACCACTACATGATTGCCGACGAGGTGATCGTTCCGCCGGACAGCGAAATCTATTATTCGGAAAAGGTCCTGAGGATCGCATGCAATCAGCCGCTTGATCGCAAGAGGGTAATCGCGCCGCGTCCTTCACGCCAGGAAGCCGGCCTGCCGGAAAACACCTTCGTCTTTGCCTGCTTCAACGGCATGCAGAAGATTACCGCCGCCACATTTGCGCAGTGGATGCAAATACTGAACGAAACGCCGGGAAGCATTCTTTGGCTGCTCACCGGCGGCGACAAGACCGATCAGCGATTGCGTGAGTTGGCGCAGGCAGCGGGTATCGCACCCGAGCGGCTCTTCTTTGCGCCTAAGGCCGGTAATCCCGCCCACCTTGCTCGCATTGCCCTGGCGGATCTGTTCTTGGATACCTATCCTTACGGCGCCCATTCAACGGCCGCCGACGCACTGACCGTGGGGCTGCCCGTTCTCACTTTCCCCGGCAAATCCTTTGCGGCGCGGTTCTGCAGCAGCGTGGTGGCGGCGACGGGCGTTTCGGAACTCATCTGCTCCAGCCCGGACGATTACGTCGCCAAGGCCATCGCCTTTGCGAAGAAGCCGGGTACCCTGAAAAAGCTCAGGGCAAAGCTTGAGGCCGGGCGCGAAAAGAGTGTTCTGCGTGATATTCCCGGCACGGCGCGCAGGCTGGAAGATCTCTTTTGGCAGATGCAGGAAGAGGCCGAACGCGGTGAAACGCCGGTTCCCGATCTGCGCAATCTTGATGTTTATTACGAGATTGGCGCCGAACTGGTTGCGGAAAATCTGGAATATGTCGACGAGGCAGCCTACCGCTGCCGATACCGCGAGAAGTTGCAGGAATGGCACGCGTTCTCGCCCATCCAGCATGATAACCGCTTGTGGACGAAACAGGCATCCAATATCGCTTGAACCAGAGGCAAGGCGCGCGTGTCAGCACACAGGATTGCAGTTATCGGCGCTGGTCTTTCCGGCGCGGTCATTGGTCGTGAACTGGCTGAGGCCGGTCACCAGGTCGAGGTCTTCGACCGCCGCGATCATATTGCCGGCAATTGCCACACCGAGCGCGATGCCGATACCGGCGTCATGGTTCACGTTTACGGACCGCATATCTTCCACACCGACGATGTGGAAGTGTGGGATTACGTCAACCGTTTCCAGACCTTCAAGCCATACAAGAACAGGGTCAAGACGACGAGCCGGGACCAGGTCTTTTCGCTTCCGGTCAACCTTCACACGATCAATCAGTTCTTCGGCAAGACCCTGCGTCCGGATGAGGCCAAGGCTTTCATCGAAGAGCAGGCCGACACCAGCATCACCGATCCGCAGACCTTCGAGGAGCAGGCACTGCGCTTTGTCGGGCGCGATCTCTACGAGGCTTTTTTCCAAGGCTACACCCAGAAGCAGTGGGGTTGCTCGCCCAAGGATCTGCCAGCCTCCATCCTCAAGCGCCTGCCGGTCCGTTTCAACTACGACGACGATTACTTCTTCCACAAATTTCAGGGCATGCCGGAAAACGGCTACACGCAGATGGTCGAGCGTATCCTGGATCATCCGCAGATCGCGATCCGGCTGAACAGCAGTTTCGAGCGCGCGCAAAAGGACGATTACGACCACACATTCTATTCGGGCGCGCTGGATGGCTACTTCGATTACGCCAAAGGCCGTCTCGGATACCGCACACTGGATTTCGAGCGCTTTACCTATGATGGCGACTATCAGGGTTGCGCGGTGATGAATTACGGCGAACTCTCCATTCCCTATACCCGCATCACCGAACACAAGCACTTCTCTCCCTGGGAAAAGCATGAGGGTTCCGTCTGCTACCGGGAATTTGCCCGCGAATGCGGATCCGATGACATACCTTATTACCCTATTCGACTGGTGAAGGAGAAGGAACAACTGGCTGAATATGTCGCTCTCGCTAACGCCGAGACGGACATCAGCTTCGTCGGGCGGCTCGGAACCTATCGCTATCTCGACATGGACGTCACCATCCGAGAGGCACTCGATACGGCACGTCTTTTTCTGTCTTTGGAGGACGCAAACAGGCCTATGCCTTCCTTCCTCAATCCGCCTCTCTGATGGCTGTGTCGGCTTCGATCGAAGCACCGTGCTTTCCAAAAATTGCATCCGGATTGAGAGTCGTTGCTTGTGCGAAAAGCTGACAGTTTCGCACAAGCAACTACACCTAGGATTGCTAAGGCCGGACGTATCCGTCGAGTGGATACTTCCTTTGGTCGGACAGAGGCATGTCGCCCTTTTGAGCTTTGGTCAGGTTAGTAAATGACATCCATCGTATCGTCGCTGAGCGTCAACCAGATCAGAACACTCACGAACGCCGATATCGCCGCCTGGACGACGGAGGATATTCCCTTTCTGACCACGCAGCAGATCAAGGCCCTGTCGTCTGAACAGGTCGCCGCGCTGGAGGTGGAAGATTTCAAGCAGTTCAACACCAAGCAGCTCAGTGCCATTTCCACGAGCGCGGTCGTCGGTCTCACGCTCGAACAATTGGCGGTGCTCGAAGGCCTTTCGATCTCAAGCCTGACAAAGAACCAGGTCGGAGCGCTGACAACCGTCCAGGTCGAGGCTTTGACAACCGCCCAGTCTGAGGCGCTGACCTCGTCTCAGGTCAGCGCAATGACATCCGACCAGCTCGCCATGATGAGCCCGGATGACATCAGTACATTTTCGTCGGCGGACGTCGCCGCCATTTCCCGTCGCGCGATTGTCGGCCTCACGACGAGCGCGCTTGCCGCTCTTTCGGCCGATAAGATTGCCTCGATCAGCACTAGTGCCATGTCTGCGCTGACCCCGGAGCAGGTGGCCGCTCTTTCGGACGCGCAGATCGCGGCGCTGACGAGAGCGCAGGTTTCGGCCCTCAGGGCCTCGCAAACCAGTTCTCTTGGTGTCTCAGCCGTCAAGGGGCTTACGACTGAAGCAATGAATGCGCTGAGCGTCAGCGCTCTCTCGGGCCTGAGCACGGAGGCCGTGAAGGCTTTGTCCGTCCAACAGATTGCGGCCATCAGCGAGAAGTCTATCGGTGGCCTCAGTCCAGATCAGCTTGAGGCTCTTGAGGCGACGCAGATCGGCGTTCTGACATCGGCGCAAGCTGCGGCGTTGAAACCCTCGCAACTTGCAGCGATAGACGCGGACAAGATCGCCCACCTGACGGCCTCGGCAATTGCAGGACTTGCAACGGCGTCCGTCGCCTCGCTTTCTACGGAACAGATTGCGACACTCTCGACTGCACAACTTGCCGCTCTAACGACCAAACAGGTCAAGGTTCTGACCTCGATCCAGGTCGCGGCTTTGGGCACGGAGGCTATCGCTGCCTTCACCAAGGAGCAGATTGCCACCTTGGGAACGCGGGCGATCACGGGCTTGACCAGCGAGCAGATCACCTCGCTGTCAACACTTCAGGTCGAGGCTTTGGCGCCGCAGCAGGTCAAGGCACTCCGTTCGGATCAGATCTCCACGCTGACGGCGGAGCAGATCAATACGTTCTCCACCGCTGATATGGCGGCGATGACCAGCGCCGCCGCTGCTGGGTTGAGCACGGATATCATCGCAGCACTGTCGACGTCCAACGTCGCCGCCTTTAGCACGGCAACATTCGCCAAGCTCGGTACAGACCAGGTCCTAGCCTTTACCTCGGCACAGCTGAAAGCGATCACAAGCAGCCAGATAGCAGCGCTGACGTCCAGTCAGGTGGCCGTCCTTGGGGCCGAAAAGATTAAGGCCCTCGACGCGTCTGCGATCGGTTCTCTCTCCGCCAAGGCGATGCCTGGTCTTGGCGCGGACGTCATCGCAGCCTTGACCCCTGATCAGATTGCAAGCCTGAGCACGACGATCATCTCGCGTTTGACATCCGACCAGATCGGAGTCCTTACGGTCGATCAGGTGGAAGCCCTGACCTCGGCACAAATCAAGATGCTAAACGCCAGTCAGATGACAGCGCTCGATGAGAAGGGCATCCAGACTTTTACCACAGAGGAAATCGCCTCGATCTCATCCAAAGCGATGTCGGGGCTGAGCACAGCAGCGATAAAGGGCTTATCGCCTGCGCAGGTCGCCGCCTTGTCCACCACGTCTTTCTCGGCTCTTTCCAACGATCAGCTGGATGTCTTGACATCGGACCAGCTTGCGTCGCTGACGGTCGCCCAGCTCAATGCCTTGAAGGCGCCACAGATCAAGTCGCTATCCACCGACTATATCGCCTCCCTGACGACCGCGCAGGTTGCCGCGCTCAGCACGGCGGGCGTTGCAAATCTGACGACTGCTCAGATCGGCAGCCTGACGACCAACCAGCTTGAGGCTCTGACCTCCGTTCAGGTCAGGGCCATGACCTCTGAGCAACTGTCGGTTCTAGGTTCAGCGGATATCAATGTCTTTTCAACAGCCGATATGAATGCAATCAGCACCCAGGCCATTCGGGGCTTGAGCACCAGCGCCCTGTCCGGATTGACGCCGGAAAAGATTGCCGCATTGGCGACATCGGTTGTGTCTGCGTTAACCACAGGTCAGATGGAAGCGCTTTCCGCAACGCAACTCGTCAGCTTGTCCTCCGCGCAACTTGCAGCATTTGGGTCGGATCAGCTTGCCGCGCTGAAGCCGGAACAGGTGACGGGCGTCTGGAAGACCGTCAACGAAAAGCCGGTTCAGGTGGCAGGTCTCTCTACATCCGCACTTGCCGCCTTGAACACCAGAGCGGTCGCGGGACTTTCGACGGGTGTGATCGCAGCATTGACCACGCAACAAGTGGCAGCTTTGAGCACGAGCACGGTTTCGAAGCTGACGACCGATCAGATTGTGAGCTTGTCGAGCGAGCAGATACACGCTTTGTCGAACGGCCAGATCAAGGCTCTGGGTTCCAGCCAGATCGGAGCCTTGACACCAGCCTCGGTGGCGAAGCTTACGGGAGAGCAGATTGGATCGCTCAGCGGCGCTGCAATCAAGGGGCTCAGCTCGGAGCAGATTGCCGCTTTGTCGACAGTCCAGATATCAGCCCTGTCAACGGGCCAGATTTCGGCGCTGACGTCGACCCAGCTGGCGGGCCTTGGTCCGGAAGATATGGCAGTCATGTCAGTTGCGAGCATACAGGCCCTTGCATCGACCGCCGGGCTTTCCAAGGACGTGATCGCGGTGATGTCGTCGCAAAAGCTTGCGGCTTTGAGCACCGGGGCAATCGCGACATTGACGGCAGAGCAGATCGCTGCACTGTCCACGGCTCAAGTGGATGCTTTAACGACACGGCAGCTTTCTGCGCTCAGTTCCGCGCAGTTAGCGGCTTTCGGCCCCGATGACATTGCGACCTTCGACGCGGTCGATGTGGCTGCGCTGTCGGCAAATGGCGTCACTGGCTTGTCGACAGGGATCATCGCATCGCTGACGAGCGCGCAGATTTCCGCCCTCTCCACCTCAGCTGTCGCAGCATTGACCGCAGACCAGATCGAAGCGCTCAAGCCCACCCAGCTGGCAGAGCTGACGATCTCGCAGATTGCAGCGCTCACGTCCGTGCAAACCGCCGCATTGAGTTCAGCAGGCCTCGCAGCCCTTTCGACAGCTCAGATAGCGGCGTTGAAAGCGGGCGCCATTACCAATCTCCCGGGCGATCACATCTCCGCACTGACGAGTGCGCAGCTCGATGTCTTGTCGACAGCTCAGATCGCTGCACTGACTCCATCCCAGATCGCCGCCTTGGGAACACTGCAGATCGCGTCTCTTTCGACAGATCAAATCGCCGCGATCAGCACGGCGGGAATCGGTGGAATGTCCACAAGACAGGTCAATGCGCTCACGACCGGACAGGCGCAGGCGCTGACCTCCCTTCAGGTCGCAGCACTCTCTGCCGACCAGCTCGAGGCGTTCGGTACCGATGATCTCGCTCTGTTTTCCACCAGCGATGTGGCAGCGATCGGACCGAGCGCGATTGGCGGCCTTTCCACACTGGTAATAGGCTCGCTCACGACCGATCAGGTCGCATCCCTCAGCGCTACGGCTCTTGGCGGTCTGACGACGAAGCAGATTTCCGCGCTTTCCACCCTCCACGCGAGCGCGCTGACCACCCGGCAGGTCGCCGCTCTTTCGGCCGATCAGGTCAAGGCGCTCGGCACCGACAACATCGCGGCGCTTTCTGCGGCTCAGGTTTCCGCGTTCAGCACAGGCGGCGTCTCGGGGCTGACCGCCGCTCAGATTGGCAAGCTGACCGCTGCTCAGGCAGAAGCGCTGACTGCCGTTCAGGTCGGCGCCCTGACCTCCGCGCAACTCGCAGCTCTGAGCGCAGACAGCATCAAGACCTTTTCCACCGCTGATATCGGTGCGATCGCGCCCGGTATGATCGGCGCGTTGCCAACCGCGACTGTCGCGGCCCTTAGCACCGGTCAGATCGCAGCACTCGGCACGGTGGCCGTGGCTGCACTGACGAAGGGTCAGATTGAAGCACTTTCGACAGGCTTGATTGCCGCTCTGTCCACCAGGCAGGTTGCGGCATTGACCTCGCAGCAGGTTTCAGCCCTTGGTGCCGACGATCTCGCAGCGTTGTCCCCTGCCGCCATTGGCGCAATCAACGCATCGGCGGTTGCTGGCCTTGCCACCACAACGGTTGCCGCGATGTCGACAGAAGATCTCGCGTCGATCAGCCCGTCGGGAATCTCCGGACTGACGACGGCCCAGATCGCTGCGCTGAAGACCGAGCAGTTGAAGTCGCTCTCGACCCGCCAGGTAGCCGGACTGACCTCCAGGCAGATCGCGGCCTTGGGCACGGCGGGCATTGCCGCGCTCGACGTCCATCAGATTGCTGCCCTGGATAAGGGGAGTATCATCGGTCTGTCGACGGACCAGATCGTGACACTGGCCACCGAGGTGGAAGCGCTGACGAGCGAGCAGGTCGGGGCATTGACATCCGCACAGGTCGCGGCGCTCTCGGTCGATCAGATAAAGGTTTTCTCCTCCAAGGACGTCGCAGCCTTGTCGGCAAGCGCGATTATAGGGCTGTCGACCGCAAAGATTGCGCTCCTGCCGACGGAGACGATTGCGGCGCTTTCCGCGACCGGCATCGCTGGCCTGACCACAGCGCAGGTCGCGGCACTTGGCGCATCCCAGATCAGCAGCCTCACGACATCGCAAGTGGCTGCGCTTGGCTCGCGTCAGGTCGCCGCACTCGGAACGGCTGGCGTTGCCGAGCTCACAACCTCGCAAATTGCCGCCTTGAGTGAGGCCGGTATCCCAGGTTTGAGTGCAGAGCAGGTTGCCAAACTGACTACGTCGCAGGTCGAAGCTCTCAAGACGTCGCAGGTGGCCGTGTTGAGCTCGACACAATTGGCAGCCCTTGAGGCGGACGATCTTGCGGTCTTTTCTACCGCAGAACTCGCCGCTCTGAGCTCAAGCGCGATTTTAGGGCTTTCAACAGAGGCACTTGGCAGTCTGTCGGCGGATCGCATCGCCGTCCTCGGCACGGCAGGCGGTATACAGGGTCTCTCGACAAGCCAGATCGCCGCCCTGACAAGTGCGCAACTTGCGAGCCTGACGACGGCGCAGATCGCCTCGCTTGGCTCCAGGCAGGTTTCCGCCATCTCCACGGCCAATGTGGCAGCGCTGACGACAGCGCAGATCGCAGCTCTCAGCACCGCCGGTGTGGCCGGATTATCTTCGGCGCAGATCGCCAAATTGAGCATAAGCCAGATCGAGGCGTTCAACGCCACGCAGGTCGCGGCCTTCACTTCCATTCAAGTCAGTGGCCTCGGGACCGATGCTCTCGGCGCATTTTCGACGGCAGAACTTGCTGCTCTGCCCTCAGCTGCACTCGCGGGTCTTTCAACCGTCACGCTGGCCGCTCTCTCGGCAGACCGGGTCTCAGCGCTTGCGCCGGGCAGCATCGCAGGCCTGTCGACAGATCAGGTCGCGGCCTTGACCTCGTCTCAGTTGGAAGCACTAACGTCTTCCCAAGTCGGCGCTCTTGGATCGCGGCAGTTGGCCGTCTTAAGCACTGCTGCGCTTGGTGTGCTCTCCGCTGCGCAGATCGCGTCCATCAATCCCGCGGCCGTTGCCGGCCTTTCGTCGAACAGTATCGCCTCCCTGTCGGTCGCTCAGGTGGAGGCACTCACGCCTGCGCAGGTTGCGGCGCTGACCTCCGCACAGATTGCAGCATTGGGAGCGGACGATATAGACCGCTTCTCGAAGGAGGATCTCGCTGCATTGACCTCCAGCGCCATTGCAGGCCTTTCGACGGATGCCATCGCCATCCTGTCTCCTGAGAAGATGACTGCGCTGAGCGCTTCAGGGGTTGCCGGACTGACGACGCTTCAGATCTCAACGATGACCGTAGATCAGGTCGAGGCTTTCACGCCGGCACAGGTCGCAGGGCTCGGATCGCGGCAGATCGCCGCGCTCACTGCAGAGCAGTTCCAGGCCTTTTCGAAGGCCGATATCGGGGCCATCAGCGCTGCAGGCATCGCGGGGTTATCGACTGTAACCATTAAGTCCCTTTCGATGGAGACGATTGCAGCACTGAGTACGCTCGGCATATCCGGTCTTTCGACCGGCCAGCTTGCGGTGCTCTCGCCAGATAAGTTCGCAGGCCTTTCCACGGCGCAGATAGGGGCGCTGTCCTCCACGCAGATCGTCGGTTTGAGAAGTGGCGATCTCCTGGCCCTTTCCACCGCTCAGATCCTTGCCCTTAGTACCGGCGCGCTGTCAGCTATGACCTCTCAACAGGTAGGCGCACTGAGCCTCGAACAGGTGAATGCGCTTTCGACCGGGCAGATCAACGCGCTGTCTTCAGGCGGCATCGCAGGTTTGACGTCGCAGGTCCTCGATACGTTCACGCCAGACAAGATCGCCGCGATCAACTCATCGGCCATTCCGGGCCTTTCGACCGGCTTCATCGCCGCTTTGTCGACCGGGGAAGTTGCAAGTCTTGCGACATCTGTGATCGCTGGACTGACGAGCAGCCAGATTGCCGCCATGACGCCCGGCCAGATCGATATCTTATCGACCGGGCAGATCGCGGCGCTGAGCGCCGATGGTCTCGCGGGGCTCTCGAACGCCGCCATGGATACCTTCTCGACGGCAGACATTGCAGCGATCAGCACTGCGGCCATCCGTGGCCTTTCCACCGGCATCATCGCGTCTCTGACGACAGAGGAAATTGCAGTTCTCGGTCCAAGCCATATCGGCAATCTCGGCTATAATCAGATCGTGGCGATGAGCACGGGGCAGATTGCAGCGTTGACGACGGCGCAGTTGCAGGGATTGAGTCTGATCCAGGCGGCTGCACTCGACACTGGCGATATCGCCCTTCTGTCCACCGACAAGATCGCCGCGTTGGGCACGTCCGCGATTTCCGGACTGACGACCGGCGTGATCTCGGCTCTCACCACCGCGCAAAGCGAGGCATTGTCGCCAGCGCAGGTCGGCGCACTGACAGCGGCGCAGGTCGCTTCCATTTCCAAGGAGAACATCGCGAAGTTTTCAACCGCGGATATAGCCGCCTTCAGTACCAGCGGCGTTGCGGGACTTTCTACCGATACGCTGGTCAGCCTCTCCAGCGCGCAGGTTGCCACCTTGCTCAACACTCACATGGGTGCGTTGACATCCGCTCAGGTCGCAGCCGTGATCTCCACTTACCTTGCCGCCTGAAAGCTGCGTTTCGGTGTTTGCTTCGCTCCCTCTTACCAGGGGCGAAGTAAGCTGGAGGATCGGCTCAAAAATCGGAACCGAATGCGGGAAAGCCCGATGCGCAGGTTGAAGAGTACAGATCTTCCTTCGTGTGTCCAGTAGGACGCACCCCGCTCGATTGGGGAAATCCTCGCGCAAGCTTCGTTCTCTAGGGTGGCATCGGGACCAGAAGGTCTCGGACCCATGAATGACGGTGCGGAACAGAATGAATCTGTTAAATCAACTCCCTCAGGTTTTTAAAAACTTCGCGGCCTTAGGCCAGACGCGGCTTTTGGTGCTGGGTGGTGTGGGCGTTCTGTCCATGGCAATCATTCTCGCTGCTGCTCTTTATGTGAACAAACCTGCTTACGAAACGCTGTATGTCGGCCTCGAAACCATGGACATGAACAAGATCAGCATTGCGCTGGCCGAAGCCAATGTCGATTTCCAGGTCGGTGCCGACGGCACGAGCGTTCAGGTTCCCGTGGGAATGACGAGCAAGGCTCGTTTGCTCCTGGCTGAACGTGGCCTGCCCAACAGCGCGAACGCCGGTTACGAGTTGTTCGACAATGTCGGCTCTCTCGGCCTGACCTCCTTCATGCAAGAAGTAACGCGGGTCCGTGCGCTCGAAGGCGAAATCGGCCGCTCGATCCAGCAGATCGATGGCATTGCTGCCGCCCGCGTCCATATCGTGATGCCCGATGTCGGCAACTTCCGCCGTGGAGAGCAAAAGCCGACTGCCTCTGTGATGATCCGCGCAAGCGCATCTGCGGGCCGCAAGGCCGCCGCATCCATTCGCCATCTGGTTGCCTCTGCAGTGCCGGGCCTTGAGGTGGATGACGTAACCCTTCTCGATTCGACAGGGCAGTTGCTTGCTTCCGGCGACGATGTCAGCAACGGTGCGATGAGCAGATCGCTGACGCTTGCCCAGAACGTGCAGCAGGAACTCGAAACCAAGATCGACAAGGCGCTGGCTCCGTTCCTGGGAATGGACAACTTCCGTTCAAGCGTTACTGCCTCGCTCAATACCGACAGCCAGCAGATCCAGGAGACGGTTTACGATCCCGAATCGCGCGTCGAGCGGTCGGTCAGAACCACCAAGGAAGATCAGAAGTCTCAGGAAACGACGCCCGATTCCGCTGCAACAGTCGAGCAGAACGTGCCACAGGCCGCACCGCAGAGCGGTGGCGGCGGTCCCAAGTCCTCCGACGAGTCTGCCAAGAAGGAAGAGCAGACCAACTACGAAATCAACTCCAAGACAGTTGCGACGGTACGTAACGGATACACAATCGATAAGATTTCCGTGGCTGTCGTTGTCAACAAGGGACGGCTTGCCAAGATGATCGGCGAGCCTGCCGATCAGGCCAAGATCGATGCTTATCTGGCGGAAATGCAGAAGATCGTCACATCTGCTGCCGGTACCTCCGCCGACCGTGGCGACGTCGTGACCATCACCGCGATGGACTTCTTGGAAACGCAGCTGCTTGACGAGGCCGTCGCAGGTCCAGGTTTCACGGAAGTGCTGAGCCGTAACTCCGCAGGCATCATCAACTCGCTCGCATTCGTCGCGGTCGCCTTCCTGGTCGTTTGGCTTGGTGTCCGTCCCGTCGTCCGCTCTATGTCGGGTGCTGGTGCTCCGGCTTCGGCAGAGCTGGCGCAGGATGCAGCCGGTCTGGAACTGCCCGACTTCTCTCCTGCGATTGGCGGTGGCGCGGCAGGTGGTCTCATGGAAGGCTTCGGTGCGGACTTCGGTTTCGACAGCACGGACGATCTTCTTGCCGGAGGCGACGACGGTGGCGATTTCAATCGCCGGGTTCGCGAAGGGCCGGAACGCAGGCTCTCTCGCATGGTGGAAATCAGCGAGGAACGCGCCGCCAAGATTCTCCGCAAATGGGCTGTGGAAAAAGCTGCATGATAGAAAAGGCCGGGTCAAACCGGCCTTTTTTGTTTATTCGCACATTCTTGCTATGGGCCATCGACCCAGATGGTTTAGTATCTGTTCATCAAATCGTTTGATTCAGTCGTGGGATGCTGAAAAGGCGGATGTGTGCGAATGCAAACGCGTATATGCTCAAAGTTGTCCTAGGGTGCTTAAAAGAGTGGATAGGTCGTATCTGACCGATGGCATTTCCTTTTGCGTCTCCTAGAGTGTAATGATTCGGTCGCCAGCGCCGTTTTGTCTTCGATGACGACGGTGCTGTATGGAAATGAGTTCCATCCCGTTTAAGCATCCCCATCCGGGGAACGAAAGGGCGTAGGCTATTGAAAGTGGATGTCGATATTCGCAGGCTGTCGGCTACGCCTGCTGAAACGGCGGCAAGGCCCTTGCCGCGCAGCCAGCTCGTTCGCAAGATCGCCGCTGCGGCGGCTGAGGGTGATGTGACGGCTGCGATGGAGCATCTGACATCTTATGTCGGCGCTTCGCATTATCTCCTGTCCCGGGAAGATTTGTTGCAGGAGGCCAGCCTCAGCTTCATCGTGACATCAGACTGGCCTTTCGATCTGGTGCGCAAACTCGCCAACGAGTTGACCGGCACTCAAAGCCGTTCGAGCGAGATGGAAAAGTGCCTTGCTTTGCTTCGGCCCCGCTTGTTGACGCTTCCCGATGACGCAGTCGTGCCGGAAGGCATAGATCGCCAATACTGGACGCTGACTTTCTGCGTCGGGCGTTTGCGTTTTTCGCTTTTGTTGATGTTTTCCGAAGGAATTCTTCCTCCTGAAGAGAGGCTTCGCGAGGCAGGTATGCTCGCTGGTTACTTTGCCAGCTTCGGTATCGTCGAAGGCGCCAAGACGGAGCGAGATATCGATCTGACCGAAAGAGAGCTGGAATGCTTGTTCTGGATCGCCGAAGGCAAGACCAGTGACGAAATGGCGATGATACTCGGCATCTCGCGCAACACTATCAACAACTATATCACCAGCGTCATGCGCAAGACAGCAACCAAGACCCGTTCGGAGGCCATTGCCTACGCGGTCCGTAACAATCTCGTCTGAAAGGCGTATCATGGTTGTCGTCAAGGATATGGAAAACGCAGCCTATGGTCAGTCCATGGGCTCGAAGGCTGCTCCCTCGGTGACGCGGTCCGATCTTTTCCCAAAACTGGTCGCTATGCAGAGAAGCCTCGGTGCAAAGAACTTCATGGTTCTGCGCGCGGTCGCGGCGGGGTTTCCAAACAAGAGGAAACTGTCGTGCGAACTCGAAAATCTGGGTTTATCGGCAGGCGAGCAAAGCACGCAGCTGGTTCAGGTGCTTGGCGAAAGGCTGCTAGATCACCTTGAATCCTCTCTCCTGCCGGTGGCATGGATGAGCGACAGCGAAACTGGCTTCGCGGATCTTCCCGACGTTCCAGCGCTTCTCGTCCGGCTGGATAATGCCAGCCTTGGCTATTGCGGCGTTGGTTTTCCGGTGCGACTTGGCACGATGGGGAATGGCTTCGTCATCTTCTGTGGCGGAAACCTGCTGCTTGACAACGAATTGATGCTTGAACAGCACGTTAAATGCACGCAGATCATGGTCGATCTTCTGGCAATGGACGAGCGCCGCGTGTCCCCTTCAGAAGCTTTGAGCGAGCGAGAAGTTGCGTGCCTTCAATTGGCAGGTGATGGCCGGATCAGCGAAGAGATTGCGACCAAGCTCGGCCTCTCGGTTCATACCGTCAATGCCTATCTCGGATCCGCTACCATCAAACTCGATTCCGTCAACCGCATCCAGGCAATAGCCAAAGCCATTCGCCTCGGTTTCATTCATTGATGGTTTTGGCAGGTGATGCCGCGTGGCGGCACCATTGCCACCTCCCGTAGAGGCATTGTGTTCGGCGATAGAGGGCTGGACTGAAGCTCAGTTCAGGTGCTGCGTCTCGCTGGCCCAAAGTATTTTTCTTTTAATATGCAAGATTTACATGCCTGTCGTCCGTCATCAGAAATTTGGCTTTTGTAAGATTCCCTGAATTTTAACATTTTTACGTCACGTTGCGGGAAGTCGTTAATTTTGAGGACAAGCAATGTCGCGTTTTGTATCGAGATCCATTGTGGTTCAGATAGTATGCCTGACCCTCGGTCTTGTGATTCTTGGTATCATAGCCGTCGGTGCCTCAACCTATATGCGGTTGAAGCAGGATGTCATGCAGACCGCGATTATGGATACGGAAAGAGGAATTCGCAGCATGGCGATCCTCTACCAGCTGAAGGTCGGGGGCACGACGCTCGCTATCGATAATGACGAGCTTAAATCTGTAAGCCGTCCTAGCATCGGTACGCTGCTCGATTTCGATCTCGTCGACCGCACCGGCATGGCTATCGGTGGCGTGGCAACCGTATTTCAGGCACAGGGCACGGACTTCCTCAGAATCTCGACCAGTCTCAAAAACGAGAAGGGCGAGCGCGCTGTCGGGACAAAACTTGCTGTCGACAGTCCCGCCTACCAGAACATCACCAAGGGCCAGTCATATATCGGCCCGGCGAAGCTGTTCGGCAGGGATTACATGGCGGGATACATGCCTGTTCTTTCCAAGAAGGGAGATGCCGTCGGCATCCTCTTCGTCGGTGTACCTATGGAGTTCTACCAAGGACATATAGACGGTCTTCGCAATATGATGCTGATTGTCGGCGGAGCGGTCATCGTCATATTCAGCGTTCTTGGATACCTCATCATCAAGCGCAGCATGCGTCCACTCGGTAACCTGACGAGCGCCATCACATTCCTGTCTCAGGGCAGGCTCGACACAAACATTCCCTACGCGGAACGCAAGAACGAGTTCGGCGATATTGCACGCGCGCTGGAGGTCTTCCGCGAGAACGCCCGTGAGAAGCTCCGCATCGAGGGCCAGAGCGCCGAAGAGCGAGCCCAGGCTGAAGCCGAACGGGCGCAGAACGATGCCGAGAAGCAGAATACCGATCGCGAGATCGAATTTGCCGTCAACCAACTGGCCGGTGGCCTGGCTCTTCTCTCAAATGGAGACCTGACCCAGACCCTCGATGTGCCGTTCTCAGGCAGGCTTGAGCAGTTGCGGGTCGACTTCAATACCTCGCTTGCCAATCTGAAAGATGTGCTGCAGCAGGTGCGCGAGCGGACCTTCGTTATCCAGAACAATGGTTTGGAGATGCGCAAGTCGTCCGACGAGTTGTCACGTCGCACAGAATCCCAGGCTGCATCGCTGGAACAGACGGCCGCTGCGGTCGAGGAAATCACCGTGACCGTCAAGTCTTCTGCCGAGCGTGCTCGCGAAGCCAATAAGGCCGTTCGCGCGACGCAACAGAGCGCCGACAGCTCCGGAACCGTCGTGAAAAATGCTGTCGATGCGATGAGCCGCATCGAGGACGCATCGCAGAAGATCGAACAGATCATTGAAGTCATCGACGACATCGCCTTCCAGACGAACCTCCTTGCCCTCAATGCCGGTATCGAGGCTGCACGCGCAGGAGAGGCTGGTAAGGGATTTGCTGTGGTCGCCCAGGAAGTGCGAGAACTCGCCCAACGCTCCGCCGATGCAGCCCATGAGATCAAGGCGCTGATCAACCAGTCGACACAGGAAGTCAGCACAGGCTCGCTTCTCGTGCAGGAGGCCGGCCAGGTTCTCTCATCGATCAGCCAGCAGATCGTCACTGTCAGCCAACACGTGGAAACCATCGCTACGGCGACCCAGGACCAGGCATCCGCGTTGCAGGAAGTCAACGGCTCGGTAAACCAGATGGACCACATGACTCAGCAGAATGCGGCTATGGCGGAAGAATCGAGCGCTGCAAGCCAGATGCTCGCAGACGAAGTCGAGGCGCTTCTGGGCCTTCTTCAGCGCTTCCGCATGGAGCAGTCCAATGCGACAGGTGGTCGGCAAAACCACTATGGCCGCGCGGCCTGATCGAAGCATCACAATTGAAGACCGCTCTTCATCTCGAAGGGCGGTTTTTCTATGAGCGTCAGGACGCCTTATCCATCGAGTGAAGATGCTTATTCCGCGGCCGCCTGCCGGGTGTTGAAGACCTGTGTGACGTAGGCGCGCAAAGCAGCCGGTCGAACCGGCTTGTGCTGAACCCCGATGCCGTGGCGTTCCGCTTCGGTGCGAACCTCCGGTGTCCGATCGGCAGTGACGAGGAGAGCGGGAAGCTGCGCTTTCGATGTTTCGCGCAGATGCAGGATCGCATCGATCCCTGTACCCTCGGCGAGATGATAGTCGGCAATGATCATGTCGGGAATGCCACCTCTGCTCAAAGCATCATCGAGGTCATCGACGCAGGCAGCCTGCGTCACCGTGCAGCCCCAGCCAGTCAGTAGAACGGCCATGCCTTCGAGTATTTTCGGCTCGTTGTCGATGCACAGAATGCGAAAGCCTGCGAGCTGCGTCTGTTGGAGTTGAGACACCGTATGCTCCGCCTGCCTGCTTTGTTTCCCATGCTGCGCTTCCCTCTGCACCTGCACGACAAAGGACGTGCCTTTGCCCACGACCGATGACAGTTGAACGGGATGGTGCAGAACCCGCGACAGGCGGTCCACGATGGACAGACCAAGACCAAGGCCTGCCGCAGCCCTCATTCCTGCGTCGAGCCGTGTGAACTCCTTGAAGATCGTCCGGAACTTGGATGCCGGAATTCCCATGCCGGAATCGATCACCTGGATCATCACATCGCCGCCGCGCCGCCGCGCTCCGACGAGCACCTTGCCCGTGCTGGTATATTTGATGGCGTTGGACACCAGGTTCTGGATGAGCCGCCGCAACAGATTGATGTCGGAACGCACCATCAAGGATGTGGGCATCACTACGAATTCAAGGTTCTTCTCGCGCGCCATCGGGGCGAAGTCTGTCTCGATTCTTTTTAGCAGATCGTTCAAAGGCACCGCTGCCATGCGCGGTTTCATCGCGCCTGTATCGAGACGCGATATATCCAGCACCGCGCCCAGGATCGTTTCCACCGATTCCAGCGCCGAATCGATATTTTGAACGAGGTTGCTGTTGTCCGAATTGCCGATGCGCTCGACCAGTGCGGAAGAGTAAAGGCGGGCGGCGTTGAGTGGCTGCAGGATATCGTGGCCGGCAGCGGCGAAGAACCGGGTCTTGCCGATGTTAGCCTCATCTGCTGCCGCACGCGCCTCCACCAGTTCGTGGTTGACCCGCAACAGCTCTGCAGTACGCTCCGCAACGCGCTGTTCCAGAGTTTCATTGGCCTGCTTAAGCGCCTGGTCGCTTTCCACGCGCTGTGTAATATCGGTAAAGGTCGCGACCACACCCTTGTCCGGCATTGCATTGGAACGAACTTCGATGATGCGCGCTCCCCCGCCCAGTTCCAGTGAAAAAGGCCGGTCCATGGCGAGAAACTGGTCGATACGCTCACTATGGTCGCCGGGTGTAATATCCCCACGCTCTTCCAGTAGTGCAACGATCTCTCCGAGCGGCAGTCCAACCCGGCCGAAATGCTCCGGCAAGTCCAAAAGCGTGCGGAAACGTCGGTTCCATATCGTCAGTTGCAACGAACTGTCGAAGACGGCGATGCCCTGATCCATCTGTGCCAGAGCGGTCTGCAGCATGTCCTGATTGTATTGCAGCGCTTCGCTGGCCTGATCGAGCAGCCAGGCGGTATCGGCGCTGGTATCTTCCGCTTTCTGCAGAATGAGCGACAACACCAGCCGGGCGGAGGAAGAGCCGATCGCGCTGCCAAGCAACTGCTCGGAGAAATGAATTAGCGCCATATCGGCAGGCTGATCGTCCTCCAGTTTTCGCCCTGCCGTCTTCTCGTAGGCTGAAAGCGAGCGCAACATACGCTCTTCGCCGAGATAGCGCGCCACCGCACTCTTCAGGTCGCCGACACTCACACGCGTCTTCCAGCCTCGTGTGGCGAATTGAGACTTGGAGTGGCGCTTGACGAAAATGCCAGACTGGATGCGTTCCACAGGTCGCGGATTGCGCGAGAGGGAGCCAAGCACGAACGCCAGCGAATTGATGAGCAGGCTAAGCGTCACCGCATTGACCAGCGGATCGGCGCCGGGGCCGCTGAATATTTCTGTTCCCGGGAAAATGAAACTCAAGACCCCGGATGCAACATAGGCGTAGTCGGGTCCTCCCAGGCTTGGCAGGAAGAGGAGATAGGCCCAAACGATGAAGCCTGAACTAAGTCCGGCAATAGCTCCACGTGCGTTTGCCCGCCGCCAGAGCAGACCGCCAAACAGGGAAGGCGCCATTTGCGCGATTGCGGCAAAGGCAAGCAGCCCGATGGATGACAAACCTGATGTGCTGTCGGCTGCCCGGTAATAGCAATAGCCGAGCAGCAGCACGATGAAGATCGCGGTTCGGCGGATATTCAACAGTGTCTTGGCAAAGTCATCGCTGTGAGGCGAGCGGGTCAGGAGTTTTTGCCGCAGAAAAATCGGCATCAGGATGTCGTTGGACACCATGATCGACAGCGCCACGGAGGCGACGATCACCATGGCGGTAGCTGCGGAAAAACCACCGATGAATGTGATCAGCGAAACGATCGGCACACCATGGAACAGCGGCAGTTGAAGAACATAAAGATCCGCGTCGCCATTGCTCCCCAATGTCAGTAGACCGGCGATTGCAATCGGCAGTACGAAAATGTTGATTGCCACCAGATAGAGCGGCAAAAGAAATCCCGCCGTTCGCAGTTCCTTTGCCGTTCGGTTCTCGACCACCGTGACATGGAACTGACGTGGCAGAAGGATGATGGCGAAGCCCGACAGGAGGGTGAGAATGATCCAACGGCTGATCGGCGTCTGGTATGAGACCGCCTCCATCACCTGCGCGTTTTCAGAGGCAAGCCGCCAGAGCTGTGCTGGTCCGTCGAACAGAAAGAAAACCACATAAATACCGGCCGTGCAGATTGCCAGAAGCTTGACGACCGATTCCATCGAGATGGCGAGGATCAGCCCGTCTTGATGTTCTGTCGCGTCGGTGTGGCGCGTGCCGAACATGATCGCAAATCCAGACATCACCACCGTTACGATCAGCGGTAGATCGAGGAAGTAGAGATTTCCGCTGCCGATACCGTAGTCGCGCGGGTCCACCATGGTGGCCACTGAACTCGACACGGCTTTCAACTGCAGAGCAATATAGGGGATGGCGCCAACCAGAGCGATGACGGAGACGATCATGGCGACCGTCGGGTTCTTGCCGTAACGTGCGGCGATGAAATCCGCGACCGAGGTCAACTTTTCCGCCTTGGCCAATTCCACGATCCGGCGGATCACCGGCATTCCGAGAGTGAAGGCCAGGATCGGACCGATGTAGATGCCGAGAAATTCGAGCCCTTTTTCCGAGGCAAGGCCGACCCCGCCAAAGTATGTCCATGAGGTACAGTAGATCGCAAGGCTGAGAGCATAGACCACCGGTCGCCCGGTGTTGGGAGCGGTCTTTTGCCGGCTCTTGCGGTCGCCGTAACTCGCCACTGCAAACAGCAGCAGGATATAGGCGAAAGCCGAGACGAATATGATCCACCCGGGCAGCAATAGGGTCCCCTCCACGCGTTGCATGCAAGCTTATGACACTTCTGGGGAAATGAGAATTGGCCCCGTATTGGCATAAAGTTCAACGTGAGAGCGGTTGCGTCTGCGACCTGAGCTTCAGACGGTGGAACCGAATAGACTAATGCCGCGTCATAATACTGCGCATTGGCAACCGGAGTGCTATTGTGCGGCGGTCGGTGGCGTGCAGTCCCGACAGGTAAGAGGGCTTCAAAGAGGGACATCTTTATGCTTAATGAATTCAAGACATTCATCGCGCGCGGCAACGTCATGGATCTGGCCGTGGGCGTCATCATCGGAGCGGCGTTCAGCAAGATCGTCGATTCGGTCGTCAACGATCTCATCATGCCAATCGTCGGCGCAATCTTCGGCGGGTTTGACTTCTCGAACTATTTCATCCCGCTGAGTTCAACCGTCACTGCGCCGTCCCTTGCTGCTGCCCGCGAGCAGGGTGCGGTCATCGCCTACGGCAATTTCATCACCATCGTTATCAACTTCCTCATCCTTGCATGGATCATCTTCCTGATGGTCAAGGGCGTGAACAAAATCCGTGCTTCGGTGGAACGCGAAAAGGTAGAAGAAAAGAAGGCTCCAGCCCCGCCGCCAGAAGACGTCAAACTGCTGACCGAAATCCGCGACCTGTTGAAAACCCGCTGAAGCGGAAGGGTTTCTCGTCGGATCGATCTCTGACTCATCAGCAAAATCCGTGATTTCTTCACGGAATATCATGCCAGGCTGGTACGCAATGCGCTAAGAAGGCACTTGAACGGAGTGCCTTCTATGTCGGTTTTGAACAGTCTCAGCGCACGCTCTTTGGCAGCGCCGGAAAGTGGTATCGTCGAGGTCAAAAAATACGCCCACGATCGGGAAAATCTTCTTCCTTTATGGGTTGGCGAAGGCGATCTACCGACGCCAGCCTTCATCTCCAAAGCGGCAGCAGATGCGCTGAATGCGGGTGAGACTTTCTATACATGGCAGCGCGGCATTCCAGGTCTTCGCGAAGCGCTTGTGCGCTATTATCAAAGACATTTCAGCGCAACTCTTTCAACGGACCACTTCTACGTGACGGGCTCCGGCATGCAGGCCATCGCTCTCGCGGTCCAGGCATTGACGTCACCTGGCGATGAAATGATTTACCTCACGCCGACATGGCCGAATATCGTCGCCGCCATTGGCGTTGCCGGCGCGAACGCGGTCCCCGTTGGGATAGATTTTATCCAGGGCAAGTGGGAGATCGATATCGGCAAGCTTGAAAGCGCTATTACGCCGAAGACCAAGGCCCTCTTCATCAATACGCCGTCCAATCCAACCGGCTGGACGGCCACGAAAGACGATCTTCGCAACATTCTTGCACTAGCGCGCAAGCGCGGGCTTTGGATCGTCGCCGACGAGATCTACGCGCTTTATTATTACGGCGCAGCACGCGCGCCGTCCTTCCTCGACGTGATGGAGGAGGGCGACCGAATCGTCTTTGCCAATTCCTTCTCCAAGAACTGGTCTATGACGGGATGGCGTGTCGGCTGGCTGGTTGCCCCTCCGGAAATAGGCCAGGTGATCGAGAATCTGATCCAGTATTCGACCTCTGGCGTGGCGCAGTTCATGCAGCGCGGAGCGGTTGCCGCATTGGACGAAGGCGATGATTTCCTGGCGCAGAATTTTGCCCGAGCAGCACAGTCTCGCGATATTCTCTGCGACGCGCTGATTGCGACCAATCGCGTCGAGACCTTGAAGCCGGATGGCGCTCTTTATGCATTCCTGAAAATAGACGGCATCACGGATACCCGCGCAGCAGCCTTCGATATCGTTGACAAGGTCGGCGTTGGACTGGCGCCGGGAACAGCGTTCGGCGCGGGCGGCGAATTGTTTTTGCGCGCCTGTTTCCTGCGCGACCCGGCACAGATAGCAGATGCGGCAGACAGACTGTCGGATTACATCCTGCGGAAATCCGCCTGACGGGTTTTCATTTTTCTGCGTAACGACAACGTGGAGCGTTTCCGCTCAAGACGGAAACGCTCCACGTCGTTGAACAACACCGTGCTTTCCGAAAGATCAGCAATGATTTTCGGAAAGCACGATGCTGTAGTTTCAAAGGCTTCGAGGACGCAAAGGGCGCGCTCAAAGCCAAACTATACGGGAGAAACGATCAGGATCTAGTGCGCTGCGTTCATCGCAGCGGAGTCCACATTCTTGTAGAAAGTGGCGTAGCGCAGGCTATCGGCCAGGAATGCGGTGTTCTCGTTCGGGTCGTTGGAAGGGTTCTGGAAGTTGATGTAGTTGATGTTGACGCCGGCATGGTCTTTGCCAAGCATCAATTGCGCGTAGATCGTGACACCTTTCGGCTTGATCTCAAGATCGAGCGTGATCGAAGGATAGGTGTCCCAGTCCAGCGTATAGTCCCCACCAATCCCGAAATGAACGGTACCTGGATGGAAGTAAAGTTCTGCCGCCGAATCTACGAGATCCGACAAGCTGTTGTAATATTCAAACTTTAAAAGAGATATTAGATCAGCTGCGTCGATAAGGCGAAGCTCGGCCGCTACGGGACCGATTGCGCGTGCAACTATTTCTTCTCGTTGAGCCGAATATGGGCATTTTTTCATGTCGATCAGTTTACCCGTCTTTTGTTCTGACGTGCGGCGTAAACCTTGTGAATGAGTTCCGCCACAGCCTTATAAAATACTGACGGGATGACGCTATCGACTGAGACTTGCGCAAACATGGAGCGAGCGAGTGGCGGATCCTCAAAAATAGGAATGTTGTTTTGGGTGGCGATTTCCCTGATGCGTAACGCAATCAGATCCTGTCCCTTGGCAACCACGATCGGAGCATCGCTTTCTTCACGCACATAACGCAGCGCCACCGCGTAGTGAGTCGGGTTGGTGATGATCAGCGTCGCTCTTGGAACGGCATCCATCATGCGGCGGCGGGCGCGATCGCGCGCAATCGAGCGCTGGCGGGCTTTGACCACGGGGTCGCCCTGGGACTGCTTGTGTTCGTCCTTGACTTCCTGCTTGGTCATCTTCAGTTCGCTGTACCAGCGATGATGGCTCCAGAAGTAGTCGGCCACCGCAAGAATACCGGTAGAGAAGAGAATGACGATCATCATTTTCTTCAAGATTTCATAGCCGGTCGGAACGATCAGCTGCGGATCGGAGATCAGAGCTGTCAGCAGCTTGAAATAATCGTTCTTCAGCACAATCCCCATGATGATGGCGACGACGACCACCTTGAAGAGGGATTTGCCGAAGTTGACGAGACCGTTCACGCTGTAGATGCGCTGAAAACCTTTGACCGGCGAGATACGTTCGGCCTTGGGGGTTATACGATCGAGAACGAATTGCGGCATGTTCTGTGCAAAGGACTGACCCAGCCCGAAGATGATGAACATGATCGCTGCGGGCAAAAGCAGCGCACCCGCTTCCTTGGCCAGATGAAGGCCCAGAGAAACGAGATCTCCCGCAGTGTTGAGCCGCCATTGTTCCGGCCGTTCGATCACATCCTTCAGGGATTCGCCAAGGCGTTTTGCGCCGTCCGGCGCAAAGAAAACGAGATAGACATAGAAGGCGAGCGAGGATGCAAAGAGCGACGCTTCGGTAGACGCAGGGATATTGCCCTTCTCGACGGCGTCGCGAAGTTTTTTCTCTGATGGATCTTCTGTTTTACTGTCCTTGTCCTCGTCTGCCAAGGCAAGATCCCCCTAGAACGCCGCACGTCTTCCAAGACGCGCGAAGGACGCTCTTCTTCTTGAATCTCCACATCGTGCTTTGCGAAAATCAGTTCAGACTTTCAGGCCGATGCTGTGGGCACGTCGCGCAAGACCGTTCAGTGATTTTGCGAAAGCGAGATACGTAGAAAAACACCTGAGGCACCAACAGCAGAGTTGAAGACATCGCCATGCGCCTCAAGTGAAAAAACCCGCCCTCTCAGGCAGGTCAACACGGACAGGCTACAGTCTTGATGCGCAGCCCGCAAGACGGCGTGGTCATGCGGCAGGTGTTATCAACCGGGAAGGTTCTATGCGGCTGCGGGCTCGCCGCCTTCTGTTGCCACTTCCTTGAGGACGATCTGCCCGGAATTGGCCAGACGAATGGCTTCCTGCGCGACAGCGCGGCGGGCCACTGCGACTTCGCGCGTATTGATTGAGGCTGATGGCACGGCCAGATCGGACTCGATCATGCGGCGCTGGCGCGGACTGATGCTCGACAGCACACATTCCTTGATCTCCGCCGTGGCGCCACGTAGCGCCATGGTGAGAACATCGCCGGCAATGTCGTTGAGCAGTGCCACTCGGCTGCGCTGCGGCATATAGAGCAGGTCTTCGAAAAGGAAGATCTTCGGCTTGACCTTGTTGGCCGATTCGCGGCTCAGCGTTTCCAGCGAGCTGAGCAGGGTGTCGACCTGCGGCTTCTCCAGTTCGTTCATCAGGTCCGCGACCTTGATGGAACCAACTGCGTTGCGCTCCGCCTCGACCTCGGCAATCAGTGCCAGAACGCGCTTTTCGATGATCTGCGCGGCGGTGGGGCTGACTTCCTTCATATTCACCGTGCGGTTCATGATATCCGCGCGCTGTTCGTCGGGGATGGTCAGAAGTACCTTGGCGCCGAAGGACGAAGGGAGCATGGAAAGAATATAGGCGATGGTCTGCGGATGTTCGCGCATCAGATACTTGCCGATGAATTGCGGGTCGGAATCCTGCAGCTGATCCCAGATGGAGGTTTCATAGGCCTGGAAGGTCGCACGGCGACCGAGAAGGCCGTCCACTTCTTCCGGAGTGAGGCCTTCTTCGAGAATCGCTTCGATGGCCTTGGCATTGTCCATCAGTCCGGTGCCCTCGGTGAAGAGGTCTTCGAATTCAGCGACGATCTGGGCCAGTTCGTCCGGGGGGATGACACGGAGAGTCTGAGCGGAATTGATGATGGTTTGCAGCTCGGCCTGGGTGAAAAACTTCAACAGTTTTCCAGCCACGCCCTTGCCCATCGCCAGGAGAACGGCGGCGGCTTTTTCAGCCTGAGACAACGGTTTCCCTAACACCGGGTTACCGAAATCCTCAAAGTCCATCATGGTCTTTCCTCTCCGTCCCCACAGGGATCAGGTCTTCTTGGTACTCAGTACTTCAATAAGCTTGACGCCAAAACGCGTTTCGTCGTTCTCGAGAACGGTAATTTCACCGCGTGCGATGCAACGACCGTTCACCATGATCTCAACAGGTTCGCCGATTCGTCGATCGAGCGCAATTGTTGCTCCCTCTTCCAGGCCCATCAGACCCGATACCAGCATGCGGCTGGTTCCCAAAACGATCTGGACATCGATCGGGATGTCCATGATCAGATCCATGTTATCCGACAGGCCGCTACCAAGCGGCGGCGCTGCGGAAAAAGACATCTCGGCTGCGCCACCGAAGGCACCGAGATCGGCCCCCATCGCCATCGGGCTTTCATCGGCGGCGTCGAAATCGCCGAAGTCTCCAAAGGTGGAGAGCGAACCCTCAGCGTCGCTTTTCAACACGTCGCGCAGCCCACCGATAGCGTTGTCCAGATCGCCCGCGTCATCAAGCGAAGGCATCAGGTCGTCGTCGGTTAAAGGGGTCTTTTTCGTAGCCATGCGATAATTATTCCTTTTGAAACTTGCGTCAGCCTGCCTAAAACCTATGATTGTATCGCGAGCGATCAACCCATCAGATGTCTTAGGATTTCGTCATCCGTAGAGACGTTGTTCTTGACCCGAACCATGTAGCGGTCCCCGGCTCGCCCAAACTCGCAATTATACATTTTTGCACCGTTTGCGCTTACTTCGACGCAGATATCATCCTGCTTCGCGTCCCGGAAAGGAATGACGTCTCCTTCCACGAGGCGTGAGATAGTCTTCAGTGTCAGTGTCTGGAGCCTGATTTTCGCCTCAAGCGTCACTTGTGAACGCTTGACCTGCTCGGAAATCATTTCCATCCACTCTTCCTGCTTCTTCAATGCGCCGGCCGAAGGCTTCGGCGCAACGATCGTCGTCTTGAGAAGCGTGCGCTGAGGCACGATCAGCGCAAAGTCGGAAGCAACCTTGCCGATTAGGATCTTCAGCCGGATCAGCATGCCGAACTGGCCGAACATGGCCTCTTCGTAGGCACTCTTTCCGGTTGCGTTGAAGGGCGGTTCTATCATGGCCTCGAAGCCGCCGGGCGCATTGACGGAAGAACGCAGCACACCAGCGATTCGGTCGAGCACCAACGCGGCAAGATCGAGTTCGATCTGTGACAGAGGGCGCACTTCCGGCTCCATGATCGTATCGGGCGCCGCGCCCAGCATGCGCTCCATCAACGCCATGACGAAACCGTTGCCGATGCCGATCATGAAATTGTTGCACCAGTTGCGAAGCGAGCAGTCCGAAACGGCGTAATCCTTGCCGAGCTTGGCCACGAGATCGGTCATCAGTCCGGATTCGCAACCCTCATAATCGACTTCGATGGAGAGGCTCGTCTGGCTATGAAAAACATCGGGAAGAAACGCGGTATAGATCTGACCGATGTCGGCACCGATCTTTCCGATTTTCTTGTTGTCGCCAAGACCACCGGTCAGCTTGGCCAGCAGAGCGGGGTCCATTGGAGCAATCGGGGTCTGTTCAGCAACGTCCGCCATATCAAGCCGCCTTCTGGTCGCCACCGGGGTTCATCATTTCCTGCTCGACGGCGTCGATTGATGGGCGCTCGTAGCCGGAGATGGTCTTGCGTCCATATTCCAGTGCGACCTGCGGCACGGAGCCGTTCATATAGGCGATCAGTGTCTGCTTCACGATGACGTAAAGCCTGTGCTGCTTCGAGCGCACGATCTTGACCTGGGATGCCAGCGGGTTGCAGATCGAATAGGAAAGAAGAATACCAAGCATGGTTCCGACGAGGGCCGCGCCGATAAGGCCGCCGAGAACGGCAGGGGGCTCGTTGATCTTACCCATGGCCTTGATGACGCCGAGAACGGCCGCGACGATACCGATGGCCGGGAAGGAATCGCCCATCGCGGTGATCGCGTTATAAGGCTTTAGCTTGTCGTAGAGGATCGTTTCGATTTCCTCGTCCATCAGCGCTTCGATTTCATGGCTGCGGGCGTTGCCGATGATTATCAGGCGGACATAGTCGCAGATGAAGGACGTCAGCTCCTTGTTCTTCAAGACCGAAGGCGCGGTCTGGAAGATCGAGGATTCTTCGGGATTGTCGATATGGGCTTCGATCTCGTTTCGGGACTTTGTTCGCAGGTCGCGCATCAGCGAGTAGAGGACACCCAGCACGTCGAGATAGTGACGTTCCTTCGGCACGGCGAACTTGAAGGCTTCGCCCAGCGCTTTGCCGGAATCCTTCACCACCTTCATCGGGTTGGACATGATGAAGCCACCGAGACCGGCACCACCGATGATGACAAGTTCGAACGGCTGAACCAGAACGTCCAGATGGCCGCCCATGGCCATGAAGCCGCCGAGAATACAGCCGAAAGTAATAACCAGTCCAATAACGATATTCATCTGACGCTCACACCTCAGCCAATTTTTCTCCCGAATGGTTAGGCATCATGCCTTGCGCGAGGCTGGCTTGGTGTCCGTTTGGACATTCGACGGCGCTGGTCAGGGGAATGATTTTTCTGTCTCTCGGAAAGAAGATCGTAGGCGCTGCCGGCAGAGATCGGTTAGTTGCTTGAGATGGAAGAGGAGAGAAGGCATCGCCAGATCGCACTGGGCCGGATCTTCCGTCAGGCACTTCACGACGTCTCGTCGTTTCTTTTCTCACGTACGGCTCGTCGATTTGCGATTGCCTATTTTGGCTGGGTTCTGACCCCCGGGTGCCGCGGACCAAAAGTTTCGCGCAAGCAAACGCCTCTAGGCCTTGAGGCCATGATGTGGCGCATTCTGCCGCACGTCCTTGGTCTGAAGTCCAAACAGGAGAAGAGCATGCAGTCTGGTTTATACGTGGGTATCTCGTCCCAGATCGCCTTGGAACGCCGCCTGACGACCATCGCGGACAACATCGCCAATATGAATACCGTTGGCTTTCGTGGCACTGAGGTGAAGTTCAATCAGGTCATGGCGCAGACGAAGAACGATCTGCGTGCCAATATTGCCTTCGTAACGCAGGGCAACGACTACCTTTCGACGCAGAACGGCGAGCTGGAGCGCACAGGCAACTCTTTCGACTTTGCGGTCAAGGGCGATGCCTGGTTTGCCATCAACACGCCGTCGGGACAGGTTCTCACCCGCGATGGCCGCTTCTCCATGTCGACCACCGGTCAATTGATTTCGACAAAGGGCTTTCCGGTTCTCGATTCCGGCGGTGCGCCGATCCAGCTCAATCCAGCTGCGGGAGAACCGAGCGTCGGTGCGGATGGACGTATCATTCAGGATGGTCGGACCATGGGACAGATCGGGCTGTTTACCGCCGATCCGAGCAAGGGTTTCATGCGCTATGAGAATAGTGGCGTGATCTTTTCCCAGGCGCCGCAGCCGGTAGTGGATCAAGGTGATGTTGGCATTGTCCAGGGCTATGTCGAGCAATCCAATATCAACGGCATTTCACAAATGACGCAGCTGATCCAGGTCAACCGCGCTTTCGAGGGCATTTCGTCGATGATGAAGTCGACAGAGGACAATTTCTCCCAGGCGATCCGCACGCTTGGAGGCGGTCAGTAACCGGCATAGACCATGATGGACATTCAGCCGCAGCCTTCGCCGTTTCATAAACTCGATGCGCTTGCGCATATCGCGGCCTCGCAACTGGCGTCGGGCGTGCCCGTCTCACGCGGGGGCCGCGTGCGCACCATCGCGGCTGGCCACTATACGGTCAGCGGCCTTTCGGAACGTGTGCGGCTCGGTGAGTTCGTCGTCCATAAAAGCGCAACCGGTCTGCATCTCGGCGAGGTGGTGCGTGTTGAGCCGGACCTCATCTATGTCTGCCCAATTGAACCCGGCGATCCGATCGGCGTGAACGACGTTGTGCTGCGTGATGGAGAGTTTCGTGTCCAGCCCGATGATAGCTGGTGCGGGCGTACCATCAATTCGCTGTGCAAACCGATAGACGGCAACGGGCCGCTCTTGAAAGGCACGAAAAAGCGCTCGGTGATGACATTGCCGCCGCCATCCATGAGCCGCAGCCGCGTCGTCTCCGGTTTCCGTACCGGCGTGAAAGCGATCGATATCTTCACGCCGCTTTGCCTGGGTCAGCGTCTCGGGGTGTTCGCGGGCTCGGGTGTTGGCAAATCGACGCTTCTGTCGATGCTCGCCAGAGCAGATGCCTTCGACAGGGTGGTCATTGCGCTCGTCGGCGAACGTGGTCGCGAAGTCCGCGAATTCATCGAGGACACGCTCGGCGACAATATGAAGAAGTCGATTGCCGTCGTCGCTACCAGCGACGAGAGCCCGATGCTGCGAAAGATGGCGCCTCTGGTTGCCATGACCATTGCCGAGCATTTCCGCGATAAGGGGGAAAACGTCCTCTTCATCGCCGACAGCATCACGCGTTTTGCCCATGCCATTCGCGAAGTTGCGATTGCCGCCGGTGAGCCGCCGATTGCGCGTGGCTACCCGGCATCCGTCTTTACCGAACTCCCCAAGCTTCTGGAACGGGCAGGGCCCGGCGAGGAGGGGGCAGGTACGGTCACGGCCATCATATCGATCCTTGTCGATGGCGACAATCATAACGATCCGATCGCGGATTCGACCCGCGGCATTCTCGACGGTCACATCGTGCTCGATCGGTCCCTGGCAGATGAGGGGCGCTATCCCCCGATCAATCCGTTGGCCTCCATTTCGCGTCTGTCCCACAAGGCCTGGACGCCCGACCAGCACAAGCTGGTCTCGCGACTGAAGTCGCTCATCCACAATTACGAAGAAACCAAAGACCTGCGTCTGATCGGCGGATATCGTCCGGGCGTCGATGCGGAGCTTGATATGGCCGTCAAGCAGGTCCCCTTCGTCTATGAAGTTCTCAAACAATCGCCGGGCGATCCAACGGTGATCGACGCCTATGCAGAATTGGCAAATGCGCTGAGAAACGCGCCGGTGAACAGCCAGATGGCAGCCGCACAGCGTCGGGGACCCTGATCATGAAAATTAGAAAGCGCAAGACCACTGAGGCGCAGTCAACCACGCAATTCGACAGAATACTCACCGGTGGACTGATCGCCGTCGCAGCAGCCGCTGCCGCCTTGCCGTGGTACGTCTTCCTCAATCCGGAAAAATTCGGCATGAGCGGTCGTGGCTGGGAAGCGTTGATGAATGTTCCGCAGCGCGGCGGTGGCGGCGGCGATGCAGTCATGCCGCACGCCGACGATACCCTTGCAGGCAGCGAAAGCAAGGACGCCGCAGACACGGCACTGGACTCGGTCATTACGGCGACGGTTCCCGCTAACGGGACCGGCGACCTGAATGCCGATAACCCCATGAATCCGCAACCCTTCCCGGGCGGAGTGCAGTTCAAGCTGTTGCATGTCTCCAACGGCCGCGCGCTGATCGAAGATAAGTCCGGCATGTTCCTCGTCCAGATTGGCTCTGTCCTGCCTGATGAGAGCCGGCTGATTTCGATGACGAGAGATGGCGGACGATGGAAGATCGTGACGTCGGCCGGAGAACTCTACTCGGAATAGAGAGCCATAATACCGTCTTCCTACGCGTGGACCGCGTGGCCTGGCGATGAAGATATTGATCGTAAAGCAGAAAGGCCGCCTATTCCGAAGCGGCCTTTCTGCTTTGAACTTTGCTCCTCATGGGGGAGCCTTCCTGGATGCTTCTTACCGATCGAGGAAGGGAGTTTCGCGTTTTGGCAGTGCCGGCACATCGAAATGATCCGGCTCGTCGCCCTGCTTGGCCCGTTCCACCATCATTTCATAGGCGGTCTCCAGATGACGGCAGAAGCGTTCAGCGTCGAAGAGCGGCGTGACGAAACGGTTGTCCGCGATACGGTCGCGCACCTCCTTCAGCTTGTCCGGGTTCTGCGCGTAGAATACGGCCTGTCTCACATACTCTTCTTCGTCGCTGGCAATGAGTTCGGGCGTGCCGATGGCATTCAGCAGGCTTTCGCTGACCCGCGAGGCGAAATTCGTGCCCTTGACTGTGAGGACAGGCAAGCCGGACCAAAGCTGTTCGGACGTCGTCGTGTGGCCATTGACCGGGAAGGTGTCGAGACCGAGATCCGCTGCCGTAATCCGGTTGAGGTGAAGTTCGAAATCCAGCTTGCCCATGAGGAACACGCGCTTGGCCGAAATGCCACTTTCGGTGAACTTCTTCATGATGTTGACCGCGCTCACCTGGCTGTTATGCAACACCCAGATCACGCTGTTCGGCGTCTTCTTCAGGATATCGCACCACAGTTCGATGACGCGCGGCGTGATCTTGCGGTTGGCGTTGAAAGAGGCGAAGACGAAGGCATCTTCGGGTAGGCCGACATCGGCTCGGCTGACCTGCTTTGCCAACGGACGGTTGACCGGATCATTCGGCTGATAGGTTTCCGGCAGGCGAACGAACTTTTCATGATAGAAGGGCTTGGAGCTTTCCGGCAGCACGTAATGGTCGCCGATGGCGTAATCCAGATCGATATTGACGACCGACCCTGGAAAGCCGATCCATGCCACCTGAATGGGTGCAGCGCCCATATTGAGGATAGAGGTCCGGTTGCCGGCCGTATGTCCCTTCAGGTCGACCATGATATCGATGTTGCGTGCGCGCATTTCTGCGTGCGCTTCCTCGTTCGTCATATCGCGAATGGTCACGACGTCGCCCCACAGGCTTCGGTCGGCCTCGTTTGTCTTCAGCAATGCCTCGTCGGAATGGCAAAAGAGCGTGATTTCGAAACGATCGCGGTCATGCAGTTCCAGAACGCGGCGGATCAACTTCATCGTGGCGTGCTTGTCGAAGAAGTCCGACGATAGGTAACCGACGCGGATCTTCTTGCCCCACTCATGTGGCATTGCCCGACGCCGTGCGGTCATATCGGGGCTGAAGTCTGGCGTGTTGGAGCGCGCCAGCTGGTTGATATATTCGTCTCCGCTCCAGTGTAGATTGAAGAAGGTGCCGTCGAGCGAAACGAAAGACGTATCGCCTGCTGCCACGGCCGCATCGATGATCGGCTGATGTTTCTCGATATTATCGAACCTGCTGTGTTCGCGGCTAAACACCAGATACATCAGGCGCACGGGATTGTTGTGCGGCAATCTCGACAGGAGAACGCGGGCGGTGTCGATATCGCTTGGATCGAAAAGATCCCAAGTGGTGATCGCGATGCGGGCGCCGAGCTTGATATGCTCGATATTCTCGCTCTTCATCAGGATCGTCTTCAACGTCCGGGCGATACGGTTTTCGCCACGCTCCAGCAGCAGCGATCCTACGATGTAGGCCACGTCCAGATGTTTGTGGAACCGGTGGATGAGCCGGTTGGAAAGGGCCAGAGCCTTGTCTTTCTCGCCGCATTCGTAAAACAGCTTGATGCTCTCGACCAGGTAGGTTTCGGCATCGAGACCGTTTTGCTGGTAGGCAAGTTCGTAGGACGTGGCGGCCTGTTCCTTCAGTCCAAGCTGAAGCAGCGTTTTCGCCAGCAATGCATAGGTGCGGGCATCCCGGTTCGTGTCCATCAGCCGGTTCAACGTCGTCAGCGCTTCTGTGTAGCGTCCCGTCTTGAAATGCTTGGAAGCGGCCGAATAGCTGATTTCGTTTAACATTGGGTCCGTTGCGTCCTCTTGCTCGACATCTCGGAAGGCACCACCCGGGGTGCTGACCGATCTGCGGCGAATAGAAAATTCAACCGACCCTACAGGATGAACCTTGCTCGAAACGGGAAAGCGTGAGTGCTGCCCCGAGATCCGTTTCAAGCCGTTCACACAACGTTAACTGTAGCCCCCGGAACTGGGCATTCAACGGGTCAAATTAAGAAGTTCGAAATGCTTGGGGGCCATTTTCATCGTCACGTGACGGGTTTGGTGTCCTTCAGAAAATGGACCCGAGTGGCATGATGCCGAACCGTTTACGCCGGTGAAATCCGGCATGTCCCTCTCATGTATTTCGTAAAAAAGGGGCAATCATGTCTAGCATCAACTTCAATGCAAACGCTACAGCTGCACTTCAGACCCTGCGCGACGTCAGCAGCAAGCTGAACACCACCCAGAACGCCGTTTCCTCTGGCCTCAAGGTCGGATCTGCCAAGGACAACGTTGCCTACTGGTCGATCTCCACCAGCATGAAGTCGGACAACAAGGCGCTCGGCGCCGCGACTGACGCGCTGGGCGTCGGTGCTGCAAAGGTCGATACGGCTTACGCTGCGATGGACAGCGCCATCGACGTCGTTAACGAAATCAAGGCGAAGCTGGTTACGGCGAGCGAAAGCTCTGTCGACAAGGATCAGGTTAACCTTGAAGTCAAGAAGCTGCAGGAACAGCTCTCGGCTATCGGCCAGGCTGCATCCTTCAACGGCGAAAACTGGATGGTCACGGCCACCAAGACGACGGTTGTCGACGGCTTCATCCGCAAGGACGATGGCACCGTCAAGATCAACACGGCGAACTTCGAGGCTGCAAGCTATGCCATGTTCTCGACGATCGCCGGCGGTGTTGGCAGCGGCGGCATCTTGAGCGCCGTGATGACCATTGCACTCACCAGCGCTGCAACGCAGGGCAAAATCGACGGCTTCCTGACGACTGTCGAAACCGCTCTGAAGAGCCTGACCAAGGGCGCTGCTGCTCTCGGTGCATTGTCCACCCGCATCGACCTGCAGCAAAAGTTCGCGGGCAAGATCAGCGATGCCATGGACGCTGGCATCAGCCGCCTGGTAGACGCAAACATGGAAGAAGAGTCTGCTCGTCTGTCTGCACTGCAGACCCAGCAGCAGCTCGCGGTCCAGTCGCTGTCGATTGCCAACTCCAGCTCGCAGAGCATTCTCTCGCTCTTCCGTTAAGCTCAGCCGTAAAGAGAATATTAAAGAGGCCAGGTCGCAAGACTTGGCCTTTTCTTTTTATTAACCCAAGTTAAAAACGTATTAACTGATTAATTTCTATTTTTACCCTATTTTAATTATATATTATTCCGTTGTTAACCCTAACGTTGTTAGATGAATTCATCAGAACGACGGCTGAAGTGTTAATAGGTTCACTCAGCGAGCATGACGCTGTACGTCGTTTACCGGTAAAACCGGAATGTCCCTTTCTTTTATACTTGCCAGAGGGGCAGTTTTAATGACGAGCATTCTGACCAATTCATCCGCGATGTCCGCACTGCAGACGTTGCGCTCGATCAACTCCAACCTGACCGACACTCAGAATCGCGTTTCCTCCGGCATGCGCGTAGAGCAGGCGTCGGACAACGTTGCCTACTGGTCGATCTCCACCAGCATGAAGTCCGACAACAAGGCCCTCGGCGCTGCGACGGACGCACTGGGCGTTGGTGCTGCAAAAGTCGATACGGCATATGCCGCCATGGACAGCGCTATTGACGTCGTCAACGAAATCAAGGCGAAGCTCGTCACATCGAGTGAAACCTCGGTCGACAAGGAACAGATCCAACTTGAAGTCAAAAAGCTTCAGGAACAGCTCTCGGCAATCGGCCAGGCAGCATCCTTCAACGGCGAAAACTGGATGGTGAACACCACCAACACGACAGTTGTCGACGGCTTCATCCGTGAAAGCGACGGTACCGTTAAGATCAATACGGCAAGCTTCAAGGCTGGCAGCTATGCCATGTTCTCCACCATCGACGGCGGCGTTGGCAGTGGCGGTATCCTTGGCGCTGTCATGACCATCGAACTCACCAGCGTAACCACGCAAGGCAAGATCGACACCTTCCTCGACACCGTCGAGACGGCGCTTGGCAAGATGACCAATGGTGCGGCAGCCCTCGGCGCGCTGAAGACACGTATCGACATGCAGGACAAGTTCTCCAGCAAGCTGTCGGATGCCATCGAATCTGGCGTCAGCCGCCTGGTGGATGCGAACATGGAAGAAGAGTCCGCGCGCCTGTCGGCATTGCAGACCCAGCAGCAGTTGGCGATCCAGTCGCTCTCGATTGCGAACTCCAGCTCGCAGAACATCATGTCGCTGTTCAGAGGCTAATCGCTTCCGTTTTAATGAAAAGCCGCGCGTCAGCGCGGCTTTTTTCGTTTTGGTCGAAAACAAAAATATTCATTATTATCAGATAATTAGGGATGGTTAACGTCGACCTCCCACATTAACGTGGCGTTCATTGAAGTAAAAACTTCCCTACATTTAAACGTTTGTTAACCATAAAGCTGTTTTCTGTGCTCATCGAAACAGCGCACCGAACCCACAGTTCGGTAGGCATGAAGCTATCCGACGCGTTTCCCGGCTTGACCGGAATGTCCCTTCTTCCAGAGATTGCCAAAGGGGCCACTTAAGATGACCAGCATTCTGACCAACACCTCCGCTATGTCCGCATTGGAGACGTTGCGCAACATCAATACCACCCTGTCCAACACGCAGGACCGTGTTTCTTCAGGTTACAAGGTCGCGCAGGCCAAGGACAACGTGGCCTATTGGTCGATCTCAACCACGATGAATTCCGACAATAAGGCCCTGAACGCCGCCTCCGACGCACTTGGCGTGGGCGCAGCGAAGGTTGATACGGCTTATGCGGCCATGGAAAGCGCCATTAGCGCGGTCAACGAAATCAAGGCGAAGCTGGTAACAGCGAGTGAAAAGTCGACGGACAAAGGTCAGATCCAGCTCGAAATCGGCAAGCTTCAGGAGCAGCTTTCGGCCATCGCACAAGGTGCCTCCTTCTCCGGCGAAAACTGGATGGTATCGACCAATACGGAGGCCAGCGTCGTCGACGGCTTCATTCGCGAAGCCGACGGAACGGTCAAGGTTACGACGGCGACATTCAACGTCGAAACCTATGCCCTGTTCGCAACGATCGCCAACAATGTCGGCAGCGGCGGCATTCTCAGCGCCGTCATGACCATTCAGTTGACCAGCATCACCACGCAGGGTCAGATCGACACCTTCATGGACACGGTCGAAACCGCGATCAGCAGAATGACCGACTCTGCCGCCGCACTCGGCGCTCTGCAGATCCGCGTCGATCTCCAGGACAAGTATTCCGCCAAGCTGTCGGATGCGATCGAGGCGGGCGTTAGCCGCCTCGTCGATGCTGATATGGAAGAAGAGTCGGCAAAACTCTCCGCCATCCAGACACAGCAACAGTTGGCAATCCAGTCTCTGTCGATCGCCAATTCCAGCTCGCAGAACCTGATGACCCTGTTCCGCCAGTAAAGTCTTTCGCCAGAACAGAACAAAGGCCGCGTTTTCTGGAAAGCGCGGTCTTTGTTATTGAAGCGGCAATATTGGTCAAAGGCCACGTCTCCAGCTTCGCACAAGTTTCATCATGGCTTGATGGTCTACTGGGCAATCTTTTGATTCGCCTTGGCTTTTTTAACCGTCTTTACACGCAAGCCGTCAGAGGCTCTGCCTGGAATGCCGCAGCCGGTCCGCTATTTGCCTTGTCATGAGGATGGGGTCGATCCGCCAGAAATGGCATGTGTTTTACTCGCCTCGAGACTGCTGACATGACGAAAATCATGACCTCTGGCTACGTGCAGAGCGCTCTTCAAACACTGCTTTTCAGTAATGAAAATCTGGACAAGGTTCAGAAGGTCACCAGTAGCGGCTTGAAAATCGGCGAGGCTGCGGACAATGCCGGGTACTGGTCCACCGCCAAGAACCTGAAGTCCGAGGGTAGCGTTTTGAGCAGCGTCGGCGATGCTTTAAGTCTTGGCGCGTCCAAAGTGGATACGGCCTACGAGGCCGTCTCTTCGTCGATTGAGGTTCTCGACAAGATCATGACGCAGTTGATCACCGCCTATGACCCGAGCACCAATCGCGAGATGATCAATGGGTCGATATCGGCACTCAAGAAGAACCTGGCGTCCGTGGCTCAGGCCGCATCTTTTTCAGGCGACAACTGGCTGTACAACACTGCCCCCCAATTGACCGACACCAAGTCTGTTCCCTTCTCTTACAAAAAGGGTCCTGACGGGTCGATCAGTCTGCAATATCTCAGCATCAAGACATCTGAAACGGTGCTCATCGACACGAACGACCCGGCGCGCGGTCTGTTCAGCAGGGTGATCGATGCATCCCCGCTCAACCCCGACGGTACGGCTGCGTCCCGTGACTACTACCTGATGAGCCCAGATGGAACGACGCCGCCGGGTGGCCAGGAAATCGCGATTTCGGCGGACACGACGAAGGAAGAGCTCGACGACATGGTTGCCGTCGTTGGAGAAATTTCCGCCAAATTGAAGGGTCTCGGTAGCTCCTTCGGAACCATGTCCAACCGTATCGACCAGCAGCAGTCCTTCGTGGGCGCTCTTGGCGATTCATTGGACAAGAGCGTCAGCCGCCTGGTCGATGCGGATATGGAAGAAGAATCGACCCGGCTGGCAGCCTATAAATCGCAACGCGATTTGGCGGTAGAAGTCGTTTCGATGGCCAATAGCTTCCGCAAAAGCCTCGCCAGTCTGTTTGGTTGACGCTGCCGCTTAGCGCTTCCGGCAGGAAATACCGGCGCGATAGGATTAAGCCGGACAATTGAGGAAGGGCAGGGCGGTCAGGTTCAGCCAGCCCATCCGACTTGCCGGTCTATGACTGGGCGCGGCCTCGATGTTTTGTCATCTGCAAGCTGGCCCCGCCAACAATATTGTCGCGCTGCGACACGAAGTCCGGAGAGGTTCATCCTCGCACAAGTTTGGCTCTCTACCCTGCATGATGAAAAGCTGTCCCTGTTCAGGCCCTTGGTCTTTGCATCGCAGCTGCCAACACCTTGCGCTTACGGCGCAAGGCCTTTCGGATTGATAAAGCCGGATGTCATGTCTGGTGCCAGGTGCGTGGATGAGTGCAGCGCTGACTAAATACTTGAAGGACTTCAGCCAGTTTGTGCCGGCAGAGGAGCCGGTTACGCTTGAGTTCGATATGCCGGCGCTAGCCTTTGAAAGCGAGTGGGCTCCTTCGGTCGAGCCGACCATCGATCTGGAAGAGGAGAAGCGCAAGGCTTTCGAAGAGGGAGAGCAGGCTGCAAGACAACGTCTCGAGGACGAGCATCAGGCAGAGCTTGAGGCTCTGAAGGCGCGCCATGACGAAGAACTGGAAGCCCAGCGCATCCGCTTCGAAGAAGAAATTGCCGGTCACCTCGCGACCTCGGTCGTCAAGATGAAGCAGGCCGTGAACCAGCACGTCGAAGATGCCTGCCTCAAGGTCTTGAGCCACTTCGTGGAGGAGGAACTGGCTCGCAAGACCGCGGCGGAAATTTCTGTCCAGATCATGCAGGACATAAAAGACGGGTATGCGGGAACGATAAGGATCAGCGGGCCGGAGCATCTGCTCTCAAGGCTGCGCAAGGACTTGGACGATGTCGACAACCATATCGACTTCGATACGTCCGACGACATCGATATTCAGGTTCAGATGGATAATTCAGTTTTGATGACGAGATTGTCGGAGTTTTTTCAGAGCTTGAGAGGCCTGTCGGATGAGTGAGAGCGAAAATCACCATCACGGCAAGAACGAAATCATCATCGTCAAGCGGCACAAGGGTGGTCATGACGGCGCGCATGGTGGTGCCTGGAAAATCGCCTTTGCCGACTTCATGACGGCGATGATGGCTTTCTTTCTCGTCATGTGGCTCGTCAACGCGTCGAACGAAAAGACGACGGCTTCGGTCGCAAGCTATTTCAACCCGATCAAGCTGACCGATGAACAGCCTGCTGCGCGCGGATTGAAACAGCCTGCCAAGAAGGAACAAGGCGAGGAAACGAGCGCGAAGTCCGATACGAAATCGGACAAAACGACTGAGGGAAGCGCTGCGGCAAGCGGGGAGGATTCGACCACCACCGCTGGGCAGAATGTCAATTTCTCCGAGGCGGCCTTCTTCGAAAATCCTTACGCCGTCCTGGCCGAAATCGCTCAGGAAGTCGGGCAGCAAGCCAATGTCAGTGCCAAGGGTGAGGGCGGCGCAAGCGAATCCGGTCCCTCCACCGGTGCGTCGGGCGGCGAGGCTTATCGCGACCCCTTCGACCCGGATTTCTGGAGCAAGCAGATGGACACTGCGCAGCAGAACCCGTCCGTGACGATCCAGGATACCAAGCTGCCGGAAAAGGCACAGAAGCCGGATAGCGAGAAGTCCGAGCCGCCGAAGCAGGATGTCGCAGGCATCATTGGCGATCCGGACACGCTGGGCTCTCCCGTCGATGCGAAAGCGGTAAAAGCCGTCCAGGCTTCAGAAGATGAACTGGACCCGGAGGCGGAAAAGCCGCAGGACGTGGCGATGGCGATCCCTCGCCCCACCCCTAAACCTGACCAAGGTCAGAAAGCCGATCCGGCTGCTGGCACGCAAGATGCGCAGTCCACGCCTGCCACGCCGGTGAAGGTCTCCCAGGCCGATGAAAAGGCTGCCGATGAACTGCGCAAGGAAATCGCGCAACAGGTTTCCGGCGTCGCGGGCAAGCTTGCGGAGGGCATTGTCGTGACCCCTGCTGAAGGCGGAACGCTGATTACCATTTCGGAGAAGACAAGTTCGGCGATGTTCGGCGTAGGGTCTGCCGTGCCCCAGCGCGACCTTGTGGTGGCCATGGGCAAGATCGGCGAGGTTTTAAGCAAGCAGAAAGGCGCAGTCGTCATTCGCGGACATACCGACGGTCGGGCTTACAATAGCGGCGGTAAAGACAACTGGACATTGTCGATGGATCGCGCCCATGCAGCCTATTACATGCTGGTGCGCGGCGGGCTGGATGAAGGCCGCATCAAACAATTGTCGGGCTTTGCTGACCGTCGTTTGCAAAGCGCAGATGACCCGCTCAACGGCGCCAATCGCCGTATCGAGATATTGCTTGAGGACGGTTGAGGCCAGCGGATGATGAGAGCCACTCATATTGCTGGATTGTTGATGGGCGTCTCATGGCTTCTTGCGCCGTGCCATGGGCAGGCGCAGAGCGACCTTCCGCCTGCAAAAATTCTCCGTTCGCTGCAATTCGTGCAGGACTCGGTCGTGATGGGAGATCATTCCGCGCGCGACATGCAGAAGTTTCTGCTCGCGACCTTCGATACGACCTTGCGCACATCGAACATGTCGGTGTTCTCGGACGTCAAGAACGCCGACGCGGCTCTGATCTACATCATGAGCGGCGGCAATCCAGCGACGCTGAACTATCTCGTTGCCAAGGATGTGCAGGGATATTTCGATTCCCGCGTGGTCAACGTCCTGCAAAAGTATTTGAGCGGCCGTGGTGGTATGGTGGACAAGATCGTCGCCGACCTGATTCCGGAATATCGGAACAACCGCATGGGTCCCTATCTCATGCTGATCGCTGGAAATATTGCCTTTTCAAAGGACCCGGCGGGCTCACTGCCCTTCTTCGACGATGCTAGACTGAGCGCTCCCGGCACGATCATCGAGGAAGCGGCTTTGCGCCGCTCGATCATGGCGACGCTACAGTTGAAGCAGCCCGAGAAGGGGCTGCTCTATGTCCGGAAATATGCGCTTCGGTTTCTCCATTCGCCCTACGCCTCGCAGTTTGCCGATCTCTTCGTCAGCTTCGCAATCGATAATTACGGTCCGGTGACCACCGAGGATATCGGCGACATCGCGGAACTGATGGATGCGGAAAGGGCGCAGGAGATTTATCTGCGCATCGCCCGGCAGGCCTCCCTGCAAGGTCGGATGGAACTTGCCAAATTTGCTGCGGACAGAGCCAACGCGCTGATCGATGAGACCGGAGACACGGCGCGTGAACCCCTCTCAAAGCTCTATTCTGGTTTGACCAGCGTATCGGGTCGAGACGTCGTCAATGCCAGCGATTCTCTTGCCACCATTCCGGCAGATGAACTCTCCCCACGCGACCTTGCCTTGCGCGATGCTGCAAAAGCTGTCGCGGAGCAGATTATGCGGCCGCCGGCTTCACCTAGTATTCAAGCTGAGGGCGGCGGTAGCCCGGTGGCAGCCAATGCCGCGCAAGGCAGCAGCGCCGCCGCCGCCGGTGTGGCCTCTGGCACCAGCGTCGGTGACAAGACTGAAGCCGAGCCCGCTGCAAAGGCACCACAAGAGGCTGCCGTGCATACGGATGATAGCGCTCCACTAAAGACTTTTTTCGACAAGAACCGGGCGCGGTTGAACGAAATCGACTCCATGCTGAAGCAAGAAGGAGGATGACATGAATGTCCTGACCAATCTCGTGCCGGCCAATGCCGACACCGTCAAGCTTGCTGACAAACGTGATCGCGGGGGAGCATCCAAACAGAATGGATCCGGCTTCTCCGATGTGCTTGGCGCCGTTGACGAGCGAGCACAACGACCTGCATCCACGGATCAGGCAGAACCGCGCGCGTCTGGTGCGACATCGAGAGAGCCCGCTCCGTCATCGGCCTCCGGCGACACGGGCGCTCAGAGCCAGGCGCGTCAATCCGATGACAAGGCACCCGTGGCCGCTTCAAATGACGGGCAAGGGCAAGCCCCTACCAACGACGAACAAGCGCCGACGGGCAAACCCGCTATCCTGCTTAATCTTGTCGACCTGCCTAAGACCACTCAAACTATGCCCGGCGCGCCCGCAGAACAGGCTAGCACCGACGAAACGGCCGGGTCACTCGCGGATCTGGTGACTTTCATCGAAGCAATGACCAAGGCCGTAGGCAAAGCGGAAGCGCCTGTCGAAGACGAGACGACGGATACCGACAGTGAGAAACCGGCAGATGGTGACGAGGCCGATGTGGCGACAGCGCCCGCGGGCAATGGTCCGGATTTGATGTCGCTTCTTGCCGTGGCGGCAGCGCCGACAAGCGAGCCGGTGAACCCCGTCCAGACAGGTCCTCAGTCCAAGTCTTCCGAGGGCGGGGCTCTGCTGCCGGTTGAGCCGTCCATAGAAGGTGAGGATGCCGTACCGGCAACGGTCGTGCGTGTTTCCAAGGCAGACGTGCCAGCAATCGACCTTCACATAGCGTCTCATGAGGATGGCTCGACCAAGATCGATGCGACGCTCGCATCGACCGCAAATCTCGACGTCGTTCAGGTGCTCGACAGCAGGCGCTTTCTTGCGCTCGCGCCCACAGCCAACACAACCAATATCACGGCGGCCATGACATCTGATCCCGACTGGGCTACGGCCATGGCCGGGCAGACAGCGGGCGCGCCACTGGTGACCAGCACCGGCCAGGTCGTTCATACGCTGAAGATCCAGATGAGCCCGGTCGATCTCGGTCACGTGACAGCGGCCTTGAAACTCGTTGGCGATGAGCTCAGTGTCCATCTGACCGCGCATACGTTGAAGGGGTACGCCGAGCTTCAAAAAGACGGCTCCGCAATTGTCGATGCATTGAAGTCCCAGGGTTTCAGTGTCGAAAACGTGACCGTTTCGCTGGCAACCGGTACGGACCGCCAGGACAATTCCACCAATAACCGCCAGTCTGGCGATCCTGGCCAGCAAGGCGCGCAGCAGGGCAGCCATCGCGGCAATGATGAGAGATCACAGGCGCAGCCTCAATTCTATCGCCAGGGGCGCTCCAATGGTCCTGAGGAGGCCAACGGCAATGATATCACGGTACAGCCTGAAACACCTCCTCGCGCTGCTGGCGCTCGTCCTGGCCACGTCTACCTGTGAGGCATCACAGCCCGTAGCCGCAGTGGAGTGTGAGCGGCAGATCCATGACGCCGCAGGCCAGTACGGTATTCCCGAAGGAATTCTCTATTCCGTCGGCTTGACGGAAACCGGACGCAAGGGGTCGCTCAGCCCCTACGCAATCAATATCGAAGGCAAGGCCTTTTTCCCAGAGAGCCGGGGGGAGGCTTACCGCATGGTTGAGGAGGCCCGACAGCGAGGCGCCAAGCTGATTGATGTCGGCTGCATGCAGATCAACGTCTATTTTCACGGAGCGGAGTTCCGATCTATTGGCGATATGTTCGAGCCTTCAAAGAACGTCGCTTATGCTGCACGCTTTCTCAAGCAGCTGCACGACAGGCATGAGACCTGGACGATGGCGGTAGCAAGGTACCACGCCGGGCCGAACAACGACCCCGCGCAGCAGCGTTATGTCTGCCGCGTGATCAGTAATCTGGTCGCAACGGGTTATGGTCAATGGACCGCGAATGCCCGCAAATTTTGCCAGGGATAAGCAATCACTGATTGTATTAGTTGTGCTGAATTCTGCCCGTTTGGAAATGCGGCGAGAATTGGTCAAATTTTATGAGTCAATCCCTGCAATTTTTTCCACAAGCTTTTCCCACGAAAAAATATCCCATTTTTTGAAAAGGCATACTATATATAGTTCAAATCGGCACAGTATGGTTAATCAACTATTAATTATTACCTGTATTTTCCTATAATTGTGAGAGATTCGCCCGATTCGTACACCCTAGACGTAGGTTGGCTACACTGATTCGGAGGCGGACGAATGATCGTGGTAGTTGATGAGCGCAAGCTCGTTAAAGAAGGGTATACGGCCCTGTTTGGCCGAGAGGGAATTCCCTCGACTGGATTTGATCCAGCAGAATTTGGAGAGTGGGTAAACACCGCAGCGGACTCGGACATCGCTGCGATCGAAGCGTTTCTGATTGGGCAGGCCGAGACCTCTCACGAGTTGCCAAGAACGATCCGTGATCGTTCCCAGGCACCTGTGATTGCTGTCAGCGACCAGCATTCGCTGGACGCGACGCTCGCGCTGTTCGATTGTGGCGTTGACGACGTAGTCAGAAAGCCGGTTCATCCGCGCGAAATCCTCGCACGTGCGGCAGCTATTCGCCGCAGGCTCAATGTCATCACCCAGTTTACCGATGTCGGTCCAATCCGGGTTTTTTCCGACGGTCGTGACCCGGAAGTGAGTGGCGAAGTGTTCCCGCTTCCGCGCCGCGAGCGTCGCATTCTGGAATATTTAATCGCCAATCGTGGTCGCCGCGTTTCCAAGGCGCAGATCTTCAACGCCATTTACGGCATCTTCGACGAAGAGGTCGAAGAGAACGTTGTTGAAAGCCACATCAGCAAGCTGCGCAAGAAGCTGCGCAAGAAGCTCGGCTTCGATCCGATCGACTCCAAGCGGTTCCTCGGATACTGCATCGATTGGTCATGAATGTCATCGCGGGTATAAGAGCCCGCGATTTTGTTTCTACATTTCAATAACATCTTTTGCGAAGACCGGTCCTTGCCGGTCTTTTTCGTTTTCAGGCTGCCGCATGTCCGGCGTAACGAAATTTTCCAGGCTGACGAAAACAGACAGCCTCACGCAAGGCCCGCATCCTAACGTCAGCAAGAACAGGAATAGAGGATTCGACATGAGCCTTTTTGGAACGATGAAAACTGCTGTATCCGGCATGGGCGCTCAGGCCAACAAGCTCGGGACGGTCGGTGACAACATCGCGAACGCCAGCACCACTGGCTACAAGAGTGCGTCGACATCCTTTTCGACGCTGGTGCTGGGCTCCGGTGGCGGTAATTACAATTCCGGTGGCGTCATGACCAACGTCAATTACTCCATCTCGCAGAATGGACCACTGCAGTCGACCCAATCGGCGACCGACATCGCTATTCAGGGCGACGGCTTCTTCGTCGTACAGGATACGGCAGGAAACACGTTCCTGACGCGGGCCGGTTCCTTCAAGCCAGACGATGAAGGCTTTCTGGTCAATGATGGTGGCTTCAAGCTGCTCGGCTACAAATACACCGGTACGACGCCGACCACCGTGATCAATAGTTACGACGGGCTGGTCCCGGTCAATATTTCAGCCGATGGCATGACGGCTACGGCCTCTACATCCGGTGCTCTGACCGGCAACCTGACAGATTCCGCGCCGATCGTGGCAGCAGCCAACCTGCCGAGCACGAACTCATCCACTGTCAATGTCGATCAGGTCAGCACCTTGAAGACCTCGGTGACGGGTTACGATCCTCTTGGCAATGCAGTGAAGTACGATTTCTACTTCTCCAAAACCGGAGATGGCGAATGGGAAGTGTCTGTCTACGACTCGGCGTTTGCATCGGCCACTGGCGGCTTCCCTTACTCGCAGCCAGCGTTGACCACTGAAACCATGAGCTACGACGATCTCGGCAAGCTGACGAACGATCCCGCAACGATCCTGATCGACGACACGAATAACAGCACTTCGATCACCGTCGATCTTTCCGGCATGTCGCAACTCGGCGCGGAAAAGTCGACGATCTCCAAGGGCTCGGTCAACGGTAACCCGGCCGAGGAAGTTCAGTCCGTTTCCATCAATGCAGACGGAACGGTCTACGCGACCTATGCCAAATCCTCGCCCCGCCCGCTGTTTCAGATCCCGCTGGCCGATGTGGCAAGCCCGAACAATCTGAAGGTACTCTCCGGCAACGTCTTCCAGACTACTGCCGACTCTGGCGTCGTAACGCTTGGATTTGCCGGTCAGACCGGGTTTGGAACGATCGCCTCCAAGCAGTTGGAGCAGTCGAACGTCGATATCGCCAACGAACTGACTGAAATGATCCAGGCTCAGCGCAGCTACACGGCAAATTCCAAGGTCTTCCAGACGGGTTCCGATCTGATGGACGTACTCATCAATCTGGTAAGATAACGTTTAGAGGACGAGTGAATGTCGCTTGGTTCGGCACTGAATACGGCTAAGGCCACTCTGAGCAATACGTCGCTCCAGAGCGCCGTCGTTTCGAATAATATTTCGAATGCAAGCTCTTCGGATTACAATCGCCGGGCGGCAGTCACCAGCACAAGCTTGTCAACCGGTGCCATCACCGTCAAGATCGAGCGAGTTGAAGACACCGCTCTTCTCAAGCAGAACCTTTCTGCCTCTTCCGACGATGCCGGTAAGCAAAAGTTCCTGGATGGAATGAAGTCGCTGAGCGTCGTTCTAGGCGGAGAAGAATATACGGCAGCACCCTCTACCTATCTGGCAGCGCTACAGAACGCCTTGCAGACCTATGCAGCCTCGCCAAGCGACGTGACGCTGGCGTCCGCTGTCGTCAGCGCGTCGACGGACGTTGCCAATGCCCTCAATACGTCGACCAACTCGGTCCAGCAGTTGCGCGCCGATGCCGATAGCGACATTCAAAACACCGTCGCCAAGCTCAATCAACTGCTGTCCGATTTCGAACAGGCAAACGATTCCGTCAAATACGCAACGTCGGTTGGACGCGATCCGAACAACGCGCTCGACAAGCGCGAAGGCCTGCTGAAGGAAATCTCCGGCATCATCGGTATTTCGACGGCTGTCCGTTCGGGCAACGACATTGCGATCTACACGTCCGATGGCACGACGCTGTTTGAGACCACACCTCGAAAAATATCCTTCGAGCCTCGCGCCGCTTATGACGCATCCACCACCGGCTCCTCGATCTTCATCGACGGCGTGGCAGTCAAGCCTGGTTCGGGAAGCAATACCACGGCGAAGGGCAGACTTCCGGCCCTGCTTCAACTGCGTGACGAGGTTTATCCGAGCTATCAGTCGCAACTGGATGAAATCGCCCGCGGACTGATGAAGACCTTTGCTGAAGATGACGGCGCGGGCAATCCTGTCGCCGGTCTCTTCACCACCCGCGACGCATCGACAGTGGATTTCGAGACGCCCCAGGTTATCCCGGGCCTCGCCGGATTGATCTCCGTGGCTCCCAATGCGGTCGCAGCGCCGACAAAACTGCGCGACGGCAGCATTGCCGGAACGAGCCCGAACACGGCAGGATCGAGCGGTTATTCGGATCTTCTCTACAAATACACCGCGGGTCTCAACACGCAGATGGATTTCGATCCAGCTGTCGGCCTCTCCACCAATACGACGCTTCTCAGCTTTGCGACGGACTCTGTCGGCTTCATCGAGGAATATCGCAGCAACGCCACGTCGGCAGCCGATAACACCTCCGTCATGCTGACCAAATCGAAGGAAGCCTATTCCAACGCAACCGGCGTCAATCTCGATGAGGAGCTTATTCAGCTTCTCGATATCGAGCAGTCCTACAAGGCAGCCGCAAAGCTCATGTCGACGGTAGACGATCTTCTGAAGACACTGTTGGAGGCAGCGAACTAATATGAAAACAACGGCGATCTCCTCACAAACCGTCAGCACGGCCATGCAATTGACGGTGACCAACGCTCAGGCCGAAATCAGCAAGCTGCAGAAGGAAGCCGTTACCGGCACCTATTCTGATGCCGGTGTGGTACTTGGGACGCGCACCTCGACGAGTCTCGATTACACCCGCGAAAGCAAGCGGCTTCAGTCGATCGTCGATTCGAACTCGGTCGCACAGCAGCGCATGGATGCGTCGCAACTTGCGATGAAGAACATGTCGGATTCGGCACAGACCCTGCTCAATTCGGTTATCGCGCTCAGCGGCAACACGGACTCCAGCAGCCTTGGAGTGGCGGCGACGACTGCGAACTCGGTGCTGGAGAATTTCACCAGCTATGCGAACACCGCCGTCAACGGAGAGTACCTGTTCTCGGGCATCAATACCGACGCGCAGACTTTGAACGATAGCTTCATCGCCGATATTGGCAGCGATCTGAAAACGGCGTTCGACACTCGCTTTCCGGATCCGTCTGCGGCCTCGCCAACCGATGTCGCGAGCTTCTTGCAGGACTATCAGGACAATTTCGACTGGTCGTCCTGGACCAATGCGTCCGATACCACGATGAGCAGCCGCATTAGCACTTCGGAAACCGTATCGACATCCACCAGCGCCAACGCTGACGGTTTCAAGAACCTGGTGCTCGCCAGTGTGATATCCTCTCAGCTGGTCAATCATGGTTTGGGCGCGAGCGCGCTGTCAGTGGTGAATGAAACCACGACCAAGCTTGCAGGCGCCGCCATTGCCAACATCGATACTCAGCGTGCCAAGATCGGCTTGTCTCAGGAGCGAGTGGAAAAGGCGAACACCTATATGAGTGCGCAAAAGACCATCATCGACACTCAGCTTTCCGATCTTGTGGGCATCGACACCTATGAAGCATCGACGCGGCTCACCACGCTTTTGAACCAGGTCGAGACGTCTTACAAAATCACTTCGAAAATTCAGGGGCTTAGCCTCGTGAACTTCATTTAACAGGAACTATTCCGCCGATGACGGGCGGCGCATTGGGCCATGAAGGAAAAATAAATGTTCCAGTTTTCATATGCGGAGATCATGGAGGATGACCCCCATATTGCCCGCGACCGGGAAAGACAGGTCCTTGAGCGATCTATCGAACTCCTGGAGATTGCCAAGCAGCAGGACAGATATGGCAAGGACGGCATTGAGGCCATTTTCTACACAAGGCGGGTTTGGACACGTTTCATTGACGATCTCCGGCAACCCGAGAATGAACTGCCGGTCGAACTGAAAGCCAACCTTATTTCCATCGCCATGTGGATTCTCAAGGAATGCGAGCAGATACGCAAGCGTAACTCTACGAACTACCAGGGCATTATCGACGTCACCACCATCATCAAGGATGGACTAAAATGAAAAGTACACTGCGGATTTCCTTGAAGTCTGGGGAAAAAATCTTCATTAACGGCGCCGTACTTCGGGTCGATAGAAAAGTGTCCCTGGAATTCCTCAACGATGTGACGTTTCTTCTTGAAAACCATGTCCTTCAACTTGAGGATACGACCACACCTCTGCGGCAGCTGTACTTCATCGTGCAGATGATGCTGATCAATCCGGAAGGCAAGGAGCAGTCGCTGACACTCTTCCGCAAGTCGATCACCATGCTGCTCGCCACCTTCAAGAACGAAGAAATTCGTTCCGAATTGAAACGGATCGATGCCACGGTTTCGTCCGGCCGTCCTTTTGACGCGCTGAAGACCATTCGCGGTCTCTACGCCAAGGAAGAAAGCATTCTCAACAGCCATGAGATCACGCCTGCGGCGGTGAGCGAACTGCGAAGGGAAATCGCGCCATGGTAGACCCAGTCACCAGTTCTGCATCGACGGCGACCACTGCAACATCCGCATCGAAGACGGATGCCAAGAAGGCGACGCTCGATTACGACAACTTCCTGAAGCTTCTCATCACCCAGATGAAGAACCAGGACCCTACCGATCCTATGGATCCGAGCCAGCAGGTTGCGCAGCTTGCGACCTTCTCGCAGGTAGAGCAGTCCATCAAGATGAATACCAATCTGGAGAGTCTGATTTCAGCCTCGTCTCTCTCAAACGCCTCATCCTACATCGGCAAGACGATCACCAGCGCCGATGGCAAAACGAGCGGCATCGTTAAGTCTGTAGAAGTCACGTCCGAAGGGCTAACGGCCAACACGACGACGGGCGCGACGATTGCGATCGGACAAGGCATCAAAATCTCCCAGACGGCAGCTTAACGCCTTCCGTCGAATCACATAGTATCTCTAATGGCAGCTTTCGGCAGCCATTAGAGCGAAACGTGTCCGTTAGGACCCGTAAAGCACGCTTTAATTTTTGAATTGATGCATCGTGCTGCGCGGAGTCGAACCCGATCTTGGCCCGAGGCTCACACCCATATAATTCAAGCTCGGCATGATTTGGCGGAGCGGAATGAGCGGACCGAGATGAACGAGGCAGACGCTCTCGATATTATGCAAAATGCGATCTGGACGGTGCTGATCGCATCGGGGCCTGCGGTCCTCGCTGCCATGGCGGTCGGTATCATCATCGCTTTCATCCAGGCGCTGACGCAGATTCAGGAAATGACGTTGACGTTCGTTCCTAAGATCATCGCGGTCATGGTCGCCATCGGCTTCACAGCGCCCTTCGTCGGCGCGCAAATCGCACTCTTCACCAATCTCGTCTTTTCCCGCGTTCAGTCCGGCTTCTGATCTGGGGCGTGTTGCGATCCTTCGTATCCGCCCATGACCATCCTGTCTGTTCTATCGGATGTCGTGTCCAAACTGCATCTGCCCGGTAGGGCACACGTCAAATGTATTACCCGCGATGATGCCGTTGTTTTCCAATGACGATCACGGGATCGGTGCGACCATCATCGATGGACGCGAGGTTCTACTGCGATCAAAGCCGATGAAAACACTGCAAATTTACATGAGAATGAATGGTGCTGCGAAAGAGGATTGAACTCTCGACCTCTCCCTTACCAAGGGAGTGCTCTACCACTGAGCTACCGCAGCATCTGTCGCCGAAGCGCTGCCTCGACATCAAGTGGGCGCCTATTGCCATAGGTTTTTGACGAGCGCAAGCGTCAAAGTGCGACTTCACCATACCTTTCTGAAAAAAGACAGGGCCACTGTTGAAAGGCGGGAAATTCGTTTATGACACCGCCTATGGATGAAGATCAGGACGAAACCCCGCAACAGCCGCCTCTATCCGGGCAGAGCGGACCGGGCGAGAAGGCGAAACAGCGAGAAGCGGAGCGCAAGGCACGCGCGGCAAAAAAGCTGCGTGAAAATCTTGCGCGGCGCAAACAGCAGCTGCGTGCGCGTCGCGCCGGCGATGAAGATGACACGATCGGTCTTCCTGCCGTAAAAACGAACGAATCGTCCGGACAAGAACAAGCCGGGGACAATTGAACCGGACAGGGATTTCATCTTCCGCTTGAACTCGCTCGTGAGGTCGGCGGCACCATGTATTTTCAGCTGAGCTGCCGAAATGGCAGGCCGGCGCCAACACATGCCTTACCGGCATTTAGGAAAGGCGAGCGCATCGCTCGTAAGGGACGAATGGATCGTATCAGAATCACAGGCGGGAACGAGCTGAACGGCATCATCCCGATTTCCGGAGCAAAGAATGCTGCATTGCCGCTGATGATCGCATCGCTGCTGACCAGCGATACGCTGACATTGGAAAATGTGCCGCATCTGGCTGACGTCGAGCAGCTGATCCGCATTCTCGGCAATCACGGCGTCGATATCTCCGTCAATGGCCGCCGCGAAAGCCAGGGCGAGAGCTATTCCCGCACGGTGCATTTTACCTGCCGCACGATCGTCGATACGACCGCTCCTTACGAACTTGTCTCCAAGATGCGCGCCAGCTTCTGGGTGATCGGCCCGCTTCTCGCCCGCGAAGGCAGGGCACGAGTCTCGCTGCCAGGCGGTTGCGCTATCGGCACGCGCCCTGTGGATCTCTTCATCGAAGGCTTGGAAGCGCTCGGCGCCATAATGGAAATCGACGGCGGTTACATCAATGCGACCGCACCCGCTGGCGGTTTGATCGGTGCCACCTACACCTTCCCCAAGGTTTCTGTCGGTGCGACCCATGTTATGCTCATGGCTGCGACGCTCGCACGTGGCACGACGGTCATTCATAACGCAGCCCGCGAACCCGAAGTCGTCGACCTTGCCCAGTGCCTCTCAGCCATGGGCGCAAAAATAGAAGGTGCAGGCACGTCGACCATCACCATCGAAGGCGTGACCTCACTCTCCGGTGCGCGCCACCGCGTTCTTCCCGACCGCATCGAAACCGGCACCTACGCCATGGCAGTCGCCATGACAGGTGGCGACGTCGTGCTTGAAGGCACGCGCGCTTCGCTGCTCGACAACGCCATCGAAACGCTTCGGCTTGCCGGTGCCACCATCACGGAAACGCAGACCGGCCTTCGCGTGGTGCGCAACGGCAACGGCATTCGTCCCGTCGATGTCGTGACCGAACCATTCCCCGGCTTCCCGACGGATTTGCAGGCGCAGTTCATGGCCCTGATGACCAGGGCCGACGGCGTATCACACATCACCGAAACGATTTTCGAAAATCGCTTCATGCATGTGCAGGAACTGGCCCGCCTCGGCGCCAAGATTTCGCTCTCGGGGCAGATGGCGCGCATTGAAGGCGTGTCGCGTCTGCGCGGCGCACCGGTGATGGCGACCGACCTGCGCGCATCCGTTTCGCTGGTCATTGCCGGACTTGTTGCCGAAGGCGAAACCATGGTGTCGCGCGTCTATCACCTGGACCGCGGTTTCGAGCGTCTCGAAGAAAAACTGAACCGCTGCGGCGCGAAAGTCGAGCGCGTTAGCGACTGAGCCTTCATCGCCGATCCTTAACGAGGGGCCGTGTCCGTTGAAGAACCGGCCCCGACTGCCTATCTCAAGATCAACCACTTGAACGATGACGCGAACAACCCGTGTGGTGCGCGTCGTACTTCGCATATGTTGAACGCGAGAGCGCGGACCTGTCCGCGAGATGAGGACCAAGAAACGATGAGCGGCCTTAAACTCATGGCGCTGGATGGCGAGGATCTCGCCATTATTTCCACTCACATGCAGGACAGTGTCTTCAAGTTGAAGGACGTGTCTTTCGATCCCCGTCCCGGCCAGCTCGTTCTGTCAGCCAACCGTTTCGTTTGGGAGCATGGCGGCAAAACGAACCATCCGCCGGAGCGGTGCCGGTCTGCGCTGGTCCTGAAGCGTGTTGCGTCAGTCCGCTCCAGCGGCATCAACCGCAACGACAAGGAACAGGTCCATTCGCTTCTTGCCATCCGTTTCATCCAGAAGGGCGATGGACCCGACGGCACAATTGAGCTCACGCTCTCTGGAGGCGGGGCTATCGCGCTCGATGTGGAATGTATCGAGGCGCAGTTGACCGATCTGAGCGGTGCCTGGGAAACCGAGTCCAGACCTGTCCATCCGGCGGACTAATTAGAAGCGGTGAAGCGGGCGGGGAATTGCCTTGCCCGCATGTTTCGATTTATGCCACATACCCATGTGCCGTCTGCTTTCGAGGCGGCTGAGAGTTTCGCCTCGCCGGCTCCGGGAGGCTTCAAAAAGGGTGAAGTGAAGTGGCAATCTGGCTGGAGCAATCGTCTTCTGATTTCGAACGGGATTTCGCTGCGTTCCTGACGACGAAACGTGAGGTTTCGGAGGATGTGAACGCTGTCGTGCGAGACGTTATCGACGATATTCGCAAGCGCGGCGACGAGGCTCTGGCGCATTACTCTTTGAAGTTCGATGGGCTGGATTTTTCAAAAACCGCCATGCGTGTCACGGAAGCGGAAATCGATGCGGCGGTGAGCGCGGTCGATTCTGAGGTTCTGGATGCGCTCAAGCTTGCGGCGCAGCGGATCGAGAAACATCACGCACGGCAGATGCCGAAAGACGATATCTATGAAGACGATATCGGCGTCGGCCTCGGCTCCAGATGGACCGCCATCGAAGCCGTTGGTCTGTACGTTCCAGGGGGCACTGCAAGCTATCCAAGCTCTGTGCTGATGAATGCGGTGCCGGCGAAGGTCGCGGGCGTCGAGCGTATCGTCATGGTCGTTCCGGCCAACGCGGGAAAGATCAATTCGGCTGTGCTCGCAGCGGCGCGTATCGCCGGTGTCGAGGAGATCTACCGCATAGGCGGTGCGCAGGCTATCGCAGCCCTGGCCTACGGCACTGAGACCATCGCCCCCGTTGCCAAAATCGTTGGACCGGGCAATGCTTATGTCGCGGCCGCCAAACGCCAGGTGTTCGGCACGGTGGGCATCGACATGATTGCAGGCCCGTCTGAAGTGCTGGTGATCGCCGACAGGCATAACGACCCGGACTGGCTGGCGGCCGATCTTCTGGCGCAGGCCGAACATGATCCGGGTGCGCAATCCATTCTCATCACCGATGATGCAGACCTGGGCCGCGCTGTCGAAAAAGCTGTAGAGAGACAGCTGAAACAGCTCTCGCGTTCTGAAACTGCGACCGCAAGCTGGCACGACTTCGGTGCGATCATTCTGGTCGATGATCTCTCCAAATCTGTTCCGCTGGCCAACCGTATCGCGGCCGAGCATCTCGAACTGGCGGTGGATGACCCGGAGACACTGATGGCGGGCGTTCGCAACGCGGGTGCGATCTTCGTTGGTCGTCATACGCCCGAGGTCATCGGCGATTATGTCGGCGGATCGAACCACGTTCTGCCGACGGCGCGCTCGGCCCGTTTCTCCTCTGGACTCTCTGTTCTGGATTTCGTCAAGCGCACCTCCATCCTGCGGCTTGGCCCCGATCAGTTGCGCCAGCTCGCACCTGCTGCCATCACGCTTGCCAATTCGGAAGGGTTGGACGCGCATGCGCGGTCGGTCTCCATTCGTCTCAATCCGGAAGGGTAGGAGATGGCGGCAGGCGACTTCAGACTCTGCGACGTCGTGCTGGACGAAAGCATCGGCCGGTCGACGCCTGACGTGGAACACGAACGCGCCGTTGCCATCTTCGATCTGATTGAGGAAAACTCCTTCGAGCCCCTCGGTCATGAGGGCGGGCCTTATCGGCTCAATATTTCGCTGGTGGAAGCAAAGCTCGTTTTCTCCATCACGACGCAGGAAGGACAAGATGTTGCCACACACATTCTGTCGCTGACACCCTTCCGTCGGATCATCAAGGACTACTTTCTGATCTGCGAAAGCTACTACGAGGCGATCCGCTCATCCACGCCAAGCCAGATCGAGGCGATCGACATGGGACGGCGCGGCATTCACAATGATGGATCCCAGACACTGATGGACCGTTTGTCGGGAAAGATAAAGGTGGATTTCGATACCGCCCGTCGCCTCTTTACCCTCGTCTGTGTCCTCTATTGGCGGGGTTAGGCATGGAAGGTCCGGCCGCTCCAGACTTGAAAGAAAAGGCCCCACGCGCCATATTGTTCATGTGCGGCATGAATTCCATTCGCTCTCCCATGGCGGAAGTCCTTGCCAAACAGCTCGTTGCGCCCGGAATTTATATCCAGTCCGCTGGAGTGAGGGCTGGCGAACGTGACCCCTTCGTCGATGCGGTTCTAGATGAATCCGGACTGACGCTCGGCAAGCATAAGCCACGTACGATGGATGAGATCGAAGATGACTTCTTCGATTTGATCATAACCCTGACACCCGAGGCCCATCACGCCGCACTCGAATTGACGCGCTACAATGCGCTCGATGTCATCTATTGGCCGACGATGGATCCGACGGTGGAGACGGGCTCTAGAGAACAGAGGCTGGAAGCCTATCGCGAGGTTCGCGATCACCTGAAAAAGCTCATTTCGGAGCGTCTGCCGCAACGCGCGCAGCCATTTTCGGAAACGCTTTGAAGCAGACGACAATTTAGGTTCACAAATGTGCGGCGATTGTGTAGTTTCCGCGCAATTTTCCCGGGCAGTTTTCGCCCGGCATCATCAACAGGAAGAAACAAACCTATATGACAAAAGAAGAAGTCCTTGAATTCCCGGGCGTCGTGACCGAACTCCTGCCCAATGCGACGTTCCGTGTGAAGCTGGAAAACGAGCATGAGATCATCGCTCACACGGCAGGACGCATGCGCAAGAACCGTATTCGCGTTCTCGCTGGCGACAAGGTTCTGGTCGAAATGACACCTTACGACCTGACAAAAGGCCGCATCACCTACCGTTTCAAGTAATCGCCCGACAGATCGGACGGCTGGCAGAGCATGACAGACCCAAAACAAAAGCTGATTCTGGCTTCCGGATCGCCACGCCGTCTTGAGCTTCTTCATCAGGTTGGTATTGAGCCTTCGCGGCTGATGCCGATGGACATCGACGAAACCCCCGCGCGCCTCGAACATCCCCGCACGCTCTGCCGGCGCTTGTCGCTGCAGAAGGCGCAGGCCGCTTACAAGGCGGTCAAAGGCGAGCTGGCCTGGCGGGATGCCTATATTCTGGGATCGGACACGGTCGTCGCGGTTGGACGCAGGATTGTCGGCAAGGCGGAATATATCGAAGACGCCTCGGCAGCCTTGCACCTTCTCTCCGGCAGAAGCCATTGGGTCTATACCGGAATCTGCCTGATCACGCCCAGTGGCAGGGTTCGCCAGAAGGTGGCCGAAACCAAGGTCCGTTTCAAGCGTTTGTCGCAGTCCGAAATAGAAAACTATATCGCGTCGGGCCAGTGGCGCGGCAAGGCCGGAGCCTATGGGATACAGGGTATTGCTGGCTGTTTCGTTCAGAAACTCACCGGCTCCTACACCAATGTGGTTGGCCTGCCGCTCTACGAAACGGCCTCACTTCTGGCCGGTGAAGGCTTCGAGGTGACGTCTGGCTGGCAGGAAGGCTGAAAGCCATGTCCCAATCCAAAGTCACGCCGCTGAGAAAGGCGCAGCCTTGCCCTGAATGCGGAAAGCCCTCATCGCGGGAAGATTATCCCTTCTGCTCGGATCGCTGCCGCTCTCTCGATCTCGCGCGCTGGCTGAATGGCGCCTACGCCATTCCTGTTGCCGATGATGAAGAGCATGCTGAAAATCGCCGCCGTAGCGATTCCGATAGCGAGTATTGATCCGGGCTTCTGCTCGGAAACAGAACTCCCCCTGAAATTACGCAGCTTTAACCCGATCTCAACTGGGCAACGGCAAGCAGCGTATCCGCACTGATTGTCGCCGATCGTCCCATAAGGGTCAGGGCCGGGGACTGGGTGCTGCTGTTTTGCGTGTCATAAAGCGCGGTGAAGCGCTTTACCAGCTTGTCGACATATTCAGGGTCGCTCAGCTTATTCACATCGATATATTTTTTAACGAGGTCGGCCTGCTTGGCAACATCCATGTTGGCGATGGAGGAGGGCAGGTTATAGGTCGTCTTGAAGAACGCGAAGAGTGCTGTGTCGCCGATAATACCGTAGGGGCTGGAAACCTCTGGCGCCTTGCGCTTGAAGTAGAGCGCGAGGCGAACGCCGTCATTCTGTTGGCCCTGCTGAACTTCCAATGTCTGCTGAAGATACTGGTTGGTCGTTTCCAGAATGGCGCCGCGCTGCTGAACGCCTTTCATCGTGCTTTCGTCCAGCTTCCCCTGGTCGCTGAAGTTGAAGGAGGCAACGATTTCCGCGAATTTGTTGCTGCTTTGCGTGTTGACGAAGCTCTTCGGATCGGAGAGGTCCGACTTGAACATCCTGCGGAGATCTGCGGTCGAAACCTCCTTCGGATCAAGTCCATTCGCTTCCAAGACGAACTTGGTCAGGCGCGTGTCTTTGAGCAAATCGTCTGCTGTTTTGATGCTGGCAATAGTCGAGGTGTAATAGGCAATCTCTTTATCGGCGGCCTTGGAGGCAGTCTCTTTGGCAGCATCACTCAGGCCTCTGAGCTTGAGCGCTTTGTAATCGGTGGTCACCTGGGTGATCATTCGCTCCGACTGGGCGGTCAGCGGCGCTTCCGCCTCGCCGGTGGAGGTGAAATTGAAAGCTTTGACCAGTTCCACATATCGGTCGTCACCCAGCCTGTTGACGTAGCTTTTCCGGTCGTTGACGTCGCTTGAGAGAATTTTCTTGAGCTCGGAGTTCGACACTTCATCCGGATTGATGCCGAACGCCCTCAGCGCAACATCCCAGATTTCGGTCACTGCATTGTTGTTCTTGTCGTCATCCTTCGCATTGGAAACGAAGAAATCATCGACTTTCGTGACTTTCGCGATGCGGTTCTCGTAGTTGGTCACCGCGTCGGCGATCTTCTTGTCCGAGTCCTTGGTGAACGCCTTCACATATTGCGTCGCAAGGCTGCTCGCCTGCGCCGCTGTCTGGGGAGTGCTGCCAGCGGCAAGAGAACCGTCGCTTTGAAACTCGAAGGCTGAGAGCAACTTGGTGTTGCCATAGGTGGTGGCAAAGTTCTGGCTGTACATCAGGCTTGCAACGCTGCTCGCCATAATGGCAGGGTTAAGGTCGAAGGCCGTCTTGACGTAAGCGACGAGACGGCTGTCCTTGACCAGATCCTGCGCACTTTGGACCTGGGAAACATGCTTGTCCCAGTACCGTTGGTTGGCTTCCAGTAAGGTCTTGGAAGGATAGGTCGACATGCTGGCGACGTAGTCGAGCTTTAGATCTTCCGTCTGATCGCTCGTCTGCGCCTGGCCGTTTATGGTTCCGTCGGCATTGAAATTGAACAGACCCGTGAGCTTCTTCCAGGCGGGGTTCGACGCCGTGTTGGCAACGCTTTGGGGATCGTTGAGATCGCTCGTCAAGACCTGTTTCAGATACGCCTTCGATGTGTAGGTTGAATCAAGCCCGACGGCGTCAAGTACGTAGGCACGCAGCCGCGTATTGTTGACAAGATCGTCAACGCTCGTCACCGTACCGATGCGGGAGGCGAAATAGGCCGACTCTGTCTTGATATTCGTTTCTTCGGCAGTGAAAGAGGCCTTGTAAGCTTCGGTCGTACTATCCGCCTGCGCCGTGTTTTGAGCTACCTTGGTGTCGCCCTTGAAGTTGAAGGCCTGGGCAAACTGGAGATAGCGCTTGTCGGTCAGCGTATTGGCAAAACTCTTGCTGTCGCTGAGATCGCTTTCCAGCACTTTGCGCATGAAAGCCTTGCCATAGGTCATCTCCTCGAGACCGTATGCCTTCATCGCATAGGAATAGAGCCGGTAGTCGCCAAGCAGATCGTCGACGGTCTTTACCTTGCCGATATTGGCTTCGTAATATTCGGTGTCACGCTTGACGGACGCCTGACTCTCCACCTTGGACAGAGATGCCTTCATGTCCCGGTTAATGGTGAGATAGCTGTTATATGTCGACACAACCATGACAAGCCTTAGTTCGTTGAAGACCGTTCATGGTCTACGGATACGCGGTCATGGCGCAAATACTACACGCCACCATATTACAAGATGACGGTTGACCAAAGCTAAAAATTCTTTTTTCGCCCGTAAAACCCGGAAAATGCGGGCTTTTTGATCTCTTCTGGCCACTGTTCCTTTATGATGCCTGCCTCCACTCTCGCGCAAGCTTGAGGCGTTATTGCTCGGTTGTTGATCTGCGTCCAACAGGTCGGCAAGCCTTTTCATGATGGGAAGGTTTTGGATCGCCTGCCGGTTCTCATGATGAGATGGAGTTAAAATGGCTACCCCGCCCAGCGTAATGCCACTTCCGAAAGTCGCCCCGCGCGGACGCGACATTGGGTTTGCAGCGGGCATCGTTGCCATCTTGTGCATTCTGTTCCTGCCGATCCCACCCTTCATGATCGATATGGGACTGGCATTCTCCATCGCCTTTTCTGTTCTGATCCTGATGGTGTCACTGTGGATACACCGTCCGCTTGATTTCTCCTCATTCCCGACGATCCTGCTGATCGCCACCATGATCCGCCTGGCGCTCAACATCGCGACGACGCGTGTGATCCTGTCGCATGGTCACCAGGGCCACGACGCCGCAGGTGGCGTGATTGCAGGCTTTTCGAGCCTGGTCATGTCCGGCGACTTCGTCATCGGTCTGATCGTCTTCCTTATCCTGATCGTGGTGAACTTCATCGTCATCACCAAGGGTGCCACGCGTATCGCAGAAGTCGGCGCCCGCTTCACCCTGGACGCCATTCCCGGCAAGCAGATGTCGATCGATGCGGATCTGTCGGCAGGTATCATCAACGAGAAGGAAGCACAGCTTCGCCGTCGTGAGCTGGAAGAGGAAAGCTCCTTCTACGGTGCGATGGACGGTGCGTCGAAATTCGTTCGCGGCGACGCCATCGCCGGTCTGCTCATTACCATGATCAACGTCTGTGGCGGCATCATCATCGGCGTCTTCCGCCACGGTATGCCGGTTGGCGAGGCGGCTGACGTCTTCGTCAAGCTTTCCGTTGGTGACGGTATCGTCACGCAGGTGCCTGCTCTGATCGTTTCGCTGGCGGCTGGCCTTATCGTCACCCGTGGCGGCACCCTCGGCTCCACCGATACAGCCGTCATCAACCAGCTGAGCGGTTATCCGAAGGCACTGTCCGTTGCCTCCGGACTGATGTTCATTCTTTCTCTTGTGCCGGGTCTTCCCTTCCTGCCCTTCGTTTCCCTCGGTGCAGGCCTCGCGCTTGGCGCGTGGTTCATTCCCCGCCAGATGCAGCGCGATAAGGACGTCGCTCAGGCCGAAGAAGACCAGAAGGTGGCCGACGCCAACCAGGCTGAAAGCGAAACGGTCAAGAGCGTCTTGCGCACCACGGAGATTGAGCTTGCACTTGGCAAGCAGGTGTCACCGCGACTTCTTGGCGCGCATCAGGAACTCGGTTTCCGCGTGGGCAAGATGCGCAAGAAGTTCGCTGCGCAGTACGGTTTCGTCGTGCCGGAAATCAAGGTCACCGACGATATCGCCATTCCCGACAAATCCTACCAGATCCGCATCCATGGAACGACGGTCGCAGCCAATACGCTGCGCGTCGGTGAAGTGCTCGTCATTACCGGCAAGGGCCGGCGTCCTTCGGTTCCTGGAGACGATGTCAGAGAACCCGCTTTCGGCATGCCAGCCGTCTCGGTTCTGGAGCATTTCGTCGACGATCTGAGACGCGAAGGCTTCCACCCGATCGACAATATTTCTGCTCTGTTGACGCATGTCAGCGAGGTCATCCGCAACAACCTTCCGATGCTGCTGTCCTACAAGGACGTCAAGGTGCTGATCGACCGGCTCGATCCGGAATACAAGAAGCTGGCCGACGAGATCTGCTCATCTCACATGTCCTATTCAGGCCTGCAGGCCATTCTGAAACTTCTTCTGGCCGAGCGGGTGTCCATCCGCAACCTGCATCTCATTCTCGAAGCCGTCGCCGAACTGGCACCGCACCTGCGCAAGACCGAACAGATCGTCGAGCACGTACGCATCCGCATGGCCCAGCAGATCTGCGGCGACTTGTCCGACAATGGCGTCCTGCGGGTCTTGCGTCTTGGTACGAAGTGGGACGTGATCTTCCAGCAGGCGCTCAAACGCGATCCGAAGGGCGATGTCGTCGAGTTCGATATCGATCCGCGCCAGGTCGAAGAGTTCAGCAACGAGGCGACGAAAGTAATCCGTGAATATATGGATGTCGGACTGCCATTCGTGCTTGTCACTCTGCCTGAAACACGCGCATATGTGAGAATGATTACGGAACGACTCTTCAGCACCTTGCCCGTGTTGTCGCATGTCGAACTGGCAAAGGGCACGGAAATCAAGATACTCGGCTCCATTTCATGATTTCGGATCCACAAGGAACCATCATGGCGCTGTTCCTGGCCTTTTGCCGGATCGGCGCCTGTCTTATGGCGATGCCTGGATTTTCTTCAGCCCGGCTTCCTGTACAGATCAGATTGTTCCTTGCCTTGACCCTGTCGCTCGCGCTCCTGCCATTGCTGTGGGATGTGATCTATCCAGTGACGCAGGGCAATATCGTCGCCTTCTTCAAGGCAATGGTCTTTGAAACACTCGTAGGAGCGATGTTCGGACTCATTGCCCATCTCTATCTGCTTGGCATGCAGTTTGCCGCAACCGTCATGGGTACGGCGATAGCGTTTACCGGTCCACCGGCGCAGGATGTGCTGGAGGATACCTCGGAAAGCCAGCTTGCCAGCATGCTGACTTTCGGCGTCTTGCTGCTGCTGTTCATTCTCGATTTTCACCACGTGATCTTCAAGGCGCTGGTGGAGTCCTATACCTCTATCCCGCTTGGCGGACCCGTGACGGCGCAGCGCATGTTGATTAGCCTCACCGATACGCTCGCGGCCTCCATGAACGTTGCTATCCGGGTTGCGAGCCCCTTCATCCTGTACGGCTTCCTGTTCAACGTGGCGATTGGTCTGATCAACAAGCTAGCGCCACAGATACCGGTCTACTTCATCTCCACGCCCTATGTTCTGGCAGGCGGCTTGCTGCTTCTCTACTTCGGTATCGCCGCGGTGGTGAACCAGTTCGTCAACGGTTTCTTCCTCGTTTTTGCGAATATGTGAGTGACATGGCGGATCTATCGAAATCGAAGAAGCTCGACAGATTGGTAAAGGTTCAGGGGCACCTGAAGAAGATGGTCGAGAACGAATTGGCCATCACCACCCGCGAGCGGACCGAGCTTGCCGAACGGATCGAGGAGCTCACCGGCTATCTGACCACCTATGATCCGCTTCATCAGGATATGCTCAAACATTATGTGATGCGGCACAGTCGTCTGATGGCCCGCGATGTCCGTCTGGAGGCCATTCAGCAGGTTCAGGAAAACCAGCTGCTGAAGGAAACCAAGAAAGGCGAGAAGCTGGAGGACAAACGCGACAGCGCCCGCGAAGATGAGGCGAGGGAGCGTGACGACAACAGCATCTACGAACTTGTCGATCTGCAGATCAGCCTGAAGTCCAGCCTCCAGCAAGGTTAGGCGCTTATCGTCATCCGATCAAAACGTGAAAGGATGACGACGTGGCGATTTCTCCTCCAAGCGATCTTGTGCTTGATGTGGTCAATGCGGCCGACCCTATGCAGGTCTCCGCTGCGCGCGAAAAGCTGCGGGCGGTTAGTGCGACGAAGGAAGCTTCGGTGCTGACGGCCAGCAATGCCGGTTTTGCATCCGCCATCAACAGCTTCGAAACGCCGGAAAGCAAGGCGGGCTTCTCTCGGGTTCATGCGTCGAGCGATCATGAGAAAATCCCAGAAACCTACCGGAAGTTCGAAGCAAGCGTACTCAACACCTTCATCCAGAACATGATGCCGTCCGAAACCGAGGAAGTCTACGGCAAGGGCGTGGCCGGCGACTTCTGGAAAGGCATGATGTCCGAGCAGATGGCAGACGCCATGTCCAAGAAGGGCGGCATCGGCATTGCCGAACAAGTCTACTCGCAGGCGCTCCAGCACCAGCGCAACGCAGCCCCCGTGTCGGCCGGCAATGAGGACGACAAGAAGATCGCGATGAGCATGGTCACCGAGTTTCAGCGCCGCATCTTCTCTGACACCGACACCAAGAAAACCCAAAGCTGAGCAAGGCGGAGAGCTGAAGCAAGATGGAAATTGTCAATAACGACTACAGAATTCAGGCTGTTCTTGGCCGTCTCGAAACGGTCATCGACAACGAGAATGCCCGGATCGGTAAAGAGCCTGATTTCGATTTCAAACTGTCGAATGCCCATAAGAGCCGCTGCTTGTATGAATTGACCATGCTGATCCGCGATGTCGACGGGCCAAAGATCGCCGACGCTCATCGACAGCAAATCCTGGACATCAAGGCCAAGCTTGCCATCAATACACGTCGGGTCGAGGCCAGCCTCAAGGCTGTCAAGGCAGTCGTCGATCTGCTCAAGGACGCCCAGAAAAAGGCCGAGGATGACGGCACCTACTCGCTGCAACAATTCGCTCGTGAGGCGCAATGATTAAGCTGATTGCCACGGGGGTCTGGGTTCTTATCCTGACCCTTGGCGGGGTCTTTGCTGCTGCCAAGTTCGGCCAACCGCCGGCCGAGGATCATAAGGCCGATGCGCCGCCGCCTCCGCAGTATGTTCAGGGCGATCTGCTGACGCTGCCGGTGGTCAACGGCGGCAAAGTGTCCGGTTATTTTCTGGTGCGCTCCACGCTACTGGTCGATTCCGTCATGATGAAACAGATCAACGTTCCGATGCCGGCTTACATGACGGACGAGTTCTACGGCCTTCTTATCGGCGACAAGGTCCTCGACGTGAAGGATGCGGGCAAGTTCGATGTGGCAGCCTTTAAAACGAAGATCAAGGATGGCATCAACGCGCGGATGGAAAAGCCGCTCGTTCAGGACGTGCTGATCCAGCAGATGGACTTCATCTCCAAGGAAATCATCGATTCCAAGGACCCGACGCGCAAGCCGCAGAAGATCGTGATCAATACCGATCCAGAGCCGCCGAAACCGGCAGCGGCCAGCCCATCACACTGACCGCATCACCCCGTAAAGACACGGGGGGAATGTCCGGACCGACGATTCCAGTTGCAAGTTTCCCACGCAACAACATCGGTCCGGATGTCGGAATTACTTCAAAAAGCGACCATGCCAGGATGCTCTGTCGCGGGAAGCGTCGTTTTCGCAGTCTATCACGCGAAAGGACGTCAAAGTGTCGGCAAGCTCGGCGCTACGCGCCTGTTCCACTGGGGCGAAAAAGCTTCAGTAAAACGATCTTACCAGTGAGCCGACTAGCAGATTCCAGCCATCGATCAGCACGAAGAACAGGATTTTGAACGGGAGCGAGATGGATGTCGGCGGCAGCATCATCATGCCCATGGCCATGGTGATGGTCGCGACCACCATGTCGATGACGAGGAACGGCAAGATTACCAGAAAGCCGATTTCAAAGCCGCGCCGGATCTCGGACAGCATGAAGGCCGGGACGAGAATGCGGTATTGCGGCTGCGTACCATTCATCGTTTCCTGGCCGCGCTCGCTTGCTAAATCGACGAAAAGAGCCAGATCCTTCGGTCGCGTGTTGGCCAGCATAAAGGTGCGGAAAGGTTCTGCCGCCCTCTCGATCGCCTGCGCTTCCGTGATCTGGTTCTGCATCATCGGCTGGATTCCATCGTTCCACGAGCGCTCGAAGGTCGGCGCCATGACGTAGAAGGTCATGAACATCGCCATGCTCGTCAGGATCATGTTGGATGGCGTCGTTCCAAGCCCCATGCCCGAGCGCAGAATGGAAAAGGCGATGATGAACCGGGGGAAGCTCGTGACCATGATCAGGATGCCGGGCGCGATCGAAAGGATCGTCAGCAATCCGAAGGTACGAATGATCCATGCCGCAGCAGAGCCGTCGACAGGCAGATTTAACAAATCAGCCGGTGACTGCTGCGCAAAAGCAATCCCTGGGACCAGGGCGAAAGCAATCAGGCAGATGAGGGTGCGAATCATTCTATCACGAAGGTTTTGAATAAAACCTTGGATACGCGCCCTTTCGATCTGAGGTCAACAATCTCTGTCAGGTCATCCCTAAGATATTGGAAGCCGCGTGGGCCCTGAATTTGCTGGAGGGGCACTGTTCTGACATAGGCCATGAGTTCCTGGTGCAGTTCCTGCACCAGTGCGGGATCGGACGGGCCGTTGAATTGCAGGGCAAGTTCGAGCCTCACCCAGTTCTCCGCCGGATATCCTAGGTTGGTAATGATGGGATCGAGGTTTACCAGGCTTGGACCTGCCGCTGCGCCATGTCCCTCACCCTTGGGTGCTTCTCCATGCGCCTCTGCCTTCGGTGCCTCATGCCCGCCGGCTGCGGCAGTCTCTGCGGGCGCCTCAGGCGCGGGTGCCGGGACCGCAGTTGCCGTCGAGGCAGGTGGAGCCGGCACGAAAAGCATCTTGCCGACGAACCAGCCGCCGCCCAGCCCGAGAAGAGACAGAACCGCGACCGCGCCAATAACCGGAATAGGCGAGCTTTTCTTGGGTGCCGGTCCTTCAAGTGCCAACTGGTCGGTCATGGGTCTGTTGCCTGTCTATGATTTGCAGCTGGCCGAGCCGCGCCCTAACTGCCCTGTAGTACGAGATTTCGCGCGATCGTCAGATCGGCGAGAAGAGGTCGACGACCTGCTGTCCGACCGGCGGCTGCTGAACTTCCATCAGCCTGCCGCGGCCGCCGTAGGAGATGCGTGCTTCGGCGATCTTTTCGTATGACACGGTGTTTTCCGAATTGACGTCCTGCGGTCTGACGATGCCTGCGACGTTGAGGATGCGGATCTCGTGATTGACGCGCACTTCCTGCGAACCGCTTATCAGCAGGTTGCCGTTTTCCAGAATGCCTGTCACGACCGCCGCCACGAGAAGCGTCAGCTTTTCTGCGCGGTTTATCGAGCCCTTGCCGTTGGCTTCGCTGTCGTTGTCGAAGCTTAGAGACGAGTCCGCTTGTGGCTTCCAGCCGAGGATCTCCGCGTCTGCCTTCCAGCCGGTTTTTCTATTATTCTTCCGGCTGCGGTCAGTCTGGTTATCGAATGACGCCTTGTCGTTGATCTGAATGTTGACGGTCAGGATGTCGCCGATATTGAGCGCTCGCGAGTCCTTGAAGAGCGCCGCCTTGCTGTCGCTCCAAAGAGAATAGCCGCTGGCCGCATGCAGCGGCTGTTTCGGATAAGCCGACAATTGGGGGGCCTGACTGAACTGCAGGCCGCTCCCAATCGGGCTCATGGCCGGCGCATTGCCGATTTCTCTCAGTGTCTGGTTCTTCGTGACGCTCTCGCATCCGGTCAGGATGCTCGCGGCTGAAAGGGCGAGGATGAGCGCTTTTTTCATGACGGATCTCTTGATGTGTTTTTATCGGTCGCACTGGCCATGATCGAAGCGACAGTCGCCGCTTTCTTCGCGTCCATTTCGCTGAGGATCAGCCCGGACTGGCGTGCCGGCAGTTTCATGATGATGGCAGCGGCAATACCGGGGTTCAGTTCTTGCAGCTGAGGTGCAGCTGCATCCGGCTTCATCGTCTTGTAGACATTGACGAGATTGGCTTCTGCCTGCTGGAGGAAATCGTTGCGGCGCTTCAGCCAATCCTCATATTCGGCCTTGCGTGCCTCAAGGGTGGCAACGCGCGCATCGATATCCTGCTGGAGCTTCTCAAGATCCTGCTTTTGCATCAGATAACGCTGGTCGCGCGCCTGATCGATAATGTTGGTGCAGTATTGCTGGATTTCCTGCCCGCTGGTTTCGCCCGTGGTGACACGCACCTGCTCCTGGGCTCGTGCCGATGGCAGCGCGCCTGCAACAACGAAAAGGGCGAGAAGAACGCGCTTCGGCGTGAATATCTTGGAAGCGGTAACCGTCATTGCAATACCAACTCTGCCTGAAGCGCGCCTGCGGACTTGATGCCTTGAAGAATGGCGATGATGCCGTCCGGCTTGACGCCCATGTTGTTCAAACCGGCCACCAGCGACCGAAGGCTCGGACCTTCGAGAATGGCGACGGGGCCTCCGCTTTTGTCGGCCTGGATATCCGTCTGCGGCTGCACGGCTGTCTGACCGCGTGAGAAGGGGGCGGGTTGAATAACCTGTGGTGATTCAGTCACTTGCACTGTCAGCGTACCGTAGCTCACCGCCACCTTCGAAACGCGAACGTCCGCGCCTATGATGATGGTTCCCGTGCGCTCGTTGATGACGACCTTGGCCGGCGTATCGGTCTCGACTGCGAGGTTTTCGATGCTTGCCATCAGACGCGTCAGATCCGCCGTTCGTGGCTTCTGGATATAGACGACCTGTGAATCGCGCGCTTCTGCGATCGGCTCGCCGAAAGATGTACGGGCATAGGAGTTGATGGTGTCGGCAACGCGGATGGACGTCGAAAAATCCGGGTTCCTCAATTGCAGTACGAGATTGACGGAATCCTTGAATTGCGACGGCAGCTCGCGTTCGATAATCGCGCCACTTGGGACGCGGCCTGCGGTCGTGACGCCCTGTGTCAGCTGCGCTGCCTGCCCTTCGGCGTTGAAACCGGACACGATCACTGAGCCTTGCGCGACAGCGTAGATCTGGCCGTCGGCACCGGACATGGAGGTCATGATCAGAGTGCCGCCACGCAGGGACGAAGCATCGCCAAGAGAACTGACGCTGACATCCAGCCTGCTGCCGGGGCTGGCAAAGGGCGGCAGATTGGCCGTGACCATGACAGCTGCGACATTCTTCGAGGTGGTCTGGTTGCCCTGCATCGAAATGCCGAGATTTTGCAGCATGGCGCGCATGGACTGTTCGGTGAAGGGCGAGGAACGCATGCTGTCGCCGGACCCCTGAAGGCCGACGACAAGACCATAGCCGATCAACTGGTTTTCACGCCCGGCCTGCAAGGATGCGATATCCTTCACCCGCGCCACCGTCTGGGCTACGCCCTCGGATGCAGCCGCAAGGAACGTCATGGTCGCAATTGCCGCGACGAGAAAACCTTGACGAAAACTCATTGCTGGAGGACCTCCACGGTTCCGTCGCGCATTGCCGTGCCGTTGATCGTCACGCCGGTGTCCTTGTTTCGGACACGCACCACATCGCCCGCCATTGCATCTTCGATGGCAACGCCGGATGCTGACAGGTTCATGCCGTTCTTGCTGTAGGTGATGCGGACCGTTGCGCCTCGTTCCACCGCATAAGGATCGCGCAGGTCGCCGAGAGGAATGGTGCGTCCTGCGACAAGCGTCCTCTTGGACACTTTTCCGACGACGTCCTTGACCGATTCCGAGTAGCCCGGCGCGATGTTGGGATTGGTGACGGGAACCTCCGTCACCAGGCCGTGGGTAATGACTTCGCCAGAAAAAATCGTGGCTGTGGGGACGACAGCGAATTTCTGCTGCGACATTGCAAGCCCCGGTGCGGACATCGACACAGCCAATGCCATCACGAAAACTGCTTTGCGACCTTGAACAGGCATGATTTTCGGGCGGAACTTCATGTTACCCTACCTTCTCGTTACTTCAGGTTCTGGCTGACGATCTGAGCCATCTGATCGGCGGTGGTGATCACCTTTGAGTTCATTTCATAAGCGCGCTGGGCGGAAATCATGTCAGTGATTTCCTTGACGGAATCGACGTTGGAGCCTTCGAGGTAGTTCTGCTTCACGTAGCCGAAGCCGACCGACTGAGGCGTGGCATCGACAGCTGCACCTGAGGCGTCCGTCTGCGCAAAGAGGTTGTCGCCAAGCGGGCGCAGGCCAGCTTCGTTGGCGAAGTTGCTCATGCTCAGCTGGCCGACTTCGGTCATCTGTGTGGCCGTGCCGATACGAACCGAAACGATGCCGTCCGCACTGATCTTGGTTTCGGTCGCGTCCGTCGGAATGGTGATCGCCGGCAATACCGGATATCCGTCCGTCGTCACCAGACGTCCGGTGGAGTCCATGTTGAAGGCGCCCGCACGGGTGTAGAGCGTGGCATTGTCGGGACCCTGCACGCGGAACCAGCCCTTGCCGATGATAGCGACGTCGAGGTCGTTACCGGTTTGGGAAACGGGGCCCTGGATGTGAAGCTTGCGGACAGCCGATGTCTGGACACCGAGACCGATATTGGCGCCTTCCGGCACCATCGCCTGGTTTGCGCGGTTCATCACGCCCTGCGCACGTTCCGTTTGGTACAGCAGGTCGGTAAATTCGGCACGGCCGCGCTTGAAGCCGGTGGTGTTGATGTTCGCGATGTTGTTCGCGATGACCTCAAGGTTCGTCTGCTGGGCATCCATGCCCGTCGCTGCGATTGCTAAAGCTCTCATTTCTTAGGTCCTCACGGGTCAAATCTGCATTTTAACGACATCGAGATAAGCCGAAACGAGCCTGTCTCGCAGTGCTACGGCCGTCTTGAGGGTCTGGTCCGCCTGCATCACGGCATCGACGACCTCGCGCGTGCTGGCCTTGCCCTGTAGGCCGGCAAAAGACATGGCTTCGCTGGTCTTCAACGAGTCCATCGCGTCCTGTGCGACACCGCCCAACACGCTGGCGAAAGTCGGGCCGACAGTCGCGGTAGCGGCTGTGGATACGGCTGCGCCAGCGAAGGAGGTCAGTCCGCTCGCCACACCCTTGAGGCTGTCCATGGCGGAGTTGCTGGTCAGCGATTTTACGTTGTTGATGGAGTCGATCATCACGTAGCCTTCAATAGGTCTATGGTTGAGGTAATCAGATCGCGGGCCTGCTTGATGACCTGGAGATTGGCTTCATAGCCGCGGTTTGCTTCGCGAAGATCGGCCATTTCGATCAGCATGTTGACGTTCGGCAGCTTCACCATGCCCTTGTTGTCCGCAGCCGGGCTGTCCGGGTCGTATTCCTCGGTGAAGTTGGATTTGTCGAAGCCGAGCTTCTTGACCTGAACGAGATTGGTTCCGGTTGTGCGATCCAGCTCGTTGGCGAACGTTATCGTCTTGCGGCGATAGGGGTCGGCACCTGGCGTGTCGCCCGTCGTTCGCGAGTTGGCAATGTTTTCAGAAACGATGCGTAGGCGCGTGGCCTGCACGTCCATGCCGCTTCCTGCAATTTTCAACGACGAGGATAAAGAGTCCATCTTACTTGCCCACCGCAGTCATCATCATGGTGTGGAAGGAGCGCACGAGCTGGGTGTTCAGCTCGAACTGCCGCTTGATCTCGCCCGTCTTGGCCATTTCCGTCGACAGCGAAACGGTATTTCCCGATTCCTGGACGCCAATTTCACTGGCGAGTGGCGCGTCCTTCAGGCCGATCTTGCCTGCACCCGTAACAGCCAGCTCCATATGGGCGGGGTTGGTGCGGGCCATCTGCATTCCGACCGACTTCAGTTCGGATTCGAAAGGCGCGACTTCCTTTGCGCGATACTGCGGCGTATTGGCATTGGCAATGTTGGTAGCGACGACTTCCTGACGGATTGAAAGCCACTCGGCTTGCCGGGAAGCCAGCGCAAACAGCTGAATCGGCTGCATGACAATTCTCCGTGTTTAACCTGCCATTGGTCTAGAGACACAATCTTGCGCGGGACTTACGGAGGACGACGATGCTATCGGCGGGAAGCGGCATCGTCAGGTTTTAGCCGATCATTAACCATTTGTTTGCCATGGCCGTTTAGGTTTCATTGATAGTTCCGTCAGATGAACGGTCCCACAGCCCTGCGGGTTTGCGATGGTTTTGCACTTGAAAAGACGTGTCGGTTCGGCCTCCGGGCAGCCAAAGACAGGCAGGTGGCGCCGTGCGGCCCTTTCGTCGTGCTTCGTTCTGACCCTGGCTGCCACAGGCGCCGTCTTGCCATCGCTTCTCGTTCCCGCTTCACCCGCAACCTATGTCTCTCATGCTGTGGTGAAGATCTCCACTCCTGGCGCAGGTTCGATCGATACCGACCGCCTTGCCGCCTCCGTGCAGCAGAGCATTCTATCCCCGCTTTCGCTCACACTCGCCATTTCGGACTTGAAGCTAAAGCCGGGCGATGTGATGGGTGTTGCTGAAGAGGGGAGGATCGCGATGCTTGCGAAGCTTCTTCTGGGGGATGTGCAGCAGCAAATTCCAGTGAACGCCATTGAAGAGGCGTTGCGCAGTTCGGTGAAAATCACCGCGTCTTCGAAGAGCAGTATTGACATCGACGCCATGGCTGCAACGCCCCAGGCTGCAACGCGTATTGTCGATTACCTCGCAGGCCAGGTCGCCAAGACTGCCGGCGACGAACAGGCGAGCCCGGAATTACAGGCGGTTGAAAAGGCGCGAGCCGCACTCGATACCGCCGAAGGCGCGTTGACGGGGTTCCAGATGCGCAACGGCAACGACATCGTTTCCCGCATTCAGAACCTGCAGCAGTCGCTTCACGAAGCCGATGCGACGACCGCGGCTCTTGGACAGAAGGAGCATGATCTCGCGCAAGCCGTCACAAAAGTTTCGTCTATGAGGGCGGACGATGTGCTGACAAAGGCGCTGCCACCACTTGCTCCTTTCGATGCCCTCGCTTCGGTCAGGGACAACTACACCACGGCGAAACTTGCGCTTGACGACGTCAATGTCGATCACGGCCCGAAGCACCCCCGCACCATTGCAGCGCAAGGCGCAGTCAATGCCGCTCGGTCCGCCGCGATGCCCGCATTGCGCCGGGCTCTGGAAAGCGTCAAAGGCGAATTGAAGGAGGTTTCTGCCAGCCTCAACGCTCAGACGCGCCAGAAAACCGCAATCGAGGATGAGTTGCGCGCCATGGGGGCCGCACCCGCTGAACTCGCAAAGCTGGAGAAGGCTTTGGACAGCGCCAGGCGCGAGTATCTGGTTGCCAGCCAGAAGGCCGGTCCGTTTGCTGCCCCCGCCATCTCCTCAGTAGTCGCTAAACCGGCGTCGCCCGGTGTACTCCAGGATCAGAACTCCGGTATCATGAACGGCGTCATGGCCGCTGGCGGCGCGCTGTCTGGCATGCTGCTGGCACTTTTCCTGATGAGCTTCCGTCGTTCCAAGACAGAAGAGCAACATGAGATCGCCCCGCAGGAGGACGTTTCCAACACCGTGATCATCGACGACGCCTCGGCAAACGCCGAAGCTGCTCGCGATCAGTACTTCCAGATCGAACCCGATATTTTCCATGATATCGTCGCAGATGACATCGAGCTTCGCTCTGACGACCGGGCCTATGATCTTGAGCCGGACGAAGAGCCCCATTACGGCCTCCACGACGAGCCAGCCAACGATATTCCGCTCGATGAGCGTGTACGCCAGGTTCTTATGGCCAACCGCGTTCGGATGGAGAAAAAGGTGGAGCAGGGCGATGGATCCTGGCTGCCGCCTTTGCTTGCCGCAGCCTTGGAAGGCAAGGCTGAGCATATAGGGGCCGAGACGGAAGAGGTGCGTGCCCTGCGGCGGGAAATCGCCGCGCTGAGGCAAAGAGTGAGCGGCTTTGCCGAAGACGACATGCGGCGTCGCGCCTGATCCACTGATTTCTCCTTGCAATCTATAGCGTCGCGCAGCATTAGGGTTTCGCTCTAGGCAGGGTTCGCGGGCGAGCCGAGTCCCGCCGTGATGTTCTCAGGAGGCAGTCATATGGTGGTTGTGATCGACGGCAAGGCCAAAGCGGTATCCGTGACGGATGCTGTGAAAGACGCGGCGGAGCGGCTGGAGCGTGAAACCGGCAAAAAGCCCGGTCTGGCTGTGGTCATCGTCGGTGACGACCCTGCAAGCCACGCCTACGTGAACTCCAAGAGCAAGATGGCAAAGCAGTGCGGCTTCAACTCTGTGCAGCACACGCTGCCGGAAGAAACGACACAGCAGGAGCTTGCTACCCTGGTCGCGACGCTGAATGCGGACGCATCGATCCACGGCATTCTCGTTCAGTTGCCGCTTCCCAAGCATCTCGATTCCGATCCGATCATCCAGTCGATTCTGCCGGAAAAGGATGTCGATGGTCTGAGCGTCTTGAATGCCGGAAAGCTCGCTGTCGGCGATCTGAAGACAGGCCTGCTCTCCTGCACCCCGGCCGGTGCCATGCTTCTGGTTCGCAGCATCCATGGCGATGATCTGTCCGGCCTGAACGCCGTGGTGATCGGTCGTTCCAACCTGTTCGGCAAGCCGATGGGTCAATTGCTGCTCAACGCCAACGCAACGGTGACGATGGCGCATTCGCGCACTAAGGATCTGGCCTCCGTCTGCAAGTCCGCCGACATTCTGGTTGCCGCCGTCGGTCGCGCGCAAATGGTGAAGGCCGATTGGGTCAAGCCCGGCGCGACCGTCATCGATGTCGGCATCAACCGCATTCCCGCACCCGAAAAGGGCGAGGGCAAGTCGAGGCTCGTCGGCGATGTGGCGTTCGAAGAGGCAAGTGCGGTCGCCGCGGCCATCACGCCTGTCCCCGGCGGCGTTGGTCCGATGACGATTGCCATGCTGATGGCCAACACGGTGATTGCTGCGCACAGAGCGCTCGGCAAAGACGCGCCGACGTTCTGAGTTCAAAACCGAAAATATAAAAACATTCGGACACAAGACCGGATAGGTTTGTGCTGAATGCTGTTCTGCAAGAATGGTTTTAGCTCCGAAGAGTGGCGGCAGATTTTGCTTGCCATGCTCCATCAGTCGTTTGTGTTTGTCACCGACGCGGCGTAACCTGAAGATCGGCCACGCATGCCGGTTCTATAAGGACGCCGCAATGATTTCAGAAACCTTCGCAATCATCAGCAAGAATTTCCTATTTTACGTCGTTACAGTTTCTCTCATCATTGCTGCAATTATTCTGGATGATCATTTTTCTCACACATCGAGTCAGACCACGGGTTTCATCTGGATTTTGCTTTCACGATGGACGCAGGTATCCATGCTATACAATCGAAGATTTAAAGATCAGGGTCGACAATATTATTCACTGTCAAAAGATCTTGGTTTCTTCGGTAAAAATATTCTCATTATTCTATTGGCCACCGTCTCAGCCATCGCGACGGCGGTCTACTTCGGAAGCAATCAGGGCAATTTTACCGGTTTGGTGTTGATTTACGGTATTCTGTTTTCGTTGATCGTGTCTTCTGTTCTCTACGCTTTGATCGGCACGTGGCTACCTGCTGGGCTTTACGGATCTGCAACTCGCTTTGGTGACGCGCTTAGACGTGGATCTCGCACTTTCGCAAAGACCTTCGCCAGAATTTTCATCGCGATGGCGATCCCGGCCGCAATCTCTTTTATCGTCACCGCATTGATGTTCGCTCGCGGTGATTCCGGGAGCATCTTCGTCGCTGGAGTGATTAATTCCCCCTCTTTGCTAATTGCTATCTGCCTAAGCACGTTGGAGGCCGTGAGCGTCACTTACGTATCGGTTGTGCTAACGCGGGAATATATGCGCGCGGAGGGTTTGTCAGTGATGCCGACACTCGAGGCTGCGACGTAAAGTTGGGCATCGCCGGCCATAGGGGCTTGGGTTTTAACTGAGGCGGTCAGCTGCAGTTTGCATCAAATTTTACTGAGGCCACTAAGACAGCCGGGGGTAGATCTAACGAGGAGCGGGACCGGTCGAGGCGCGCACCACCAGTTCCGCTTTCCAAAGCTCCTGAAATGGCTCGTTGCGGCCGGTTTTGATCTGGCCGATCAGCCGCTCCGCAACCCGCATTCCTGCCGCTCGCAATGAAGATCGAGTTGTGGACAGGGGGACGGAGAAGTTTACCGGCTTCAAAAGCGGCAATACGTCGTCATGGGCGATGAGTGAAATATCTCTGCCGGGTCGCAGACCTCTCTGGTTGAGCGACCGGATGGCGCCAAGTGCCAGGGCAGTGGAGGCGCAAAGCACGGCAGTCGGCTTTTCAGGCTGGTCGAGCAGGCGCTCCATCGTCAAGAATCCTGCCTCATCCGTCATGACGCTGTGACTGACCTTGTCGGGGTGGAGCGATAGGCCCTGTGCAGCAAGCGCCGATTCCACGCCGCGATAGCGGCGAAACGCGAAGTCATAGCCGTCGGGACCGTTGATCAGCGCAATATTCTGGTGCCCAAGTTGCAAAAGTAGCGAGGCGGCGTCGTGGAATGCGCCCTCATTGTCGACATCCAGATAGGGGTAGTCAGGCTCGACGCCCCAGGATCGGCCGTGAACCATGAAGGGGATAGACAGGCTCTTCATCATCGCGATGCGGCTGTCGTTCTTTTTCATGTAAGCCAGATAAATTCCATCGACAGTGCCGCTTGCTGCAAGATCTTTCAGAACCTCTTCCTCGTCGCTAGGCTCAGTGGGCATGATGACGAGATGAAAGCCGTTCTTTGCCGAGACTTCGCCAAGCCCGTTGAGGAACTCTCCGAAGTGAACGTCGGACTGATGGTCCGGTCCCGTCTGCATGACGAGGCCAATGGAGCCGACCTTGCCGGTCGCCAGCCGCTGCGCTGCCGCGTTGGGTCGATATCCGTTCTGGCGCGCCGCCTCGATGATCTTCCGGCGCGTCTCGGCATTGACTTCGGGATAGCCGTTCAAGGCGCGGCTGATCGTCGTCTGAGAGATGCCAAGCAACTGCGATAGTTGTTTCAGATTCATGCCCAGCCTCCCTCTGCTGCTCAAGCCCGCGGACTCTGGAAAGGGACGGCTCCTCCACCGTCTCCAAACCGCTTTGAAGGCTAGCAAGTGTTGGAGCGCTAGACAATTCAAAAAACTCTGCTGCAGCGCAAATACAGTCTCTCGCACAGCAAAAGAGGACCAAATTTGGGATGATCATCAACCCTCTTGACTCTAAGCAATTCTCAATGAGATGAATAGGCAGCCAAAGCGCTTTGAAAAGACACGCCGAAGCCGATTAATGTGATGGGAGGTAGATCACATGAAAAAATTATTTTTAACGACCGTTGCCGTTGCCACGCTTCTGTCGGGCGCATCCTTTGCCGCCGATCTCAAATTCAAGCCGGGTGAAGACAGCAAGTTCAACTGGAAGAGCTACGAAGCCTTCAAGGCCGCCAATTCCAGCCTGAAGGGCGAAACGCTGACCATCTTCGGACCGTGGCGCGGCGAAGACGAAGCGCTGTTCCAGTCCGTGCTGGCCTATTTCGCCGATGCGACCGGCGTCAATGTCCGTTATTCGTCTTCGGAAAATTACGAACAGCAGATCGTTATCGACACGCAGGCGGGCTCGCCGCCAAACGTCGCGATCCTGCCGCAGCCTGGCCTTCTGGCTGACCTCGCCGCCAAGGGACTTCTCACTCCGCTCGGTGACGAGACGGCAAATTGGGTGAAGGAAAATTACGGCGCGGGCCAGTCCTGGGTCGATCTTGGCATGTACAAGAACAAGGACGGCAACAAGGCCTATTTCGCCTTCCCGTTCAAGGCCGACGTCAAGTCGCTGGTCTGGTACGTTCCTGAGAACTTCGAGGAAGCCGGTTACAAGGTGCCGGAAACCATGGAAGATCTCGTCAAGCTCAGCGACCAGATCGTGGCCGATGGCGGCACGCCATGGTGCATCGGTCTCGGCTCTGGTGGCGCGACCGGCTGGCCGGCAACCGATTGGGTCGAAGACTTCATGCTGCGCACGCAGCCGCTCGACGTCTACCAGAAGTGGACGACGAACGAGGTGAAGTTCAACGATCCGCGTGTCGTTGCCGCAATCGAGGAATTCGGCAAGTTCGCCAAGAACGATAAGTATGTTTCGGGCGGTGTTGCCGCTGTTGCCTCCACCGACTTCCGTGACAGCCCGAAGGGCCTCTTCGACATTCCACCGAAGTGCTACCTGCACCGTCAGGCTTCCTTCATCCCATCCTTCTTCCCCGAGGGAACGAAAGTCGGAACGGATGTCGACTTCTTCTACATGCCGACCTTCGCTTCCAAGGCAGATCTTGGCAAGCCGGTTCTGGGTGCTGGAACGCTCTTCACCATCACCAAGGATTCCAAGGCTGCGCGCGCGCTCGTCGAATTCCTGAAGACGCCGATCGCCCACGAAGTGTGGATGGCGCAGTCCGGCTTCCTGACACCGTTCAAGGGCGTCAACAAGGACGCCTATGCCAATGATCAGGTGAAGCGTCAGGGCGAAATTCTGACGACGGCCACTACCTTTGGCTTCGATGGTTCCGACCTCATGCCTGGCAAGATCGGCGCTGGCGCGTTCTGGACCGGTATGGTCGATTTCGTCGGTGGCAAGTCTGCCGAACAGGTCGCCAACGACATTCAGAAGGCCTGGGACGGCCTGAAGTAATCCTCAGATCCAGCCCGGCCGTCATTGATGCCGGGCTGTTCAGATAGAACGGCGCGGACCACACGGGCCGAATACACGCAAGATCGGGGAGGGAATGATGATCACGCAAATCGTATCCGCGCTGGGTGTCGTTATTGTCGGCGTCTTTGCCTGCGCCGCCTATTACTGGCTGTCGGACAAGGCGTTGCAGTTTATTTTTCCGGTGCGGGACGGCGATGTCATTCACGCTTCGCGCAATCTCAACCGCCGCGCGGCCATTCGTCCCTGGCTCTTCGTCGGGCCGGCCCTGCTGCTGCTTGCCGCCTATCTTGTTTACCCGGTCGTTGCGACCTTCATCCTGTCCTTTTACGATCGCACAGGCACCAATTACGTCGGCTCCGCCAATTATGTCTGGGCTTTTTACGACGCCGGTTTCCGCCAGTCGATCTTCAACAACATTCTCTGGCTCGCCGTCGTGCCAGCCGCCTGCACCTTCCTTGGTCTCGTTATCGCTGTGATGACTGACCGCATCTGGTGGGGTAACATTGCAAAGTCCATCGTCTTCATGCCGATGGCGATTTCCTTCGTCGGCGCGTCCGTCATCTGGAAATTCATTTATGAGTATCGCGGCGAGGGGCAAACGCAGATCGGCCTGCTGAACGCGCTCGTCGAGTTCTTCGGCGGCAATCCGCAGGTGTGGATTTCCATGCCCTTCTGGAACAACTTCTTCCTGATGATCATCCTGATCTGGATCCAGACCGGCTTCGCCATGGTCATCCTGTCGGCGGCCCTTCGCGGAATCCCTGAAGAAACCATCGAAGCTGCTGTCATCGACGGTGCCAATGGCTGGCAGATTTTCTGGAAGATCATGGTGCCGCAGATATGGGGAACCATCGCCGTTGTTTGGACCACCATCACCATCCTCGTCCTCAAGGTGTTCGATATTGTTCTGACCATGACCAACGGTCAGTGGAACACCATGGTTCTTGCCAATCTCATGTTCGACTGGATGTTCCGCGGCGGTGGTGATAGCGGGCGAAGTGCCGTTATCGCGCTTGTCATCATGGCAGCCGTCACGCCGATCATGATCTGGAACATCCGCCAGGCAAACCGCGAGATGGAGGGCCGCTGATATGACCATCGCAACCCGTCTGCGCCGCATCGGCCTGCCCCGTCTTATCGTCCATGCCAGCGTCCTCTTCATCGTTCTGCTCTGGCTTTTGCCGACACTCGGCATTCTGGTCAGCTCATTGCGCGATAAGGATCAGATCGTCGTCTCCGGCTGGTGGACGGCCTTCTCCAGTTCCAATCAAACGCAAGCGTTGCGTCTTGCCGATCCATCCACACAGACCCAGCAGGGAGACCGCTTCGTTATTGCCGGGAACGTCTTTGGTGAAGGCAAGAGCGGCCATGTCTCCGCCTTCGGCGTGCGTGTTCAGGAACCGGCAGCCTTCAAGGCCGGTACGTCTGCCGATCTCGGTGATGGCGAGACGCTCCAGCTCAACGAGGACGGCAGCTATCAATATAGCAAGAATGCCAGCTTCGAAGGATCGCGCGCAAAACGCGTCTATGTCGTCGTTTCCACGCCGCCAATCTTCACGCTCGACAATTATCGCACCGTGCTCCTCTCCGAAGGGATCGGTCAGTCCTTCGTCAACTCTCTGACAGTCGCCATTCCCGCAACCATCATTCCGATATTGATTGCGGCGTTCGCCGCCTACGCGCTCTCTTGGATGCGCTTCAGTGGCCGTTCGTTGATGATTGCACTTGTGGTCGGTCTGATCGTCGTACCGTTGCAGATGTCGCTCATTCCGCTGCTCCAGCTCTATAACTGGATCGGCAACGTCTTTGGCGTGCCGTCCAAGACCTATGCCGGCATCTGGTTGGCACACACAGCCTTCGGTCTGCCGCTCGCCATCTATCTGCTGCGCAATTATATCTCAGGCCTGCCGAAGGAAATCATCGAGAGCGCTCGCGTCGATGGCGCCAGCGATTTCGAAATTTTCGTCAAGATCGTCTTGCCGCTGTCCTTCCCGGCGCTCGCCTCCTTTGCCATCTTCCAGTTTCTCTGGACCTGGAACGACCTGCTCGTCGCCATGGTGTTCCTCGGCACACAGAAGGATGAACTGGTGCTGACTGGTGCGTTGAACGCGCTGCTCGGCTCGCGTGGCGGCAACTGGGAAATTCTTACCGCGTCGGCCTTCGTCACCATTATCGTGCCGCTCTGCGTCTTCTTTGCGCTCCAACGTTACCTTGTGCGCGGCCTCTTGGCTGGCTCCGTCAAGGGAGGCTGATCGAACCCATGAATGCTTTCAATCAACAGGACAATGCCATGACCGCGACCGTTTCTTCCGCTCTCACTCCCGACAAGGATTGGTGGCGCGGCGCTGTGATCTACCAGATTTATCCGCGCTCCTATCAGGACTCCAACGGCGATGGCATCGGAGACCTGAAGGGCATCACCTCCAGACTGGAACACATTACCAATCTCGGCGCGGATGCCATCTGGATCTCGCCCTTCTTCACTTCGCCCATGCGGGACTTCGGCTACGACGTCTCGAACTACGTCGATGTTGATCCGATGTTTGGCACGTTGGCGGATTTCGATGGCCTTATTACTGAGGCACATCGCCTTGGTATCCGCGTGATGATCGATCTGGTTCTGTCTCACACCTCCGACCAGCATCCCTGGTTCGTGGAAAGCCGGTCCAGCCGCAGCAATCCGCGGGCGGATTGGTATGTTTGGAGCGATGGCAAGCCGGACGGCACGCCGCCCAACAACTGGCTGTCGATCTTCGGTGGTTCCGGTTGGCAGTGGGACCCGACCCGCATGCAATATTACATGCACAATTTCCTGACCTCGCAGCCGGACCTCAATCTGCATAACCCGGAAGTTCAGGAAGAGCTGTTGAACATCACCCGCTTCTGGCTGAAGCGCGGCGTCGATGGCTTCCGCCTCGATACGATCAACTTCTACTTCCACGACAAGGAACTGCGCGACAACCCTGCACTTGCGCCAGAACGCCGCAATGCTTCGACCGCGCCTGCCGTGAACCCTTATAATTTCCAGGAACATATCTACGACAAGAACCGCCCGGAAAACCTCGAATTCCTCAAGCGCTTCCGCGCCGTTCTGGACGAGTTCCAGGATATCGCCGCTGTCGGCGAAGTCGGTGACAGCCAGCGCGGTCTTGAAATCGTCGGCGAATACACGTCGGGCGATGACAAGATGCAGATGTGCTACGCCTTCGAATTCCTGGCGCCGGATGCGCTGACGCCGGCCCGCGTTGCAGAGGTCCAGGCATCCTTCGCCAAGGCGGCTCCTGAAGGCTGGGCCTGCTGGGCTTTCTCCAACCACGATGTCGTGCGCCATGTGACCCGCTGGGGTGATGCGGTCGAGGACAAGGATGCTTTCGCCAAGGTGCTGTCGGCTCTTCTGATGACCCAGCGTGGCTCTGTCTGCATTTATGAGGGAGAAGAGCTTGGCCTGACGGAAGCCGACATCGCCTTCGAAGATCTGCAGGATCCCTACGGCATTCAGTTCTGGCCGGAATTCAAGGGCCGCGATGGCTGCCGCACGCCAATGGTCTGGGATGCCGGCCACGCGCAGGCAGGCTTCTCCACTTCCGACAAGACATGGCTTCCTATCCCGACGGAACACAAGATGCGCGCAGTCAGCGCGCAGCAGGGCAACGAAGGCTCCGTTCTGGAGCACTATCGCCGCTTCTTGGCGTTCCGCAAGCAACACCCTGCCTTTGCAAAGGGCAAGATCGAATTCCAGGACGCGGATGCGACTGTCTCGAGCTATACCCGCACGCTTGGCAACGAAACCGTGCTTTGCCTCTTCAACCTCTCCGCAGTCGCAGCAACGGCAAAACTACCGGACGGTGAGTGGGACGTCTTGGAAGGCCACGGCTTTTCGGCTGAACGGACTGGGACGACCGTAGAACTTCCGGCATGGGGCGCGTTTTTCGCCCGGCACGCGTAACAGGATAGGGAGGAGCACCGCATGACTGGACTTATTCTCAAGGGCATCCGTAAATCCTATGGTGAGGTCAAGGTCCTGCATGGGATCGACCTCGATATCAAGCAGGGCGAGTTCATTGTCTTCGTCGGTCCGTCCGGCTGCGGCAAGTCCACGCTTTTGCGCATGATCGCCGGTCTGGAGGAAATCACTGGCGGCGAAATGTATATCGACGGCCAGTTGGTGAATGAGATCCCGCCGTCACGGCGCGGCATCGCCATGGTGTTCCAGTCCTATGCGCTCTATCCACACATGACGGTCTACGACAACATGGCCTTCGGCATGAAGATCGCAAAGGAAAGCAAGCAGGAGATCGATCGTCGTGTTCGCGCTGCCGCCGAAATCTTGCAGTTGACGCAATATCTGGAGCGTCTTCCGAAAGCGCTCTCCGGTGGCCAGCGTCAACGTGTTGCCATCGGTCGCGCTATCTGCCGTAACCCCAAAGTCTTTCTCTTCGACGAGCCGCTCTCGAACCTCGATGCCGCGCTTCGCGTTGCGACCCGCATCGAAATCGCCAAGCTCAGCGAAAAGATGGCCGACACCACCATGATTTACGTGACTCACGATCAGGTGGAAGCCATGACGCTGGCAGATCGGATCGTGGTGTTGAATGGCGGTCGCGTGGAGCAGGTGGGTGAACCGCTGGAGCTTTACGAAAACCCCGCCAACCTCTTCGTCGCGCGCTTCATCGGCTCGCCGGCCATGAATATCATTGCCGCTACAGTAGAAAGTGCCGGTGAGACGACCATGCTCAAACTTGCCGACGGCAAGTCGCTTGCCGTTCACATCCCGACCGCGCAAAGCGAACAGGGCAAGGCGGCATCCTTCGGCGTGCGTCCCGAAGACCTGTCAATTGCGACCGGCGACGACTATCTCTTCGAGGGCAAGGTTTCCATCGTAGAAGCTCTGGGTGAAGTGACACTGCTCTACCTGGAGGCCCCGTCAGGTGAGGAGCCGATCATCGTCAAAATTCCTGGCATAGCACCTGTGAAGAAAGGCGAAACATTGCGCTTCTCTGCGCCGTCCGAAAAGCTACATCTTTTCGATGCACTCGGTAAAACATATCGGCGATAGTTCGCCGATATCTGCCCTACTGGTTTCAAAGACGTTTCTGCGCCAAGAAGCGGAAGTCGCTTTAGGTGTGTATCTCGTTTGCAGAGGGCTGACTTGCAAACGATACGCTCCAATATGAAACCTATTTCGGCATCGTCCATTTTGCTTGCTCTTCTGGAGAAGCCTTCATCGGGAAACGAGGCTTTTCCAGTCGCAAGGCGGTTTGAAATAGTGACCTTTACGAGGGAGGTCTGGCTGTCACCCCGTCGCCGTCATTTGAGAGAAAATTAAACTCTTCTGTTTTAGGATTCTTCGGTAAAGACTTGGAAAGGAACGTCGCGTTGAACGTGCGGGCAAATCTCGGTAAGCCGACCTACTTGAGCAAGGAAGAATCTTTCATGTACGACCGTGAAGGTCGGTTCAAGATGGAAGATACGATGAACGCGGCGCGCATCGAATATACCGAGAAAGCCGTCATGAACATGGCGTCCCGCCGTTGCGACGTCGTCAGGATTTCCCGGTCCGAAGCCGTTCTCGCATTTATCACGCAGTGTAGCTTGCCTGCTGAGTTTTATCTGGACATCCCAGACGCCCGCATCAACAAGATCGGCTGCGTGTTGATGAAGACAAATGCCAACAACACTGTGCAGGTTCGCTTCCTTCGCCTTCTCAATCAGAAGGAAATGGATCGCATCTTCGTCTTCAGCACCCATCCCGCCCATCGTGACCGGACGTTGGATCTGCGATCCTTTTGATCTGTGGCCTGCGAGAGACTTTCCGGCAAACGAAACTCGGATCTTGCGTGAGATCTTGCCTTCCTTACGCGAGCCCTTCAAGCACCGTTTGTTTGAGTTTCACATTCTCGACCTCGCTGAAAACAAGATCGTCACGACCGAAATAGGACTTATGGTTGGTGGCTGACCAATCGTTGCAAACAAGCTTGTAACGCTCTTTCGTTGCGGGCTTGTCCGGCATCGCGTAAAGATAGTCGCCGGTGCGTTTGGCGAGTGGAATATCGCCATCCTGGTTGCAACGGCTCAGAATCCGGTCCAGCACTTCGCCATCGACCTCCGTCACCAGCAATTTGCCCTCGAAGCGCAGGCACGCGTTGAAATCGTAGCGGCGAATGTCGCCTTTTGGCAGGCCAGCACCGAAGGAGGTGTGGCCCACGAATCCTACATCTGCGCTGGCCTTTGCGGCAATAAGCTCGGCCACGCGACGCCCTGCCTCATCCACAGTCATCGCTTCTGCCGTTTTGGCCACAACCTCCCGTTCTTCTGGTGTCAGATGTTGAGCAAGCGTTTTTTCGATTTGCGCGCCAAGGGCAGGGGAGGCCGCTGCGTTGCGATCGACCGCTATGGTCTCGATGGCTGCAGCTTGGCCGGGCGCTTCGATGGTTGCAACTGCCATTGAGGTGCACCACGATCCGGTGTGAATGTAGCGCGTGGCACCGACCTCATGCAGGAAGTTCAGGTGGTCATGGCCGCCCACGACCAGCGTGCCATCTGGCAGCACAGGCAGGATGTCACGGTCCGCCACCACACCGGCATGACTCATGACGATGTTGATGGCATCCGGCCTGACGATCTCGGGAAGGTTGGTCTTCGCCCATTCCACCGGCTCCGGGATTGTCAGCGCATCGCGCGCTACCTTCGGATAGGTGTTGATGGCGTTGGTGGCGAGCCCGGCCACGATGACCTTGCGTCCGTCCACTTCGAACGTCTTGCTTGCTGGCGCGTAGGGCGCGCCGCTCCGCTTGTCGATGATGTTGGAAAGTACGGTGATGCCGAGCCCCTTGGCCCGGCTGACGAAACGGCCAAGGTCGTTGTCGAGATCCGCCTCATGGTTGCCGATGTTCACCACGGTGGGTGCGAGCTTGGCAAGTGCAGCAAGGAAGCTCCACTCGATCTCACCTTGAGACCGCATCGCAACCGTATTGCCGCTTTCGAATAGGTCGCCATTCAGGAGAATGATGTGTGGGCTTTTGTCCGCGGAAATGCGCGTCTCGAACGCTGCGAGAAGCTGTCCCATACGCTCGTAGGCAGAGTGCAGGTCGGAGATGACGATGGCACGCAGCGGAGCCTTCTGATCGGCGGAGGCCGGCAAACGCATGAGCGGCAGCATGGCAGTTCCGGCCATGAGCTTCAGCGCATTACGGCGCGGGCGTGAGAAAAACGTCATACTGCCCCCATCAATTCAGCCTGCGGCACCGCCCCCGCGGCTGGCTGCACACGCCCTATAGGGCGACTATCACAGACGCATGACAGCAGAGGCGCGAGCCTTCACGTCAATAGGGGAGAACTGGAGAGGGGATGTCAAGGCGTGGCGCCAGAGCACGGCGGGTGCTCTGGCTGGGCGATGACTGGGCAGATCAGTGAAAGACGCTCGCGCCCTGATCTGCCGGACCGGCGTTGCGGCGGAAGGGAGCAAAAAGCTCACGGCCCATGCCCCACTCATTAGCAGAGAGATCGGCCCGTGCTGGCTCGCGCTTGGAAAGCTCTGCCGCCGAAACCAGAACCTCCAATGTGCCCGATACGGCATCGAGACGAATAATGTCTCCATCGCGGATGAGCGAGATCGGCCCGCCATCGCATGCTTCCGGTGTGACGTGAATGGCGGCGGGCACCTTGCCAGATGCTCCCGACATGCGTCCATCTGTGACGAGCGCCACCTTGAAGCCGCGATCCTGAAGCACACCGAGCGGCGGGGTCAGCCGGTGCAATTCCGGCATTCCGTTGGCCTTCGGTCCCTGGAAACGCACGACGGCGATGAAGTCGCGGTTCAGCTTGCCGTCCTTGAAGGCGTCCTGCAACTCCTGCTGATCGTGAAAGACGATGGCAGGAGCTTCGATAATATGACGCTCCGGCTTGACGGCGGAAATCTTGATAACGGACTTACCCAGATTGCCGGTCAGCATCTTCAAACCGCCCGTCGGCTGGAACGGTGTTTCGATACGCGAAAGAACTTTCGGATCGTGGCTCTCTTCCGGCGACGCTTCACGCTGAATGCTGCCGTTTTCGCCAAGCTTGGCATCGATCGTATAGGCTTCAAGCCCCTGACCGAAGACGGTGCGCACGTCATCATGCACGAAGCCCTGCTTCAGCAGTTGCTTGATCAGGAAGCCCATGCCGCCAGCGGCATGGAAATGGTTCACATCCGCAAGACCGTTCGGATAGACCCGCGCCAGAAGCGGCACGATGTCGGAGAGGTCGGAGATATCCTGCCAGGTCAGAACGATGCCCGCGGCCCGCGCCATGGCGATCAGGTGCATGGTGTGGTTGGTGGAGCCGCCTGTTGCATGCAGGCCGACCACGCCGTTCACGACCGAGCGCTCATCGATCATCTCCCCCGCAGGCGTGAATTCGTTGCCCTGCGCGGTAATCGCCAGCGCCCGCTTCACGGCTTCCTTGGTCAACGCGTCTCGCAGCGGCGTATTCGGATTGATGAAGGAGGAGCCGGGCATATGGAAACCCATGATCTCCATCAGCATCTGGTTGGAATTTGCGGTGCCGTAGAAGGTGCAGGTGCCGGGGCCGTGATAGGACTTGGACTCGGCCTCCAGCAGTTCGGCGCGACCGACCTTGCCTTCCGCATAGAGCTGGCGAATGCGCGACTTCTCGTCATTCGGAAGGCCGGTCGTCATCGGGCCGGCCGGAATGAAGACGGCTGGCAGATGGCCAAACGTTAGTGCTGCGATCACCAGGCCTGGCACGATCTTGTCGCAGACGCCGAGATAGACGGCGGCATCGAACATGTTGTGCGACAGGCCGATGCCGGCTGCCATGGCGATGGCGTCACGCGAAAACAGCGAGAGCTCCATGCCGGGCTGGCCCTGCGTGACCCCGTCACACATGGCGGGGACTGCACCCGCCACCTGCGCAATGCCGCCTGCGTCCTTGGCCGCATCACGGATGATCTGTGGGAAGACCTCGTAGGGCTGATGAGCCGAAAGCATATCGTTATAGGCGGTGACGATGCCGAGATTGGGAACCCGGTCGCCGGCAAGGATGTCCTTGTCGGCGGGGGAACAGACGGCAAAGCCATGAGCGAGGTTACCGCAGGAAAGGGTGGAGCGATGAACGCCCTTTGAGACCTGGAGACGAAGCCGCTCGAGATAGATCTCGCGATAAGGTTTCGAACGTTCAACGATACGGTCGGTAATTGCCTGAACGCGTGAGTCGGCAGCCATGGGCTTCATCCTGTCCTTCTGTGGAGCGTCGGCCACAGGTTTGGGAGAGCGGGCCGACGATCTTGTTTCATTGAAATACTGGCAGAGACGCCGCACGAATGCGGATCGTTACGGCGCCCAGTAGATGTTGAGTGTCGAATCCGCCCTGTTCAGCACGGATCGTATCGGCATCTCGTCCTCATCCAGATCGGACTGGGCCTTCGCAAGCGTTTCCTTTTTCGCCGCACCTTCAATGTGCAGAACGAGGAAACGCGCATCGTGGAGAGCCGAGAGGTTGAAGGTCAGTCTTTCCTCACCGGCGTTTTCCGCAGCCATGGTCAGGATGGTGCGAGGCTCGTCGAGATCGAGCGCTTCTTCCAGATTGTCACCGCCGGGAAAGAAGGACGCGGTGTGTCCATCGTTGCCCATGCCCAGGATCACGATATCGAAAGGATCGCAAATGTCTGCGGTCTTTGCTGTCGCCAGGGTTGCTGCGTCTTCAGGTGAAGCGGCAGACTGATAGAGTGGAACGAAATAGGCGGCCTTGGCTTCGTTTTGAAGAAGGTTGTCTGCGACCAGCTTGTGGTTCGAGCGATCATTGTCGGCAGGCACGAAACGCTCATCCACCAACGTGATGCTGACGCGGGGCCATTCCAGCTGTTGCTTTGACAGCGTCTGGAAGAAGAGCTTCGGTGTAGAGCCGCCCGAAACTGCCATGCTGGCAGCCCCGCGCTCGTCGATCGCGGCCTTCAGCTGAGAAACGACATCGCTGGCGAGTTTTTCCGCCAGTTCAGTCCCATTGGTGAAGACGTGCATGTTCGGTTCCATCCGCGTTTCCACTCAATCGGCCTCATGCCAGGTACGTCCGTCGCGCTCGATCAGCGCAATCGCGCCGCTCGGTCCCCAAGTGCCTGACGTATAACCCTGGACGCCCTGATTGACGGCTTCCCAGCTTTTCAGGATCGGATCGACCCAGTTCCACGCCGCTTCCACTTCGTCGCGGCGCATGAAGAGCGTCTGGTTCGAGCGGATAGTATCCATCAACAGACGCTCATAGGCATCCGGGTTACGCACGTTGAAGGCTTGCGCGAAGCTCATATCGAGCGAGACCTGACGCAGGCGCATGCCGCCCGGACCCGGGTCCTTGATGAGCAGCGACTGCTTAACGCCTTCGTCCGGCTGCAGGCGGATCACCAGCTTATTGGCTTCGATCTTGCCTGCGGCGTCGTCGAAGATCGAGTGCGGAATCTGCTTGAACGTGACCACGATTTCAGACACACGCGTGGCAAGCCGTTTGCCGGTGCGGATGTAGAAGGGAACACCTGCCCAGCGCCAGTTGCCGATTTCCGCCTTGAGAGCGACGAAGGTCTCCGTGTTGGAAACGCCGCCTTCAAGCTCTTCCAGATAGCCCTTCACCGCGCCGCCTGCCGATGCGCCTGCGCGATATTGTCCGCGCACGGTGTTCTTTTCGACATTGGATTGGTTGATCGGCTTGAGCGCGCGCAACACTTTCAGTTTCTCGTCGCGCACCGCTTCGGCGTTCATCGAGGAAGGGGGCTCCATTGCCACAAGGCAAAGCAGCTGAAGAATATGGTTCTGCACCATATCGCGAAGCGCGCCAGCCTTGTCGTAGTAACCTGCGCGGCCTTCAAGCCCGACGGATTCCGCGACCGTGATCTGCACGTGGTCGATATGTGTGGAATTCCACAGCGGCTCGAACAGGGCGTTGGCAAAGCGCAGAACCATCAGGTTCTGAACGGTTTCCTTGCCGAGATAATGGTCGATACGGAAGATCTGCTCTTCCTTGAAGACGTTGCCGAGCGTGTCGTTCAGCTCCAGCGCGGAAGCCAGGTCACGGCCAATCGGCTTTTCCACCACGATGCGAGTGGATTTGGTGATCAGCTTGTGGTCACGGATCTTGGAGGCGATGTCGCCAAAAATTCCCGGTGCGACTGCAAGGTAGAATGCACGGGTGCGATCCTTGCCTTCGTCGAGAAGCTTCTTCAGCTTGTCCCAGCCATCGTCTGACTTGGCATCGACCGGAATATAGAAGAGGCGCGCGCAAAACTTGGCAACCTGCTCCTCATCATATTCGCCAGACTTCAGATGCTCCTTCAGAGCGTCCTGTGCGAATTTGCGATATTCCTCATGTGTCATGACAGACCGGGAGGCGCCGATGATGCGGGTCGGCTCAGTCAACTGGCCTTCCACCTGGCGGTGGTAAAGGGCAGGCAGAAGCTTGCGTTCTGCCAGATCGCCAGTGCCGCCAAAGACCACGCAATCAAAGGGGTCAACGGGAATAATTTGACTGCTCATGTCGATTCTCTCGATCTCTACACGTTAGGGGGCATCCATAATCTAATCGATTTAAAAATGCCAGAGTTGACGTAACAAATAATGAATTTTGCCGCTGGCCAGTTATTCCACTGAGGGGTCCAACCGGCACTTTTGCGCAATGCGGAGGCAGACCAGTTTAAAACCTGTCTCTCAACGCATACCACGTCAGTGCCAGGAACAGGAGTGGCGCCCTCAGCGATGCCCCACCCGGAAACGATGGTACGTCGAGCGCGGCAAACTGATCCAGCGCCTTGTCCTTGTTGATCACCATATCGGCGTAAAGCTTGCCGCAATAGTTGGACAGCATTACCCCATGGCCGGAATAGCCGCCAATGGAGAGCACGCCGGGCATGACTTCGCGCACGAATGGCTGGCGTGTCATGGTTATTCCGACGGAGCCACCCCAGGCATGGGTCATCTCCACATTGCCAAGTGCCGGATAGATTTCTGCAATCTGCTTGCGGATGTGCTTGGAGATGTCGCGCGGCGAATCGGCCGTGTATGCTTCACGCCCGCCGAAGAGCAGGCGGTTGTCCGGCGTCTTGCGGAAGTATCGCACGACGAAGCGCGAATCGGCGACCGCTTCCTTGTCCGGAATGATGGATGGGAACTCGTCGAGCGGTGCCGTTGCCCCGATGAAGGAGCGGATCGGCATAACATGTGCTGCGGTGACATTCTCCAGATTGCCGATATAGGCATTGGTCGCGATCAATACCCGGGTTGCGGTGATCGTGCCGGTATGTGTCTCGATCAGCGTCTTGCCGCCCGACTGGCGGATCGCCGTGGCCGGCGTCATTTCGAAAATGTCGGCGCCCGCCGCCTTTGCGGCCCTCGCCAGTCCGACCAGCAGTTTCAATGGGTGAATATGGCCGGTGCCGGTATCGCGCACACCGCAATGATAGTGGGACGACCCCAAGCGATCTGCAGTTTCCGCCTTCTCCATGAAGGCAATCTGCTCATAGCCATAACGGCCTGTCATGGCATCAACGCTGTCGCGATAGCTCTTCTCGTAGGCGCGCTTGTGCGACACGTTCAACTGGCCGGGCAGAAACTCCATGTCGATCTGGTTGTCACGGGCAAAATCCAGCACATAGTGCTTGGCGTTTTCTGCAAGATCGAAGAGCGCCTTGGAGCGCTCGAAGCCGATCTTCTCTTCAAGCTCATCCGGCCAAGCGCGCTGCCCGGTGCCGAACTGCCCGCCATTGCGACCAGAGGCGCCATCGCCAAACCGATGCGCTTCGATCAGCGTGACGGAAATGCCTGCACGCGCCAGAGTGTAGGCCGCCTGAAGACCGGTGAAGCCGCCGCCGATAATGGCGACGTCCGCAGTCCGCGAACCATCCATCGCCGGATAGGTCGGCCTTTCGGCAACCGTATCCTGATACCATGAAACGCCCGGCGCTATCGGGCTCTGCCATGCCATATCGTTCACCTCAAACGTTCAGCAGTAGGAACTCGCGCTCCCAAGGACTGATCACCTGCATGAAGGTTTCGAATTCGCCACGCTTCAGGCCAGCGTAAAGACCGACGAATTCGTTGCCGAAGATGCGCTCGAACTGCTGCTCCTGCTCGAGCAACGCAACAGCCTCGAGCAGACCACGCGGAAGCTCGATCGAGCCTTCATTCGCCGTCTCGTAGGTCGGCTCGGTCGGCTCGATATTGTTCATGATGCCGAGCCAGCCGCAGCCGAGCGAGGCCGCGAGCGCGAGATACGGATTGGCGTCCGAACTTGGCAGGCGGTTTTCCACGCGCCGCGCCTGCGGGCCCGAGATCGGCACGCGAAAAGCGGTGGTACGGTTGTCGTAACCCCAGGCATTGTTGACCGGGCAGGCCATGTCCGGCGTCAGGCGTCGATAGGAATTCACATAGGGGGCAAGCATCACCAGCGCGTTGGGAACGTAGCGCTGCATTCCACCGACGAAGGAGAAGAACTCTTTCGACGGGCTGCCGTCCTTGTTGGAAAACACGTTTTGTCCGGTCTCGATATCGATGACGGACTGGTGAATATGCATGGCCGAACCGGGCTGGGCCTGCATGGGCTTGGCCATGAAGGTCGCGTAGATCCCGTGTTTAAGCGCCGCCTCGCGAATGGTGCGCTTGAAGAGAAACACCTGATCGGCAAGCTCGACCGGATCGCCATGGCGAAGGTTGATTTCCAGCTGTGCCGGACCCTCTTCGTGGATGAGGGTGTCGATCTCCAACCCCTGCTTCTCGGAGAAGTGATAGATGTCATCGATCAACTCGTCGAATTCGTTGATGCCGGCGATCGAATAGCTCTGTCCGCCGACGATGGAGCGGCCTGAACGGCCCTTCGGCGGATGCAGTGGGTAATCGGGGTCGTCGTTCATTGCCACGAGATAGAATTCGATTTCCGGCGCAACGACCGGCTTCCAGCCTTTTTCCTGATAAAGAGCGAGCACGTTCTTCAAGACGTTGCGAGGCGTATAGGAAACGGGTTTGCCTTCCTGATCCACCACGTCGCAGATGACCTGCGCAGTCGGATCGCTCTCCCATGGAACGACCGAGAGCGTGGAGAGATCGGGGACCAGCTTCAGGTCACTGTCACGCGGCTCGTAGCGGAAATTCGCGGTCTCGTCCGGATAATCGCCGGAAATCGTATGGCGATAAAGTGCGGATGGGAGTGCAAGAGATGTGTCACCGGTGAACTTCGCCGTCGGCATCATCTTGCCGCGTGGCACGCCAGCGAGGTCGGGGGTGATGCATTCAATGTCTTCGATGCCGCGTGCCTTCAGCCATTGCGCCGCTTCGCGCCAGGTGGAGACGCCGCGGGTAGAGGAGAGCTCAACGGGTGGTTTTTTCGCCATGGTTGCCGGTTTCTTCGGGCGGAGCATGGTTTTCTTGGGGGGCATAAATCACCGGGGTCTGTTTCGACTGGGTCCATAATAGTCAGACTTTGACAATTGGCGAGAGGGGAATGCGCATTGACAAGAAGCCTGACTTCGAAAAGAGGGAGTGCAACAAGGTTAAGGAAAATCCATGACGGAAAAATGTGATGTGCTGATTTTGGGGGCGGGCGCCGCAGGCATGATGTGCGCCATCCGCGCCGGTCAGCGCGGCCGCTCCGTCATCATTCTCGACCACGCCAAGGCGCCGGGCGAGAAAATCCGCATCTCCGGCGGCGGGCGCTGCAACTTCACCAACATCCATGCCGGGCCAAAGAACTACCTGTCGAAAAACCCCCACTTCGCCAAATCGGCGCTCGCCCGCTATACGCCGCGTGACTTTCTAGATCTGGTCGAGAAGCACAAGATCGCGTGGCACGAAAAGACACTCGGTCAGCTTTTCTGCGACGACAGCGCCAAAGACATTATCCGCATGTTGCTGACGGAGATGCAGGCGGTGAATGCCAAGCTGCGGCTCCAGTGCGAGATCACATTGGTAGAAGGTATGGCAACGGGCGGTTTCCGCGTGACGACGTCGCAGGGAGCGATCGAGGCGAAAAGCCTCGTCGTCGCCACGGGCGGGAAATCCATACCCAAGATGGGCTCCACCGGTTTCGCCTATCGTCTCGCCGAGCAATTCGGTCTCTCGCTGGTCGAGCCGCGCCCTGGTCTTGTGCCACTGACGCTCGATCCGGCACAGTTGGAACGGCTGTCGCCTCTCTCTGGCGTTGCGGTCCCGGCAGATGTCTCGCACGGGAAAACGGAGTTTCGCGAGGCGCTACTCTTTACCCATCGCGGCTTGAGCGGCCCGGCCATTTTGCAGATCTCCTCTTATTGGCGAGAAGGGGATACGGTTCGCCTGAAGCTTGAGCCGGAACAGGACATTGCCGAAAAGCTCAAAGCCGCCAAGAAAGCCAATGGGCGTCAATCCGCCCAGACGGTGCTTGGAGAGATTTTGCCAAAGCGGCTTGCGCAGCATCTCGTAGAGCAATCGAGCCTCACCAAACCTCTTGCCGATCTTTCGGACAAGATGCTGAGCGCTCTTGCGGCAAGCGCACAGGATTGGCAGATCACGCCCTCTGGTTCAGAAGGATATCGCACTGCCGAAGTTACCCTCGGCGGCGTCGATACCAGCGACCTCGACTCCAGGACCATGCAGGCAAAATCGGTGCCCGGGCTCTATTTCGTCGGCGAGGGTGTGGATGTGACTGGCTGGCTTGGAGGCTATAATTTTCAGTGGGCATGGGCGTCCGGTTACGCCGCAGGAGAGACCGTCTAGCGGCAATTCCAGTCAGCCTGCGTCCACGGAATTGCTCGAACGCCTTTCTCTGACGCATCCCGAATGTAGAGCGAAAACCACTTTCGCCAGAATTGCTGCAATGCCGCGATCCTTTAACATCTTGTTAAGAGGCCCGAGTCATGCTGACCTCTATGCCAGCACAACGCGAGTTGGAACATGAGGTCTCGCTGGACGCCGGAACCCGGCATTGAACGGTCAAGTTTTTCGTTGGAAGCCGCTCATGATGATGTCCAGAAATCGCGCTCGCGCCGTCGCTATTGCCCGTGCCCGCAATGACAACCTCCTTTTTGCCTTTCGTCTCAGCCTGATCGCGGCTGGTGCTGTCGCGGCATTGCTGGCCATTGCGTTTTAAGGCTTCAAGCCAAGACTTCAGTGCTGCAAATGCGCGCCGGATGATGCCTGGTGCGCAGGTTTCAGCGTAAAATTTTTCCTCTGCTTCCCGTCTTGCTTTCTGACCTTCAGGTGCTGGCACCTTGATGAGGGCAAAGGCCAAAAAAATATGCTGCATGATGAACTCCTTCCGATGAGCTTCATCATGTTGCACCGCCATTTCTGCTTTATCTGCCGCCGAAAGCGCCTTATGTTTTTTATTTATGAAAAACATTGGATGGGACACGTTTCAGCTTTTTCTTGACGTTGCACGGGGAGGCGGGCTGACTGGCGCGGCAAGCACCTCGGGCTTTAGCCCTGCGACGATCGGTCGCAAAATGCTTGAGCTTGAGCAGAAGCTTGGTAAGGCACTCTTCGTCAGGAGCCAGACGGGATATGCGCTGACGGGCGACGGTCGCACTCTTTTCGATAGTCTCCTTGCTATGGAGGAGGCCGCCGGAACGATCGATGGCTGGCTAAAATCGAGCGTCGCCACGTCTCTCGTCCGGATCGCGCTCGGCACATGGAATGCGCAGCTGATGATGAGCAACTTCGCAGCCATATGCAGCGAACGAGACAGCTTTCGCATCGACCTCTTCATTGCCGAGCAAAGAGCGACGCTCGCGCACCGCGAAAACGATATCGGCATCCGCGCTTTTGAACCGCATGAGCGCAATCTGGCGGCGATCAAGACCGGTGATGTGGCTTATGCGGCCTATCGTTTGCGCAATGCGCCTCAATCGGTCGCGGATCGCTGGATTGCGGTCGACAAGGAGAATGCGATTTCCGCGTACCTGCGCTGGCCGCATGAGGCTGCGCCAGACAAGATCCTGGTAACGGTAAACCGCCCCTCAGCGCTGCGGGAACTCATTCTGTCCGGCGCAGGCTCTGCTGTCCTGCCGTGCTTCATCGGCGATGCCGATGCACGGCTGGTGCGGGAGGGTGATGAAATTGAGGAGCTTCGTCATCAGCAGTGGGTGGTGATGAACAATGAGGACCGCCACCGCCGCGATATACGGACGGTGGCAGATCGAATGATCAAGTTGATCAGGCAGAATTCAGACCTTTACGCCGGTCGGACTGCTGGGCGTTGAAGCGGATCACGATCTCTCAGTTGCGCTTTAACGCTTCAGGTCCTTCTTCAGCCGCCTGTCGTTTTCGCTAAAGCCGCTCCATACATATGCGCGACGTGCTTTAGGCCGCAGCCTTGTTTTGCGCGACGATGACCGGGATCAGCAGATCGCCCCAGTTCCCGTCGCCGCCGTGATGGCGGGCAGAGCGGACGAGCTCGACGGAGATGCCTGCCTCGACCGCATTCATGACCGCCTGATTGAGGCGGTGGAGATCGTTTGCCAGCATGCGGATAGCAGCCTGCTGGTCCTGCGTCATGGCAGAGGACTGTTCTTCTGCCCGTTCTCTAACTCTCGAAATCGAAGCCATTGTCTTTCCTCCTCAAAGAGCATGCCGCAAACTGGCTGAATGACGGCATGCGTTAAAACAAGATCCAAAGCGTCTGAGCTTCAGCGGTTATTCTGCGGCCGGGCGGAACTGGTCGTGCTCGGTCGATTCCTTCATGGCAGTGGTGGATGAGGTGCCGCCGGAAATTGCGACGGAGACCGCATCGAAGTAGCCTGTACCGACTTCCCGCTGATGCTTTGTTGCGGTGTAGCCGTTGATTTCGGCTGCAAATTCCGCTTCCTGAAGCTCCGAATAGGCGGCCATCTGGCGATCCTTGTAGCCGCGTGCCAATTCGAACATGCCGTAATTCAGCTGGTGGAAACCGGCAAGCGTAATGAACTGGAACTTGTAGCCCATGGCGCCAAGTTCGCGCTGGAACTTGGCAATCGTCGCATCGTCCAGGTTTTTCTTCCAGTTGAAAGATGGCGAACAATTATACGCAAGCTTTTTGCCGGGATGAACCTTGTGAACGCCTTCGGCGAATTTGCGGGCCTGCTCCAGATCCGGCTTGGACGTTTCGCACCAGATAAGGTCGCAATAGGGCGCGTAGGCATTGGCGCGGGCAATGCAGGGCTCAAGCCCGTTCTTCACCTGATAGAAACCCTCGACGGTGCGACCGGCATCATAATCGACGAAGGGTCGATCCCGCTCGTCGATATCGGATGTCAGAAGTTTTGCCGCTTCCGCGTCTGTTCTGGCGATGACGAGGGTTGGAACACCCATGACATCTGCCGCAAGCCGCGCCGCCGTGAGGTTACGGATATGCGCCGCCGTCGGGATAAGAACCTTGCCGCCCAGATGACCGCACTTCTTTTCCGATGCCAGCTGGTCTTCGTAGTGAACACCCGCCGCACCCGCCTCGATGAAGGCTTTCATGATTTCGAAGGCGTTGAGCGGACCGCCGAAGCCGGCTTCGGCATCGGCAACGATCGGCGCGAACCATGTGTCGACCGAAAGACCTTTGCCTTCGGCGGTCTCGATCTGGTCGGCGCGCTGAAGCGTACGGTTGATGCGCTTGGCAAGTTCAGGTGCGGCATTCGCCGGATAGAGCGACTGGTCAGGATACATGGCGGATGCGGTGTTTGCGTCTGCCGCAACCTGCCAACCCGAAAGATAGATGGCCTTCAGACCGGCGCGAACCATCTGCATGGCCTGGTTGCCGGAAAGCGCACCGAGTGCATTGACGAAGCTTTCTTCGTTGATGAGCGTCCAAAGGCGGTTCGCGCCCATTTCGGCCAGCGAGTAGCGGATGTCGATCGAGCCGCGCAGCTTCAAAACGTCTTGCGCCGCATAGGTGCGCTCGACGCCATCGAAGCGTCCCTGTGGAGCGTTTGGAACAAGCTTGTAAAAATCAGTCATCTCTCTCTCCCATGTCTATGTGCTGTCGATCTTCGTCGCCGCTGCTTATCTTGAGCTGCATCGATCTGATGTGACAGAATTTACATCTCTCGATTTCGAATGGCTATATGAAAAGGAAAAACAGTGACTTGAAACGAGTTATGATGTATTGTCTTTGACAGAAGGCGCGTGTAAAATTGTAAATTTAGTAAATACGATCTTTGCTGTAACGTTGTTAGCTTTTGTTAAAAGTGGGGGATGATGGCGGAGACCAAGATATTCGCGGGGCCACGGGTGCGACGGGTGCGCAACGGCTTGGGGCTGACGCAAACTGCCATGGCGGAGGCATTGTCCATTTCTCCGTCTTATCTCAATCTCATCGAACGAAATCAGCGGCCGCTCACGGTGCAGCTGCTGTTGAAGCTCGCATCCGTCTACAAGTTCGATCTCGACGATTTGCAAGGCGAAAGCGGTGGCATTACCAGCCAGCTGCGGGAAGTCTTTGCAGATCCGTTGCTTGCGGATGAGATCCCTTCACCCCAGGAGCTGGTTGAAGTTGCGGAAGCCGCGCCGAATGCTGCCATAGGTGTCGTCAAGCTTTACAGAGCCTACAGCGAGCAGGCGAAGCGTTTAAGCGATCTCTCCGAACTCTTGGCGCGCGAGGGGCATCAGACGACCCTATCGGCTGCCCGCCTGCCCATTGATGAGGTCCGGCAAGTCTTCGAAAGCAGGCCCGGACATTTCCATGTCATCGACACGGCGGCAGAGGCTTTCCACGCCACGCTCGGCGCTGGCGACGATCTGACCTCGGCGTTGAGGTCGTGGTTGCAGAAAAACCATGGCATCGTCGTGCGTAGTCTGCCCGTGCATGCCATGCCGAACCTTAGACGCCGCTATGACCGGCACTCCATGCGTCTGTTTCTCTCCGAGCGGCTTTCGGGCCACGATCAGCTTCGCGAACTGGCCATGGAGGTCTCGCTGCTCGCGCTGACTTCGGAAATAGCGCAGGAGCTGGAGGGGCTTGCGCTTTCCGGTGAGGAAGCCCGGCGCATCGCCCGGTTCGAGCTGGCGCGCTATGCCGCACATGCCTTGATGATGCCCTATGCGCCCTATCTGGCTGCGGCCCAACGGGCGCGCTACGATATCGATGTGCTGCGCGCGCGCTTCAATGTGTCTTTTGAACAGGCGGCCAATCGCCTCGTTACCCTGGCAAAACCGGGGTCGCACGCGCTACCGTTCTTCATGATGGAAACCGACAGTGCAGGGAACCGCTTCCGCAAGGCCGGAGCGCAAGGCTTTCCGCAGGCAAAGTTCGGGGGCCTCTGTCCTCGGCTGAATATCCATGCCGCTTTTGCTCAGCCGGGGCAGGTTCTGGTCGAAAGCGTGCAGATGCCGGATCGTGAAACCTATGTGACCATCTCGCGCACGCTCGAAGGACCGCAGGCAGGCTTCGGCGAGCGGGTGCGCCGTACTGCATTGATGTTGGTGGTTGAGATGGCGCATGCCAAGGAGATCGTCTATGGCGATGCCGCCGGCGCGTCGGGCCTTGCCATCGCTATTGGGCCGTCGTGCAGGCTTTGCGAGAGGCAGGGATGTCTATCGCGTGCGGAGGCGCCTTTGACGCGCCCGCTTGGTCTCGACGAAATGGTGACCGGTCTCAGCGTCTTCGATTTCCAATAGAACGCCGTGTCTTCTGCTGGACACATTAACGACGCCCGACCCTTTTGGATCGACTTATGGGCGCAAAAATAGGGCCCCGGCTTTCGCAACGATACCATCGGGTGGCCCGGCAAAACCGGCGCCGCGGGGCTTTTGCGGTGATGGGTGGTGGGTCGTGCATATTTGCTCCACAGCGTCCTTTGCTCGAAATTTTCGCACTGCACATTTCTGCTTGCCGAGGCAGCTTTTCCTTTTTAGTCTCACGACAAAACAAAGGGGTTTGCGCAGTTTCTCATCATGCGCCACATCAGGAGAAATCATGAGTTACCGATCGCTTCGTTTCACTCTGGCTTTTGCCACGGCCGTTCTCTCTGCCGGCGCTGCCTTTGCCCAGGAAAAGGTCGTCCACGTCTATAACTGGTCGGACTATATCGACCCTTCGATCCTTGAGGACTTCACCAAGGAGACTGGCATTAAGGTCGTCTATGACGTGTATGATGGTAACGAGGTGCTGGAGACGAAGCTCCTGGCAGGCAATTCCGGCTACGATGTCGTAGCCCCCACGTCGCCCTTTCTTGCACGCCAGATCAAAGCCGGTGTCTATCAGAAGCTCGACAAGTCGAAGCTTCCGAACCTCAAGAACATGTGGCCGGAAATCACCACGCGTCTGGCGCAGTACGACCCCGGCAATGAATATGCCGTCAACTATATGTGGGGCACCACCGGCATCGGCTATAATGTCGCCAAAGTGAAGGCCGCATTGGGTGACGTGAAGATCGACAGCTGGGACGTCCTGTTCAAGCCGGAAAATGCCAAGAAGTTGCAATCCTGCGGGATCAATATTCTCGACGCTTCCGACGAGACCTTTGCGATTGCCATGAACTACATCGGCAAGAATCCCGACAGCAAGGACACTGCCGATCTCGAGGCTGGCGGCGATGTCTACAAAGCGATCCGCCCTTACGTGAAGACGTTCAACTCATCGGCCTATATCGATGAGCTGGCTAATGGCGATAGCTGCATCACCATCGGCTGGTCCGGCGACATCCTGCAGGCCAAAACCCGTGCAGAAGAAGCCAAGAACGGCGTCGAGGTCAATTATGTGATTCCGAAGGAAGGCACCTATATCTGGATGGATTCCTTCGCCATTCCTGCTGACGCCAAGAATGTCGAGGCGGCACACACCTTCATCAACTATATGATGAAGCCGGAAGTTGCTGCCAAGGCTTCAGATTTCGTCCAGTATGCAAACGGTAACCTGGCCTCCCAGGCGGTGATGAATCAAGCGGTTGCGAAAAACCCTTCCGTCTATCCAGACGAGGCGACGATGAAGAAGCTCTTCACCATCTCGCCCTATGGGCCGCGTGAGCAGCGCGTTCTGAACCGCGTCTGGACCCAGATAAAAACCGGAAGCTGATCCGTATTTGGACAGAAGGGGCAGGCAGTGAAAGCCTGCCCCTTTGACGTTCCGCCCTTTTCGCGAAACAACACAGAGCAGGTCATGGCGAAATCACTCGGTCCGGTAAAACGCAAATTCTCTCCCTGGACAGACCCCTCCTCGGTACCTTTCATCCGGTTCGAAAACGTGACCAAGCGGTTTGGTGATTTCACCGCCGTCGATAATCTGACGCTTGACATTTACGAGCGCGAATTCTTCTCGCTGCTGGGACCATCGGGTTGCGGCAAGACCACGCTGATGCGCATGCTGGCAGGCTTCGAGGAGCCGACGTCTGGTCGCATTCTGCTGCAGGGCAAGGACATTTCCGGCGTGCCGCCCTATAAGCGTCCGACCAATATGATGTTCCAGTCCTATGCACTCTTCCCTCACATGTCGGTGGAGAAGAATATCGCCTTCGGCCTGGAGCAGGATGGCCTGCCGAAACCCGACATCGCTGCGCGCGTCGACGAAATGTTGCGCCTCGTCAAGCTCACGGAATTTGCCAAGCGCAAGCCGAGCCAGCTTTCGGGTGGTCAGCGACAGCGTGTAGCTCTTGCGCGGTCGCTTGCCAAGCGGCCAAAGGTTCTTCTTCTGGACGAACCGCTTGGCGCGCTGGACAAGAAGCTACGTGAAGAAACCCAGTTCGAGATCATGGATCTGCAGCAGACGCTCGGCCTCACCTTCCTGATCGTTACCCACGATCAAGAGGAAGCCATGACGGTTTCGGACCGGATCGCGGTTATGGACAAGGGCATCGTCGTTCAGGTGGCAACGCCTGCCGAAATATATGAGGCGCCGAATAGCCGCTACGTGGCCGACTTCATCGGTGACATCAATATTTTCGAAGCCAAAGTCGAGAGCAAAACGCCTGCCGAAGCCAAGCCCGCGCAGGTAATGTTGGATTGCGAAGGCCTGAAGGTGACGGTGGAGCAGGATTGCGCCGCCGGCGTTGGCAGCCCGGTCGCTTTTGCGGTTCGCCCGGAGAAGGTTCGCATCTCGCTCGATGCGCCTGCCGATGGAACGATGAATGTCGCACATGGCGAGGTTTGGGACATCGGCTATCTCGGGGATTTCTCCATCTTCATCGTCAAGCTGGATGATGGTCGCATCATGCGCGCCGCCCAGGCCAATGTCTCGCGCCTCGTCGATCGCCCCATCACATTCGACGACAAAGTCTGGCTAACCTGGAAAACCGATTCCGGCCTTGTTCTGACCCGATAGGAGAGTGACAGATGGCGATCCCTTCTCCTGAAAGCCGCCGGAATCCACTGCAATGGCTGGTGGTGGCTGTTCCCTATTTCTGGCTCCTGCTATTCTTTGCGGCCCCCTTCTTCATCATCGTCAAGATATCGCTCTCCGATACGGCCATTGCCATGCCGCCCTATGTGCCGGTCTTCGAAGGCTTCAGCCGGATCGGGGAGTTCTTCTCGCAACTCGATTTCGACAATTACCTGTTTTTGACCGAAGACCCGCTCTATATCGAGGCCTATCTGTCCTCGTTGCGGATCGCGGTCATTTCGACGCTGCTGCTTCTTTTGATCGGCTACCCCATGGCGCTCGCCATGGCGCGGGCACCGAGCCACATTCGCCCGACTTTGGTCATGCTTGTCATCCTGCCGTTCTGGACGTCGTTTCTGATCCGCGTTTACGCCTGGATCGGCATTTTGAAGCCGGAAGGGCTTTTGACGGTTCTGTTCCAGACGCTTGGAATTCTCGGCCCGGACGAGCAGGTCAACATCTTCCGCACCGAGATTTCCGTCTTCATCGGCATCGTCTATTCCTATCTTCCCTTCATGGTGCTGCCGCTCTATTCGGCTCTGGAGAAACTCGACAACACGCTTCTGGAAGCTGCCGCCGATCTTGGCTGCCCGCCCTGGAAGGCCTTCTGGAAAATTACCTTCCCATTATCATTGCCAGGTGTGGTGGCAGGCTCGATGATCTGCTTCATTCCGATCACCGGTGAGTTCGTCATTCCCGATCTTCTCGGCGGCGCTCAGACGCTGATGATCGGCAAGACACTCTGGACCGAATTCTTCGGCAATCGCGATTGGCCGCTTGCCTCGGCGGTAGCCGTCCTGCTCTTGCTGTTGCTGGTCGTGCCGATAGCCATCTTCCAGAACCAGCAGAAAAAGGCGGGATGAGCGATGAAACGCGGTAAGTTCGACACGACCATCCTCACCCTCTGCTTCGCCTTTCTCTACATCCCGATCCTGATCCTGGTGATCTATTCCTTCAATGCCTCGAAGCTGGTGACCGTCTGGGGCGGGTTTTCATTTCACTGGTATCAAGCCATGTGGTCGAATGAAGGGCTGATGGATGCGGCATGGATCACCGTGCGCGTGGCAGTTCTGAGCGCTACCATCGGAACGATCCTTGGGACGCTAGCCGCCCTGTCGCTGACACGCTTTGCGCGCTTCCCGGGCCGCATATTGTTTTCCGGAATGATTTATGCGCCGCTCGTCATGCCGGAAGTCATCACCGGCCTGTCTCTCTTGCTTCTCTTCGTGTCTATTGGTGTCGATCGCGGTTTCTGGACGGTGGTCATCGCTCACACGACCTTCACCATGTGCTACGTAGCGATCGTCGTTCAGTCCAGGCTTCTGACGTTCGACCGTAGCCTGGAAGAGGCAGCGCTCGATCTCGGCTGCCCGCCGGTCAAGACCTTCTTCCGCATCACTCTGCCTCTCATTCTGCCAGCGGTCGTTGCAGGCTGGATGCTGGCATTTTCCCTGTCGCTGGACGATCTCGTGATCGCAAGCTTCACCACGGGGCCTGGCGCCACAACGCTGCCGATCAAGATCTATTCGCAGGTCCGACTGGGGGTGACACCGGAAATCAACGCGATCTGCACCATCCTCATTGCGTTGGTGACGATAGGGGTGATCTGCGCTTCGATCACATCCAAGCGGAACGAGCTCCAGCGTATGAGAGATGAGCATGCCGCTGCCAAAGGCTGAATGATATTCAGCATGCCCGACAAAGGCGTATCGTGACTGGGGCGGGAGGAGGCCACCAATGACTGATACAAATCCACTCTGGGTGCCCTCGGCCGAGCGTATTGCGCAATCGCCCATGACACAATTCATGCAATGGTGCGCCGATCGATACGCATCGAGCTTCGCAAATTATGATTCCTTTCACCGTTGGTCAGTGGATGAGCCCGAAGCCTTCTGGAGCGCAGTCTGGGCCTATTGCGGTGTCATCGGAGAGCCGGGATCACGAGTTCTGATCGAACGCGGAGATATGTTGAAGGCGCGCTTCTTCCCGGATGCCGAGCTGAATTTCGCCGAAAATCTCTTGATCCGCAGCGGGCCTGAAGATGCCATTATCTTTCGTGGCGAAGACAAGGCCGACGAGCGCTGGTCCTGGGATCGGCTAAGCGAGGAAGTCTCGCGGTTGCAGCAAGCGCTTAGCGATAAGGGTATCGCGCCCGGCGACAGGATCGCCGCCATGATGCCAAACATGCCGCAGACGGTCGCGCTGATGCTGGCAGCCACATCGCTCGGTGCGGTCTGGTCGTCATGTTCACCCGATTTCGGCGAGCAGGGTGTGCTGGACCGTTTCGGCCAGATCGGCCCGAAACTCTTCATCGCCTGTGACGGCTACTGGTACAATGGCAAACGTCAGGAGGTCGTCGGTAAGGCGAAAGCCGTGGCTGAGAAACTTGGCGTCACGCTACTTCTCGTGCCCTATGCAGGTTCTGCCGCCGATGCAGATCGGACGGATGAGCCGGGCCTTGTTCGATATGACGATTTCATTCGGGCCTATCGCGGTAGAAAGCTGCGCTATAGCCGTCAGCCCTTCAACCACCCGCTCTACATTCTCTTTTCTTCCGGCACCACCGGAGTGCCGAAATGCATCGTGCATTCGGCCGGCGGAACGCTTTTGCAGCACCTGAAGGAACATCGTTTCCACTGTGAATTGAAGGAGGGGGAGCGGCTGTTCTACTTCACCACCTGCGGCTGGATGATGTGGAACTGGCTCGTAACCGGGCTTGCCTCCGGCGCCACGCTCTGTCTTTACGACGGTTCGCCTTTCGCACCCGACGGCAACGCGCTGTTCGACTATGCGGAGAAGGAACAGTTTGCGGTCTTCGGCACCTCAGCCAAGTATATCGACGCGGTACGCAAGGCCGGTCTTGAGCCTGGAAAGACGCATGATCTTTCGGCGCTCAGGCTCGTCACGTCTACGGGGTCGCCGCTGTCGCCGGAAGGCTTCTCCTTCGTGTATGATAGTATCAAAAGCGACATACAGCTTGCATCTATCTCAGGCGGAACCGACATCGTCTCCTGCTTCGTGCTCGGCAATCCGGTAAAGGCGGTCTGGAAAGGTGAGATTCAGGGTCCGGGGCTTGGTCTTGCTGTGGACGTCTGGGACGACGCGGGCCAGTCTGTTCACGGCGAAAAAGGCGAACTCGTCTGCACCGCTCCCTTTCCCTGCCAGCCCATCATGTTCTGGAACGACGCGGATGGAGAGAAATACCGCGCAGCCTACTTCAGCCGTTTCCAGAATGTCTGGTGTCATGGCGACTTCGCCGAATGGACCGCCCATGGCGGGCTGATTATTCACGGACGCTCGGACGCGACCCTGAACCCGGGCGGCGTGCGCATCGGTACAGCCGAGATTTACAACCAGGTCGATACGATCGATGAGGTGCTGGAAGCGTTGTGCATCGGCCAGGATTGGGACGGCGATGTGCGCGTGGTACTCTTTGTTCGTCTGAAAGAAGGCGTCGCGCTCGGTGATGCCCTCACTGCACGGATCAAGAACCGTATCAGAACGGGCGCTTCGCCGCGCCATGTTCCGGCGAAGATCATTGCCGTTGCCGATATCCCGCGAACCAAATCCGGTAAGATCGTTGAACTTGCGGTTCGTGATGTCGTCCATGGACGCCCGGTCAAGAACAAGGAAGCGCTGGCCAATCCGGAAGCGCTTTCGTATTTCGAAAACATCGCTGTGCTGCAGAGCTTATGATGCTTGAAGCTTCGCAACGATTTGATAAATCCACTCTGTTTGCGGCGAGCTGGCACTCGCTAGGATTTGTTGCCCGTCAATGGTTGGATGTGTTTTTAACCTTCTCTTAAATTGAATTGTCCAAAACTGGGTTCAACGCGGGTCCATTCAATGAGCGGATGGAGAGCCGGTGGCTCCAAAAAACATGATGTATTTTTAGATCCTACTCTCGTTGAAAGCACAAATTCAGTGGCAGCGTCAGCTGCCTCTTTTTTGCGCGTCAGTATCCAGAGCGCTCGAAACGAAAACGACCGGGACAAGTCCAGCAGCGATGATGACGAGCGCCGGAAGTGCCGCATCCTGGACGCGCGCGCGCGAAGCGCTTTCATAGACCAGCGTTGCCAGCGTATTGAAGTTGAACGGCCGCAGCATCATCGTGGCGGGAAGTTCCTTCAGCGACTCGATGAACACCAGAAGAGATGCTGTAATTGCGGCGGGCCGGATGTTGGGAAGCAGTACACCCAACAATGTTTGAAGCCGCGTGCGACCAAGTGTTCGCGAAGCCATGTCGAGATGCGGCGACAGTTTCTGGAAGCCGGCATCGACCGTGCCTTCTGCAAGCGTCATGAAACGCACCCCATGGGCATAGATAATGGCAAAGGCCGTGCCGGATAGGAGGAGGCCGGTCGAAATGCCAAGATCGGCGCGCATCAGTCCGTCCACGGCATTGTCCAGGCCGGCAAGTGGGATCAGTACGCCGATCGCCAGTACCGTGCCGGGAATGCCGTATCCGAGCGAGCCGAGGCGAACCGCAAAACGTGTTGGCCATGCGGGACGCTCCCGTTGCGCATAGGCCAACAGAAATCCGCCCAAAAGAGTGAGAAGCCCGACGGGAATGGAAACCTCAAAACTATGGAGGAGCGCTTTGAACAGTTTCGGATCGGTGATGCTATTCAGGCGTTTGAGCGCATAGCTGCCGAGAACGAGTACGGGAACCGCAAAGCCTGAAAGGAAGGGGAGGGTGCAGGCGAGGCTGGCGAGACACGCTTTCATGGGCGCGAGCTTAACTCTGGCCGCCCGCTGATGCATCGTTGTCGCCTTGCCGGCGGCGAAGCGCTGTTGTCTGCGGGCTCTGCGCTCGATGACAATCAAAGCCGCGACGATGAAGACAAGGCACGCGGCAATTTGCGCTGCACCTGCAAGATTGCCGCGGTTCAGCCACGTCTCGTAAATCGTAAACGTCAGCGTATGGACACCGAGATACTCCACGGCACCAATATCGTTCAGCGTTTCCATCATCACCAGCGCGAGGCCGATGATGATCGCAGGGCGTGCCATCGGCAACTGCACCGATAGAAAAAGCCGTAGCGGCCCCACACCAAGTGTCCTTGCCGCATCTGTTGCGAACCGCCCCTGCAACCCAAAGGCCGCACGCGCCGACAGGTAGATGTAAGGATAGAGCACGGAGCCCAGCACCAGCACGGCCCCACCGAGCGAGCGGATATCGGGAAACCAGTAATCCCGGATGGTCTGATAGCCGAGAAGCGCGCGCAGACCGCTTTGCACCGGTCCGGCAAAATCCAGAAACTCGCCGAAGGCATAAGCTGCGAGGTAGGATGGGATCGCAAGCGGCAACACCAGAGCAAACGACAGCAGCCGCCGGAAGGGAAAGTCGAACATGTTGACGAGCCAGGCCGTCGTCACGCCGACGATCGTGGTGAAGGCACCGGTCATCGCCAGCAGGAGAAGCGTTTGTGCACCCGACCGAGGCAGCACGTTGACGAGCAGATGCTGCCAGCCAACGGAGCCGCCCGTAAGGGCGATGACGATAATGGCGATGAGCGGCATTGCGACCAGCGCAGAGAGAAGCATCGCCGCGATCATCAGCGGGCTGAAACGCGGTCCACTCCGCATTGATGCGAGGCTTGAATGTTCGGATGGCTGCAAGGCGTTTGTCCCTCCGTAGTCGTGCATTCGTTGACCACGGATGTTGCTAGTCCCTCACCGTGTCAATTCGCAAGAACCCGCTGCGATGGAAAGCTGATTTCCACCAGAGTTCCTTCATTCGGCGTCGAGGTGATGGCGAAATTGGCGCGATTGGCATCCACCATCGCTTTTGTCAGAGGGAGCCCGAGACCCGTGCCGTCGCCGCGTACCCGACTGCTGGATGCCGACACCTGACGGAACGGTTTCATGGCGTGTTCCAGTTCCGAGCGCGTCATGCCGATGCCTGTATCGCGGACGCGCAGGACCACGCTGCCATTTGCCTCATAGGCTGTGGACACGACGATCTGGCCGCCGGATGGCGTGAACTTGATAGCGTTCGACAGGATGTTGAGCAGAATCTGCTTGATTGAGCGCAGGTCGGCCACGACAGGCGGCACCGATTGCGACAATGCCGTACGGATGATCACACGCTGATTGTTGGCTTGTGGCTGAACAAGAGAAACCGCTTCTGCTATGGTTTCGTTGAGCACCACCGCCTTGAAGTCCACATCCATCTGCCCGGCTTCGATTTTGGAGATGTCCAGGAGATCGTTGACGATATCGAGGACGTGGCGGCCGGACCGCACGATGTCGTTCGAATACTCGATATAGCGCGGATTGCCGATCGGTCCGAACCGCTCGGTCGCCATCATGTCGGCAAAGCCGATGATGGCATTCAACGGTGTGCGGATTTCATGGCTGACGCGGGCCAGGAAATCGGTCTTGTGCGCATTGGCGGTTTCCGCAGCGCGCTTTGCGTTGCGCAGGTCTTCCTCTGTGCGCTTCCATTGCGTGATGTCGCGGATGACTGCGCAATATCCGTTGGTGGATTTGAGCCTACCGATCGTCATGAACAATGGCAGGAAGCCACCGGAGGCTTCGCGGCCAATGACTTCGCGACCATCATTCAGCACACTGGCGACACCGTTATTGGCAAGGCCCGAAAGATAATCCAAAATGGCGCGCTGGCTTTCATGCGCAAACAGCGTAACGAATGGCCTGTTGGCGATTTCGGCATTGTCGTAATTGAAGAGGGCGCTGGCAGAGCGGTTGAGCGAGCGAATATTCCCGTCTTCGCCCACTAGAACCACGCCGTCCGTCGCCGTTTCGAGGATGGAGTGAAGCTCCTCGATTTCTCCCTTCATCCGCGCGGCATCATGTGCCTCTTCAGGCGCAGAAGCCTCGAGCGGGGTGACGGAATCACGCGCGCCTTCAAGCGGGATGAGAGACAGCATCAGGGCGCTGGCGTTTTCCCACCGGACCGACTGGAGCTTTGCCCTCACAGGGATGAGTTCGTTCTCGGCACTGACGGCCACCATGCCACCGCTCTGTTCGGAAAACGTTTCCAGTTCATCCCGCTGAAGAAGCGCATCCAGGCCGCCGAGCGCCGCCAGTTCCTCAACATCTCCATAGCCGGTTAGACGCAGAAATTCCGGATTGGCGTGGATCAACTGATCGCCGCTGTGGATGAGAAGAGCAACCGGCATCTGGTCGACGGTTTCGGCCGTTAATCCCGTCGTCAAACGAGAGGATAGCGCGACTGCCACTTCATCTTCGCCATGGCCTTGCTCTTCATTGTCTGGCGCGACCTGCGCTTCCTCGCTGTCGCCATCCTTACCGATCATGCGGCTTCCGATTGGCGGATGAGTAAAAGCGACAGGCGCGTCTCCGCGCGTGTAGTCCTTGAACGCATCGTCATCGGTCTTCGTCGCTGCCTCTTCGTCGGCAATGACGTCGATGGGCGCGTTATCATCCGCCTGGATATGCGGCTCTTCGACCTCTGGCGACGCTGCGACGGCGTCGTCAACAGCTGCTTCGACCGCATTTTCGCTCAGAGGAGAATCCGACTTTGCCGCTTGCGAAACAGAAGTTTTATCGTCCTCAGCCTCGACGGGCTTCAAGGTCCGTCCGATTTCACGAAACGCTGCCTCTTCGCTGGCACTCAGACCATCGCGGCGATTGCGGTGCTCCTCGATGCGCACGACCTTGTCGGAATAGCGCCGGCCCTGTGTCTCAGCTATTTTCAGCACCGGAACCTCATGCTCCGGCGGTTGGTGAAAACGCTTCTGCTGCGTGTCTTGAACAGGGTACCCGGTTTCCGCTTCAGCCGAAACGTCATCTGCTTCTCTCTCGAAAGAGGAAGGAACGGTTTCAGGCTGAGCTGGTGACTCAACGGTTTCAGATGCACCCGCATCGACCGTGCGCTCCTCGCTCTCCTCACTTTCCTGATCTTCCGGATAGGGTTCTCCACTCAAGGCAAGCCCTGCCGCATGCGGATCTTCGACCGCATCCGCGACACGAACGATACCAAATCCTCTGAAGCCATCGAACTCGCGCGTGCGAGTATAGGTTGGAAGCGCTGCTAGATCGATGGGGACCGCGAGGGAAGTGCCTTCCACCGGCCAAAAGATCGTCTTGCCCGACCACGTGTCGCGACGCTTCAGCAGCTCGGCAATCTTGCCTTCCGGATCAAGATTGAAGAGCGCGGCGAGATCGGAAAAGCTCATGCCTTCGACGGCAGCCGCCTTCGGTCCGACGGCTTCTGCAAATTCATGCGAAATGGAACTGAAGCACCCGGCTGCGTCGATTTTCCAGACGAAGCGACTTGCTCGACCGTTGGGGTCAAACTCGAAGCGCGAAGAGCTCGCCGGACCTTTGTCATCGACTTGCGTTTCGGCTCGCGCACCCGTAGGCGACACATCTTCAACCGCCTTGTCATTCTCCGATTGAGAAGAGCCTTCTTCCGGCGTCCGCATATCCTCGTCGACACTGACAGGCTCGCTGTAGCTGGAACCTTCGTCGGGTGTCGTAGCCACTTGCCGCTCGTCGTCGTCTACCGTCGCAACATCGTCTGCGGGGGAAGCTCTCTCAGACACCTCCAACTCTTCGTCCGTATCTTGCTTGTAGGCGAGTGAAACCGACAGGTCCTCGTCAAAAAGCGCGTCGGCAATATTGTCATCATCCGCGTCCTGCCGCGCTTCGTCCGTTTCTTCGATCTGCTGGACTGCATCGAGAACGCTTTCGAACGCCAGTTGCTGCGCGAGGGATGGTTCTGGCGCTGTTTCCGCTCTCTCTTCGGCAATCTCGATCTGGGTTTCGGGCCGCACCTCCATAAAATCGGAGGAGGGGTCGAGCGTGCCGAGCGCGGTTTCAACCACGAAGACCAGATTGAGGGCCGGGTCCTGTGTCAACTGCGCGGTGGCTGCGGGCATATATCCCTTGCCGGTAGGGACGGGACGCTTCACCAGTTTACTCCCGTGGCGCGCCGCCATGGAGATCAGCGTTCGGGCGGTCTGCGGCGCGATCGCAAGATCGCCGAACCTGGGCGAGGCAGCAATCGTCGCCCCGGTATCATCCATCACCGCCATATGAATATCGGGATCGTCGAAACCCTCGATCATCCGGCTCGCGCGATCTTCGAGCGACGGAATCGATTGGTCCAGTACGGCCGAAAACAGCAATAGCGGCTGCTTCGGCCCCACTTCGATGACTTCGAGAGCCGCAGACACCGCCACGCTGCGGAAGCCGGATAGAATGCGGATCATGAATTTTTGACGATCACCGATCGCATGCAGCCTGCTTGCCGCACCGGCGACCTGCCGGAACGCCACGTCCTGCACCTTCGGCCCATGCTCGATGAAATCATAGATCATCGCTGCGCCGAAAAGAGCAGCACCGCGGCCATTAGCCCAAAGCGCATTTTTGAGGTCCATCGAGAACAGCGCAAGCGCCTCGCCATTGGCGAACTTTTCCCGCACGCGCTCATGAACGGCTATGTCGATAAACGGGTACTGAACGGCGGGCATGTCGGAACCTACTTTGGCACTACGTGACCTTCGCTGCCGCACGGCCTCCTCATGAGGCACAACACAGCCTGCATCGGCGTGACGTTAACAGAATCTTAAATAACTTCACAGGGCCGCTGGGTCCATAATCGCCGCTGGGAATTGGGAAATAGAGTTAATATCACATGGACCGGAGCTCCACCGTTACGGGTGATGGCCCAACCCGGGAAAACAGACTTGCTTTCCATGGGTTTTTTCGCAAAAATTAGAGAAGGACTTGCAAAAGGGAAAAACTCCCCGTATGTGAGCCCCGTAACGCGAAAGCGTCTTTTGTGCGGTTGTAGCTCAGTTGGTTAGAGCGCAGGTTTGTGGCACCTGAGGTCGGTGGTTCGACCCCACTCAACCGTACCATTCTCTTCTCCCCGTTAGTCAATTCGTCACACCGACTTGCGGGGAGAAGAGAATTTTTCTTTTTGATCTATCCCCTGCAGACTGTTCATCCTTGTCCGAAATGACATGCACGATTTTGCGCGCGACCAAAAATCGGTTGGCTAGAATGTCACATACTGGTAAGGTCTCCCCAACGTAACCTTATGAACGCCAGCGGCATGCCTTCGGGCTTTTGCGCGGCGGAGTGGAAAAAACAGTGATTGACCCCGGCAACGGCTCAAAGCCGTCGGAACCAGGGGCGTCGGTGGCAGAAAAAGGGAAGGCGAAGCGTTCCCGTCGTGGCAAGGGCAAGCGAGGCGGCAAGAACCGTTCCGCGTCTGCTTTGCCGCAGCTGCATATTGCCGACTCCCGTCAGGATGCTCCACCACCAGGCGGTATCGAGCCTGGAACGGAGCCGCGCAAACGCAAACGCCGCCGGCGTTCCGGCGGGCAGGGCGCTCAGAAAGCACATCCAGGCATTGCGGCAGACGGTTTGAAGCCGGACCTATCGGCGCGTACCGACCAGTTTCCATCCGGAAAGAAAAAATCGCGCAATCGCAAGCGCCCGCATCGTGATCCGCAGGGAAGGCCACTGGTGCCGAGCCAGGCGCCCCGGCCTGTTGCGAAGCAGAATGGCGCAGGCGCCAATGGTGCAGCGGTGGCAGTCGAGCACACAGGCTTTGCGCATTCGCGGCATGCGGGCGGACGCGAGGCCTTCGAACCCAGCGCCGACATGTATGCCGCGCTCGATCTCGGCACCAACAACTGCCGCCTTCTGATTGCGCAGCCGACACGCCCGGGCCAGTTCCGCGTGGTCGATGCTTTTTCGAGAATCGTTCGCCTCGGGGAAGGTCTGGTTTCCACCGGTCGCCTTTCCGATGACGCGATGGATAGGGCTGTTGAAGCCTTGAAGGTCTGCGCGTCAAAGCTTGCCGGACGGCCTATCCGTCGCATGCGGCTGATTGCCACCGAAGCCTGCCGTGCGGCGACGAATGGCGAAGAGTTTCTCGAACGTGTCACGCGTGAGACAGGCCTCAACCTCGAAATTATCAGTCGTGAGACGGAAGCGCGCCTTGCCGTCTCCGGCTGCTCTTCCCTGGTGGGACGTGAAGCCCGCTCCGTCGTGCTGTTCGATATTGGCGGCGGCTCGTCGGAAATAGCTGTCATCCGGTTGAACGAAAACCGCTCGAACCGGCTTGCCAACCACATCACCCACTGGACCTCATTGCCGGTCGGCGTGGTGACGCTCTCGGAGCGCCATGGTGGTCGCGATGTGACGCCTCAAGTCTTTGAGGCGATGGTAACAGAAGTCGAAGGACTGCTCGGCGCATTTCACTGCCCGCCGCTTTCAGATCAGTCGACGCCTGATGACTTCCATCTGATCGGTACGTCCGGCACGGTGACGACGCTTGCCGGAGTTCACCTCGACTTGCCGCGTTACGATCGCCGCAAGGTCGATGGGCTGTGGCTATCCGATGCCGAAGTCACGGCTATGCAGGAAAAACTCTTGGCCTGGGACTTTGCCGGTCGCGCTGCCAATGCCTGCATCGGGCCGGATCGTGCAGACCTCGTTCTGGCCGGTTGCGCAATCCTGGAAGCGATCCGCAGACGCTGGCCCGCCCGGCGCATGCGGGTTGCAGATCGCGGGCTGCGCGAAGGCCTGTTGACCGATATGATGGCAGATGATGGCGCATGGCGCCGTAACAGGTTACGCCGTATACAGACGCATGGCAGAACAGAGCGGAAGGGTTGATATGAGCAAGGCGCCCACGAGCACCAACCGTACCGGACGCAAGATTGGCCAGAAGGTGAAGAAGACGAAGCTGAAGGCCTCGTCTCGCCGCTGGCTGGAGCGTCATATCAATGACCCTTACGTGCAGCGCGCCAAGCTTGAAGGGTACCGTGCGCGCGCGGCTTTCAAGCTGTTGGAAATCAACGATAAGCATCAGATCCTGAAGGATGCGCATCGCATCATCGATCTGGGTGCAGCGCCGGGCAGCTGGTCGCAGATCGCTGCCAAGGTGACTGATTCCACCGAGGATGATATCCGTGTTGCCGCGATCGACTTTCTGGAACTCGATCCCATACCTGGCGTAAAGATTCTGCAACTCGACTTCCTCGATCCGAAAGCACCGGAGCTTTTGATGGAAGCCGTCGGCGGCACGCCAGATCTCGTGCTTTCCGATATGGCAGCGCCCACCACCGGCCACCAGAAGACCGACCACATCCGCACCATGCATCTGTGCGAGGTCGCAGCCGATTTCGCCGTTCAGGTTCTGGCCGAAGGCGGGCATTTTCTTGCCAAGACCTTTCAGGGCGGCACGGAGAAGCAGCTGCTCGATATGCTGAAGCAGAACTTCAAGCAGGTCATCCACATCAAGCCCGCCTCGTCGCGGTCCGAATCGGTGGAGATGTTCCTGCTCGCCAAGCACTTCAAGGGCCGCAAGACGGTCACGTCAGAGGCGGCGGACGCTTAGAATTATTCTGCAGGCTGTGAGACTTTGCGTCTGTGGCCTGACACTTCAGAGCCCGCCCCTTTATCCATCGCCATAAGCGGCAGTGTGGCAAACAGCGATACCATCGCGACAATCATGAATGCCAGATGGAAGTTGGCAAGCTCGAGGTGGCGACCTGAGAAGTAGGCACTGACCTCAAGGATCGATGCCGCAAAGGCTACGCCAAGCGCCAGGCTGATCTGTTGCAAAACGGACGCCATCGATGTCGCCTGGCTGGCTTGACGATCGTCGATATCGGAATAGCTGAGCGCATTGGTGCCAGTGAAGAAGAACGACCGAGCAAAACCTGCTGTTACCAGACAGATCATGATCAGCGAATAAGGCGTCTCGGGCGTGAAAAAGCTGTTGGCAAGCGTTGTACAGGCGCCGACGATGCCAGCGCTGAGCAGGGTTCCCTTGAAGCCGGTTGCGGCGAAAACACGCCGTGCCATGAACTTGGTGGTGATCGCGCCGATGGCGCCCGCGAAGGTGATCATGCCCGATTGAAACGGGTTAAGGCCAAACCCGATCTGCAACATCAGCGGCATCAGGAACGGTATAGCCCCGGTCGAAATGCGAAACACTGTGCCGCTGATCGAGGCGGTTCTGAATGTGGCGTTGCGAAAGATCTTGAAATCCAGGATCGGCGCGGGATGGATTTTTGCATGGCGAACATAAAGCGCGCCGCAGACGAAGCCGATGATGATGGAGGCAATGCCCACAAAGGGCGGCAGAGCGGGGAGGCTGACCACAGAAAAGCCGAACACAACCCCGGAGGCCGCAAGGCCGGACAGCACGAAGCCGGCGATATCCATCGGTGGCGGATTGGTAGTTTCGATTTCCGGCAGGTAGATCGTCGCAAGCCAGATTCCGATAATACCGATCGGGACATTGATCAGGAAAATCCAGTGCCAGGAAAAGTACGTGGTGATGAAGCCACCGACGGGTGGTCCCGTCAGCGGGCCGACAAGACCCGGAATGGTCAGAAGCGCCATGGCGGAAACGAGATCGGTGCGCTTGGTGGTGCGCAGCAGAACGAGACGACCGACCGGCGTCATCATCGCGCCGCCCATGCCTTGCAGGAAACGTGATACGACGAATTCGACGACAGAGCCTGAGACCGCACAACAGATCGAGCCGACCACGAAGATTGCGATGGCAAAACGGAAAATCTTCTTTGCGCCGAACTTGTCGGCCATCCACCCGCTGATGGGAATGAAAATAGCAAGCGAAACCATATAAGCGGTCAGTGCGAGCTTCAGCGTGATGGGGCCGACATTCAGGTCCTTGGCAATTGCAGGCAGTGAGGTCGCAATGACAGTGGAATCCATCTGCTCCATGAAAAGGGCGACGGCAAGGATTAGCGGAATGATTCTGTTCATGGCTTGATTGCGGCCCACCCCGCACCGGCAAAAGTTCGAACCACTTACTACTCCTGGTATCTCGACTTGCCAACTAAACATTTGGCAAGGATTGGCACGCTACCGCCTTCACGACGCTGTGAGAGCTTGCCACTGAACCGAAATACCTAGACGCTCGTTAAACTCCTTGGACCCCACAAGCGGAGACTTTCACGATGGACAGGATGAATATCAGCCGACGCACACTTCTGGGAACGGCAGGCGCGGGCGCCGTCGCGCCGTTCGTATTGAGCGGAGCAGCGGCTGCTCAGACTTCACAGCCCCAGACATCTATGGAGATCAATCACGCGATGCCGCCGGAAACCAACCGTTTCAAGCTGGGAGAATTTGAAGTTCTGGTTGTCAAGGATGGTGCTCGTCCTTCCGGCAAGCCGGGTGAAACCTTCGGAACGAACCAGAGCCCGGAAACTGTAGCGGAGTTGCTGGAAAAGAATTTCCTGCCCACCGACCAGTTCGTCAACAGCTTTTCTCCTGCCATGATCAATACGGGCAAGGACCTCGTGCTCTTCGATACCGGCTTCGGCGAACAGGGCCGCGAAGCCGGCAATGGCCGTCTGCTCGAGGGTCTTGCTGCTGCGGGATATACGCCGGACGACGTCACCGTCGTGGTCCTGACCCACATGCACGGAGATCACATCGGCGGACTGATGGAGAAGGGCAAGCCAGCCTTTCCGAAGGCCCGTTATGTCTTCGGCCAGAAAGAGTATGATTTCTGGACGGATGAAAAGCGTGCCGGCACGCCCGCTGAAAGTGGTCACAAGGCGGTGCTCGCTAACGTGAAGCCGCTGGCGGAAAAGGCGACATTCATCGATGACGGCGCTGAGGTGGTTCCTGGCATCACCGCCATCGCAGCCTTTGGCCACTCGCCGGGCCATATGATTTTCAACGTGGAATCCGGCAGCAAGCGGCTGATCCTGACGGCTGACACGGCAAACCACTTTGTCCTGTCGCTTCAGCGGCCGGATTGGGAAGTCCGCTTCGATATGGATAAAGCCGTCGCTGCGGCGACCCGCAAGAAAGTCTTCGATATGGTGTCGACCGATCGCGTCCCGTTCCTCGGCTATCACATGCCGTTCCCGTCTGTCGGCTATGCAGAGAAGCTCGAGACTGGATACAGGTTCGTGCCCAAATCCTACCAGTTCGACATCTGATCGGCAGACGCATCTGAGAGAACTCCTAAGCCGCGGTCGATAAAGCCGCGGCTAATCGGCAACATGGTGCATCGCACATGTTTCCCGGTTTTCTCTATTCCCTTCCCGTCATAACCGTGTTACCAGCCCTCGCCAACTTCCAAGCAATCCTTTGCAGGACCGTCGGGGTGAACATTCGTTCCGGATCGGCCATGCATTTCATACTGAAGGAATTTGGCCATGGCACGCATCATTGAAACTCCCACTGGTCTCGACGCGCTGACGTTCGATGACGTTCTCCTCCAGCCGGGGCACTCCGAAGTCATGCCCGGCCAGACGAATATCGCGACCCGCATTGCGCACGATATCGAGCTCAACCTTCCCATTCTATCTTCCGCGATGGACACGGTCACCGAAAGCCGCCTGGCGATCGCCATGGCGCAAGCCGGCGGCATTGGCGTCATTCATCGTAACCTGACCCCGATCGAACAGGCCGAAGAAGTTCGTCAGGTTAAAAAGTTCGAAAGCGGCATGGTCGTCAATCCCGTGACCATTGGCCCGGACGCAACGCTGGCTGAAGCCCAGTTGCTGATGAAGGCACACGGCATTTCCGGCATTCCGGTCGTGGAAAATGGTGGCAGCGGCGGCCATAAGATTGGTCGTCTCGTCGGCATCCTGACCAACCGCGACGTGCGTTTTGCTTCCGACCCTGCGCAGAAGATTTACGAATTGATGACGCGCGAAAACCTGGTCACCGTCAAGGAAAGCAGCGTCGACCAGCAGGAAGCCCGCCGCCTTCTGCACAAGCACCGCATCGAAAAGCTGCTTGTGGTGGACGGCAAGGGCAACTGCGTTGGCCTCATCACCGTCAAGGATATCGAGAAGTCGCAGTTGAACCCAAATGCGACGAAGGATGCGCAGGGCCGCCTTCGTGCCGCAGCAGCCATCAGCGTCGGTGACGATGCCATCGAGCGCGCCGAGCGTCTGATCGAGGTAGGCGTTGACGTTCTCGTGGTCGACACGGCGCATGGTCACTCGCAGCGTGTTCTCGATGCTGTCAGCCACGTCAAGAAGATGTCGAACTCGGTTCGCGTCATCGCCGGCAACGTTGCGACATCGGCTGGCACCAAGGCGCTGATCGATGCTGGTGCGGATGCCGTCAAGGTCGGTATCGGCCCAGGCTCGATCTGCACAACGCGCATCGTCGCAGGCGTTGGCGTTCCGCAACTGGCGGCCATCATGTCCGCCGTCGAAGCAGCGCATGCGGCAGACATTCCGGTGATCGCCGATGGTGGCATCAAGTTCTCCGGCGACCTTGCCAAGGCAATAGCGGCAGGCGCATCCGCCGTGATGATCGGCTCGCTGCTGGCGGGTACGGATGAAAGTCCAGGCGAAGTGTTCCTATATCAGGGCCGCTCGTTCAAGGCCTATCGTGGCATGGGTTCCGTCGGTGCCATGGCGCGTGGTTCGGCAGACCGTTACTTCCAGGCAGAAGTGCGTGATACGCTGAAGCTCGTGCCGGAGGGCATCGAAGGCCAGGTTCCTTACAAGGGTCCTGTCTCCGGCGTGTTGCACCAGCTGGCTGGTGGCCTGAAGGCGGCAATGGGCTATGTCGGCGGTGGCACAATCAAGGATTTCCAGGAGCGTGCCACTTTCGTGCGCATCTCCGGCGCCGGCTTGCGTGAAAGCCACGCGCATGATGTGACCATCACCCGCGAAAGCCCGAACTATCCGGGCGCTGTTTGATCTGCTGCCTGCTTCGGGTAAAAGACTGAGATGATTTGAACGCTCTCCAAACCCTGTTTGGAGAGCGTCTTTGTTGATAGGAGAAGAAGTATGTCGCCCACGACTGCCATGTTCTGGCCAATGATCGCTCACGCATTTCTGGTGTTCTGGCTCTATGGGCTGCTGGCATATCGCCGCAAGAAATTTACCTTTGTCGATGGCGACGCCGTGCGCCGTTTCCGCGATGCGGGCGAGGAGGCGCCGGAAAGCAAGCTGGTCAACAAGAACATTGCCAACCAGTTCGAGCTGCCGATGCTCTTCCACGCGGCGTGTCTGCTGCTATATATCACGGATGCGGACAATATCGTTACCATCGTGCTCGGCTGGATTTTCGTTCTGTCGCGCATTTTCCATTCCTACATCCACGTCACCAGCAACCGGCTGCGCTACCGCGGTCCGGCCTTCATCACAGGTTTCGTGGCATTGCTTCTGATGTGGGGATGGCTCTTCATCTGGCTCGCGCTAGAGTAGGAATTGCGAGCCTAGCGGATAGATTGCCTGATGGCATCGGCAAGAGCGGCGATGTCGCCTTTGCGTCCGCTCGCCATGCGCCAGACAAGGCCGATCTCCCTTGCTGGGGCCGGATCGGCAAAGGGAACGATGCGGAGATTGTTTCGCATCGTCTCCGTGGGAATGGCAATTTCCGGAATCAGCGTCATTCCCATGTCATGCGACACCATCTGCAGCAATGTCGCCATCGAGGTTGCGCCGTAGTTGACGAGGCTGCGCTTGCCCGCGGTGCCGCAGACCGCCAGTGCCTGATCGCGAAGGCAGTGCCCTTCCTCCAGCAGCAGCAACCGGTCCATGTCCACCTGGCCCTCATTGACGGGGGAGACAAGAACCTTGTCGTCGCTCTTTGCGGTCGCCATGAAGAAGCGATCGGTGAACAGGTGGCACGTCTCCAGCCCTTCCCCTTCCACCGGGATCGCGGCAATCACCGCATCCAGCTTGCGAGCGGAAAGATCCGATAAAAGACGGTCGGTGACGGTCTCCTTCAGTTCGATCTCGATCAGGGAATGATGCGCGCGAAGATGCGGTACCAGTTTCGGCACGAGATAGGGCGCTATGGTAGGAATGATCCCAATTCGAACCAACCCTTCCAGGGCGCCTGAGGTTTTTCGCGCGGCTTCTTCCAGCCGTTCCACCTCCAGAAGAATGGCCCGCACGTGCTGCAAGACCTCGTCGCCTTTGGGGGTGATGGTGATATCGCCGCGACTGCGCTCCACAAGTTTGACACCGAGATGCTCCTCCATATCCATGATCTGCACGGAAAGCGCCGGCTGGCTGATATGGGCTTCGGCCGCCGCCTTGCCGAAATGCAGGGTGCGTGCGAGGCAGTCGAAATATCGCATCTGTCTAAGCGTAAGCATGATAGGAGTTTCCTATCAATAAAAGCTCATCTTCGAAAGCTGGAATTATCAACCAAGAAAGAGGCGCGAGAGCTTACCAGCCCGGTGCGACGTAGGTGGATTTGAGCTTTTGCATACCGGGCAGCATCTTCACGCGTGAGTCCAACTCCTCAGGGGGAGGGCTGAGCGTGATATTGTCGAGGCACGCAGTGATGTGATCGGTGATGGCATTGATGAGCGAGGGCGACAGCCCGGGACGCTTCATCAGGCCGATCTGTACCGGCGGCAGAGGCGGAAAGCCATCGGCCGACGTCAGCACCCGCATGCCGGTTCGAAGTGTGGATTCCGGCAGGACCGAGACCGCCATGCCGGCAAGAACGGCAGCGGCAATCACGGTGGAAGACCAGCTGGTGAACAGGACTTGGTAATCCCGGCCATCGGCATCGAGAGCCGAGCAGGCAAGCTGCCGCCAGTGGCAATCGCGTCGCCCGACAGCAAGCGGCACGGGCGCATCATCGCGCAAGGGATGGTTTGCCGACGTGACCCAGCAAAGAGGCTCGGTACGTACGATGTCCGATACCCGCGTCCGTGGATTATGCGTCACAAGAGCGATGTCGAGTTCGCCTCGCGCCATCTTCTCCGCAAGGCTGATCGACGGCTCGCAAACGATGTAAAGCTCGACATTCGGATGCGTCTTGGCAAAGCGCCCTATGATCTCGGGCATGTAACGGTCGGCATAATCATCAGGCGTGCCAATGCGTAACGTCCCTTCCAGCCGGTTGTCATCGAAGGCTGCAACCGCCTCGTTGTTAAGGCGGATGATACGGCGAGCATAATGCATCAGCTTCTCACCCTCCGCCGTCAGCCTGTTGCCACGCCCGTCCTTGGCGAAAAGCTGCTTGCCTAGCCGCTCTTCAAGCCTGCGCATTTGCATCGAGACTGCAGATTGTGTCTTGAACACCCTGTCCGCAGCCTTGGTGAAGCTGCCCGTATCGACAATGGCGATGAACGTATGAAGCTGGTCAATATCGAGCGGAGCGGTCAAAGCAGCCATCCATAAGAGCAATTGATATCTGACATTAGAAACATTCGTTGGACTGATCAATAGACTTGCGACATTTTGACGCTCAAGACATCCGATCAACCTGGTCAACGCTTTCGAGCGGCGGCCTCAACCTCACCAGTGTCTTCGTGCGAGAGCATGAAGCGACATCTTTACGTGCCCAATCGGAAGGACCTTGTCATGCGCACGGCAGAACGGAAAATGGAATTGCAGATTGCCGCCCCCGGAGTCTCGATTGAGACGCGTTGGAACGTGGCTCTCAATGGCATGGCGAAACTCGCGCGTTCCATCATGAACCGTATGGCCGTGAACAAGCTGACGGACATGACCGATCAGCAACTCACAGATATCGGACTGACGCGTGGCGATGTGGTGAGCGCGCTGGAGGCCGGCTTTCTAGATGATCCAAGTATGCATCTGGCGCGGGCGGCCAGGACCCATTCAGGTACGCGATTTACGCGGCTTCGCAAGCCGTGACGTCCCATGCCGAGAACGGGATCCCGGCATCAAGTTTCCCCGCAGGGTGATTGCCAATAGCCCTGCCTTTGCCCGGTGTCAGGTCCCAAGCCGCACCGGGCTTTTTTTCGTCCGGATCGTGAATGTCGCGCCGCTGCCCGTGAGGGCAGCGCACTTAATACTGATAGTCTTCGAATACGGGCAGAACCGACTGCTGCCAGCGGCCATGGTAGAGCGCCAGCATGTCGTCTGCGAGCGTCGCCTTTTTGGCAAGAACCTCTTCCAGCGGTGAGAGGAAGACGCTTTCATCCTGTCCATCACGGTTCAGTCGCGCCCGGCTTTGCAAGCCCTTGCGGGATATCGCTACAACGTCGCGTGCCACGTCCAGCAGGTCGCGTCCCGCGATCGTCGCCTTCAGGCCTGCCGTTGGAACGGCATCGCGAAGCGCGATCACATCATCCACTTTCCAGTCCGCGGTGAACTGGTCGGCTGCAGCCAAAGCATCGTCGTCGTAGAGGAGGCCGACCCAGAAGGCCGGCAGCGCACAGATGCGCCGCCATGGACCGCCATCGGCGCCGCGCATTTCGAGGAAACGCTTGAGACGCACGTCCGGGAACAGCGTGGAGAGATGGTTCGTCCAGTCACCCAGATTGGGTTCCCAGTCGGCAATCACACCCTTCAGCGCGCCCGCCATGAACTGGCGGAAGGTGATGTCGGTACAGTCGCGATATTTGCCGTCGCGCACGATGAAGTACATCGGCACGTCCAGCGCCCATTCGACATAGTCCTTGAAGCCGAAATCCGGCTTGAACGTGAAAGGAAGAACGCCGGAACGCTGGTTGTCGGTGTCGCGCCAGATATCGCCGCGCCAGGAGAGCAGCCCGTTCGGCTTGCCTTCGGTAAAGGGCGACGAGGCAAAAAGCGCGGTTGCAAGTGGCTGAAGCTTCATCGAAACGCGCATCTTGCGGCGCATGTCCTCTTCCGAGGAGAAGTCCAAATTAACCTGGATGGTGCAGGTCCGGTACATCATGTCCAGACCCTTGGTGCCGACCTTGGGCATGTAGTTGGTCATGATCGCATAGCGCGACTTCGGCATCTGCGGTGTTTCACCATATGTCCAGAGCGGGCTGCCGCCCACGCCGAGGAATCGAATGCCCATCGGTTCGGCGATCTCGCGCAAGGTCGCCAGGTGCTGGTTGGATTCCCGACAGGTCTCGTGCAGATTTTCCAACGGCGCGCCGGACAGCTCGAACTGGCCGCCGGGCTCGATGGAAATTGCGCCCATGCCGCTCGGTTCGCCAAGGCCGATGATATTGTGCCCATCCATGATCGGCTCCCAGCCGAGCTTTTCCTGCATGCCCTTCAGCAGTGCGGAGATGCTGGCCTCACCGAAATAGGGTACTGGCTTGTTGCCATCACGGAAAAAGGCAAACTTCTCGTGCTCCGTACCGATCCGGAATTTCTCTTTCGGCTTGCAGCCTTCGGCCAGATAGTCTGTCAGTTCCTGTACGGAGGAAATCGGCGTCTGGTCAGTGGTGTCGCGGGCCATGAAATTACCTTGTTGTCTTTGCCGCCTGCGCAGCGATGTTGCCATCGCTGATAGGGTGCCGCCACGGTGCAAGCAAATGAATTTCTTTTAAGCATGAATTCATGCCGGAAATTTGTACGAGCGCGACATCTTCCGCTGGATTATTCCCAGTCGCCGATGCTTGCCTGAATGACTGCAAGCGCTGCGACCGCTGCCGTATCGGCCCGCAATATGCGGGGTCCGAGTGGTATGGGCGTCACCCAGGCCTTGCTGCGCAGCAACTGCCTTTCCTCCTCTGAAAAGCCGCCCTCCGGTCCGACGAGAAGGGCCAGTTGCTTTTCGTTGATCGCTCGAAGCGCGGGCAGGGGATTTTGCCCGGTATCGCCTTCATCGCAATAGATGATACGGCGGTGAGGCGACCAGCTTTCAAGCAGGTCTTTCAGCCGGACAGGTTCTTCGACCTCCGGCACAGCCAGAATACCGCATTGTTCCGCAGCTTCGATGACGTTTGCCCTGAGCTTGTCGAGATTGGTGATCTTGCCCTGTACATGCTGAGTGAAAACCGGCCTCAGAACGCCGGCACCCATTTCCACCGCTTTCTGCACGAGATAGTCCATGCGTCCGGTCTTCAGCGGCGCAAAGATATAATGCAGGTCGGGTGTTTCCGGCTGAGGCCGTGTCTCTTCGAAAGGTCTCAGCACGATCTTCTTGCGCGTTGGGAATGACAGGCTGGCCTTCCATTCTCCATCGCGACCGTTGAAGAGGAGGATTTCTGAGCCATCGCCCATGCGCAGTACATTAGCGAGGTAGTTGAACTGGTCGCTGTCTGCTTCCACGGGCTCGCCGAGCCGCAAGGACTGGCTGACGAAAAGCCGCTGCATTCTGAAATTGGCGCGCATGTTGGTACTTCGATAGGTTGATGATCTGTCCGCTCATATAAACAGAAGATGCATGATTGCGTAGAGCGTTGCTGCCAAGGCCGCACTTGCTGGCAGCGTTACGACCCAGGCGGCGATGATCGTCATAAAATGCGACCGGCGGACAAGATAACGCCGCCGCGTCTCCGAGGTGTTTTCGTCTGGTTCGTCCGCGGAAGAATTGGCTGGCGCAAGGCTCTTTCGCAGCGCCTCCTGTTGCTTTCGGCCCTGCTGCGTATACCACTCGCGAAAGAAGCCGACCCCGAAGACAGCGCCAATTGCAGTATGCGTTGTGCTGACCGGCATGCCGAAATGCGAGGCTGTGAGAACGGTGAGTGCCGTCGAGGTGGACACGCAGAAGGCACGCATCGGGTTAAGCTTGGTGATCTGCTCGCCGACGAGCCTGATCAGGCGCGGTCCAAACAGCAGGATGCCGCAAGACAGCCCGAAAGCACCAATCAGCATGACCCATTGCGGTGCCGGTGCAAAAACCTCGGTGAGGTTGCCATAATCCGCACGCACGATAGCGACCACTGGCCCGATAGCGTTGGAGACATCGTTGGCGCCGTGACCGAAGGACATAAGTGCTGCTGCGAAAATCAGCGGCCATTGAAACAGCGTGCGAAGCGATTGATTGCGATTTTCCAGACCCTCGGATTGGTTGCGGATGAGCGGAATACAAAGGCGCCAGCCGATGAGGCCAACGGCGAAGCCTGCTGCGAGCGATACGCCGGTTGGAACATCGATGACCCGATGCAGCCCGAAGCGCATCAGATATGAGGTCATCACTCCTCCCATCACGCCAAGCAGCACCGGTACCCATTTGCGGGCTGCGGCGATCTTGTCATCGCGATAGATGATGAACTCCTTGATGAATGCGAGAAGGGCGATGGCAAAGAAGGCGCTGATGAATGGGGTGAGCACCCAGATCAGCGCAATGCCGAGCAGCGACGTCCAGTCCACCGCACCAATGCCGAAGGCTGCGGTGCCGGCACCTGCCACCGCGCCAACGATGCTGTGCGTGGTAGAAATTGGCGCCTTGAGCAGGTTGGAAATATTGACCAAAAGAGCGGCTGCTAGGATGGCTCCGAGCATCGCCCAGGCAAAGACATGCGGGTCTGGTACGGTTCTGACATCGACGATGCCGCTGGCAATCGTTTCGACAACATTACCACCGGTGACGAGCGCACCGAAGATTTCACAGATTGCGGCAATGATGAGAGCAGCGGTCAGCGGCAGTGCCTTTGAGCCGACGGCCGGTCCCACATTGTTGGCAACGTCCTTGGCGCCGATATTCATCGCCATATAGGCGCCGATGATGGCTGCGGCGAGCGTGATGACCGCGCCTGGCGTACTGCCGGCATAGGAACTGGCGACCAGCGCGGTCACGACCAGGAACAGAAGTGCAGCGCCCGGTGCTACCAATCGCTGGCCAAGATGATTAACCGCCTCCTCGACGCGGGTCATCTTGTCGAGATCCTTGTCAAGCGTTGGTTTTTTGCGATTTTCAGGTGATTGCGCCATGGAAACGCTCTATGGCGCCAATGGTCGCGAGTGCCTGTCGTATTGGCACCACATCGTCGTCATTGAGAGCCGACAGCGTGTTGCAGGGCCGACGGCGTTCCCCGAGCCATCTGTTTGCCGAATACGACGAAAAGCTGCTTCAGCTCGGTCTCGTTGACCCGCTTTTGCGCCTCCTCAGGCGAAACCCACTCGAGTGTCCGGCTTTCCTTCTCGGGAAAGTTTTTGATAAGATCCGTCACTTCCAGAAGGTGAACCTGAACAAGACAGGTAACCTTCACACCGTTTTTCAGCTTCTTCTCATAGTGGAAAAATCCGAAAGGCTCTTTCTGTGTGTTGCCTCGGACGCCAGCCTCTTCGAAGGCCTCGCGCTCGGCAACTGCATGAGCCTTCTTGCCCTGCATTGGCCAGCCCTTCGGGATAACCCATCGACCTGTGTCCCGGCTGGTCAGCAACAGCACCTCCACATCGCCATTGTGTTTGTTACGGCGGTGGCAGATGGCGCCATATTGCTGGCGTGGGGGACGACGCAGCATCAAGCTGACATCTTTGGCCAATCGGCTCAGGAGCTTCAACGCTAAGTATTCCTTTCGAAGAACGTGAATGAAATCTCAAGCCGATCCGTGTTCGGCAAGTTTCATTTTCTCTTTCCGAAGGAGTCGGGTCAATGCGGATTTGCTGCTCTTGCACCAGTATTTTTGTAATTACTGATGCATGGTGGCAGGGTTCATCCAGTGTTTTAGTCCCGATATAACGCCATCCGCTTCTTCTTCAACCGAAATCACTACATTGTGTCTTCCGGTTGCGTAGGATTTGAGTTCAGGAAGCGCGTTGCCGACAGCGATGCCTCTGGCTTGAGGGAGTTCGAACATCGCACGGTCGTTTCCCGTATCGCCTGCTACTACGGTCTCACCAAGCTCGAAGCCGAGACGATCGCAAAGCCAGCGAATTGCCGCTCCCTTGTCCGCTGCGCGCGGCAGGATGTCGAGGTCGCGACCGCTGGAATAGACGATACGTGCCATGATCGCATTGTCACCCAAACGCCGCTCGATATCGGACAACAACGCTTGATCGGCGTCGTGTAGATACCAACTCGACTTCAGGCCATGTTGATACTGATCAGGCTGTCGACGGATCTCGGGCACACCTTGCATCACGCGGGCAATTTCATGCGGATCGAACCCCGATCCGAGGAAAGACACATAATCTTTCGACAGTGTCGGGTCATTGGAGCAGAACAGCATCGTGCCCACGCCACCGATAATGTAGTCGGGGCGGGGCAGCGGCACTGTCTCGATCAGATCGAGTTGATCATCGATCAGTCGACCGCTGTTGAAAACCAACAGCGGGCGTTCGGCATCCGGAAGAGAATGCCAGTAATCGCGAAAGCGTGCCGTCGCCTCGTTATTGCCGACGAGAGTCCCGTCGAGATCGGAGGAAAAAAGCCTTACAGGTTTCAATCGCCATCATTCCATGGTTCGGCCCAATCGGACTCTTCCAGCACGGGCATTATCGGACGCCCTTCGATGACCGAGAGCAACTGTTGGGCAATGCCCGTCCAGGTAAACAGACTGCGGGCCTTGTGCGCGCCCATGCGTGACAGTCGTCCGTAAAGGCGTTCATGCTTGAACGGCTTCATCATTGTAATGCCGAGATCTTCCTTGTCGAAGGGGTCGGCGAAAAGTGCATGACGCCCGTAGCTCACGGCGCGAAACAGTCCACCGTGGATCGTAACGACCGTGGGCGTACCACTCGCCATCGCCTCTATCGCCGTCATGCCGAAAGGCTCGTAGCGGCTCGACAGAACAAAAAGATCGGCTGCCCGATAGATATCGGGCAAATCCTCGTCTGAGACGTAACCGGAGAAATCGACCTTCTCCTCAAGTCCGAGTTCCTTCACTCGCTCCCTGAGCTGATTGAGGATCGTTGTTTCCTGGCTGTCCATATTCTCGCCGCCGACGGCGAGATGGAGGCGCGCGTCGGGTTCACGCTCGGCCAAAACTGAAAAGCCGTCGATCAGTAGGTCGTAACCCTTGTTTGTCGCAAGCCTCCCCAGTGCCAGCACCGTCCTGCCCCTGAAGCCGAAGCGCTGGCGCAGCATCTGCCGTGAGGCTTCCGATACGGGGAAGAACCGGTTGTCGTCATATCCCGGTGGGATCATGTGGACCTGCTTGCGCTTTAGTCCATAGTCTTCGAGGAGCACGTCGAGCTGCACCGGCGTCGTGGCGATCACCATATCGCAGCTACGGTAGATGATCAGCTCGTGCTGGATGCGTTCCTTGAAGTTGAATTCGAGTTCGAACGTATCCGCCTTCTCGGGGTAGTCGGTTTCCATCTGGCGCTTTTTCCAGATACCGAGCGAGTGGGGAGTGTGAAGGTGCGGGATCTTCAGCGCTTCAGACAGCCTCTGGCCGGCCACGCCCGCATCCCAGTAGTGGCTGTTGATGAAGGAGTAGGTGAGGGCGTTTTTCTTGATGAAGCGCAGCGCGTTCTCGCACCACTCCAGAAGGTGGCGGTGGAGATATTCCTTTGGAATGAATTCCTTTCCGCCGCAGGGAATGCGCACGACGCGAACGCGTTCGTCCACCTCATCGATCTCTGGCTGGTCCTCAAAGCGCCGGGTGTATAGATCGACCGTGTAGCCGAGTTGACCGAGTTTTTTTGCGAGTTCGAGGACATAGACGACCTGTCCTCCCGTGTCGGCTGCGCCAAGCGGCGGGTGTGCGGCGACGTAGCCATGCGTCGATATGAGTGCTATCCGCGGATAGCGTTCAGTTTCGCTCGTGGTAGTCATAGCGTCCCATCTTGGTAGAATTTTCCAATAACCCGTCAAGAACGTCTCAAAGTTGATAAAGTTCCCGGAAAAATTGCTTTAATAGGATTTTCTTTCTTCAGGCGCCAACGACTATATCTCTGGGCAAGGGGTGTTTTAGCAATTCGCCTGCGGCAACTCGGCATCTGCCCATGCGGCTTGCGATTTGATAAATCTGTATGATTGAGACGGAGAGGGCTGATGGCCAGGGGACGATTTGCATTTGCCAGTGCGCCGGAGAGGTCATTGGCGCTAGGGGAAATTCATGCGAGGCCGACCGTATTGCTCGGCTCGTCACGCATTATCATCCAGCTGGCCTTCATGATGGATGGTGGCGCCTCCGTACATCATTCGGCGATTGCGGAAATGTCGCGTAGCCGTGGTGTCGCGCCACCGGAACGCGATGCCCGTCACCACGCCATGCCTTGCGGCCTAGGCACGCTCAGATGGGAAAGACATACCGAGTTCTCTACCTGGTTCTGGGATGGGCCGGCGCCGGAAAAGGTTGGCGGCGAGATCGTTGGCGATCCTTTTGGAGATGGCTTTTCGCCGCCCGGCTCGCTGATCTCTGCGGTCAGGCTCGAAATTCGTGACGATGGACCGGAAACCGCCAACGCAGAAAGCCATTTCGATCCGATCAGTCTATGCCACAGCACCGTTCGCGAAGGGCAGGCGTCCATCCTTACCGACTTCCGCCAGGATCGCGATGGGCTGACGCAGTTTCTTCTGCTCGACCGGGGCCTCACCGATTCGGCGCGTGGAGGTATCGTGCAGCGTCTGCTGGACATCGAAACCTACCGGACGCTCGCCATGCTCGGATTGCCGTTGGCCCAGACACTGTCGCCGGAAATCCGTCGTATCGAAGACGGTTTGACCGCGATCACGCAGCGGATGAAGAACGGTGCGCGAGAAGAAGCCGATGCGCTTCTGGCCGAAATGACCCGCCTTGCCGCAGAACTGGAGGCCAACGCGGCGCTTAGCCTCTATCGCTTCGGCGCAAGCCGCGCCTATGACGTCATTGTCCGCGAGCGCATTCGCACACTGGCTGAAACGCCGATCCATGGACACGAAACCATGGCCACCTTTCTGGAACGGCGGCTGGCGCCTGCCATGCGCACCTGCCAGTCGGTTGAGGAACGCCAGGCCAACCTGTCTCGAAAGCTGTATCGTGCCACATCGCTGGTGCGCAGTTGGATCGATGTCGAGCTCGAGCGGCAGAACAGCGTGCTTTTAAACAATATGAACAGGCGTGCTGCCATGCAATTGCGGCTGCAGCAAACAGTCGAAGGCCTTTCTGTCGCTGCCATATCCTATTACGTCGTCGGGCTGATCGGCTATCTCACCAAGGCAGTGACGCATGACCTGCTGCCGATCGATCCGGCCGTGATCACCGGCGCATCGGTTCCCATTGCCGTGATCGGCGTATGGTGGGTGGTGCGCAATATCCGCAAGCGCCACGCGGCGGACGCTCCGCATTAGGCCGAGATTCCTATTCCGATCAGGTTTTGACCCTAGAATGCATCCGTGTCCCAGTAGGGAACGGGACCATATAGGTTCGCCAGATAATCGATGAAGAGACGAACCTTTGCGGGCAGGAACCGGCGGCTGGAATAGACCGCCGAGAGCGCCACGTTCTTCGATCCTTCATAGGCCGGAAGCACCTGAATGAGCGCGCCGCATTTCAACTCCGGCCCGATATCCCAGGTGGATCGCAGCGCAATGCCAAGCCCGGAAATTACCGCCTCGCGTATCACCTCCGACGAATTGGTCACAAGCAGGCCTTCAGGGCGCAAATTGAACGCTCCGTCCGGTCCTTCCAGCCGCCAAAGATCGTTGTTGTGTGCTGGTAGGCAGCGATGGTTCTTCAAATCCTCAATGGTGTCGGGCAGCCCGTGTTCCTCAACATAGGATCGCGAGGCGCACAGCACGCGGCGGACCGGCGCAAGCCGTCGTGCGACAAGGCTGGAATCCGAGAGATCGGCAATGCGGATGGCGAGATCGTAGCCACCAGCAACGATATCGATGAAGTCGTCGCTGAGCGTCAGGTTGATGGAGAGCGATGGATGCCTGTCCATGAAGCCTTTGAGATGCGGTGCCACATGCATTCGCCCGAACGAGGTGGAGGCTGACACTTTTAACGTTCCGGCCAGAGAGTTTGACCGGCCTGAGACGAAGTCTTCCGCCTCCTCCAGCCCTTCCAGGACGGATAGAATTCTCTGATGAAATCCCTGGCCCGCCTCTGTTAGCGAGATCTGGCGTGTCGTGCGCTGAAACAGCCGCGCGCCGAGCTTTTCCTCCAGACGCTTGATGCGCTTTGAAATCACGGCGGGCGAGTAGCCAAGTTCCTTCGCTGCCACCGACATGCTGCCGGAGGCAGCAACGCTGGCAAAGACCTCGAGATCACCAAGATTTGTCATCGGTCCCAGCCATTCTTTCCAAATTGGAAATAATCTCTAGCATTTGCGCAGCTTGCCACCAAGGCCTAAACTCCGCATAGGATGGGTGAGATGAGGGAGGCATCGGCAAATCATGTCGCAAGCAATAGAATTCTTGAAGCCACGCGCCTCGGTGCTCTCCAGCCGGGGAAGGATCATTGCCGATCTTGCCGATCTGCTTCCCCCCGACTGTCTCGTCCACGAGCCGAGAGAGCTCGTACCTTTCGAGACGGACGCCTTTGTTTCCTATCGCAGACTGCCATTGGCTGTAGCGCTTCCAAGAACCACGGCGCAGGTCTCCGCTGTTTTGAAATACTGTCATCGCTACGGCATACCCGTAGTTCCAAGAGGTGCCGGTACGTCGCTCTCCGGCGGTGCGATCCCGCAGGAAGATGCGGTGGTGATCGGCCTCTCGAAAATGTCTTCGATCCTTGAACTGGACTTGTTCAACCGCACCGCAACCGTCCAAGCAGGTGTCACCAACCTCTCCATTTCCGATGCAGCCAGTCCGCAAGGGTTCTTCTACGCGCCCGATCCGAGTTCGCAATTGGCCTGCACCATCGGCGGCAATATCGGCATGAATTCCGGTGGAGCGCATTGCCTGAAATATGGTGTCACCACCAACAATCTGCTTGGGGTGAAAATGGTGCTGGTGGATGGCACGGTGCTGGAACTTGGCGGTAAGCATCTCGACGCATCAGGCTATGATCTTTTGGGTCTCGTCTGTGGCTCGGAAGGTCAACTCGGGATCGTCACCGAAGCGACGGTGCGCCTGATCGCCAAGCCGGAAGGCGCGCGTCCGGTGCTCTTCGGTTTCGAAAGCTCGGAAGAGGCTGGCTCCTGCGTGGCCGACATTATCGGTTCCGGGATCATTCCTGTGGCGATCGAGTTCATGGACAAGCCGGCCATCGAAATCTGTGAGGCTTTTGCCCACGCAGGTTATCCGCTCGATGTCGGCGCGCTCTTGATCGTCGAGGTTGAGGGCTCTGAAGATGAGATGGATGCCATGCTGGCCGATATCGTCGCAATTGCTCGCCAGCATGCAGTGAAGACCGTGCGCGAGTGTCAGTCGGCGATGGAGGCGGCTGCCATCTGGAAGGGCCGGAAATCCGCTTTCGGTGCAACTGGCCGGATTGCCGATTATATCTGCATGGATGGCACGGTGCCGCTCAGCCAGCTTTCTCATGTGCTGAAGAAGACGAGCGAGATCACCGACGCGCTCGGCCTTCGCGTCGCCAACGTTTTCCATGCCGGTGATGGCAACATGCATCCACTGATCCTGTTCAACGCCAATGATCCAGACGATGCGGCGCGCGCCGAAGAGGCGGGCAACCAGATACTGAAACTCTGCGTCGATGCAGGCGGCTGTCTGACCGGGGAGCATGGTGTCGGCATCGAGAAGCGCGATTTGATGCGGCATCAATATTCAGACGCCGATCTGGCGCAGCAGATGGCAGTTCGCGCCGCCTTTGACGAAGACTGGATATTGAACCCGTCCAAGGTCTTTCCTTTGGAGAGCAGAGCTTGATGGACACCGCATACCCCATTTTCACGCCCCAATCGGAATTAGAGGCGGCAGCTATCATTGGTGAACGCGCAGAAGCAGGACGTCCGATCGCCATCATCGGTGGCAATACGCGTGCTGGCTTTGGCAATCCCGTACAGGCAGATGCGGCATTATCGTCGCGAGCCTTGAGCGGCATCGTTTCTTATAATCCCGCCGAGATGGTGATGACCGTCAAGGCCGGGACGCCAACCGCCGACGTGCAGGCCGCTTTGACCGAGGCCAGGCAGATGATGGCCTTCGAGCCCATGGATCATCGCGCTATCATGGGCACGACAGGCGAACCCACCATTGGCGGCGTTTTTGCAGCCAACGTCTCTGGTCCGCGCCGTTATGTGGCCGGTGCTGCGCGAGACAGTCTGCTCGGCATCCGCTTCGTCAATGGCAGCGGCGAGGCGATCAAGGCCGGTGGGCGAGTGATGAAGAATGTCACCGGTCTAGACCTCGTCAAGCTTCTTGCGGGCTCCTACGGCACGCTCGGTTTGCTGACGGAGGTAACCTTCCGCGTGTTGCCGGTTCCGCCTGCTGAAGTGACGCTTGTTATTTCGGGGCTGGAAGATGAGACAGCGGCCAATGCTATGGCAGCGGCGATGGCAACCAGCCTCGAAATCTCCGGAGCGGCGCATCTGCCGGAAAGTGTTAAGTCCCGCTTCCTCAATGGGCTGCTTCCCGAAGGTGCCGCGACCGTGCTTCGACTAGAGGGGCTTGCAGCCTCGGTCGAGGCGAGATCGCAAAAGCTGAAGACGCTTCTGGCATCCGTTGGGACAATGACCTCTCTTGAGCGCGGCGAGAGCCGCACACTCTGGCAGGAAATCCGCGATGTAGCGCCGTACGCGGGCAACGCGTCCAAGCCGCTCTGGCGGGTGTCGATTGCGCCCTCACAGGGCCACAAGCTGGTCGCCGCGCTCCGTCTGGAGGCAGGCATTGATGCCTTCTATGACTGGCAGGGTGGGCTTGTGTGGATGCAGATGGAAGCCGATCCGGAGGCGCAACTGCTGCGCGGTTACATCCGTTCGCTCGGCGGTGGTCACGCCACGCTTCTTCGTGCAGCGGATAATGTGCGACGAACGGTTCCGGCTTTCGAGCCCTTGAATGCGGTCGAATCAGCGCTGTCTCAACGTATCAAGCACAAGCTCGATCCGGCGGGGCTCTTCAATCCAGGCAGAATGGGGATCTGATCATGCAAACCTCCTTCACGGCTGAACAACTGGCCGATCCGCATGTTGCCGAGTCTGAAAAGATCCTGCGTAAATGCGTGCATTGTGGCTTCTGCACGGCCACCTGTCCCACCTATGTCACACTCGGCAACGAGCTCGATAGCCCGCGCGGGCGCATCTATCTCATCAAGGATATGCTTGAGAACGACCGTCCTGCCGACCGCGAGGTGGTGACACATATCGACCGGTGCCTGTCCTGTCTTGCCTGCACCACCACCTGTCCGTCGGGTGTGGATTACATGCATCTGGTGGATCACGCGCGCGTCCATATCGAAAAGACCTATCGGCGCCCGCTGATGGACCGGTTGATCCGCGGCCTACTGGCCGCCATCCTGCCCTATCCCGCACGCTTCAGGCTGGCTTTGAAGCTTGCGAAAATCGGGCGCCCGCTGTCACCGCTCCTGCTTAAGGTCTCGGCATTGAAGCCGCTCGCCGCCATGCTCGATCTCGCACCCAATTCGATTTCCGCGCCACCTGTCGCTCGGCATTCCGCTCCCGCCGCTGAAGGGCAGAAGCGAGGCCGGGTCGCAATCCTGACCGGCTGTGCTCAGCCGGTTCTCGACCCGGGCATCAACGAGGCCACTGTCAGGCTCCTGACCCGTCTGGGTATCGAGGTGGTCGCACCGAAAGGGGAGGGCTGTTGCGGTGCGCTGGTCCATCACATGGGGCGCGAAGAACAGGCGCTCGCTTTTGCCCGCCAAAACGTCGATATCTGGATGCGCGAGGTGGAACAGGGCGGGCTCGACGCGATCGTCATCACCGCATCCGGCTGCGGCACAACGATCAAGGATTATGCCCATATGCTGCGGCTCGATCCGGACTATGCGGAAAAGGCAGCGCGCGTTTCCGCTTTGGCAAAGGACATAACGGAATATCTGTCGACACTCGATTTGCCGGTGTTGGAACGTAACGGGCTATCGGTAGCCTATCACTCTGCTTGCTCAATGCAACATGGCCAGAAAATCACGATGGCGCCGAAGCTATTGTTGAAAAATGCGGGCTTCGTCGTGCGTGATCCCGCAGAGGGACATCTCTGCTGTGGCTCTGCCGGGACCTACAACATCATGCAGCCGGAGATTTCTGGCCAGTTGAAGGCGCGCAAGATTAAGAACATCGAGGCCACCAAGGCCGATATCATCGCAACTGGCAATATTGGCTGCATGACGCAGATCGCCACCGGCACTCCGATGCCGATCCTGCATACGGTCGAGCTGCTGGACTGGGCCTATAGCGGTCAAAAGCCACCGAAGTTAAGCCTGAAACAAAAAACGAGCGGCTGAGCCGCTCGTTTTTCTTCGGTTGCTGCTAAAAGCGCTTACCGTTCCCCCTGGCATCCCCCGCCAAGCTCGTGAAATCAATTTAGCCGTTCCGCCAAAGCTCGCAAGTAGAAGTGTGAAGCGTGATGGTGTCTTAAATCAAACTTACAGCCAGGCGTTGCTATCAGATCACAATAACCCTCGTGCCGACCTTCACGCGCTCGTAAAGGTCAGTGACATCTTCGTTGCGCATGCGGATGCAGCCGGACGAATTGTTGCTGCCGATGGTCCATGGCTGGTTGGTGCCGTGGATGCGGTAGAGCGTCGAGCCCAGATACATGGCACGCGCGCCCATCGGGTTTTCCGGTCCGCCTTCCATGAAGGCCGGAAGATAATGACCCTTGGCGGCTTCGCGCGTGATCATTTCCTTCGGTGGCGTCCAAGTCGGCCACTCCGTCTTGCGGGTGATTGCGTGCGTTCCCGCCCACTCGAAGCCCGGCTTGCCGACGCCCACACCGTAACGGCGTGCCTTGCCACCCTCCATGACGAGATAGAGCAGTCGGTTCGGCGTATCGATGACGATCGTGCCGGGTGCTTCTTTCGTGTCGTAATTAACGATCTGCGGCAGGAACTGCGGGTCGATCCTCACACGCGGCGCATTGGGTCGTGCAGCCACGGCCTGAGGACGCTGCTGCACGCCGCGGCGCTGGAAAAGCGGCTGGCGCTGTGGCGGTTGCGGATAGACGACCGGACGCACATCGCCACGACCCATCTGTGTTACCCACGGCGCTGTCAGATCAGGGCTGACGACGATCGGCGGGCGCTCGCGGTAACGGTCATTTGCCATTGCCGGAGTGAGAGCGGCAAACACGGCGCTCAACGCTAGAAAGACGGTTTTCATCGACATCGGGTGGACTCTTTTACATGACACCGGAAAATGATCGTCACGTTCGCACGTGCAGACCAGCGAATGGTAAAGAGACCTCAGTCGAAATCGCTATTTCGCTGAAACCTTTCGATAAGGTTAGCAGGCGGTTTTAAAACAGGGTGAATCAATGGTAAGAACCGGGCTGAAAGAGACGGTGCCGCATGAGTGAAGACGGGTTGTTGACGGGCGAGGATGGCAAGGTCCGCTGCTTCTGGCAGCAGGGACTGGAAGATTACCGCCGCTACCACGATGACGAGTGGGGCCACCCTGTCACCGACGACAAGCGATTGTTTGAGAAGATCTGTCTTGAAGGATTTCAGTCCGGTCTTTCCTGGCTGACGATTCTGCGAAAGCGGGAGAGCTTTCGCGCCGCCTTCGCTGGCTTCGACTTCAAGAAGGTCGCAGCCTTCACCGACGCCGATATAGAGCGCTGCCTTGCCGACAAAGGCATCGTGCGTCATCGCGGCAAGATCGTTTCAACCATCAACAATGCCAAGCGCGCCGTCGCCCTTCGCGATGAATTCGGCACGCTGGCGCGCTATTTCTGGAGCTTCGAGCCCAAGCAGGAAGAGCGCCCGGATGTCTTCGACTACGCAACCCTGCGCGCCAATCCGACGACGCCAGCCTCCATTCGACTGTCGAAGGACCTGAAGAAGCGTGGCTGGAGTTTTGTCGGGCCCACCACCGTCTATGCTTTCATGCAGGCCATGGGCATGGTCAACGACCACATAGAGGGCTGCCATTGTCGCCCCCGAATCGAAGCGCTGCGGCAGGAGTTCGTACGGCCTTGAAGACATTTATCAAATGCGCCCTTGCCAGCCTTCTTTTCTTTTCTGTTGCGGCGCCCGTCGTCGCCGAGCAGCGGAACGTCGACGGCATGTGGCTCGATGATGGGGAGCAGTTGAAGGCTGTCGAAATGCCGGCCTCCGGCAATCTGAGCCTGAACGGTTGGACCCGCCAGGGCAGGGGTGAAGTCTATCGTCTCAAGGTGAAAGCCGGCGAAACGCTGAAGGTGTCGCTCGCTAGCCGCAGCGAGTTCGTCGTCATGGCGATTTTTGATTTCGGCAAACCGGACGACGATGCGATCTTCTTCAGCGACACCGGCAACAACACCACGGTGATCACACCGAAAGAAGACACCGAGTGGCTGATCCGGCCCATCCTGGTCTTGAGTTCATCGCGTCGTGGCCTTGGTGCCAATTATACGATCACCGTCGAACGCCAACCGTAGGCGGCTTATCCTGCGATCGCGATCAGCCCGACCGATAGTGCGCAGAGAAGTAGCAGCGATGCTGTGGCCGCCAGGATGACCTTGCCGCCCGCATGACGCAGGGAGCGGATATCCACCGAAAGACCGAGGGCTGCCATCGACATGATGGTGAGCACATTGGCAAGGCCGCTGATGGGTGCCAGCGCAATATCCGGGATCAGGCCGAAGGAACGGGCCATGATCATCAACACGAAACCGATGATAAACCAGGGCACCATCCGTTGTAGATCGAGCCGACCGCTCGCACCACGGCCATGGATGATCGAAAGCGTGGTGACGACGGGCCCCAGCATCAGCACGCGGATGAGTTTGACCACCGTACCGGTCTGAACCGCAACCGCGCCCATCGGTGCGGTTGCAGCCAGAACCTGCGGTACGGCGTAGACGGTCATACCCGCAAACATGCCATAATGGATCGCATCCATTGAGAGGAGAGCGGGAAGTGCCGGCATGATGACGACTGCTGCGACGCCAAGGACGGCGGTAAAGGCGATGGCTGCGGTCACGTCCTGAGCCTTCGCGCCGATGGCGGGTGCAGCCGCCGCAATGGCGGAGTTGCCGCAAATCGAATTGCCGCAGGCAACGAGGATGGCAAGCTTAGAGTCAAGACCGATCATCCGGCTGATGGCGTAGCTACCGGCGAGCGACAATGCAACGATGATGGCGATACCGAAAATCAGCAAGCCGCCAGCGCCTTTGAGAATTGAGAGGCTGAGCGAAGCGCCAAGAAGCACAACGGCGATCTCCAGCAGCGTCTTGGCGCTGAACTTTATACCAACCGTTGTCGCTTCCGGAAGCCTGGTAAAGCTTTTGAGCAGCACGCCGAACACGATCGCAATCACCAAATCTCCAAGCCAGGCATGGCCGGCCACGCGTACCTGCGCCTCCTGCGCAATGATCGCAGCGACGCTGATGGCGCCGCATAAAAATATGCCAGGGAGCAACCGAATTGACGGGAAGCGCGACAGGGACAGGGATGAGGTCAGTGAACGATGATGTGCCATATGATCATCATCTTACGAACGTCCGTTCCATTCCATCAAATAATATGGCATATTTTATTCGGCAAAATCGAATGATAGAAAATGACGTTTGAGCAATTGAGAATTTTCGTTGCTGTCGCGGAAAGACAGCATCTGACGCGTGCTGCGGAAGCACTCGGGCTGACGCCCTCGGCCGTCAGCTCCGCGATCAAAACGCTTGAGGCTTACTACAATGTCGAACTGTTCCACCGCGTCGGTCGTGGTATCGAGTTGACGGAGAGCGGTCGCGTCTTTCTGGACGAAGCGCGCTCTACCTTGAACCGCGTGCGCAGCGCCGAACTGATCCTTGCTGAAATGGGCGGTCTGACGCGTGGTGAAATCCGCGTCTTCGCCAGCCAGACAATTGCCAGCTACTGGCTTCCATCCATTCTCATGCAGTTCAAGCAGCTCTATCCCGGCGTGACGGTCACGCTTGAGGTCGGCAATACACGCACGGTGACGGAGGCGGTCCTGAAGGGTGTAGCCGAGATCGGCTTCATCGAGGGCGATATCGATGAGCCGGCGCTCTCCGTCCGCCCCATCGTGTCCGACAAACTGCTCGTCGTGGTCGGGCCGCTGCATCCTTTCTCGGACGGTCGGCAATTGAAAGCGCAGGATATTCGCTCAACGACATGGGTGCTGCGCGAGCAGGGCTCGGGTACGCGCTCCGCCTTCGAAGCCGCGTTGAAGGCCATGGGCATGTCTCTTGCCGATCTGCAGGTAACGCTGGAACTGCCATCCAACGAGGCTGTGGTTGCGGCAGCGCGCGCAGGCGGCGCGGCTGCGGTGGTGTCGGCGTCCGTCGCGGCACTGATGCTGCGACAGGGGTTGCTCACCCGCGTCGGCATCGACCTGCCTGCACGCCAATTTTCGCTTCTCATGCACAAGGAGCGGCACCCAAGCCGCGCATCGCTGGAGTTGGAGCGTCTAAGCCGGGAGTTTGCCGGAAGCTACAAGGCGGGTCTGACGGGGCTTTGACCACGGGTCGCCGAGAAGAGGAAGCGCCCGATGGCGCTCCCTCCAAACACACCTACTGTGTGATCAGTAACCCTTCGACTTCAGCCATTCTTTCATCATGGCGATTTCCGCTTCCTGCGCCTTGATCACCTCTTCGGCGAGTTTACGGATTTCCGGGTCCTTGCCATATTGCAATTGCACCTTTGCCATATCGATCGCACCCTGATGATGCGGGATCATGCCTCGGACGAAATCGACATCGGCATTGCCGGTATAGTCCTGCTCCATGGCCGCGTGCATTTTTTTGGAAACCTCCATGAAGGCTTTGGTCGAGGCGCTGTTCGTGGCCTCCTGCTTGGGCATGGAGTGGCCGGCATGAACGGAGTGGTCCTGCGCAAGCGCGGGCAGCGCCATGAACGCGCCGAAGGCGACGGCGATGGAAATGATCTTGATAGACATGGGATATCCTTCCTCTGTCGGAAATTCGATTGAAACGTGAATGTCGAAATCGGATCAGACTCGGGGAGGGGGAAGAGGTGGCGTGGGAGCATCGCCAACAAGGCTCGCTTGCAAGCCCGGTACCGGAGCGGCGTGAGGCGGTTGGCCTTTTTCTGCGAAGGCAATATCTGGAATAAGGACGAGGCACGCCGCACAGAAGGGCGCGTGCGTCATGCTCTTTTCATGCGGGCACGGAGCGCTTTGGGCTCCCGTGTCTTCGGAAGCATCCGCCATGTCGTGATCGACAGGATGACTCTTGGCCATGCCGGATGAGTGGTTCTCGCTCTCAGGCATGGACATATCCATCGCCGCCGTAGCCGGCATCGCGCCGTAGATCAGGCAAGCAAGAAACATCAAGGTACGAACCATTAAGCGCATGCGGTTACTTTAGAGCGTTTCCTTGTTAAATGGAAACAGTTCTGTTGGTTCAAACGGGATCGACTGATTGTCCGGATGGCGCGTGTCGTAGCCAACGCATACGGCCAAGCCGTCCAGGCAAGCAGGTGACCCGTTTCAACCAATCCAAAGGGCCGGGCATCTTTCCGCCAGGATCAAAGACGATCGGCTCGACCGTACCTTGGGGTATGCCCTTCGCCGATCGCCTTTGCCCTGACGAAAACCTGCTCCGGCAGAACGTTGCCATTTAACAAGGAAACGCTCTAACGCATCAATCGCGGTCAGAAAATGGCGCTCATCTCACCTCGCTGGCAACGACCCTGTGAAGGATCTGATAGTTCTTGCTTTCCTCGCCGAAGGGCGCAACGGGCCAGTCCCATTGATGCGCGACATTCGGAACAGGCGCTCCATGCAGCAGGTCTTCCTGCTGATGCACTTTGCCGCTTTTGTCGATGATCTCGAAACTCGTATCGGTAAGAAGACAGACCTTGCAGGGCAAGCCTGAGAGACCGTCGATATGCGCCTGAACCAGGCGTTGGAGCGTGTCCTGCGGCATGCGGCTTGCCCCGTCCTGCTCCATCCTATGACGCGCGCCGGTGCCGATTTGCGACAGCAGATTAGCGGAGACGACGAGATCGAGATATGGCACTTGCCGCAGAAAGCTCAACGGCTCGATCATGCTGCTCGTCTTCAGCGCATCATAGCCAGAGAGATCGCGGCTATTGAGAACGACATTGCGGTATTTTCGGCCATAGAGCTTCATCCGCACGCTCGCCAGATGCACCAGATCGACCAGCACTAGCGTATCGAACCCTGCCGCAAGCTGCCGCCACGGCACATCCCGCAACAGGCCGGAACCAAGAATGACGGCGGTACGTCGTTGTTTCAGTTTCAAGGCCGTCGATAGGATGAAGCGCTTGCAGTTCTCCTCATGCTCTCCCCACGGCTTCTCGCATCTATTGGCGCGCGCCCACAAATTGACGGAGTAGCGGATATGCGGACGAAATTCCGGCGCTGTTTTCCAGTATGTGCCAGCATAGTTCAGGGCTTCGAGGATCATGGATTAACGGTAGACTTCCCGGCGATGACCGATTTCGACCACGAGAACGACAAGCTTCTGATCCTGAATGTCAAAGATGATACGATAGTCGCCGACGCGGTAGCGCCAGAAATTGCCGAGTTCGGAGCCTTGCAAGGCTTCACCCGTTTGCCTCGGACTGTTGAGTTGCAGCAGCCGGTCGTGTAAAAATGACCGAATGCCACGTCGCGTTTGTGGATCGAGTTTCTTGATCTGTTTCTGAACGAGAATGTCGTATTCAATTGTCCAGGTCACGCCAAAACTCCTCGGCGCTTACAACCTTCGACTCGCCGCGCTGTATACGCCGCATCGCTTCTTCCGCCAGATACAGATCTTCCATATCCTCGATATGTTTTTCTATCGCCTCGCGGATGTAAAAGGCCGACGTCCGTCCGGTGCGCTCGGAAAGCGCCTTCAGGCGTTCATAGGTCTCGTCCGGTAGACGGATGGCGGTTTGCTTGCTCATGCGGTTCTCTCCCGAAGAGATTGGGATGCGTGTATCCCGTTTAGCAGTTTTTCGCGCCAAAGGCCAGCAAATCCGCGGACCTCCGGCCTTGCCGCATGGGGCGTCATCCTCTAAGACACCGGCTTGATTTCAAGAGACAATTGGACTGGCATCATGAGCGAAAAAGCAAAAAAGCCTCAGAAACTGAAAGCCCGCCTGCCGCGCGGCTTCGTGGATCGTTTGGCTGCCGATATCCATGCCACCAATGAGATGATCGAAAAGATTCGTAAGGTCTATGAGCTTTACGGCTTCGATCCGGTCGAAACCCCGCTGTTCGAATATACCGATGCGTTGGGCAAGTTCCTGCCGGATAGCGACCGCCCGAATGAAGGCGTGTTTTCGCTTCAAGACGATGACGACCAGTGGATGAGCCTGCGCTATGATCTGACCGCGCCGCTCGCCCGTCACGTCGCGGAAAACTTCAACGAGATCCAGCTGCCTTACCGCACCTATCGCGCAGGCTATGTCTTCCGCAATGAGAAGCCCGGCCCGGGTCGCTTCCGCCAGTTCATGCAGTTCGATGCCGATACCGTCGGTGCCGCTGGCGTCCAGGCAGATGCGGAAATGTGCATGATGATGGCCGATACGCTGGAAGCCCTTGGCATCAAGCGCGGCGACTATGTCATCCGTGTCAATAACCGCAAGGTTCTGGATGGCGTGATGGAAGCCATCGGTCTTGGCGGCGAAGAGAATGCTGGTCGTCGTCTCAACGTTCTGCGTGCCATCGATAAGCTCGACAAGTTCGGGCCGGAGGGCGTGAAGCTGCTGCTCGGTCCCGGTCGCAAGGATGAGTCCGGCGACTTCACCAAGGGTGCGGGGCTCGACGAGGCGCAGATCGAAAAGGTTCTCTTCTTCGTCGGCATCAAGGATTATGCCGCAAGTGCTGCCGATCTAGCGAACCTCGTTGCCGGTACCTCAAAGGGTGCGGAAGGTGTCGAGGAATTGAATGTCATTGGCGCACTCGTCGCAAGCGCAGGTTATGACGACGACCGCATCAAGATCGACCCATCGGTCGTGCGCGGGCTCGAGTATTACACAGGCCCTGTTTATGAGGCTGAACTGACATTCGATGTCACCAACGAAAAGGGCGAGAAGGTTGTCTTCGGGTCCGTTGGCGGCGGCGGTCGCTACGATGGTCTGGTGTCCCGCTTCATGGGCCAGCCGGTTCCGGCAACCGGTTTCTCCATCGGTGTCTCGCGCCTGATGACGGCGTTGAAGAACCTTGGCAAGCTCGGTCAGGCAAAGGTGCTCGCGCCTGTTCTCATCACCGTTATGGATGGCGATGTGGAGAGCATGGGGCGCTACCAGCGCTTCACGCAGGCACTGCGAGCGGAAGGCATTCGCGCCGAAATGTATCAGGGCAACTGGAAGAAGTTCGGCAATCAGCTGAAATATGCCGACCGCATGGGCGCCCCCATCGCCATCATCCAGGGTGGCGATGAGCGTGCCGAAGGCGTGGTTCAGATCAAGGACCTGATCGAAGGCAAGCGCCTCTCCGGAGAGATCGAGGACAACGCGACATGGCGCGAAGCGCGTGTCGCGCAAGAGGTCGTCGCCGAGTCTGAACTGGTTGCCAAGGTCAAGGAAATCCTGGCCGCCCAGGCCGAAGACCGGCGTCGGGCAGAAGGCTGATCGGCCATGACCATTCTCCGCCTGGATCACGTCCAACTGGCAATGCCTGAAGGTGGAGAAGACAAGGCGCGGACGTTTTATGCGGGCCTTCTCGGTCTTCAGGAGGTTGCAAAGCCTGCCAATCTTGCGGGCCGCGGCGGATGCTGGTTTGCGCGTGGCGATGTCCGCGTGCATCTCGGCGTCGCGAAAGATTTCATCGCCGCCACCAAGGCCCATCCCGCCTTTGTAGTAGATGATCTGTCTGGACTTCTAAAAAGACTTGAAACGGCAGGCTGCCCTGTGGTTGAGGATGAGCCACTGGAAGGGTATGACCGCTTCTACGTGAATGATCCCTTCGGAAACCGCATCGAGATGATGCAACCGCTCGAACCGTGACGAAAAGTACCGCTTCATGCCCCTGATCGACATGCCGGAATTTTCCGGAGAGCTGCTGGACGAGTTTGCGGCGCGCAAAACGGTGCGGGTCAACACACCCGTTATCCAGCCAGCTGCCCCCTTTCTGGATATGGCCGGCGAGGATTTGCGCCGTCGTATTTTCCTGACCGAAAGCGAAACGGGCGAGAGCCTGTGCCTACGACCGGAATTTACGATCCCCGTCTGCCTGCGCCATATCGAAACGGCAACCGGCACGCCGAAACGTTACGCCTATCTCGGCGAAGTGTTTCGCCAGCGGCGCGAGGGCGGCAATGAGTTCTATCAGGCCGGCATCGAAGATCTGGGCGATGGCGATGTCGCCGCTGCCGATGCCCGCGCGATTGGCGACGCTTTCGGCATTCTGAAGCGCTTGCTGCCGGGCCGCTCGCTCTCGGCGCGTCTGGGGGACCAGAAGGTCTTCGAGGCGGTGATCGCAGCACTTGGCCTGCCGCTCGGCTGGCAGAAGCGTCTGGTTCAGGCCTTTGGCGACACGGTTCAACTCGATGCGCTGCTGGAAAGCCTCGTCAGCCACAAGCCGATGACCGGGCTCGACGCTCGCGTGGCCGGACTGCTTGCGACCGGCGAGGAGAAGGTTCTGGTCGATTATATTGACAGCGTCATGCAAGAGACCGGCTATTCCACCAATGCCAGCCGTTCCCCGCAGGAGATCGCGAGACGCCTCCGCGAAAAGCTGGCGCTCGCCGCCACCCGCCTGCCGGACGACAGCTTCCAACTGCTGAAGCAGTTTCTAAGCCTTCAGGCACCTTTGTCGGAGGCATCTAAGACGCTTTCCGACTTTGCCGAAAAGGCAAAGCTGAAACTTGGGCCAGCACTGTCCGATTTCGGTTCCCGCGTGGCAGCCCTTGCCAATAGCGGCGTCGATTTGCAGGCCGTGACTTATGGCGCGGCTTTCGGTCGCCCGCTCGATTACTATACCGGCCTGGTCTTCGAAATCACACAACAGGGGCAAACCGCGGTGCTGGCAGGCGGTGGACGCTTCGATCGCCTGATGACGCTGCTTGGCGCCACCGACACCATTCCTGCCGTCGGTTTCTCGCTCTGGCTGGACCGTATCGAAGCTGCGAGGGCCGCTGCATGACAATCACTATAGCGCTGCCCTCCAAGGGACGCATGAAGGACGATTCCTCCGCCATCCTTGAACGCGCCGGGCTGAAAATCACCGCTATCGGCAGCGATCGCTCCTATCGCGGCCGGATCGAAGGGCGTGACGATATCGAGATCGCCTATCTCTCGGCATCCGAGATCGCCCGTGAGATTGGCAACGGCACCGTCGATTTCGGCGTGACGGGCGAAGATCTCGTGCGCGAAGATCTGAGCAACGTCGATGCACGCGTGGAGTTCTGCGCGCGTCTCGGCTTCGGCCACGCGGATGTGGTGGTCGCCGTGCCGGAAATCTGGCTCGATGTCGATAGCATGGCCGATCTCGGCGACGTCGCCTCCGAATTTCGCGCCCGCCATGGCCGCCGTCTGGCAATCGCCACCAAATACTGGCGGCTGACGCAGCAATTCTTCTCGCGCCAGCATGGCATTCAGCTCTACCGCATTGTCGAAAGCCTCGGTGCGACAGAGGGCGCGCCTGCGGCAGGCCAGGCGGATATCATCGTTGATATCACCTCCACGGGTTCGACGCTGAAGGCCAATCACCTGAAAATCCTGACGGACGGCATCATTCTGAAATCCGAAGCCTGCTTTGTTCGCGCCAGAAAGGCGGAGCACGAGGGCGATTCTGTCGTCCGAGAGATCGTCTCGCGCGTCAAGACGGCGCTTGGCTGACGACATATTTTGTCTATGCTGTTCTCCTTATGAAGGAGAGTGTCATGCGCATCACAGGCCAATGCCACTGCGGCAACGTTAGGTATGAAGCAGAAGCCGATCCAGAGCATGTGGTCATCTGTCACTGCACGGATTGCCAGCGTTTGACCGGTTCACCCTATCGCGTAACGTTGCGGGCAAAGCGTCAGAACATCATCCTGACTGGCGTCGAACCGAAGCTCTACAGAAAGAAAGCGGAAAACGGGAATATCCGTCTGATGCATTTCTGTAGCGACTGCGGCGCGCCGCTCTTCAGCAGTGCGGAGCAGGAGACCGGCACCTGGGGCATCCGCTGGGGCTCGATCAATGAGCGTGCCGCTTTAGAGCCGCATGTGCAGATATGGGCGCGATCGAGGGCCAAGTGGGTTGATGACCTCAAAGAAATCCCTGCGCACCCCAAGGAACCCCAGAAATAAACAAAGCCGCCGGATTGCTCCGACGGCCTCTGGAGGAATAACTCTCTATCTCAGGCGTGGGCAAGCTTGACGCCGCGCATCGCGTCGACCGAGTACGCACCGGCGCCGAAAGCTCCGAGAAGGATATAGGCGCCAGCCAGCGTAATGTTCTTCATCAGCATAATTCCATTCAGCGTGTTAATCCAGCCGAGAGCCGCATCTGGCCAGCCGGGAACGGCAACGGTGCCGCTGTGGAAGACGAGGCCGGTGAAGACGCAGAATGCGGCCAGTGCGAAAGCGGCAATCTTGGTCTGGAAGCCAACGAGAACGGCAAGCCCGGTCAGGAGCTCAAACAGACCGGCAAGGTAAGCAAGAGCGGTTGCCGCAGGCAGGCCAGCGCCGGTGATCATGCCAGCTGTGCCGGCAGGGTCCATCAGCTTGCCAAAGCCGGAGTAGACGAAGATGAAGGAAAGAAGGATGCGTGCGACGAGCACGAGAGCGTTCTGACTGCTGGACATTGCGGTGTCTCCGTTTGGGCTTTCGTTCAAGCCGTTGAGTGAAAATCTGGAGACAGTTCTGGCGGATTTTTTTAATTGACGAAAGATAAACGAGAGAAGACTGTTCGTCTTCAAAAAGTGAACAATGGATGAGCTTCATCCTGGCTTTCAGAGCGCCAAAACAAAAGGGCGGTCCGAAGACCGCCCTTTCTAAATCCCAGAGGGAATGGACTGATTAGAAGTCCATGCCGCCCATGCCGCCACCTGGCATCGCAGGCATTGCGGATTCCTTCTTCGGCAGCTCGGCAATCATGGCTTCCGTGGTGATCAGCAGCGAAGCAACCGAAGCTGCGTTCTGCAGAGCCGTACGGACAACCTTGACCGGGTCGACGATACCCATGGCAATCATGTCGCCATATTCGCCAGTCTGAGCGTTGTAACCGAAGTTGTCGTCAGCCTTGTCGAGAACCTTGCCAACAACGATCGAAGCTTCGTCACCGGCGTTGTCTGCGATCTGGCGAACCAGCGACTGCAGAGCGCGGCGAACGATATTGATACCAGCTTCCTGGTCGTCGTTCACACCCTTGACGGTGATCTTCTGAGCGGAACGAAGCAGAGCGGTACCACCGCCAGCAACGATGCCTTCCTGAACAGCAGCGCGGGTTGCGTTCAGAGCGTCGTCGATGCGGTCCTTGCGCTCCTTCACTTCAACTTCCGTTGCACCGCCGACGCGGATGACGGCAACGCCACCAGCGAGCTTAGCAAGGCGTTCCTGCAGCTTTTCGCGGTCATAATCGGAAGAGGTTTCTTCGATCTGAGCCTTGATCTGGGCAACGCGGCCTTCGATGTCGGTCTTCTGGCCGGAGCCGTCAACGATCGTGGTGTTTTCCTTGGAGATGGAAACCTTCTTGGCCTTGCCGAGCATGTCGAGAGTGACATTCTCGAGCTTGATGCCGAGGTCTTCGGAAATCACGGTACCACCGGTCAGGATCGCGATGTCTTCGAGCATGGCCTTGCGGCGGTCGCCGAAGCCAGGAGCCTTGACGGCAGCGATCTTGAGGCCGCCACGCAGCTTGTTGACGACGAGCGTTGCAAGCGCTTCGCCTTCGACGTCTTCAGCGATGATGACGAGCGGCTTGCCGGTCTGAACAACGGCTTCGAGAACTGGAAGCATGGCCTGCAGGTTGGAGAGCTTCTTCTCGTGAAGGAGAATGTAAGCGTCTTCGAGGTCAGCAACCATCTTTTCAGGGTTGGTTACGAAGTAAGGCGACAGGTAGCCGCGGTCGAACTGCATGCCTTCGACGACTTCGAGTTCGGTTTCAGCGGTCTTGGCTTCTTCAACGGTGATAACGCCTTCGTTGCCGACCTTCTGCATGGCTTCCGCGATGTCGCGGCCAACCTGCGTGTCGCCGTTGGCGGAGATCGTACCAACCTGAGCAACTTCCTCAGAGGTGTTGATCTTCTTAGCCTTGGCCTGCAGGTCCTTGACGACTTCTGCGACGGCCAGATCGATACCGCGCTTCAGGTCCATCGGGTTCATGCCGGCGGCAACAGCCTTCTGGCCTTCGCGAACGATAGCCTGAGCAAGAACGGTTGCCGTCGTGGTGCCGTCACCAGCGATGTCGTTGGTCTTCGAAGCAACTTCGCGGACCATCTGTGCGCCCATGTTTTCGAACTTGTCTTCCAGTTCGATTTCCTTGGCGACGGAAACGCCGTCCTTGGTGATGCGCGGTGCGCCGAAGGACTTGTCGATAACAACGTTACGACCCTTCGGGCCGAGCGTGACCTTCACTGCGTCAGCGAGAACGTCGACGCCCTTGAGCATCTTTTCGCGCGCCGAGCGGCCGAATTTTACTTCTTTGGCTGCCATGTTTCAAAACTCCTGGTTTCGAATGGCCGGAACAATGTCCGGCTTCAAGATTACGGAAAATGGGGAAGGCGGCTAGATCAGCCGATAATGCCCATAATGTCGGCTTCCTTCATGATGAGAAGGTCTTCGCCGTCGAGCTTTACTTCTGTGCCGGACCACTTGCCGAACAGGATGCGGTCGCCGACCTTGACGTCGAGAGCGACGATCTTGCCGGACTCGTCACGCGCGCCGGAACCGACGGCTACGATTTCGCCTTCCTGCGGCTTTTCCTTGGCGGTATCAGGAATGATGATGCCACCCTTGGTCTTCGCTTCAGACTCAACGCGACGAACCACAACGCGGTCGTGCAGCGGGCGGAAATTGGTGCTTGCCATTGTCTATTCCCTCGATCAAATGACATTCGCGGATCGGATACGATCCGCCTGGATTGATGTTAGCACTCTCATTTGCCGAGTGCTAGCGGCAGTGAGATAAGCAGGGCCTAAGGCACTGTCAAGAACGGCCTGTCGGAAAAATTTCATGTAAAATGGTTACTGCGGTTGCATGACAGATTTTTTGCGCCCTGAATCTTCTCCCGTCCATCCGACCCTTTCGGAGCTGTTTTTCGTTTTCGGCCGAGTCGGCCTTTTAAGCTTCGGCGGACCGGCCGGGCAGATCGGCATGATGCACCGCGTGCTGGTCGACGAGAAACGCTGGCTTTCGGAAGAGCGGTTTCTGCACGCGTTGAATTACTGCATGCTTCTTCCCGGACCGGAGGCGCAGCAACTGGCGACCTATGCCGGATGGCTGCTGCATGGCAGGCGCGGCGGCGTCATCGCCGGCACACTCTTCATCCTGCCCGGATTTCTCGTTATCGTCGCACTGGCCGCCGCTTACGCGCTTTATCAGGATACACACTGGCTTCCGGCACTGCTCTTCGGCCTGAAGGCCGGCGTGTTGGCCATCGTGATTGAAGCTTTGCTGAGGGTGGCGAAACGAGCCCTGAAAAGCCGCTTTCTGATTGGTGTCGCAGGAGCAGCCTTCATCGCGCTTTTCTTTTTCGCCGTTCCTTTTCCGCTTGTCATCCTGGCCGCCGGTGTCGCGGGTTTTCTGAAAGCTAGAGGAGGGCCGTCAGTGAAGCGTGATGCGGCAAGCAAGGCACCCTCTCTTTTGCGGCAACTGCGTGGAGTTTTGGTCGGCCTCCTCATCTGGCAGATGCCACTCCTGCTGTTCTGGCTTCTGGCCGCGCCTGGCTCGCTCGTAGAATTGCAGGCATTCTTTTCGCGGCTTGCAGTTGTTACCTTTGGCGGTGCCTATGCGGTTCTTACCTATGTGGCGCAGGTCGCCGTGGAAACGCATCACTGGATGAGCGCAAGCGAGATGCTGGATGGCCTGGCGTTGGCCGAGGCAACACCCGGACCGCTCGTTCTCGTCCTCTCCTATATCGGTTTTCTCGCAGCCTTCCGCCATCCGGGCATGCTGGATCCCATGCTGGCAGGTGTGCTGGGCGCGAGCGTTGCCGCATGGGCGACCTTCGTCCCGAGCTTCATCTTCATTTTTCTCGGAGCGCCCTATGTTGAGCGTCTGAAAGACAATGCAGCCCTGTCAGGTGCGTTGTCTGCCATCACCGGCGCGGTTGTGGGCGTCATTCTCAACCTTTCGGTCTGGTTCGGCCTGCATGTGCTTTTCGGCAAGGTGGATCGCGTTGAGCTTCTGCCGCAGATCAATTTGGGCATGTCCTTACCAGAATGGAGCTCGCTCGATCTGGCGTCGCTTGCGCTTTTCATCGTCTCGGCAATCATGCTCTTTCGTTTAAAGCTTGGCATGGTCCCGGTTCTTGGTGTCTGCCTGGCGGCAGGCTTGATCAGGCTCTGGCTCGTCTGACTCGGTAGCTCCCTGACTGGTCCTTTTGTCTTTTTCTCTTGCCATTGCTATCTGCCTTTGCGATGTCACGAGCCTGAAATGATGGAAAGAGTTGGACGCTTCATGGCCCACCGCATTGCCACGCTTGGCGACGTTACCTCCCAATTCGATGTGATTTTCTCCGATGTCTGGGGCGTACTTCACAACGGCGTGACGTGTTTTCCCGCCGCCGGTGCCGCATTGGCCGATGCGCGGGCAGACGGAAAGACAGTCGTTCTGATCACCAATTCGCCTCGCCCCGCAATCGGCGTTATTCCGCAACTGCGCGCACTCGGCGTTCCGGACGAAGCCTATGATCGCATCGTCACCTCGGGCGATGTTACGCGAGAGTTGATTGCTGAAGGTCCGAAGAAGGTTTTTCTGCTTGGTCCGGAGCGCGATCTGCCGTTGTTTGACGGTCTTGATGTGACTGTGGTCGGAGAGGATGAGGCGGAAGCTGTCGTCTGCACCGGCTTCTTTGACGATGAGACGGAAACGCCGGAAGACTATACCGATATGTTGAAGGCCTTCGTGGCCCGCTCTGCGCCGATGATCTGCGCCAATCCGGACCTGGTGGTGGAGCGCGGCGAGCGTATCATCCCTTGCGCTGGCGCTATGGCTGTCTATTTCGAGCAATTGGGCGGCGAGGTGCGTATCGCCGGCAAGCCACATGCGCCGATCTACGAGGCGTGCTTTGCCGCGGCAAAAGAAGTGCGCGGCGAGTTCAGCAAGGATCGTGTTCTTGCAATCGGCGATGGCATGCCGACCGATGTGAAGGGTGCCATCTCCGCGGGTCTCGATCTCCTCTATATCAGCGGCGGTATTCACGCGGCTGAGTACACGTTGAATGGGGAGATCGACGAGGCGCTTCTCAACAGCTATTTGAAAAGCCAGAATGCAGCCCCCGGCTGGTGGATGCCGCGCCTGGCCTAAAGCGAAATGCGATCTTTCAGATCCGCTTCTTTCGCTTTAGGTCCTTGTTTGTCGCATGTCGTTATCGCAAAACCGGTGGCCACTTTTGCGCGACACGCTTTAGAAAGTTTCCGATGACCGTGTTCCATCGCAATGAGAAGAAAGAACCGCTTCCGGACGCATTGAAGGGTGGCGTTGTCGCGATCGGTAATTTCGATGGTGTCCATCGCGGCCATCGCGCCGTTCTGGATCAGGCACTAGAGCTTGCAAGATCGCGCGGCGTTGCAGCCCTTGTCCTGACATTCGAGCCACATCCGCGCACGGTTTTCCGGCCGGAAACGCCGGTCTTTCGCCTAACGCCGGCGCCGCTGAAAGCCCGCCTTTTGGAGGCTGAGGGCTTTCAATCCGTCATCGAATATCCGTTCGACAAGACATTCTCGCAGCGTTCGGCAGAAGATTTCGTCAAATCCATTCTGGTCGACTGGCTGGGTGCTGGTGGCGTCGTCACCGGTGTCGATTTCCATTTCGGTAAGGGTCGCGAGGGCGGTCCGGCCTTTCTGATGCAGGCAGGTAAGCGCCATGGCTTTGATGTGACGCTGGTAGATTCGTTTCGTGATGAGGGTTCGGACGTGATTTCATCAAGCCGTATTCGGGACTGTCTGGCGAAGGGCGATGTGGTCGGTGCCGCAGGTTTGCTTGGCTATCGCTTCACGGTGGAAGCAGAGGTTATTCGCGGACAGCAGCTTGGCCGCACACTCGGTTACCCGACAGCCAACATGGCGCTGCCACCCGAAACGGAGTTGAAGCCTGGAATCTATGCCGTGCGCTTCAGACAGGTTGACGGAACGCTGCATGACGGTGTGGCAAGCTTCGGCTATCGCCCGACGGTAACGGAGAATGGCGCAGCCCTTCTTGAAACCTTTATCTTCGATTTCAGCGGTGATCTTTACGGCCAGATGTGTTCGGTTTCCTTCTTCGGCCACCTGCGCGATGAGCTGAAATTTGATGGGCTGGAGCCACTTGTCGTTCAGATGAAGAAGGACGAGGAGGAGGCTAGAGCGCTTCTTTCAGGCGTCACGCCGCTCAGCGACGTCGATGCCAAGATCGCTTTTTGACAAAGCGAGCCGCTGCCTGCGATCAATTCCCTTTTCAAACAGACTGAAACGGCTTAAACAACCGGCCATGAACCAATTTCGGTCGACGTTCATATCCCGAATTATTGGCCCGGCCTTCCGCCCGCTCTGAGAGCCGGAAGGTCCGGGATTTTGGCGCTTGTTCCCAAGTGCCTTCGCTAAGCCCTCTTTTTTGTTGAGACGGCGCGAGCCTTATTCGGCGCCGCGATAATGGTACGATCATGAACGACACCGCAGAAAAAATCGATTACTCCGCAACGCTTTACTTGCCGCAGACGGATTTCCCGATGCGCGCCGGCCTGCCGCAGAAAGAGCCGGAGCTGGTCAAGCGCTGGCAGCAAATGGACCTCTACAAGAAGCTGCGTGCGTCTGCCGCCGGCCGCGAAAAATTCGTGCTGCATGATGGCCCTCCCTATGCGAACGGCAACATCCACATCGGCCATGCGCTCAACAAGATCCTGAAGGACGTCATCACCCGTTCCTTCCAGATGCGCGGTTACGACTCCAACTATGTTCCAGGTTGGGATTGCCACGGCCTGCCGATCGAATGGAAGATCGAGGAAGCCTATCGCGCCAAGGGCAAGAACAAGGACGAGGTTCCGATCAACGAATTCCGCAAGGAATGCCGTGACTTTGCCGCGGGCTGGATCAAGGTTCAGTCGGAAGAGTTCAAGCGCCTCGGCATCGAGGGCGATTTCGACAACCCCTACACCACGATGAACTTTCACGCCGAAGCGCGCATCGCTGGCGAACTCTTGAAGATCGCCAAGAGCGGCCAGCTCTATCGTGGCTCCAAGCCGGTCATGTGGTCGGTTGTCGAGCGCACCGCACTGGCGGAAGCCGAAGTCGAGTATCACGATGTCGAAAGCGACACGATCTGGGTGAAATTCCCGGTCGTCGAAGGCTCGGACGAACTGGCAGGCGCGTCCGTCGTCATCTGGACCACGACGCCATGGACGATCCCGGGCAACCGCGCGATCTCCTTCTCGTCACGCATCCAATATGGCCTCTATGAAGTCACCGCTGCTGCCAATGATTTCGGTCCGCAGCCGGGCGAAAAGCTCGTCTTTGCCGATAAGCTCGCAGCCGAATGCTTTGCCAAGGCAAAGCTCGAGTTTGCTCGCCTGCGTGATGTGAAGGCCGATGAGCTTGGAAAGCTTGTCACGGCCCATCCGCTTGTCGCTCTCGGTTACGATTTCAAAGTGCCGCTGCTCGATGGCGATCACGTCACCGACGATGCCGGTACAGGCTTCGTGCATACCGCTCCCGGTCACGGTCGCGAAGACTTCGACGCCTGGATGGCGCAGGCACGCGAGCTGGAAGCGCGTGGTATCTCGGCAAAAATCCCCTTCACTGTCGGTGATGATGGCTTCTACACGGAAGATGCTCCCGGCTTCGGCCCCTCGGCAGAGGGCGGCGCTGCCCGCGTGATGGACGATAACGGCAAGAAGGGTGATGCCAATGAGCGCGTCATCAAGGCGCTGATTGGTGCAAACAACCTGTTTGCCCGTGGCCGCCTCAAGCACAGCTATCCGCATAGCTGGCGCTCGAAGAAGCCTGTGATCTTCCGCAACACGCCGCAATGGTTCGTCTATATGGACAAGGAACTCAGCGACGGCACCACGCTGCGCTCGCGAGCCCTGTCTGCCATCGACGACACCCGCTTCGTTCCTGCCGGCGGCCAGAACCGCCTGCGCGCCATGATCGAAAACCGCCCGGATTGGGTCCTGTCGCGCCAGCGTGCCTGGGGCGTTCCGATCGCCGTCTTCGCCGACGACAAGGGCGAGGTTCTGGTGGACGAAGCGGTCAACGCCCGTATCCTCGAAGCGTTCGAAGCCGAAGGTGCGGATGCGTGGTTCGCTGAAGGTGCAAAGGAGCGGTTCCTGGGCAACGACCACGACCACGCCAAGTGGCATCAGGTCAGGGACATTCTCGATGTCTGGTTCGATTCTGGCTCCACCCACACCTTCACGCTGGAAGACCGCCCGGACCTCAAGTGGCCGGCTGACGTCTATCTCGAAGGCTCGGACCAGCATCGTGGCTGGTTCCACTCGTCGCTCCTGGAAAGCTGCGCGACGCGCGGCCGCGCGCCTTACAACGCCGTCGTCACCCATGGCTTCACCATGGATGAGAAGGGCGAGAAGATGTCGAAGTCCAAGGGCAACGTCGTTGCGCCACAGGATGTGATGAAGGATGCGGGCGCCGATATCTTGCGCCTGTGGGTCATGACCACCGATTACTGGGACGATCAGCGTCTCGGCAAGGCCATCATCCAGACCAATGTCGATGCCTATCGCAAACTGCGCAACACCATCCGCTGGATGCTCGGCACGCTTGCTCACGACAAGGGCGAGGAGATCGCCTACGCCGATCTGCCGGAGCTGGAAAAGCTCGTCCTGCATCGCTTGAGCGAACTCGATAAGGTCGTGCGTGAGGGCTATGACAGCTTCGAGTTCAAGAAGATCGCCCGCGCGCTGGTGGATTTCTCCAACGTCGAGCTCTCGGCCTTCTACTTCGATATCCGCAAGGATGCGCTCTACTGCGATGCGCCGTCGTCATTGAAGCGTCGCTCGGCTCTTTACGTAATCGCCAAGCTCTTCGATTGCCTCGTAACGTGGCTGGCACCGATGCTGCCTTTCACCACGGAGGAAGCATGGCTGTCGCGATACTCGGATGCGCAATCCGTTCATCTGGAACAGTTCCCGACGATACCGGCGGAATGGAATAGCCCTGCGGTCGATGCCAAGTGGGAGAAGATCCGCAAGGTCCGCACGGTCGTGACAGGCGCGCTGGAAGTGGAGCGTCGTGAAAAGCGCATCGGCTCCTCGCTGGAAGCGGCGCCCGTGGTTCACGTTGCCGATCCGGATCTGATGGCGGCACTTGAAGGCCAGGATTTTGCCGAAATCTGCATCACCTCGGCAATCTCCGTTGTCGCTGGCGAAGGCCCGGCCGATGCATTCCGCCTTGGCGAGGTGCAGAAGGTGGCGGTCGAGCAAAAGCTGGCGGAAGGGCTGAAATGTGCCCGCTCCTGGCGGATCACCACTGATGTCGGCTCCGATCCGCAATATCCGGAGGTTTCGGCCCGCGATGCCGCGGCGCTGCGTGAGCTCGGTATCGGCGTCTGACACCTCCTCCGCTCAAGAAAATGGCCGGATGAATTGCGCTTTCGCCGTTCATCCGGTAAACCTGCCTGAAAATGGTCGGAATTACGCATCAAGGGGTGCATCCGGTCGTCGGGACATCTGCGCGTACATAGGAAGATCAGGGTGATTTTCTGGAAGCGTATCGCGTAGTTTTAATATGGAGAACGTCTGTTTTGCGTCATTCGTGCCGCGCGGCGTTCTGGGCGGAAGGGTTTCATGAGCATGACGCAGAGTTTTCGCATGTATCGCACCTTGGCAGGCATCTCTTTCGCTTGCTTGGCGCTGAGCGCATGCACCAGCCCGACTTACGGCACGGGTAAGTCTGCAAGCGAACAACTCCTTGACGACCTTGGCAATGCCACCTCTTTGACTGGCGACCAAAGCAAGCGCAACGTAAAGTACAGTCCGCGCCCCGGTCTGGTTGTTCCAGCAAAGGCTCGCGCCGATCAACTGGCACAGCCGCAGCAAAGCCTCGCCAATCGCGAAAACAACCCGCAGTGGCCGGAAACACCGGAGGAAGCTCGCGAGCGCCTTCGCCAGGAAGCCGAGGCGAACAAGGATAATCCCAATTATCGTTCGCCGCTCCTGGCCGGTAACGGCACGAACGGCCAGATGACCGAAAGCCAGAAGTGGGAAGCGTTCCGCAAGGCCAAGGCCGATGCGCAAGGCGGCACGGTCGTCAACACCAATACGCGCAAATATCTGACCGATCCTCCGGTAGAATATCGCAACGTGTCTCAGGACCAGTTGACCGATCTTGGGGAGCCGGAATTGAAGAAGGAAAAGGAGCGCAAAAAGAACGCCGCTCTGGCCGGAACCGGCAAAAGCTGGTGGAACCCCTTCCAGTAAGGGCTTCCATGGCCTTCCTTCCGAACGCGGCGCAATAGCGTCGCGTTTTCTGTTTCAGCATCTCTGTGAAAGGAATTTGTCATGACGTTGCTGATCCGGGACGCGGTTGCCGCCGATGCGCCCACCATCTTGCGCTTCATTCGTGAATTGGCCATCTACGAAAACGCCGAGCACGAGGTGAAGGCCACTGTCGAAAGCATTACGGCCTCCATTTTCGGAGAGGGATCCGTGACTTCCGCGCTGATCTGCGAGCGTGACGGTCAGCCGATCGGCTTTGCCGTATGGTTCCTCACCTATTCCACGTGGCTTTCCAGAAATGGTCTCTACTTGGAAGATCTCTATGTGACGCCGGATGCACGCGGCTCTGGAGCAGGAAAAGCACTGTTGAAGCGTCTGGCAGCAATTGCAGTGGAGAAAGGCTGTGGGCGCTTCGAGTGGAGCGTTCTGGACTGGAATGAACCGGCCATCCGCGTCTATCGATCCATCGGTGCCGAGGCGCAGGACGAATGGGTGCGATACCGTCTTTCAGGCGCAGCCCTCACGGCTTTTGCTTCAGCCGACTGATTTTTTTTGGGGCGCCTTCAGTCTCGCTTGGTCTGGAAGAACGCTCGCAGGATTTCGGCGCTCTCCACTTCTGCGAAGCCGGAATAGACATCGGGTGCATGATGGCATGTCGGCTGGCTGTAGAAGCGAACGCCACTCTCTACGCCGCCGCCCTTCGGATCGTTCGCGCCGTAATAGAGCCTACGGATACGGGCAAAAGAAATAGCCGCCGCGCACATGGTGCAGGGCTCGAGCGTGACGTAAAGATCGGCGCCTGGAAGCCTCTCCTGGCCAAGTTCTTCGCAGGCCATGCGCATTACGGCAATTTCGGCATGGGCGGTAACGTCGTTCAATTCACGTGTGCGATTGCCGGAACGGGCAAGGACGCGGCCTTCATAAACGAGCACGGCGCCGATCGGCACTTCGCCACGCGCACCCGCTGCCTGCGCTTCTTCGAGCGCCATGTCCATGAAATGCGTCGTTTCCGCCATGCTTGGTGCAATTTCCTCTTAACCGCCGCCGCGTGACCTGATAGGACACGGCAAACAACAGGCAAACAACAAATGACATTCAAAGACAAGCCGAAGCGCGCTGGTGGCAAGACATTCGACCGCGACAGGAAGCCGAAATCATCGGCTAAGCCGTCAGAAGCGCGTGAGAAAAAGCCTTTCAAGGAAAAGCCGGAAGTCGCAGCCGTCGAAACGACGGCCGGAAAGCCGGAGCGCATCTCCAAGATCATGGCGCGCGCAGGCGTGGCCTCGCGCCGCGATGTCGAGCGCATGATCATGGAAGGACGCGTGTCCTTGAATGGCGTGAAGCTGGATACGCCAGTCGTCAACGCGACGCTCGACGACAAGATCGAAGTCGACGGCGTGCCGATCCGTGGCGCGGAGCGCACGCGTCTATGGCTCTATCACAAGCCTGCGGGCCTCGTGACCACCAATTCCGATCCGGAAGGCCGTCCGACGGTTTTCGACAACCTGCCTAAAGAACTGCCGCGCGTTCTTTCGATCGGTCGTCTTGATATCAATACCGAAGGCCTGCTGCTGCTGACCAATGATGGCGGCCTGTCGCGCGTGCTTGAACTGCCGACCACCGGCTGGCTGCGCCGCTACCGTGTGCGCGCCCATGGCGAGGTTGATCAGGCAGCGCTCGACAAGCTGAAGGACGGCATTGCCGTGGACGGCGTGCTCTATGGCGCGATCGACGCGACGCTAGACCGTACGCAGGGCCACAATGTGTGGATCAGCATGGGCCTTCGCGAAGGCAAGAACCGCGAAATCAAGAACGTGCTTGGCGCGCTTGGTCTTGAGGTCAACCGCCTGATCCGCGTTTCCTATGGCCCGTTCCAGCTGGGCGATCTGCCGGAAGGCCAGGTCATCGAGGTCCGCGGTCGTATGCTGCGCGACCAGCTTGGACCGCGCCTGATCGAGGCCGCAGGCGCCAATTTCGATGCGCCGATCTATGACCACAAGTCCGAAGAAGATGAGGACGAAGCACCTGCCAAGCCGGCCAAGGCCGAGTGGGGCAAGCAGGACCAGGCCGAGCGCCGGTCGCGCGATGGTGACGAGCGTTCCACTGGCCGCTTTGAAGGCAAGCGCTCCGACAAGCCTGCCGGCAAGTTCGGAGCGAAGCCAGCCGGCAAGTTCGCCGGTAAGGGCAGGGACGAAACCGAAGCCGATGATCGCGGGCCGAAGCGTCCGCCTCTTGGCAGCAACCGTACAGCCAATGTCTGGATGGCGCCTGGCGCCAAGCCGACACGCGACGGTAAGGCGCGTAAGCTCTCTGCGCGCGCTGAAGCCGAGAGCGTCTTTAAGCAGCCATCGGCACAGGCTGAGGCCCGCCGCGCTGTCGTGCGCCATGCCGATGATGAGGGCGAATGGATCCGCTCGGATTCGAGCAATGAGGCCGGACGCGATGAAGGTCGCGGCCGAGGCCGTGGCGAGCGCTCTTTCGGCGACCGAAAGCCCCGTGAAGCTGGCGATCGTCCTGCACGCGGTTCGTTTGCGGACAAGCCTCGTGGTGACCGCAAGTTCGGTGATCGCCCCTTCGGCGATCGCAAGCCGCGCGAAGATGGCGAGCGCAGCGAACGGCCTCGCAACGACCGCCCCCGTGGCGAACGATCCTTCGGCGAAAAGTCCTTTGGCGATAGATCGGCCCGTTCGGATCGTCCGGCCCGTTCGTTCGATGATCGTCCTGCCCGCAGTGAGCGCTCATTCGGTGATCGCAAGCCACGCGATGACGGCGATCGCCCGGCGCGTAGCGAACGTCCCTTTGGCGACAAGCCCGCTGGTGCAAAACCTTTTGGTGCAAAGCCTTTTGGTGGCAAGCCCTCTGGTGGAAGACCATCTGGCGGCAAGCCTGGCTTCGGCAAATCCCGAGGTGAACGCTCCGAAGGCGGCAACGGCCCAAAGGGCTTCGGCGGCAAGGGCGGCAATAGAGGTTCCGGTGGTAAGCCATCGGGCGGCGGTGGTCGCGGCCCCGGTGGTAAACCATCCGGCGGTAGGCCGTCCGGTCCGAGAGGCGGCTCGCGAGGGAACGGCGGCTGATGCGGATCGTCGGCGGTGAGTTTCGCGGTCGCAGCCTGGCTGCGCCCAAGTCCAATGCCATCAGACCCACGATCGACCGGACGCGGGAAAGCCTGTTCAATATTCTGAGCCATGCTTATCCGGAAAGCCTGGACGGCACCCGTATTCTCGATGTCTTCGCGGGCACAGGTGCAGTTGGTCTGGAAGCGCTGTCGCGCGGCTGTCGGGTCGCCCTGTTCGTCGAAAACGGCGTCGAGGGCAGGGGGCTGTTGTGGGAGAATATCGATGCGCTTGGTCTGCATGGCCGAGCCCGCATCCTGCGCCGCGATGCGACCAAGCTTGGCGGGGTCAACAATATCGAACCCTTCGATCTTCTATTTGCTGACCCGCCCTATGGGCAGGCTCTCGGAGAAAAAGCCTTTCAGGCCGCCCATCTCGGCGGTTGGCTCGTGCCTGGCGCCCTGGCAATTCTGGAAGAGCAAGGCGATGTGGCCGTGATGGTCGATCCGGCATTCAAGCCTTTGGAAAGCCGCACCTTCGGCGACACCAGAATGCATTTCTACCGTTACGAGCCTTGAAGCCCCTCGGTTGACGCGAGAGGAGACCTCCCGCGTCACTGTCCTGTCGTCTTTATGTCATAGAGCCAGTGCCACGGTGACCGTCGCCACGCTTTGGCCAGGCGACCGCATGACAGGAAATGAGGCTGTTCTCGTGGCTGCGAAGAAAAAGAAACTCTCCGAAAAAAAGCGTAAGCGCAAAGAGTTGCCACCGGAAAGAAGCGATCCCACCTTTGCCGTCGCATTCGGCGGTGGCGGAGCGCGCGGCATCTGCCATATCAACGTTATAGAAGCGATGGACGAACTTGGTATTCGTCCAAGCGCGATTGCTGGCGCCTCGATCGGCGGCATCATGGGGGCTGGCATGGCCGCGGGTATGAGCGGCAAGGAAATCCGCGATTACACGCTGGCGCTCATGGGCAAGAAGGGCAGCGTTGCCAACAAGCTCTGGAGCCTTGGTCCAGCCTCTATGCGCCACGCCGCCTTCGGTTTTCGCTTTGGTCAGTTTAATCTCGAACTTATTCTTGATGCGCTTTTGCCTTCCGCGCTGCCGCGCGATTTCGCCGAACTCGGTGTCCCGCTCAAGGTGATCGCGACCGACTACTACGCCCAGATGGAAGTCATCTGCCAGGAGGGCGATCTGCGCCAGGCGCTTGCTGCATCCGCCGCCATTCCTGCGCTCTTTATGCCGATCCGCATGAATGATCGCATCATGATCGATGGTGGCATTTTCAATCCTGTTCCGTACGAGCATCTCCTCGATGAAGCCGATATCGTCATCGCAGTCGATGTCGTGGGTGGGCCGGAAGGTGATGGCACCACCATGCCGAGCCGCATAGAGAGCCTATTCGGGGCGAGCCAGTTAATGATGCAGTCAGCCATCGGTCTGAAGCTGCGAATGCGCCCCCCGCATATTTTTCTGCGCCCGCCAGTCAACCGCTTCCGCGTATTGGATTTCCTCAAAGCCCATGAGGTGCTGGCCGAATCTGATGTCATCAAGGATGATCTAAAGCGGCAGATCGACATGCAAATCGAGCTGTTTCATCGCGGGCGTGGCCTCGATATTTAAGCGCTTCTGCTCAAATGCAGGTGAAATGGCGCTTTGACCTTGATGCGGCAAAAGCGCGGCCATAAATGAAGGTCAACGAAAGGCCCGCCTCATGTCCTCAGAAATCGATTCGTCCAAGCTTCTCGACCGTGCAAGCGAACTCGTCGCTCTCGCCAAGCGTGCCGGTGCCGATGAGGCCGATGCGGTGATCGTCCGCTCCCGCTCGCAGTCGGTCGGCGTCAGGCTTGGGAAGGTTGAAAGCACCGAATCGTCGGAGAGCGACGATTTCTCGTTGCGTGTCTTCGTCGGCAAGCGGGTTGCGAGCGTGTCGGCCAACCCAGGCTTCGACCTGAAGACACTTGCCGAGCGCGCCGTTGCCATGGCTAAAGTTTCGCCCGAAGATCCTTTTGCCTGCCTTGCCGAGAAGGAGCGTCTTGCGACGTCTTACGATGACCTGCAGCTTTTCGATCCGACGGAGGTCTCCACAGATCAGCTTCGGGATGCGGCGCTGGCTGCGGAAGAGGCAGCACTTGCGGTAAAGGGCGTGTCGAACTCCTCTGGCGCTGGAGCATCCAGCGGCATGGGCGGGCTCGTGCTTGTGACTTCCCACGGCTTTGCTGGCAGCTATATGGGAAGCCGTTTCGGCCGTTCCGTAAGTGTCATTGCTGGCGAAGGCACGAAGATGGAGCGCGACTATGACTACGACAGCCGCCTCTATTTCGCTGATCTAGACGCACCGGAAGAGATTGGTCGCCGTGCGGGCGAGCGGGCGGTTCGGCGCGTCAACCCAAGGCAGATCGATACCGGCAGCAATATCACCGTTGTTTTCGATCCCCGTATCGCGCGCGGCTTTGTCGGCTCCATTGCAGGCGCTATCAACGGCGCTTCGGTGGCGCGCAAGACCAGCTTCCTGCGTGACAAGATGGGTCAGCAGGTCCTGAAGAAGGGTCTCTCCATCACCGACGATCCGCAGATCGTGCGTGGTCCATCCTCGCGTCCGTTCGATGGGGAGGGCGTGCGTGGTGAAAAGCTGGTGATGATCGAGGACGGTGTCTTGAGCCACTGGTTCCTCTCGACCTCAACGGCGCGTGAAATCGGCCTCGAGACCAATGGTCGCGGCGTGCGCGGTGGGACATCCGTCTCGCCCGCATCCACCAACCTTGCCTTGGAGCCGGGCGATATCTCGCCGGAAGATCTGATCCGCCAGGTCGGCACGGGCTTCTACGTCACGGAGTTGATTGGCCACGGCGCCAACATGATCACTGGGGAATATAGCTGTGGCGCGAGCGGTTTCTGGATCGAGAACGGCGAAACCTCCTTCGCGGTCTCAGAGGTGACGATTGCGTCGAACCTCAAAGACATGTTCATGCGTGTCACGCCCGCAAATGACGTCGACCGGAAATATGGTGTTGCAGCACCCACGCTTGCCATCGAAGGCATGACGATTGCGGGACGCTGACATGCTGATGTGCGGTTGCTTTCCAGCAACCGTCATGCGCATGTGAGAGCATGATTGAACATGTGCGATACGCGCAGAACGATGATATGACACCGAATGTTTTGGGATATGAGTGGCAGGCTGACCTTGACCTTGTATTGAGGGCTTCCCGCGAGGCGGGACAGGCGGCACTCCAGTATTTTCGCAAAGACCCGCAGGTCTGGTGGAAAGACGGCGGACATTCGCCGGTCAGTGCCGCCGATTATGCCGCCAATGAAATTCTCGAAGGTCTTTTGCGTTCTGCCCGGCCGGATTATGGCTGGCTCTCCGAAGAGACCACCGATAACGAAAAACGTCTTTCGCATGAGACGCTCTTCATCGTTGATCCGATCGACGGAACGAGAGCTTTTATTGGGGGCAAGGATACCTGGTGCGTCAGCGTTGCTGTTGTCCACAAGGGCCGACCGGTCGTTGCGGCCTTGGTGGCGCCTGCTCTGGCGGAGGAGTTCACTGCTGTTCAGGATGCGCAGGCCACTAAAAACGGCGCCGTCTTGCAGATTGCCGGCAACCGGGAAGGCCCAATTCAGCTCGCCGCTCCCGAGGATGTAATCGGACGTCTGCCGGCAGACTTCAGACCGTCTGTTCGGCGCATTCCGCATGTTCCTTCACTGGCTTACCGACTGGCGATGGTGTCGGACGGGCGGATCGATGGCACGCTTGTATTGCCGAATTCGCATGACTGGGATCTTGCCGCAGCCGATTTGATTTTGCAGCAGGCTGGAGGACAACTCGTCGATATGGACGGCAAGCCGTTGATTTATAACCGCGCACGCGTCAAGCAAGGCGCTCTTTGCGCGGCTGCCAACCACGTGTTGCCAACCTTGCTCATGCAGCTTGGGAGATCGAGGAGAGGTTGATTTTTGCGGCGAAATCCAGCAGATGGAAACTTCGTTGAACGCCTTTAAGAAGAAAGAAGAGACGACAGGACATGACGCAAGCGGATAACAAGAAACAGCTCCTTCACCTCGTATTTGGCGGCGAACTCGACAATCTTCAGGACGTGCAGTTTCGCGATCTGAACGCACTTGACATCGTAGGCATCTTTCCAGACTACGCGACCGCGCTCAGCGCCTGGAAATCCAAGGCGCAACAGACGGTAGACAACGCCCATATGCGCTATTTTATAGTGCATATGCACCGTCTTCTCGACCCTGAGAACAAATAACGTCTTTTCAGCCGTTTTTTTACTACTATAGTTCGTCATGTATACGGGTAGTGCGTCTCCATGGGAGAGACGCACAATATCTGGCGGTGAGCTATATTGTTTGTGCCGACGCCTGATCACAACAAAAAAGACGCATTTTCGTCAGAAGTAGCCGGGCATGAGAACGGGGAAAAAGCATTGCGGAAAGTGATCGAGGGCAGCATCGTATGAACAGCCGGATCGCACGTTTTGCCCTCTCGGGTTATAGAATAGCGGGCATGGCGGCTTATCCATTCGCTCGGCCCTACCTGTCTTACCGGGCGGCCAAGGGCAAAGAAGATAAACAGCGTCGGCTTGAACGTTTTGGCTATTCGAGTGCAGATCGCCCGCGCGGTCCGCTCGTCTGGTTCCATGCCGCAAGTGTCGGCGAAACGCTGGCTCTGGTTCCGCTCATTCGCGAAATCCGCAAGCGCGACATTCACGTGCTTCTCACCACCGGCACCGTAACGTCGGCCGATATCAGCCGCACCCGCCTCGGCGACGATGTGATCCATCAATATGTGCCGCTCGATATCAAGATCTGCATCAACCGTTTCCTCAATTACTGGGCGCCGGATGCGGCCATCACCGCTGAATCGGAAATATGGCCGGTCACGATGATGGAACTGGAGCGTCGGCATATTCCGCAAATCCGCGTGAATGCCCGTATTTCTGACCGCTCCTTCGACAGATGGCGGAGCCATTCCGACTTCGCCGAAGCTCTTTTCAGCAAGCTCGCTCTGGTGGTCGTCCAGTCGGATCTGGACGCTGAACGGTTTCGCGACCTCGGCTCCTGGCCTGTCGTAACGTCTGGCAATCTCAAGGGTGACACCGATCCACCGCCCTGTGATCAGGCGGTCTTGGACATTTATCGCCGACAGATCGGCAACCGGAAGACATGGGCAGCGATTTCCACCTTCGATGGTGAGGAAAAGGCAGCCGCCACCGTCCATGCGGCGATCAAATCCCGCAATGGCCAGTTGACCATTATCGTTCCACGTCATCCTGAACGTGGCGATGAGGTCGAAGCTATGCTGAAGAGTATGAACCTTAACGTCGCGCGCAGAAGCCGCAACGATGTGATCGGTCCCGACACGGACATTTTTCTCGGCGACAGCATTGGCGAGATGGGGCTTTATCTGCGGCTGACGGAGCTTGCCTTTGTTGGAAGATCGCTCACGGCTGAAGGCGGGCAGAACCCTCTGGAGCCGGCCATGCTTGGATGCGCGGTTCTTTCGGGCGCGCACGTGCAGAATTTCCGCGAGGCGTATCAGAAGCTTCTGCGCTCCGGCGGTGGCCGTATCATTCGCGATGTCGAGATGCTGGCGAAGGCCGTCCATTATCTGCTTGCCAACGACAATGAGCGCTACAAGATGATCGATGCTGGTGGAAAGGTCATCCAGGATCTGCGCGGCGCCTTGTCGCTGACGCTCAAGGCGCTTGAGCCCTATATCAACCCGCTGACGGTATCGGCGAAACTTCAGCCACGCAGCGCGGTGGGTTGAAAGTTGGCCGAACAGGTTTCACAGAAATCCACTGCCGCCATCGCCGCAGTCCTTTTCGATAAGGACGGTACGCTGATCGGTTACGACGCCAGTTGGGGGCCAGTTAATCGTGAACTCGCATCCATTGCAGCCAAGGGCGATGGGGAGCTTGCCGATCGGCTTCTGCTCGCATGCGGCATGGACCCCGTCACAGGACATGTTAAGCCCGACAGCCTGCTCGCGGCTGGCAATACGGCACAAATTGCCGCAGGATTGATTGCTGCGGGGTCGCCTTGTGATCTAAAGCCTTTGACCGAACGCCTCGATCGCCTTTTCACTGCGGCAGCAAGCCAGTCTGTGGCCGTCACAGATCTCAAGTCCTTCTTCGCGCGACTTAAGGACAGGGGCTATAAGCTTGGCGTTGCTTCGAGCGATAACGAAGCCTCCATTCGCGAGACGGCCAAACGTTTCGGCTTCGATGTCCATCTCGATTTCGTCGCAGGCTATGACAGTGGTCACGGCGTCAAGCCGCAGCCAGGCATGGTCCTCGGCTTCTGCGAGGCGATCGGCCTGACGCCAGAGCGCGTCGCAATGGTCGGCGATAACAATCACGATCTGCATATGGCTCGCAATGCCGGTGCAGGCTTGCGTGTCGGTGTGCTAACGGGCACTGGCTCGCGCGAAAGCCTGTCCGCCGATTGCGATTACTGCTTCGACGATATTACCGGAATAGAGGCATTGCTGCCGGAACGCGCCTCTGTCTGATTTCGGACAGGCTTTGCAATGTCGTTTCTTTTCTGGGATTTATAGGCGTCTGGCGATCTTTCCCCTTGATGTGTAGCGCACCTTATCGTCGCAAAACGCTGGACACTTTTGCGCGACATGTTGTAGCTCTTGCTACCATAAATGTGCCCATGGAGTTGATACGCCAATGGTGTCTGAAGCGCCGCCTTTCTGGTGGAGAAAAGCTGGCTGGGAAGCATGGGCACTAAGTCCCTTTTCATATCTCTACGGCCGTGTGGCGGGTCGACGGATGAAAACGGCCAGGCGCGCCTCGGTTCCCGTTCCAGTGATCTGCATTGGCAATTTCACCGTCGGCGGGGCAGGAAAGACACCCACGGCAATCGCTATTGCCCGCGCGGCACTCGACAGGGGTTTGAAGCCCGGCTTCCTCAGCCGCGGCTATGGCGGCACGCTTGACGTGACGACGCTGGTCGATCCGGATCACCATCGCTCCGCTGCTGTCGGCGACGAGCCGCTTCTACTGGCACGCGAAGCAACGACGGTCATTTCACGCAGACGCATCGAGGGTGCAGAGCGGCTGGTCAGAGAGGGTGTCGATCTGATCGTGATGGATGACGGTTTTCAGAGCGCCCGGCTGACATTGGATTACGCCCTCCTCGTTATCGATACGCGGCGCGGGATAGGGAACGGACATCTCGTGCCGAGTGGCCCGGTGCGTGCGCCGCTGGGCGAACAGATCCGGCAGGCGTCGGCTCTCCTGAAAGTGGGGGACGGGCAGGAGGCAGATGCGATCATTCGTACCGCAGCCCGTGCGGCAAAGCCCGTCTTTGTGTCCTACACGCAGCCGCGCCCCCTGCCAGGCATTGCCGGAAAACGTGTTCTGGCCTTTGCCGGTATTGCCGATCCCACCAAGTTTTACCGCACGGCCGAAGCTCTCAATGCGGAAATCGTCCTTCGACGATCGTTTCCCGATCATCATCAGTTCAGCGACGATGAACTAGCCGATCTGATGGAAGAAGCGAAGAAACAGGATCTCATGCCGCTGACGACAGCCAAGGATGCCGTGCGGCTTTCGGGCAAAACCGGGCCGGCGGCTGAGCTTCTCTGGATGAGCCAGGTTGTTGAGATCGACATGGTCTTCGACGATCCTCAAGCGGCCTCAACGATGATCGATACGGCCTTTGAAAACTGCCGTGCGCGCCGACTGCGTCAGAAATAGATAGAGAGCCTTCTTCCGCATATCGGCAAGGGCAAGGAACAATCGGCCGTTGCAGCCCTTTTACTCCCCAGTAGGCCCCATCCGGGCTCTGATCCGAGGAGGAGAGATATGCAGCAACCGAACGTGGAGAAGAAGACATTCACGCCGCGAGAAACCCGTCAGGGCTTCAAGGGTAAGCCAGTCCTGGCCATTCTCGTCATCAGCCTGTTTCTGGCACTCGCCGTTTGGCTGGTCGCAGAAATATGGGGTGAGAGTACCGCCCCTGCGACGACGGAAACGCCGCCGCCACCAGGTCCCGCCACATCCAGTCAGACGCTCAACCCCGGTGCGCAGGGCGGACAGAGTTTCGATAACAACCCGCCATCCGGCGCAACGCCACCGACCGAAGGCGTCGATAAAAATCCATCGACCCAGGCGCCATAAAGCGCCTGAACATTCTTGACATTGAGCAGACTGGCTGAGCTGGTCGCACGAAAAAGCCGGAGCGAGTGCTCCGGCTCAGACCGCTGACAAACCCGTCGATTTTTCGGCGGGTTTTTCTGTTTTAGGATGATGCTGTTTGTTGATCTGCGTGTGCGACGGTGAATGGGAGACAAGTTGAGGCTGATCGCCTCATCCCCACGC